>CAZGGK010000029.1:12301-56646 GCA_964525125.1 uncultured Mycobacterium sp.
ACCCGAAGACCGAGTTCAGCAGCCCCCCGATCGAACCCCCCAGCGTCGGGTCCGACGCCGCCGCCGCCAGCGCTTCCGCGCCGTGGCCCAGGCCGAGACCGCCCAGCAGCGAGTCGAACAGTTGGAACACCCCGCCGAACAGGTGACTCGGGTCGAGCGCCCCCAGGAACGATCCGGTGTCGCCGAACAGCGAATTGACCAGGCCGCTCAGCCCGTTCAGCAGGCTGCCGAGGCCGGCGAACCCGAAGACCGAGTTCAGCAGCCCCCCGATCGAACCCCCCAGCGTCGGGTCCGATGCCGCCGCCGCCAGCGACGTGAAGTCGAAGTCGATGGTGCTGGCCATCAGTTCCGCGGCTGCGTTGACGGTGTGCGCGGTTGCCGCCTGGACATCGGGAACTGCGAGTGGCGCGATCGCGAGCATGCCGGCACTGGCCAGCGCGATGCCGGTGATTGCGTGGTTGGAACGAATGGCGTATTGCATGAAACTCCCCCTTGTCGCAGGAACTCCCCCCTGCGGTTCGTCATCCGGATGAATGACCCCTAATCCATACCGAAAGTATGGGATACCTCGCAAGTTCAAACCGTCAGTTTGTCGATGAGAAGACGATATTCTCAGGTTTTTACTATGTCCTCAGCGGTGTAAGCCGGTTCTGCGTGGGTACCGGGCCGGCCTACCAGGCCGAGTCGATGTCCCCGTGCCGGCCGATCCAGGCGTGCATCACGATCCCGGCGGCGACGCCGACGTTGATGCTGCGGGTCGAGCCGAACTGGGCGATCGATACGGTCAGGTCCGCACCGGCACGCGCCTCCGCACTGATCCCCGGCCCTTCCCGACCGAACACCAGCAGGCAATCCCGCGGCAGTACGCTCTGCTCCAGGCGCACCGCGCCGGCCACGTTGTCCACCGCCACCACCGTCAGGCCCGCCGAGGCGGCGAAATCCAGCAACCCGGTGGTGCTGTCGTGATGACGCAGCCGCTGGTAGCGATCGGTGACCATGGCGCCGCGCCGGTTCCAGCGGCGCCGCCCGACGATGTGCACGGTGTGCACGGCAAACGCGTTCGCGGTGCGCACCACCGAGCCGATGTTGGCGTCATGGCCGAAGTTCTCGATCGCCACGTGCAGCGCATGCCGACGGGAATCGATGTCGGCGATGATCGCTTCCCGGGTCCAGTAGCGGTATGCGTCGACGACATTGCGGGTGTCGCCTTCACGCAGCAACTCCGGGTCATAGCGCGGATCGGCCGACGGGTCACCCGGATCCCCGGGCCATGGCCCGACCCCGGCCGTCGGCTCCCCCCACTCGGTGGGCCCGGGTTGCTCAGGCACCGGTCCACACCGCGGCGTGAGTGCCGATCACCGACAGCGACGCGTACAGCACGGCCGCGTTGATCTCACCCTGCGTACACAGCGACGTGCTGACGTGCACCGAGTTCAGCGACGCCTCAGGCAGGATCAGCACCGACGAGCCGAATGCCGCGCAGTCCGAACGCAGCCCCGGCAGCGGTGCCGACGGTGCGGCCACCAACATCAGCGGCCCGCCGCGGGCCAGCGAGTCGGCGCGGTACCGGGCGGCGACGGAATCGACGGCCAGGGTCAGCAGCAGGTAGCCGTTGCCGACGAACGCCGCCACGTCACCCAGCGCCGCCGGGGTCAGCGGAGTTCCATCGGCACGCCACGCCGCCACCCCCTGCGTGGTCAGCACCAGGCCGGTGTCGTCGGGGCTGGTCGGCGCCACCCCCAGCGGAAACGCCACCGCGTAGGCCACCGTGCTTGCCGGCATGCGGTCGGCCGGCGAATAGACGTAGACGCCCCGGACCGCGCTGCGCTCTTTCAGCGGCCCGATGCACACCGTGCCGGTCAGCCGGTCGGGTACCGACGCCGACAGCGGCTGGGGGGCCAACGCCAGCAGCGGGTCGCAGCTGCCGATACCGGTGGCCTCGATGGGCCGGGCCGGTGTGCCGTACACCCCGAACCGGAGCTGTTCGGGCTTGGCGTGCGATGCCGCCGGGTCGGAGACCGTCGCCGAGACGTCGACCAGCACCCGGTCGGCTTCCCAGCGCAGGTTGGCCAGGGTGACGTTCCAGCCCAGCAGCGTCAGCGACTGACCGAGCCGGGCGGTCTGCGCGCCGTACGGGCCGGCCTGCGGCCCGGAGCCCGAACACGCCGCCGAGCCGGCGACGACCAGCGCCGCCGCCACTATCGCAATGAGAGTCCGCACCTGAGCTAACGCCCGCTAGCGCAGTCCGGAGCTAGGTGCGCCCACGGCCCTGGCCGAACGTCTTGGTCATCATGCGTGCCAGACCCCGGGGCAGCAGCCGATTGACGCTGGTTATCGCCTTGTACTGCGCCCCGGGAATGCTGAGCACCCTGCCGCGGGCGATGTCGGCCAGGCTCGCCGACACCACGTCGTCGACCTCCAGCCACAGAAACGACGGCAGCGATCCGACATCGATGCCGGCGCGCTGGTGGAATTCGGTGTGCACGTATCCCGGGCAGACCGCGTGGACACCGACGCCGGTGCCCGCCAGCCCCGCCGCCAGGCCTTCGGTGAACGACACCACCCAGGCCTTGGACGCCGAATAGGTCGACTCCCGCCCGGAGACCAGCCCCGCGACGCTGGCCACGTTGAGCACCGTGCCGACGCCGGCGTCGAGCATCGGCGGCAGCGCGGCGCGGGTCAGCTGCAGCACCGCGGTCACGTTGACGTCCAGCTGGGCTTGCAGCACCGCCGGTTCGGCGGTCCAGAACTGCCCGGACGTGCCGAAACCGGCGTTGTTCACCAGCACCCGCACCCCCGCCGCCAGCCGCTCGGCGACGCCCGCCCGGCCATCGGCGTCAGCCAGGTCGGCGGGCAGCAGCTCGACGGCGCAGCCGGTCGCGCCGCGCAACTCACCGGCCAGCCGGTCCAGTCGTTCGGCATCCCGGGCGACCAGCACCAGGTCATAGCCGTCGGCGGCGTAGCGGCGGGCGTAGCCGGCGCCGAGCCCCGAGGTGGGCCCGGTGATCAGGGCGACGGGACGTGACACAGACGGTGTCAGCTTTGAAAGCGCGGGGCCTGGCGGATGCCCAGGGCCGGCCCGGCCACCCGCTCGCGGGTCTCGGGCTCGGCGGGCCTTGCCGTCAGCTCCAGCTGGACGGCCGGCGCCAGCGGACGGCTGGGCTCCAGGCTGCGCGGGGCGGCCGTCGACGCGGCCTCCGGCAGCGCCGCCTGCGGTGTCGGCGGCAGCACCCGCAGCAGGTCGCTGAACTGGCGCACCGTCTGCAGTCCTTCCTCCCACTGGGCGCGGTTGCTGGCGATCGGCAGGCTGACCAGGGTCCAGTTCTGCTCGTTCCACATGATCTCCGCGCAGTCCGGCGCGGTGTGTGCGAACGCGACCATCCGCCGGTCGCAGGCCCGGCGGGCCGCATCCAGGTTGGTGGAGTACACCATCCGGGGACCGATGGCGCCCAGCAGCCAGATATCGCTCTCTCGGGGCTCCTTGAGGCCCTTGAGCCGCAGGTCGACCACGACGTTGGTGCTGACCTTGTGGTGCAGCGCGATGACCGTGGCCACCTCCTCCAGATCGAAGATGTACACCGCCTCGCCGCGGAGCTGCCCCAGCACCACATTGCGGGCGGGGGCATCGCCCACCGTCGACATCACGCCGCGCTGCCAGCGCTCGACGACCTGGGTGGACTCCCGTTCGAAGTCGAAACCATGCGACCGTGCCCAGGACTTGCGCCGCCTACTGCGGCCGCGGCGCCGATCGACGTCGACGTACAGCAGCACCGCCGCGCTGACGAAGCACAGCGCGGACAGGGTGAACCAGAGCGGGACCATTGCGCCTAGCGTATCGGTTGACGGCGGGGATGGACGAATGCGAGCAGGTCACAACCGGGTATCAGGAGTGCTCCGCGTCACTACGACACACCCCCGAAGATGGTCGTCCCTCTACCGGCGTTGGAGATGTACACCGGTTGCTGGGCGAACGGGTAGTTGCCGGTGTTCATCGAGCCGCTGGAGATGACCGTCGGCGCGTAGTTCGACACCCGGTAGGAGTACAGCAGCGTGTGACCGTCGTTGCTGTAGACCGCAACCTGGGTGCCGGCCGGTATGGTTCCACCGGTCGAGCCGAGCAGCGACGACGGCATGGTGCCGTAGACGCCGCCGGAGTCGATGATGCTGGGAACGTTGTACTGCAGCGGACCGCCGTTGATCGACACCGCCAGCAGCGCATTCGGCGCCCCGGCCACGGCGGTCGCCGTCGAGCCGAGCGGGTTGGGACCGAACTGCAGCACACCGTTGGCCTGGTCGATCAGCACACCCTGACCGAGGCTGCCCGGCAGCGCCGCGGTGACGATGCTGTCCGGCGTCGGGCCCACCGCGTTCGGCCCGATACCCAGGACGCCGTCCACCCCGGCGGGGGCGAAGAAGCTGTTCCAGGTGCCGCCGGTGTTTATCAGGGCGTCCCAGGATGTCGGGTAGGCGAAGATGACGGCGTCGATGCTGGTCTGCTGGGTGACGACGTCGGTGCCCGTGGCGATGTCACTGCCGAAATTCACCGTCGCCGGCATGGTCAGGTACACGTAGGCCAGGCCACCGCTGTACGCGCCCATGCCCCACCCGGTCGGGAACGCGAGCTGGTTCAGACCCATCTCCCAGATCGGCAGCACCAGGCCGGCCGAACCGGTGTCGACGAGGACCGGCACGCTCGGCCCGCCGTTGACGGAGATGTCCACCACCGGCTCGGTGATGGCCTGCATCCGCAGCGGGACCGACGCCGTTTCCAGCGCGGCGGCACTGGCTGCCGGGTTCGCCGAGGCCGCCGCGGCCGCCGTGCCACCGGCGCCGGTGTCGCCGAACAGCCAGGACCAGGCGGAGGTGTCGGTGCCTGCCGCCGGCGTGGCGATGCCCGACCAGTTGAACAGCGGGTCCAGCAGTTGCCCGAACGGGCTGGCGACCCAGAGCTGGCCGAGTTCGTGGATCGGGTCGAAGACCAGGGTCTGGAACCAGTTGCCCAGCAGACCGTCCAGCGACCCGAACGGGTCCACCGCGGCCAAGGCCGGTGCCAGCACGCTGTCCAGGTCGACGCCGGTGGCGAGATCACCGGCGAGGTTCGGGTCGACCGCGGTGGCGGCCAGGCTGACGGCGTCGGCGATGGGTGTGAACAGGTCCTCGAGGTCCGCGTGCGCCGTTGGCGCGACCGCCAGCGGCGCCGTTCCCAGCACCAGGAACGCCCCGGCACCGGCGACCGCAGTAGCCTTCACGCGGCCCCGACCGTGCCGCTCAGCACTGCCCGAACGGTGCTTCTCCCCCATGCGACGCCACCCACCTGACATGCCACTGCCCTTCCACCCAGATCGTGGCAAAGCATACCGAAGAGTTCACCGTGCCGCGATCTGAGAACTCTCAAGGAAACCCAAAACCCAAGGTCAGGGACGCTGACAAGAGGCTCCGACGGTCAGCAGAACTCGAGCACGACATCCCACTGGCCCACCGCCACCGCACCCGGGAAGGCGACGGCGGGACCGACCCGCGGCTTGGTGTAGTACACCTGGAACGGCCCGCCGAGGTGCGGGTTGGCGTCGACGATGCGGCCCTTCCCCCCGCTTGCCGGGTAGAAGTTCTCCCAGGTGATCGAACGGAACTGCGGCGGCATGGCGGGCGTGCAGGCGCGCTGGCGCTGTAGGTAGACGGTCTGCACCGCCTGCGTGGCGTCGGCCTGGTCGCCGGATTCGGCCCGCGCCGCCGGCGGCAGGCAGACCTGGGAGAGGCAGCCCGCCACCGCGACCGCAGCCAGCACCGAAGCGAATCTGTTCATTTGCACACCGCCTCTTCTCGCTGTCTTGTCGCGGAATTCTCAGTGGTTGTAGCCGAATGTCACGGTCCCGATACCACTGGGGTTGTAGGAAATGTAGACCGGCTGCAATTGGAATGGCACATACCCGGTGATCATCGTGTTCGAGGTGGTGACGGTCGGGCCGTTCTGCGCATTGGTGAGATACCAGTACAACAGGTCGCCGTCCTGGGTGTAGACCGATATCAGCGTGCCGGCCGGGACGACTCCGGAGTCCGGGGTGTACCCGAGGATGGATGCGGGCAGGGTCCCGTACACACCGCCGGAGTCGAACTCCCCGGTGACGGGCTGCAGCGGCCCGTTATTGATGCTGACCTCGAGCTTGCTCTCCGGATACGGCACGCCGACCACCGGGACTCCGCCGCGCAGCGGGTCGGGGCCGAAGCCGAGCACGCCCTCGGAACCGGTGGAATTGGTGACGAGCGCCTGGTCGATGAACACCCCCTGGCCGAGGTCGCCGGGCAGTGCCGTGGTCGGACTGCTGGGTCCCGGGCCGTTCGCATTCGGGCCGATGCCCAGAATTCCCTCGGCGGTGCCACCGAGGTGGCTGTTCAGCGAAGTCGGCCAGGCGAAGAGCTCGACGTCGATGCTGGTCGGCTTGGTGACGATATCGGTGCCCGTGAAGATGTCGTTGCCGAAATCCACCGTCGATGACGGCATCACGGCATAGAAGACGTGGAAGCCGTAATTGTCGCCGCCGCCGTAGCTCTCCTCGCCGAACCCGATGGGAAGCGTCAGGCCGTTGAAGCCGAGATCCCACCACGGGATGAGCAGCCCCACCGATCCGGTGTCCACCAGCACCGGTATCGACGGCCCGCCGTCGACGGAGATGTTCACCTGCGGCTGGGTGGTGTTGTTCATCTGCAGCGGGACGAAGGCATTCGTCAGGGTGTCCTCGGTGCCGCCCGTGCCGGTGCCGGCGGCGGCCGCGCTGCCCGGGAACAGCCAGTTGCCGCCCGTTCCGGCAAGCAGGGTGACCAGTCCGTTGTCGATCGACTGACCCAGCGGACTGGCCGCCCACGCCTGCCCCAGATCCGTCAGCAGCGCATCCAGCTGCGCCGCCGCCGGGGCGGACGCCACCAGGCCGACGGCCTGCTCGAGGACGTCGACGACCGGTGCGACGAGCAGATCCTCGGTGTCGGCGTGGCCGTCCGGGGCGGTCGCGAGCCCGGTCAGCCCCAGCGCGAAGACCGCCGGCCCGGCGGCCGCCACCGCGCGGCGACAACGGCGCTTTATCCGGTGGCCGCGTCGATGATTTTCTTTAAGGTAAATTTTACCGTTCATCGCGGCTCACCTCTTCGCCGAGCACGGCGTTAACCGTACGAAAACGGCAATTCTATCCGCCACCCAATCGGAATTCAGCAACCGACAGAAAGGCGACAGCAGACGCTCAGCCCAATACCAGCGATTCCCCGTCGGCGCCGACATTCACCGGCACGGTGTCGCCGTCGTGCACCTCGCCGGCCAGCAGCAGCTTCGCCAACTGGTCGCCGATGGCCTGCTGGATCAGCCGGCGCAGCGGGCGAGCCCCGTAGACCGGGTCGAAACCGCGATCGGCCAGCCACTTCTTGGCCTCCAGCGACACCTCCAGGCTCAGCCGGCGCTGCGCCAGCCGCTTGTCGAGCTGCTGCAGCTGGATATCAACGATCTGGACCAGTTCTTCCGGGTTGAGACCCTCGAAGATCAGCACGTCATCGAGCCGGTTGATGAACTCGGGCTTGAAGGCGGCCCGCACCGCGGCCATCACCTGCTCCGCACTGCCGCCGTGGCCCAGGTTGGAGGTCAGGATCAGGATGGTGTTGCGGAAGTCCACGGTCCGGCCCTGGCCATCGGTGAGCCGCCCCTCGTCGAGCACCTGCAGCAGCACGTCGAACACGTCCGGGTGGGCCTTCTCCACCTCGTCGAAGAGCACCACCGTGTAGGGCCGGCGGCGCACCGCCTCGGTCAGCTGACCGCCCTGGTCGTAGCCGACGTAGCCGGGGGGCGCCCCGACCAGCCGGGCCACCGAGTGCTTCTCGCCGTACTCGCTCATGTCGATGCGGACCATCGCCCGCTCGTCGTCGAACAGGAAGTCGGCCAGCGCCTTGGCCAGTTCGGTCTTGCCGACGCCGGTGGGCCCGAGGAACAGGAACGACCCGGTCGGCCGGTTGGGGTCGGCCACCCCGGCCCGGGCACGCCGCACCGCATCGGACACCGCCTGCACCGGCTTGCGCTGCCCGACAACGCGCTTGCCCAGCTCGTCCTCCATCCGCAGCAGCTTGGCGGTCTCGCCCTCCAGCAGCCGGCCGGCCGGGATCCCGGTCCAGGCGCTGACCACGTCGGCGATGTCGTCGGGCCCGACCTCCTCCTTGAGCATGACGTTCTCCCGGGCTGTGCCGCTGTCGGCGGCCAATGGCACTGCCGCCTCGAGCTTCTTCTCCACCTCGGGGATGCGGCCGTACCGCAGTTCGGCGGCCTTGGCCAGGTCGCCGTCGCGTTCGGCGCGGTCGGATTCGCCGCGCAGCGCCTCCAGCTGCTCCTTGAGCTCGCGGACCACGTCGATGGCGTTCTTCTCGTTCTGCCAACGTGTGGTCAGCTCCGCCAGCTTCTCCTTCTGGTCGGCCAGCTCGGCGCGCAGCTTCTCCAGCCGTTCCTTGGACGCCTCGTCGTCCTCCTTGCTCAGCGCCACCTCTTCGATCTCCAGCCGGCGCACCAGCCGCTCGACCTCGTCGATCTCCACCGGCCGGGAGTCGATCTCCATCTTCAGCCGGGACGCGGCCTCGTCGACCAGGTCGATGGCCTTGTCCGGCAGGAACCGGGCGGTGATGTAGCGGTCGCTCAGGGTCGCGGCGGCGACCAGCGCCGAGTCGGTGATCCGCACCCCGTGGTGCACCTCGTAACGGTCCTTCAGCCCGCGCAGGATGCCGACGGTGTCCTCCACCGACGGCTCCCCGACGAACACCTGCTGGAAGCGGCGCTCCAGCGCGGCATCCTTCTCGATGTGCTTGCGGTACTCGTCGAGCGTGGTGGCGCCGACCAGCCTCAGTTCGCCGCGGGCCAGCATCGGTTTGATCATGTTGCCGGCGTCCATCGCGCCCTCGCCGGTGGCGCCGGCGCCGACGATGGTGTGCAACTCGTCGATGAACGTGATGATCTGCCCGGCGGAGTTCTTGATGTCGTCGAGCACGGCCTTGAGCCGCTCCTCGAACTCGCCGCGATACTTGGCGCCGGCCACCATCGAGCCCAGATCCAGCGAGACGACGGTCTTGTCGCGCAGACTGTCCGGCACGTCACCGGCGACGATGCGCTGCGCCAGGCCCTCCACGATCGCGGTCTTGCCGACGCCCGGCTCACCGATCAGCACCGGATTGTTCTTGGTGCGCCGACTCAGCACCTGCACCACCCGGCGAATCTCGTTGTCGCGGCCGATGACCGGGTCCAGCTTGCCCTCGCGGGCCCGTTCGGTCAGGTCGGTGGAGTACTTCTCCAGCGCCTGATAGGTGGCCTCCGGGTCGGGGGTGGTGACCCGGGCGCTGCCGCGGACGTGGGCGAACGCCTCGCGCAGGGCCTGCGGCGAGGCGCCGTGGCCGGTGAGCAGCTTGGCGACCTCGGAGTCACCGGTGGCCAGGCCGACCATCAGGTGCTCGGTGGAGACGTATTCGTCGTCCATCTCGGTGGCCAGCTGCTGGCCGACGGTGATCGCGGCCAGCGATTCCCGGGACAGCTGGGGTTGCGCGCTGGCACCACTGGCCTGTGGCAACCGGCCCACCAGCCGTTCGGCTTCGGCACGCACGGCGGCGGGCTGCACGCCGACCGCCTCCAGTAGCGGCGCGGCGATACCGTCGTTCTGGGTGAGCAGCGCCGACAGCAGATGCTCGGGCCGGATCTCGGGGTTGCCGTTGGCGCTGGCCGCCTGCAGCGCCGAGGTCAGTGCCGCCTGGGTCTTGGTGGTCGGGTTGAATGAGTCCACGACGCCTCCGTTCGGGTCTGGTAAAAAATGCTCGTCGGGTTGTCCAACGCCGTCAATGTTGAGTCTGTTCCGCTCAAGTCTAGTTTCTGCGCCGAGTGCGCGGTTTCATGCGCGGCGCGCCCAACGGCGCGCATCAAAGCGCACGGTCGGCCTGAACGCTGGGCTACGGTGCTGGCGTGACCGCCGGCTGGGTTTCCGAACTTCCCGACCTGATTCCGCTCGCGCTGGTGATCGCGCTGTCACCGCTGACCGTCATCCCGGCGGTGCTGGTGCTCAACGCATCGCACCCGCGCCGAACCGGGCTGGCGTTTCTGGCCGGCTGGCTGATCGGGCTGGCAGGGCTGACCGCGCTCTTCACCGCGGCCTCCGGCCTGCTCGGCGGCCTGCACGAGGCGCCGCCGGCGTGGGCCTCGTGGCTGCGCATCGTGGTCGGCTCGGTGCTGATCGGTTTCGGCGGCTACCGCTGGCTGACCCGGCACCACCACGGCGACATGCCCCGCTGGCTGCGATCCTTCACCGCAATGACCCCGACGCGCGCCGGAGCCACGGCGATGGCGCTGGCGGTGGCACGGCCCGAGGTGCTGTTCATGTGCGCAGCGGCCGGACTGGCGGTCGGCAGTGCCGGGCTGAGCCGCACCGGCGCCGCGATGGCGGCCACGTTCTTTCTCGCCGTCGCCGCATCGTCGGTGGCGATCCCGATCCTGGGCTACGCCGCTGCCGGCGACCGGCTCGACGCCGCGCTGACCCGGCTCCGGGCATGGATGGAGCAACAGCATGCCGCGATGCTCGCGGCGGTGCTGATCCTGATCGGATCAATGGTGGTCTACAACGGGATTCACGCGCTGTAGCCGGTCACCCGCCCCGCCGCCACCGGTCACACCGGGGCGAAGGAATCAGCCCCGCAGCGCAGCGGACCTAAGATCGCGGCCATGGGCCTCGACGACACCGATGCACTGCGCGTGCTGCACTCGGCGCTGTCGGATCCGGCCGCGGCCGACGGCCTCGCCGGCCGGTTCTTCACTCGCTGGTTCGGCGCCGACCCCTCGGTGCGCGACCTGTTCCCGGCCGACCTGGCCGCCCAGCGGGCGGCGTTCACCCACGCACTGAGCTGGGTCTACGGCGAACTGGTCGCGCAGCGCGCCAGCGAGCCGGTGGCCTTCCTGGCCCAACTCGGCCGCGATCACCGCAAATACGGCGTGGCCCAACGCCATTACCAGACGTTGCAGCAGGTGCTGCACGCCACCCTGCGCGATCAGCTGGGCGGCAGCTGGACCGACGCCGTCGACGACGCCGCCCGGCAGTCACTCAACCTGATCACCGGGGTGATGAGCGGTGCGGCCGACGCCGAAACCGGACCGGCCTGGTGGGACGGCACAGTGGTCGAGTACCGGCGGGCGTCACGGGATCTGGGCGTCGTCCGGCTGCAGTTGGACCGCCCGCTGCACTACTACCCGGGCCAGTACGTCAAGGTCGAGGTGCCACAGTGTCCGCGGAGTTGGCGGTATCTGTCACCGGCCATTCCGGCCGACGACGGCGGCGGCATCGAGTTCCACGTGCGCGCGGTATCCGGCGGCATGGTCAGCACCGCGATCGTCAACGAGACCCGCCCCGGCGACCGGTGGCGGCTGTCCAGCCCGCACGGCGCCCTGCACGTCGATCGGGACGGCGGCGACGTGCTGATGGTGGCCGGCAGCACCGGGCTGGCGCCGCTACGGGCCATCCTCATGGACCTCACCCGGTGGGGCGTCAACCCGCGGGTGCACCTGTTCTTCGGTGGCCGCTACCCCGGCGAGCTCTACGACCTGCCCACGCTGTGGCAGATCGCCGCCCACAATCCCTGGCTGTCGGTGACCCCGGTGTCGGAGTACCAGCAGGACCCGCGGTGGGCGGCCGACTATGCCGACGTGACGCCGCCACGCGGACTGCACGTGCGACAGACCGGGCGGCTGCCGGAGGTGGTCGCCCGCTACGGCGGGTGGGGCGACCGGCAGATCCTGATCTGCGGCGGGCCGGGCATGGTGCGCGCCACCAAGACCGCGCTGATCGCCAAAGGCGCACCACCGCAACGAATTCAACATGATCCACTGTCGGGGTGACGCTTGTGGCACAATCGGGCCATGACCGGCTCCACGGCAGGCTCTTCCACCCCGTTCGAATTCGTCACGCTGCGTGACCCGTCATCAGAGCTGACTGCGACGTTCGTTCCCGGTGCCGGGATGGTCGGAACGTCGCTCTCCGATGGCGGAGTCGAACTGCTCGGCCAGCGCCGCGGACTGGAAACCTATGTGGCCAAGCACAAGACGATGGGCCTGCCCATCTTGTACCCGTGGGCCAACCGGTTGAGCAGCAACGGCTACGGCATCAACGGCGCCGTCGTCACCCTCACGCCGGGCACCGGTGGCGTCCGCACCGACCAGCACGGCGTTCCGATCCACGGCACCCTGGCCGGCTATCCCGACTGGCAGGTGAGAACACGACTGGAGTCCCGGCTGACCGCCGAGGTCGACTTCGGCTCGCGCCCCGAACTGCTGGCCTCGTTTCCGTTCCCACACCTGCTGACCTTGGACATCACGCTGGCCGATCGCACGCTGACGGTACGGACCACGGTGACCGCCACCACCGGCGCGCAGGTACCGCTGTGTTTCGGGTTTCACCCGTACCTGCGGATTCCCGGCGTGCCCCGCACGGATTGGCAGGTGCAAACACCGGCGATGCGGTTCCGGCCGGTCAACGCGTGGGGTATCCCGACCGGCGCGATGGAGTCCCACCCGGCGGCCACCGAACTGCTGGCGGACAAATTCCTCGACGACGGCTACGACGAGGTCCCACCCGGTGCCGTCTTCGCGGTCTCCGGCGGCGGCCGACGCATCGAGGTCCGCTTCGATGAGGGCTACCCGGCCGCACAGGTCTTCGCCCCGGGTGACGACGAGGTGATCTGCTTCGAGCCGATGGCCGCGCGGACCGACGCGCTGCGCCGTGGCGGCTACCGGGTGGCCCGCCCCGGCGAGCCGGGCGTGGCCCAGTTCTCCATCCGGGTCTAACCGCGAGCAGACGCGAAAGTACCCGAATCGGCCCCCACAAGGGGGCTTTCACGTCTGCTCGCGGGTTAGGTGCGGGGCTGCCAGACCACCACGGCGGTGCTCTTCGGCAGCAACGCGACATCACGACGCTGGTTGGCGCGCAACACTTCCAGCTCACCGGCCAGCTCGGTGAGCCGCGACCGCAATGCGTCGACCTGATTGGTCAACTCGATGATCCGCTTGATGCCGGCCAGGTTGACGCCCTCGTCGTGGGAGAGCCGTTGCACCTCGCGCAGCAGGTCGACGTCGTGCTCCGAATAACGCCGTCCACCACCGGAACTGCGCCGCGGGCTGACCAGACCGAGACGGTCGTAGGTGCGCAGCGTCTGCGCGTGCATGCCCGCCAGCTCGGCGGCCACCGAGATGAGGAAGGTCCGGGAACTCTCCGACTTGCTCATGGCCGGTTACCCGCCCATCCGGCCCGCGGGTCGAAGCCGCTGGACCGCTCGGCGGCGGCGTAGGCCTCCAGCGCCTCGTGCGCGGCGCCTTCCAGATTCGGCGGCACCGCGACCTTGACGGTGACCAGCAGGTCACCGTGGCCACCGCTGCGCTTGGGCACGCCGCGCCCGCGCACCCGCAGGATCTTGCCGTCGGCGGTCCCCTTGGGCACCCGCACGGTGACCTTGCCGTCCAGTGTCGGCACCGAAAGCGTGGTGCCCAAAGCGAGTTCGGTGAAGCTGACCGGCATGGTGACGGTCAGGTCGTCGCCGTCGCGGCCGAACACCTTGTCCGGCCGCACCCGCACGGTGACGTACAGATCGCCGGATGGCGCGCCGCGCAGCCCGGCCTCGCCCTGCCCGGCCAGCCGAATCCGTTGACCGTCTTCGACACCCGGCGGGATTCGCACGTTGATGGTGCGGGTGCGGGACGCCCGTCCGGTGCCCTTGCACTCGGCACACGGGTGCTCGATGACCGACCCGCTGCCGCGGCAGTCGGTGCACGGCTCGGAGAAACCGAACGCGCCCTGGTTGCGACTGATCACCCCGGAGCCGTTGCACGCCGAGCACACCTTCGGGCTGGTGCCCGGACGGGCGCCGCTGCCATGGCAGTTGGTGCACGGTGCCGGGCTGGTCAGCCGCAGGGGCATCGCCACACCCTTGGTCGCCTCCAGGAAACTGAGCTCGGCCTCGGTCTCCAGGTCGTTGCCGCGGCGGGGCCGGCTGGGCCGCTGCTGGGCGCCGCGCCCGAACAGGCCGCCGAACAGGTCGCCGATGTTGGCGCCGCCGGTCTGACCGGCTTCGCCGAACAGATCGTTGAGGTTGAACTCCGCGCCGTCGCCGCCCATGTCGAAACGGCTGCCGCCGCCGAAGCCGCCCGGCCGCCGACCGAACCCGCCGCCGGCGAACAGCCGACGGGTTTCGTCGTACTCCTTGCGCTTGGCGGAGTCGAGCAGGACGTCCCTGGCCTCCCCGACCGCCTTGTATTTCTCATCGGCGGCCGGATTGTTGGGATTGCGGTCGGGATGGTTCTCGGCGAGCAGCTTTTTGGCCACCCGTCGAATCTCGTCGGTGTCGGCGTCGGAAGAGACGCCCAGCTCCTTGTAGAAATCCTTCTCGACCCACTCACGCTGAGCCATGTCGCGTCACCTCCTCGCCGGTGTCCATCCTGCTCGATGCGGTTGTCTTTACGATTCTGCTTCCTGCTCAGCGGTACCGGCGCCACCATCGGTCGTGTCTCCCGGAACGGTGTCGACAACGCCGACCATCGCGTGCCGCAGCACCTGCTCGCCGAGCTTGTAGCCCTGCCGCATGACGCTGCCGATCACCGGATGGGTGCCTTCGCCTTCGTGTTGCACGGCCTCGTGCAGCAGCGGGTCGAAAGCCTCGCCTTCGGCCCCGAACGGCGCCAGGCCGAGGCCCGCCAACGTGCCGGTCAGCTTGTCGGCAACCGACTTCAGCGGGCCGGACTCCAGGTCGCCGTGGCTGCGCGCCCGGGCCAGGTCGTCGAGGATGCCGAGCAACTCGGTCACCACGAAGGCCCTGGCCCGGTCCGCGGCCGCCTGCTGATCGCGCAGCGCCCGCTTGCGGTAGTTGGCGAAGTCGGCCTGCACGCGTTGCAGATCCGCGGTCAACTCGGCGACCTTGCCGGCGGAGTCGATGTCTGCCGGGGCCTCCGGCGCCGGCCCGCCGGGGGCCGGCCCGGAAACACCCGCGCGTACTTCACCGGTTTCGGGGTCGATACGACGCCTGTCGGTGATCGTCACCTGCTCGTGCGGATTACCCGAGTCTTCCTGGCTCACTGCGCCTCCCGATCGTCGTCGACCACCTCGGCGTCGACGACGTCATCGGCACCGGCGGCAGAACCGCCTGCCTCAGCACCGGTCGCCTGCTCGGCCTGGGTGGCCTCGTAGATCGCCTGACCCAGCGCCTGGGACTCGTGACCCAGCTTCTCCATGGCCGACTTGATGGCACCGATATCGGTGCCTTCCAGCGCCTTCTTGGCGTCGCCGATCGCGGCCTCGACCTTGGTCAGGGTGTCTTCGGGCACCTTCGAGCCGCCCTCGGCGGACCGCTGTTCGGCGACGAACTTCTCGGTCTGGTAGACCAGCGACTCGGCCTGGTTGCGGACGTCGGCCTCCTCACGGCGCTTGCGGTCCTCGTCGGCGTGCGCCTCGGCGTCCTTGATCATCCGGTCGATCTCCTCCTTGGACAGGCCGGAGCCCTCCTGGATCTTGATCGTGTTCTCCTTGCCGGTGCCCTTGTCCTTGGCAGTGACGTGCACGATGCCGTTGGCGTCGATGTCGAAGGTGACCTCGATCTGCGGGACACCGCGGGGGGCCGGCGGGATGCCGGTGAGCTCGAAGGAGCCGAGCAGCTTGTTGTGCGCGGCGATTTCACGCTCACCCTGGTAGACCTGGATCTGCACCGACGGCTGGTTGTCGTCGGCGGTGGTGAAGGTCTCGGACCGCTTGGTCGGGATGGTGGTGTTGCGCTCGATCAGCTTGGTCATCACCCCGCCCTTGGTCTCGATGCCCAGGCTCAGCGGCGTGACATCAAGCAGCAGAACGTCTTTCACCTCACCCTTGAGCACCCCGGCCTGCAGCGCGGCACCCACCGCGACAACCTCGTCGGGGTTGACACCCTTGTTGGGTTCCTGACCACCGGTCATCTCCTTGACCAGATCGGTCACCGCGGGCATCCGGGTGGACCCGCCCACCAGCACGACGTGGTCGATCGCCGACACCGAGATGCCGGCGTCGGCGATCACCGACTGGAACGGCTTGCGGGTGCGGTCCAGCAGGTCCTGGGTGATCTTCTGAAACTCCGCGCGGGTCAACTGCTCGTCGAGGAACAGCGGGTTCTTGTCGGCGTCGACGGTGATGTAGGGCAGGTTGATCGAGGTCGACTGGCTCGACGACAGCTCTATCTTGGCCTTCTCGGCGGCCTCACGCAGTCGCTGCATCGCCATCTTGTCCTTGGTCAGGTCGATGCCCGACGTTCCCTTGAACTTGTCGACCAGCCACTCGACGACGCGGTCGTCCCAGTCGTCGCCACCGAGGTGGTTGTCACCGGAGGTGGCCCGCACCTCGACCACGCCCTCGCCGATCTCCAGCAGCGACACGTCGAAGGTGCCGCCGCCGAGGTCGAAGACCAGGATGGTCTGCTCCTTGTGGCCCTTGTCCAGCCCGTAGGCCAGCGCGGCGGCGGTCGGCTCGTTGACGATCCGCAGCACGTTCAGGCCGGCGATCTGGCCGGCCTCCTTGGTGGCCTGGCGCTGCGCGTCGTTGAAGTAGGCCGGCACGGTGATCACCGCGTCGGTGATGTCCTCGCCGAGGTAGGCCTCCGCATCGCGCTTGAGCTTCATCAGCACCCGGGCGCTGATCTCCTGTGCGGTGTAACCCTTGCCGTCGATCTCCACCGACCAGTCGGTGCCCATGTGGCGCTTGACCGAGCGGATGGTGCGGTCGACGTTGGTGACCGCCTGGTTCTTCGCCGGCTGCCCGACCAGCACCTCGCCGTTGCGCGCGAACGCGACGACCGACGGGGTGGTCCGGGAGCCTTCGGAGTTGGCGACGACGACCGGGTCGCCGCCTTCAAGGACCGAGACGCACGAGTTGGTGGTCCCGAGGTCGATTCCGACCGCACGAGCCATGGTGGTTTCCTCCTGCTAACTGGTGTGTAGATAATTACGAAGCCTGAGTGAACTGTGCTCAAGTCTGTCGTTGATCCGGGTTGGCTGTCAACTCAGACCTGAGCGCATTCGACTCAACTTACCGGACTCAACGGGTGTCGCCACCGGTTTGTTCCCACCGGCCACCCGGACCGATCCTCGGCTCCCGAGTGCCTGGCCGGCCGAGCGGGGCAGCCTCCCGTTTCCGGCCTCCGGCGCTACTGTCCGGCGATGGCGCGGCGCACGGTGGCGCCACGGTGGCGGCACGGTCGGCGGTGTGGTGCGTGGCGGCTGCTCGCACCCCCTTCCGCCGCCTCCCAGGTCGACCTGGACATCGAGATCGGCGGCCGGGTCGCCGGCAACAGCCGGCCGAACCCGGCATCGCCGAATAGTTGCGCCGGCTTGTCGGCATGCACCAGCGCGGCGAGCTCACCGACGCCGAATTCACCGCTACCAAGAAGCGGCCGCTGGGCCTCTGACGTTCAGGGGCGCATCGCGTAAGCGCCGTCGTAGCCGCGCACCTGCTCCCAGACCCGATCGAAACCCCCGCCGTCGGTGACCGGCTTGCGCACCGCCGACAGTGCCCAGTCCTGCTGCGCCACAGTGGAGCTGGGCTTGCCGTGCAGCGCGACGGCGTAGCCGGAGAAGTCGCGGACCTGCACGGCGAAGATCTGGTCCAGCAGGTCGCGGTCCAGCCCGGTGAGTTCGGCCTGCTCGAGGAGCAACTGGCCGTAGACGACCAGCGTGAACAGGTGCCCGATGACCAGGATGAAATCCAGGTCGCGCTGCTGGCCGGCGTCCGGAGCGGCGGTGGTGAGCAACTGCTGAAGCGCACGGACCTGCTCGTAGAAGCAAGCGACGTTGGGCACCTCCGAAAAGCCTTGGTAGACCGGATTCCAGTCGGCGAATTGCACCTTCGAGGCACCGCGAGCCGGTCCCTGCGCCCAGAAGAACACGTCGTCGGCCGGATCGGAGCGGGTGCCGATCTGCGGGTAGCAGGCCGGGTTGAACAGGTAGTTGGGCATGAACTTCAGGATCTGCGCGACGTTGACGTGCACCGTGCCCTCCAGTCGCGGCAGCGCACCGATCAGGCGCGCGACTTCGGAGAAGTAGGTGTTCTTCTCGAAGCCCTTGGCGGCCAGCACATCCCACAGCAGGGTGACGACCCGCTCACCTTCGGAAGTCACCTTGGATTTGGTTACCGGGTTGAACAGCAGGTAGCGCCGGTCGTCGAGGCCGGCACTGCGAAAGTAGTCGATGGCACGGTCGCTGAACAGCTTCATCGCGACCAGCCGGGCGTAGGCCTCGACGAAGCTGGCCCGCACGTGCGGGAAATCGGTGACCGGGTTGCCGTACAGGATGCGGTTGTTGGCGTGGCTGATCGCCTCGTAGAAGGCGTGCTCGCACATCCCGATCGAGGCGCTGCACAGGTTGAACTTGCCGACGTTGACGGTGTTGAGAGCCGCCGAGAACGCCTCCGGACCGGTGCACAGGATGTCCTCCTCGTGCACCGGATAGTCGTCGAGCGCGAAGTTGCTCACGTACATCTGGCCGTGCACCACGTTGCCGATCAGCCGGTAGTTCGCGTGCCCACTGTCGGCGACGAACCAGACGTAGCCGTCGGCGCCGTCGACGTCGGTCCGCCGGGAGAACACCGACACCATGCCGGCGACGTTGCCGTTGCCGATGTAGTACTTCTGCCCCGACGCCCGGAACACCACGCCTTCGTCGTCACCCTGGCGTGCCGGTGTCAGCAGCATGTCGGTGTTGTAGATGTCGGCGCCGTGCTCGCGCTCGGAGAGCGCGAACGCCATCACCCCGCCCGCCTCGAGTTGCTCGGCCGCGCGCTGCTTGACCTTGATGTTCTCGCTCTGCCAGATCGGCCCCAGGCCCAGGATGGTGACCTGCTCGGCGTACCAGTAGGCCAGCCCGTAGAAGCCGAAGATCTCGCTCAGCGCGGCGTTGCGCGCGGTGTCCCAGCGTTTGTTCGGGTCCCCGCCGCCGAACTCCGACGGCGTGAGGAAGGTCGCGAAGATCCGCTCCCGCTTGATGAAGTCCAGGAAGTCCGTCACCCACACCGCGTCCAGGTCGTCAGCGAGCAGCCGCGCCTTGCCGCGGGCCTCGAACCAGTCGATGACGGCCCGCAGCAGCCGGCGCGTCTCGGCGTCGAAGCGCGCGGGGTCGTAGCTGTTCGGATTGAAAAGCAGTCCACCGGAAGCGGCCATCGCTTGCCCTCTCATCGACCCGGGTCGGTCGATGAAATCTAGCAGCGGGCGGCGCCGCCGGGCGCCGGAAATCGCGACCCGTCCGATAGCCTGACGCGATGCCATCCCTGCCCGGCACGCCGCACCCACCGGCGCCCGCGGACCTGCTCGCCGCCGAGGACGAGGGCTACCACAAGGATCTGCACCCCCGACAGTTGCAGATGATCGCGCTGGGCGGCGCGATCGGGACCGGGCTGTTCCTCGGCGCCGGCGGCCGGCTGCACACTGCCGGGCCCGGGTTGTTCGTCGTCTACGCGATCTGCGGCGGGTTCGTGTTCCTGATCCTGCGGGCGCTCGGCGAGCTGGTGCTGCACCGCCCGTCGTCGGGGTCGTTCGTGTCCTATGCCCGGGAATTCTTCGGGGAGAAAACAGCTTTCGTGGCGGGTTGGTTGTACTTCCTGAACTGGGCGATGACCGGCATCGTGGACACCACCGCGATCGCCAGCTACTTCCACTACTGGCGGCTGTTCGAAGCGGTCCCGCAGTGGACGCTGGCGCTGATCGCCCTGCTGGCGGTGGTGTCGATGAACCTGATCTCGGTGAAACTCTTTGGCGAGCTGGAGTTCTGGGCCGCGCTGATCAAAGTGCTGGCGCTGATGACGTTCCTGGTGGTGGGGACGATCTTCCTGGGCGGTCGCTACCCCGTCGACGGCTCGGCCACCGGCCTGCACCTGTGGGCCGACAACGGCGGATTCCTGCCCACCGGCCTGCTGCCGCTGGTGTTGGTCACCTCCGGCGTGGTGTTCTCCTACTCCGCGGTCGAACTGGTCGGCACCGCGGCCGGCGAAACCCCGGAGCCGGAGAAGATCATGCCGCGGGCGATCAACTCGGTGGTGGCGCGCATCGCGATCTTCTACGTCGGATCGGTGGTGCTGCTGTCGTTGTTGCTGCCCTACACCGCCTTCCACGAACACGAGAGCCCGTTCGTCACGTTCTTCGCCAAGATCGGTTTCACCGGCGCCGGCAGCCTGATGAACGTGGTGGTGCTGACCGCGGCCTTCTCCAGCCTGAACGCCGGCCTGTACTCCACCGGCCGGATTCTGCGCTCGATGGCGGTCAACGGCAGCGCACCGGGGTTCACCGGCCGGATGTCCGCCAACGGGGTGCCGTACGGCGGCATCCTGCTGACCGCCACCATCGGCCTGTGCGGGGTCGGGCTCAACGCGGTCAAACCCGGTCAGGCCTTCGAGATCGTGCTCAACATCGCCGCCCTCGGCGTTGTCACCGCGTGGGCGACGATCGTGCTGTGCCAACTGCGGTTCTACCGGTTGACCAGAGCCGGTGTGCTGCGGCGGTCCGGTTTTCGGATGCCGTTGACCCCCTACAGCGGCTACGCCACCCTGGTGTTCCTGGCCGGCGTGCTGGTGCTGATGGTGGCCGACGCGCGCAGCGGCCCGTGGGTTCGCGGCACCCTGATCGTGGGTATACCGCTGTTGATCGGTGGCTGGTACCTGGTGCGCCACCGGGTGCGGGCCACCACCGAGCAGTTGTCGGCCACTCCGGAACAACCCCAGGCCGGCGTCGCACAGGCAGCCGAGCCGGAAGGGTGATGCCATGAGAAGCCCTATGTCAAGCCGCCTCGTTTTGAGCGAGGGCGCGTTGGAGTGCGCGGTGCTTGGTGGGGTCGTAGGCGAGGTTGTCTTGCCGGCAGTGCCAGATGATGTGCAGCCAGGCTCGGGCGAGGATTCGCACGGCGTGGGGGTGGTCGTGGCCGCGGGCTCGGGCTCTGTCGTAGAGGTCAGCGGCCCAGGGATTGGCCAGACGGGTGTCGGCGGCAAAGTCGGTGACGGCATCGCGGAGTTGTTTGTCGCAAGCCCAGCGGAAGCCGGCGATGCGGGATTTGCCGGACTGGCGCGTAGAAGGCGCGGCACCGGCCAGACAGGTCAGCGACTCCGGGGTGGGGAATCGAGCACGGCAGTCCCCGATCTGGGCGAGCAGCCGGGCGGCGCGGACGCGGCCGGCCCGCGGCAGGGACGTGAAGATGTGGGCGTCGGCGTGGGCGTCGAGTTGTGCGTCGATCTGGGACGAGAGCACCTTGATCTGCGCGACCAGGGTGCCCGGCAGCGCGACGTAGCTGGCGGTGATATGGGCCTGGATGCTTCCGTGGGAGCCGGTTGCGCCGGGGGCGGCGTCAAGCATGCGGCGGTGCAGTATGGCGGGGTCGACCTTGCCGGAGTAGCCCTGCTTGGACAGCCAGTCACCGAGCCGCTTGGGGGTCAGCCAGTCGATCTTGTCCTGGGTGTCGAACCGGGTCAGGAACGCCAGGCTGATCACGGAGTCGATGTCTTTGAACAATCCCACGGCAGCAGGCAGCACGTTACGCGGGTGTGCGCGCAGCTGATTGGCAACGGCCACACGGTGATTCACCAAGTCCTTGCGGGCACGGCAGGCGCGGCGCAACGCGACGGTGGCGTCGGTGTCGGGGACCAGTGGGCGCAGGCGGGCGCGATCGGTGCGCAAGGTGTCGGCGAGCACGAATGCGTCGAAGCGGTCGTCCTTGTTGCCGGCCGAGCCGTAGCGGCCGCGCAGGTTTTTGACCTGATTCGGGGAGACCACTACCACCGTCAGCCCGGCGGCCGGCAGGGTGTCGACGACGGGCCCGTCGGGGCGTTCGATGGCGACCTCGCCCGCCCCGTGGCGGCCCAGGAAGGCCACCAGTTCCCGCAGTCCGGCAGCGGTATGCGCCACCGTGGCGCGGTCCGGTTCGCGGCCTCGGTCATCGACGATGCTGACCGCGTGGCCGTCGCGGGCCCAGTCCACGCCGGCGGTCACCCCGCCGGGTGGTTCTTCGGGCAACTTCATGGCGTTGGTGGGGGTGGTGCTGGCAGACTTCATGTCAGCCTCCTCGCTGCTTGCTCCAGTGCGGAGGCACCCGTCTTTTCTGGTGCCGCTGGTGCCGGGACGTGTTTGCCGGTTCGCTCACTGATCGGCGCTCGCAGCCAGTCTCGGCGTTGGCGCTCAGCCCTATCGACGGTCGACACGCCCCGGGCAACCGCCAGGGCCCGCAGATCTCATGGTGGACGTCAATTGCGTCCAGCGAGCAGGGCAGTGACCTGGTGGCACCTCGGGTGCATCAACGCCCCATCTGGAAGCGCTGACGTCAGGAAGGTAGTCCAGTGAGCCGTGACCGTTACGCCGCCCGCCCACCGCTGTATGGCATGGTGCTGGTCTTCCTCGCCATCGCGATGGTGGCCCTCACCGCCTACCTGCACGCCGGCTGGTGGTCGATCCTCGGCTACGGCGCTGCCGCGGTCATCGCGATGGTGGGGTTCGCACTGGCGTTTCGGGACTTTTCCTGACACCGGCCGGCCCCGCGCGTCACTGCGGCCGGCTGTGCCGCCCCCTGCGTACGCTGAGCTGACAGATCGGCGCCGGGGAGTGCAGTGCGGGTTAAGGATCGAGCGAAGCTGGGGGTAGCCGGCGGGTGGCTGGCGGTCGGCGCACTGATCGTCGCCGGCTGCAGCAGCACCATCGACGGCAGGCCGATCGCGTCACCCGGCGCCGGGCCGACCGAGCCCGCATTCCCGACACCCCGACCCACGACCGCGCCATCGGCACCGTCGTCGGCGCCGGCGGTGCCGTCGGGCGCCATCCCGTTGCCGCCCGACGAGAACGGCTATGTGTTCATCGAGACGAAATCGGGCCAGACCCGGTGCCAGATCTCGTCGGAGAGCGTCGGCTGCGAGGCCGAGTTCACCAATTCTCCGCTCCAGGACGGTCAGCACGCCAACGGCGTCAGCGTCAGCTCCGACGGCACCGTCGAATGGGTGCTGGGCAACCTCGGCGACATCCCGGTCGTCGCCATCGAGTACCGCGACTACGAGGCACAGGGGTGGATGATCGCGGCGAGTATCGACGGCACCCGGTTCACCAACGTCAACACCGGCCACGGCATGTTCGTCAGCATCGACAACGTCGAAACGTTCTGAAACAACGGCTACCATCGGCGAAATGGCGCGCTACGACTCTCCCGGCAACCCGAGCCAGCCCGGCGAGGATCCCACCCAATCGGCCGATTTCGGCGGGCACCCGCCCCATTCGTACGGCCCGCCGCCGATTCCCCCGGGCCCGGTGTTCGGTCCGGGTGACGCACCGACGTACTACGCCGATTACGGCGCCCAGCAGCAGCAACCGCCGCCGGGCATGCCGGAACCCGGCCAGATGGGTCCGCCCCAGGATGGCGCTCCCACCCCGTGGTTTCGCAAGCGCCCGGTGCTCATCACCTGGATCACCCTCGTCGCAATCATGCTCGCCCTGGTGATCTGGGGCATCATCCAGTTGGTCGGCAGCGGCTCTGACGAAGGCCCCACCCCGAGCACCACCCCGACGACCACCACCACGACCAGCCCGACCACCACCATCACGACCACCACCACCACGACCAGCCCGACCACCACCACGACGGCGTCGAGCGCCCCCGCCGGTGGCGGAACACCGCCCGGTCAGGCCCCGCCGTCGGGCGAACCGCCCGCCAGCGAGCCGACACACCACCGACCCCACCTGCCGTCGCTGCCCTCGGTCATCACCATCCCGCCGATACCCAAGCTGCCGGAGGTGCCGACCGTGATCACGGTGCCGGGCCGGTAACCGGCGTCCGGCGGCAACTCAGCGAGCGGCCAGTGTCGCAACGGCATCCCCGTAGCTGCAGCGCCTACCATCGATGCCCGTGGCACGCTACGGACCGCAGGGGGACCCCGACGAGCCGACCAGGTTCGCCGACTACCGCGGCGCACCGGGTGGCGGTGCCGGGGGGCCGGTCGACCAGCCCCCCGGCCCGCCCGAAACCCCGCAAACCCCGTGGTACCTCAAGCCCGCGGTCCTGGTCGGCTGGGGCGTGCTCTCTGCGATCCTGATCGCGGTCCTGCTCTGGGGCATCATCCAGCTCATCGGCACCGACTCCGGTTCCGGCACGCCCATCACATCGTCCACCTCACCTGCCAGCACTTCGGCCACCCGCACCGAGACAACCACCGAGACCACCCCCGATTCGAGCGTCGCCTCGACGGCGCCGCCGAACACGACGACCGCCACCGAAGCGCCGACCCCCGCGACCACCACCGAGTCGCCGAACACGACCGCGTCACCGGTCACCACGACCACCACATCCAGGTTTCGGTTGCCGACGCTGCCGTCGGAGATCACGCTGCCGACGCTGCCGTCGCTGCCCACCGTGATCCACCTGCCGCCCGGCCGATGACCGATTCACTGGGCCTCTCGGTGGGGACGGTCAATCTGGTGGCGGCGCGTGCCGGGAACCCACCGGCGGTGCGGCGCGCGGTGCTGACCCTGTTCGGCCAGCGGGCCCCCGAAGTCGGGGTGCCCGAAGAGAACCCGAATCTGACCGGCGGCGGCCTGACGGTGCACGGCTTCGTGGAGCGGGTCGGCGGCCCGGCACCGCTGGTGGCCGCGGACGGGTCGACCCATCGCGCCGAGGAGTTGACCGCCGACGCCCTGAACGCACTGGCCCGCTCGGCCGGCTACGGCACACCGGTGGGCATTGCCGTCCCGGCGCATTGGGGTCCGGCGCCGGTTGCGGCACTGCGGGCCGCGGTGCGGTCCAAAGCCGGCTTGTCGCCCGGCGGCGTACCGCCGGTGCTGATCTCCGATGCGACCGCGGCGCTGGCCCGGCTGCGCACCCAGCCAGGGCTGCCGCCGGCCGGCGTCGTGGCGCTGTGCGACTTCGGCGGCAGCGGCACCAGCATCAGCCTGTTCGACGCCGCCGCGAACTATGCGCCGATCGGTTCGACCGTGCGCCGCGGCACCTTCGCCGGCGAACAGGTCGACCAGGCGATAGTGGACCACCTGCTGACCCGGGCGGGCGACGTCGACGGCGCCACACCCGCCGGCACCGCGGCGGTCGGCTCGCTGACCGCTCTGCGTGAGGCGTGCCGATCGGCCAAGGAACGGCTGTCCGAACATACCGTGACCGGCATCCCGGTCGACCTGCCCGGGTTCGGCGGCGACATCGCGCTAAGCCGCGCCGAGTTGGAGAACATCATCGCAGCGCCGCTGACCGGAGTTCTCGACGCTCTCGCAGAGTCGTTGGCACGCAACGGCATCACAACGGCCAGCCTGTCCGCGATCGGGATCGTCGGCGGGGCCGCCGCCATCCCGATCATCGGCGCGCAACTCTCCCAGCGCTTCCGGGTTCCGGTGCTCACCGCGCCGGACCCCGGTTGCAGTGCGGCGATCGGGGCGGCACTGCTGGCCACGCACCGAGCCCAACCGGACATCACGACCACAACGGCAGCCGTCGAGGACACCCCGACCGGCATGGCCACCACGGCCTGGGCCGCCGGCGCCGCCGGCGCAGCGGCCGGCGAGTCGGCATCCGACGGTGACCAGTCGGCCACCTTCCGGGCGCTGGCCTGGTCGCAGGACGACTCCAAGGCCTACGAACCGGTGCCCTACTCCGGCGCCGACTACAGCTCGGGCCCCGCCGATTCCTACAGTTCGGGCCCCGCCGAATCCGGCCCCCAGGCCGCCGAGCCGGGACCGCCGGCCTGGCACAAACGGCCGGTGGTGCTGTTCGGGCTGATGGCGGCGCTAGCCCTGGCGGCAACCGGAGGATTGGCATACACGCTGACCAGCGATGGCAAGCCGGCCCACGACACGCACCTCAGCACGCCCGCCCGGCCCGCCGGCCCGGAATCGCAGCCGCCCGCCGAACCCGCCACGGTGACGGTCACCGCACCCGACGGCGCCACGCCGCCGTCGCCGATTCCACCGCCACCCCCCAGCGCGACCAGCACCGAATCCAGCACGGCCAGCACTACCCCACCGACCACCACCACGACCACCACGACCACCACAACCACCACCACGCAGCCCGTAACGACGACCACCACGACGACGCAGCCCGTAACGACGACCACGCAGCCCACCACGCAGCCCACCACCAGCGCGGCACCGCCGTCGACCACAACGCAGCCCGCGCCGTCGACAACCGCCGCGGCCCCGACGATGACGACGGCGGCGGCACCCACCGGCGGCGAATAGCTGAGTCAATCCGCTCAGCCCATCCGCCGGCGACCGATAGGGTTGGGTCAGCCTGCGCAGCGGCCGGTCACCCCAGGCTGGCACTATGAGCAGGCAGGAAAGTTAAGTTACCGATCAGTAACTTCAAACCCGTTACTGCCGGGTAACTGACGGATTGGAGAGACGCTCCGTGACCACCGAGCACACCCAGATGCTGATCCGGCTGATCCTCGGCCTGTCCGGGACGGCGATCGTCGGGTTCTTCGCCGCCCGCCGGGTCTTCTGGCTGTACCGGCTGATCATGTCGGGCCAGCCGGCGAGCGGCCGCACCGCCGATGCCGCCACCCGGGTCTGGACCCAGATCAAAGAGGTGGCCGGGCAGGCCAAGCTGCTGAAGTGGTCGATCCCGGGCCTGGCGCACTTCTTCACCATGTGGGCGTTCCTGGTCCTGCTGACCGTCTATATCGAGGCCTACGGGCTGCTGTTCAAACCCGACTTCCACATCCCGATCATCGGCACCTGGAACGCGCTGGGCTTCCTGCAGGATTTCTTCATCACGGCCGTGAGCATCTCGATCGTGGTGTTCATGATCATCCGCATCATCCGCAACCCGCGCGAACTGGGCCGGGCGTCACGCTTCTACGGGTCGCACAACGGTGGCGCCTGGCTGATCCTGATCATGATCGGGCTGGTGGTGCTGACGTTCCTGCCACTCCGCGGGGCGGCGGTCAACAACAAGACCCTTCCCTACGGCAACGGCGCGTACCTGTCCCACCTGATGGGCAGACTGATGGAAGGGCTGAGCCCGGCCGCCAGCGAATGGGTCGAGACCGGCGCACTGCTCGCCCACATCGGGGTGATGCTGGCCTTCCTGGTCATCGTGCTGCACTCCAAGCACCTGCACATCTTCCTGGCGCCGATCAACGTCACCTTCAAACGGCTGCCCGACGGGCTGGGTGAGCTGCTGCCGATGGAGTACGACGGCAAGCCGATCGACTTCGAGGACCCGCCGGAGGACGCGGTGTTCGGCCGCGGCAAGATCGAGGACTTCACCTGGAAGGGCATGCTCGACTTCGCCACCTGCACCGAGTGCGGGCGCTGTCAGTCGCAGTGCCCGGCGTGGAACACCGGCAAGCCGTTGAGCCCGAAGCTGCTGATCATGGACCTGCGGGACCACTGGATGGCGAAGGCACCCTACCTGCTCGGCGAGAAGGAAGCCCCGACCGGCGAGGTCGACCTGTCCAAGGCCCCACACGTCCCGGGCCACCACGTACCGGAGAAGGGCTTCGAGCGGGTCGGCGGCCACGGGCCGGAACAGGCCGCCCGGCCGCTGGTCGGCACCGCGGAGCAGGGCGGGGTGATCGACCCGGACGTGCTGTGGTCGTGCACCAACTGCGGCGCGTGCGTCGAGCAGTGCCCGGTGGACATCGAGCACATCGACCACATCGTGGACATGCGCCGCTACCAGGTGCTGGTGGAGTCGGAGTTCCCGACCGAGCTCAGCGCGCTGTTCAAGAATCTGGAACTCAAGGGCAACCCGTGGGGCCAGAACGCCAGTGAGCGCACCGCCTGGATCGACGAACTGGACTTCGACATCCCGGTCTACGGCCAGGACGTCGAGAGCTTCGACGGCTTCGAGTACCTGTTCTGGGTGGGCTGCGCGGGCGCCTACGAGGACAAGGCCAAGCAGACCACCAAGGCAGTCGCCGAACTGCTGGCAGCAGCCGGGGTCAAGTTCCTGGTGCTGGGCACCGGGGAGACCTGCACGGGTGACCCGGCCCGCCGCTCCGGCAACGAGTTCCTGTTCCAGCAGTTGGCCACCCAGAACGTCGAGACGCTCGACGAGTTGTTCGAGGGCGTGGCGACCGTCGATCGCAAGATCATCGCCAGCTGCCCGCACTGCTTCAACACCATCAACCGGGAATACCCTCAGCTGGGCAGCCACTACAGCGTGCTGCACCACAGCCAGGTGCTCAACCGGCTGGTCCGGGACAAGAAGCTGGTGCCGGTCACCCCCATGTCGCAGGATGTCACCTACCACGACCCGTGCTTCCTGGGCCGGCACAACAAGGTCTACGAGCCGCCCCGCGAACTGGTCACCGCGGCCGGCGCCAACCTCATCGAAATGCCACGCAACCGCGACCGGTCGTTCTGCTGCGGCGCCGGCGGCGCGCGGATGTGGATGGAGGAACACATCGGCAAGCGGGTCAACCACGAGCGGGTCGACGAGGCGCTGGCCACCGGGGCCACCACCATCGCCACCGCCTGCCCGTTCTGCCGGATCATGATCAACGACGGTGTCGGTGACCGCCAGGAGGCCGCCGGCCGCGAAGGCGTCCAGGTACGCGACATCGCGCAGATGCTGCTCGACTCACTGGACCTCAGCACGGTGACGCTGCCACCCAAGGGCACCGCCGCCAAGCAGGCTGCCCGCAGGACCGAGGCCGCGCCGCCCGTGCCCGCGACGGTGGCCGAGCCGGCGGCCGCCGCGGTTGCGGCTGCGCCCCAGGCAGAACCCCAGGCAGAACCTCAGACCGAGACCGCCAAGCCGGTCACCGGCCTGGGCATTGCCGGCGGCGCCAAGCGCCCCGGTGCGAAGAAATCCGCACCCGCCGGGGAGACCGCGGCGGCCGCGCCCGCCGAACCGGCGGCCGCGCCGGCCACGGCCCCGGTCAAGGGGCTGGGGATGGCGGCGGGTGCCAAGCGGCCCGGCGCCAAGAAACCGGCGGCGGCGACACCGGCACCCGCCGACACGGAACCGGCCGAAGCCGCACCGGTCGAGCCGGCACCGGCGGCTGCCCAGCCGCCAGTCAAGGGCTTGGGCATCGCGGCCGGCGCCAAGCGGCCCGGCGCCAAGAAGGCGGCCCCGGCACAGCCCGAACCGGCTGCCGAGCCCGCGCCGGAACCGCAGCAACCCGCGTCCGGGGATACCGCTGCCCCGCCGGCACCCCCGGTCAAGGGGCTGGGCATCGCCAAGGGTGCTCGGCCGCCGGGCAAGCGCTAGGAGGCGTTGGCGATCTTTCGCAGCCGGAACGGCTCCCGGGTGACCTGACCACCCGGGCAGCTGCCGTTGGAGTCGGCGGTGAGCACCCCCTCCAGGGTGACGGCGTCAACCGAGTAGTCGATGACCACCGGCGCGTAGCTGCCGTCTTCGCAAACGACCCCGTCCGGTTTCTCGATCTTGAAATCCCACCGCCCGTTGGCTCGGGTGGCAATGCCGTTCCAGCCCCGATTGCTGGTGATATCGGCGGTACACCCGTCGGTGACGCACGTCGGCCTGACGACGATGAAGAAGCCGTCGCCGCCGTCATCGATGGCATAGACACCACCCGACGGAACGGCGGCGGCAGGAATCGCCGAACCCAGCATGACTACGACAGTCGTGGCACCCACCGCGCCCAGTTGGCGTGCTATTGCCCGTTTCATTCCGCTCCGTTCCTCATTCCTGCAGTCAGTTAACAGTCTTCAAAGTCAGAATTCGGAGAGGCCGCCACAGACAATGCGGTCGTGTCCGGCACAGTTTGGTATCGAACGGTGACTACGACCGGAAAAAGACTTGATCGGCCGTGGGAGAATCGTCGGCATGACCACGCATCAGCTGCCCTGGCACCTCACCGGTGGCCAGCACCGGCAGCGGACGTTCGCGCAGTCGACCAAGCTGCAGGACGTGCTCTATGAGATTCGCGGCCCGGTGAATGCCCACGCCACCCGGATGGAGGCCGAGGGCCACCGCATCCTCAAACTCAACATCGGCAATCCGGCGCCGTTCGGTTTCGAGGCACCCGACGTGATCATGCGCGACATGATCCAGGCGCTGCCCTACGCGCAGGGCTACTCCGACTCCCAGGGCATCCTGCCGGCCCGGCGCGCGGTGGTGACCCGCTACGAGCTCGTCGACGGCTTCCCCCGGTTCGACGTCGACGACGTCTATCTGGGCAACGGGGTCTCCGAGCTGATCACGATGACGCTGCAGGCGCTGCTGGACAACGGCGACCAGGTGCTGATCCCGGCGCCGGACTACCCGCTGTGGACGGCGTCGACGTCGCTCGCCGGCGGCACCCCGGTGCACTACCTGTGCGACGAGACCCAGGGCTGGCAGCCCGACCTCGCCGACCTGGAGTCCAAGATCACCGAGCGCACCAAAGCTGTGGTGGTGATCAACCCCAACAACCCCACCGGCGCGGTGTACAGCCGCGAGGTCCTCACCGGCATCGCCGACCTGGCCCGCAAGCACCAGTTGCTGCTGCTCGCCGACGAGATCTACGACAAGATCCTCTACGACGACGCCGAGCACATCAACATGGCGACGGTGGCGCCGGATCTGTTGTGCCTGACCTTCAACGGGCTTTCCAAGGCCTATCGGGTGGCCGGCTACCGGGCCGGCTGGCTGGCCATCACCGGCCCCAAGGAGCACGCGAGCAGCTTCATCGAGGGCATCAACCTGCTGGCGAACATGCGGCTGTGCCCGAATGTGCCGGCCCAGCACGCGATCCAGGTTGCCCTCGGCGGCTATCAGAGCATCGACGACCTGGTGCTGCCGGGCGGTCGGCTGCTCGAACAGCGCGACGTCGCCTGGACCAAGCTCAACGACATCCCCGGCGTGACCTGCGTCAAGCCGGCAGGCGCACTGTACGCCTTCCCCCGGCTGGACCCGGAGGTCTACGAGATCGAGGACGACGAACAACTCGTCCTCGACCTGCTGATATCGGAGAAGATCCTGGTCACCCAGGGCACCGGGTTCAACTGGCCGGCACCGGATCACCTACGTGTGGTGACGCTGCCGTGGGCGCGCGACCTGGCCCGCGCCATCGAGCGGCTGGGCAATTTCCTGGTCAGCTACCGGCCGTAACGGGCCCTTGGTCAGCCGGCGGCGGCGCCCGGGCACAGGTGCCGCAGCGCCGGGTCGACCGCTCGGCCCTGCCAGGGGCTGTTGCGGTAGTGGTCCAGGTCGATGCCGTCGTGAGCGGCCCGGCAGATGGTGTATCCCAGCTCCAGGCTCTGCTTGTCGCCCCACGTGACGATCGGCACGATCGGCACCGCCTGGTGGAACTCGGTGAGGTAGGCCCGCTCGGCCTCGGGGTCACCGGCACGGGCCATGGGCGCGGCGACCAGTGCCACCGTGGATACCGTGGCCGCAGTGGCCGCAGCCAGGCCGGCGAGCATCTTGATCACGCGTCAATACATACCAGTCGGCGCCAACTTTCGGAGAAGATCCTGGTCAGTCAGGGCACCAGATACGACTGACCGACACCGGATCAGCTACGTGTGGTGATGCTGTCATGTGCGCGACCCGACGCGTGTCGGCGGCGCCGCGCTGGGTTGACCCCGGGACGCGCACCGTTGCGGTCAGGGGTCGTTGACAACGATGATCGGCCGCAGCACCCGTTCGGTGAGATGCGCCGACAGGCCCGAATAGAAAAGCCGCGCGTGCACAGACCATCTCATTGAGGAGTGCACCGCATTCGCGGTCGGAGCGGCATCGGCCGGCAACGCCAACTCGAACGGCAGAGTGATCTGTTCGCCTGCGCGCAACCGAACGCGCTCGGCCACGGCGCGATTCGGGCCATCAATTGCCTGACCGCGACTCGGTGTCCGGGTGAGTGGGTGAGATTCACGGCTCCTCCGCCAGCACACCCCGATATCACCGTCCGGGAGATTCCTGGTCGGCGTGAGGCGTACCTGACCCCGAATGACCTCGCCGGCCACGAAAACCGATGACACCAGTTCGATATCGATCACCGTCTCGCCGTCACCCATGATCACCTCGACACCGCCATCGTCCTCGGTGGCTTCAGCACGGTTGACCCTGACAACGAAATCACCGTACGCATCGATATCGCGCACGGTGCGCTCTACGACAGCACGGCACGACCACCGCGCTATCTCCGGTGATGAAGCGGGCGCCCACGACGGGACCCGAAATGTCGATGAGCCACCTGTGAACACGCCTCCGACCACCGGAAGACTGAGCCTGGTGACACCAACCCACTCATCGCTGTCGCGGTCTCCGCCAGCGTTGATCCCCACATCACCGTAGAGCCACAGCTCGCGACCAAGCTCAGCCATCGCCGAGTCAGCCCGCCCCGCCCAGTGGTAGCGGTAGAAGTTCCGATAGCCCCACTCCATTGTTGCCGACACCACCCGGTCCACAGGTCGGATTCCCGACACCTTCCCCGTCACCATCTGGCGCGGCCTCACAACCGGTGGCGACACGTCGATCGCTACTGAGGCTCCACGACTCAACATTCGCATTACTTCTGTTGACTCGCGGCATACTCCTCCGGCCGGTTCCGCTTCATCCACGCTCGCACCGGCCAAAACATCACCCACAGAACCGAATACACCCCGCCGTAGACGATCGCAGCGAACGCGACACCGGCCAGCCACGCTGGATAGATCAGCACCAGGCACAGTTGCAGGAACTGCCTGAGACCTGACGGATAGCCGTCGGCCATGGACCAGACGAAGCGCGGATGCATCGACGCGAGCAGACGTCGCCATGCGGACGGCTGCCCCTCAACCAACGCCTGCGGATCACTGATGTCTCGACCCCGCTCCTCGCGGGTCGCCCCGCGGACAGGGGCAGGAGGTTCGTCCGAATAAAAGGCGTCATATTCAATCATATTTGCCTGCCTTCATTCTGTGAAATTCGCAACTGGAGAATGCCACCATCTTTCGGGGCACGCTAACGTCGCAGCATTGGATTCTCGTTGGATGCCACACCAGATCGGAGGACGACACACGGTGGAGTACCTGTTGCTCGGTTCGACGACGGTGACCCACGACGGCCGACTGTTGGCGCTCGGCGGGCTTCGCCAACGTTCGGTTCTAGCGGCGCTGTTGCTCTCGGCAAATCTGACGGTCGACATCGACACCTTGACCGACCACGTGTGGGATGGCTCGCCGCCGGCCAAATCCATCACATCCCTGCGGGCCTACGTGGCGAATCTGCGCCGCATCCTCTCCTGCGATGGACGGACCGATCGGCTGGTCACCGACGGACATGGCTACCGTCTCCACTTGGGGCAGGACCGATTGGACATCCGGAGGTTCGAAGTTCTGATCGGTCAGGGCAAGCGATTGCTCGAGGCTCGCGATCCGGCAGGTGCCGCACAGATGCTCACCGAAGCGTTGGGATTGTGGCGCGGCAACCCGCTCGTCGATTTTCGCGACCTGTCGTTCGCCTGCCACGAGATCCACCGGATGGAGGCTCTGCGGTCCGATGCGGTGGAGGCCCGCTACGAGGCGGAACTGCTGCTGGGCCGCGACGCCGAATTGATCCCGGGACTGGAGAAGGAAGTCGCCGCGAACCCGCTGCGGGAACAGTTGTGGGGGCAATTGATGCTCGCGATGTACCGCGGGGGCAGACGTGCTGACGCACTGGCGGCATACCGGCGACTGCACTCGATACTCGAGGAGGAACTCGGAATTCGGCCCAGCGAGAGCCTCGATCGGCTTGCCGAAAAAATACGATGCGACTCAGCAGGCCTGAACTGGAAGGCACCGGCGACTCGGGTCGCTGTCGACAGCGGCACCACTGCCGCAACACTTTTCGGTCGCAGCTCCGAGCTGACCAGGTTGCACGACGCGGTGATCTCAGCCGCAGACGGCTGCGGCGCCATCGCCATGATGACCGGCGACTGTGGTGTCGGGAAGACGGCGCTTGCCAAAGCGGCCGCTCGTGTGGCCGATCAGTTGGGAATGTCGTCCTATTGGGTCGGTCACGCCCATGGTGTTCGCGTCCCGCCACTGTGGACCTGGACCCAGGCACTGAATGGTATGAACAGCGGTAACGCACCCACCCGACCGAACTTGCCGACAGCAGATCCACCGAACCCAGGGGTATCAGACAAGGACCGGAGATCGCCGGCACACTTCACCGCTATCGAGGCGATGGCGACCAGCATCATCGAGGCGGTAGCACGCCGCCCCACCGTCATCGTCGTCGATGATCTGCATCGTGCCGATCCGGCCAGTCGCGATGTGCTGGGACTCCTGGCTTCCGCCGTCACCCGCATGCCGTTGTTGATCCTGGCCACCTGGCAAAGCGGCGGACTCAATCGCGTGCTCCATGAGCGGGAATTCACCCGCCTGCTGCACCGCTGCGATGTGACGATGATCCCCCTGCGTGGGATTGACCGCGAAGCGACTGCACATCTGATCGAGAGCGTCTCCGGAATCTCCCCGACCATCGGCCTTGCCGGGTCGATCGAGACGCACACCCGCGGAAACCCCTTCTATATCAAGGAACTCACCAGACTCCTGGTTGACAGCGATAATTTGGACGAATTGACTCAGACCATTGCGGGCGAAGTCGTGCCCGACACGGTGTCCACCATCATCCGGTCCCGAATGGCACAACTGCCCCGCGCGACAAAAGCGATCTTGAGCGTGGCCGCGTTGCTGGGCATCGAGTTCAGCGCAATCGACATCGCCGACGTACTCGCCTTGCCGGATCCTGATGTCACCCATCAGCTTGAGCCGGCGCTGCGAACAGGTCTGATCGAAGCCGTTACGCCCCTTCAATTCCGGTTCTCGCCCGGAATATTTCGGGATGCTGTCGCGGCTCACATCACGGGAACGGCCCGAGCGCAGTTGCACGCCGACGTTGCCCGCATGTACGCCGCCCGTCCGTCTCGGGCAGTCGAGCATTGCTTTGCGGCGGCTGACCATGCCTGGCGCGCCGGAGCGCAGTTGCCGGCTGATGCGGCACTGGCCTTGCTGGACCGAGCACTGACGTCGGCTTGGCGCAGTTCCGCCTACCCCGCGGTAGCCGACCTCAGCATGCGCGCGCTCGATGTGTGCGCGCGCCTTGATCCAGACCGCTTGAGACGTGAACGAGAAGCGGCGTTCTGGCTGCAGTTGGTCTCGGCCAGAGCTGTCACCAGCGGACAGAACTCCAGGGAGGTCCGCGAGGCACTGAGCCGGCTCGCTGAAATCGAGGACAGATCCGACAGGTTCACGCTGGAAGCAGCATTTCGGTGCCTGGAGGCGAGCGGTTCGGGTCGCTATTGCGAGGCGGCAATCCTGGCAGACGGGTTGGTCGCCATGTACCAGGACGGCAAGGATCCGATCGCCGGGTCGGCCGGCTACTACCTGCGGGGACTGATCGAGTTCTTCAGAGGAAATCTGTATTTGTCGGCTTCGGCGATTGACGTGCTGATGTACCACCTACCGACTGTCGATTGGCAACACAACGGTCACCTGGCCGCATTCGACGTCCGAGGTTACGGAGTTGCAGTGTGGACGGCCGCATTACGCGGTCAGCCGTCTGCGGTGGCGGCGTGGACCCACAGTGGGTTGACGCTGGCGGATAGCCGCGGTGACGAATTCGGCCGGGCGATCGTCAGAATCTCGGCGTTACAGGCCAATGCGATCATGGGCCAGTGGGACGGCACCGAGGACATGGCCCGAGAGGTCTATACCGAGTTGACAGACCTCGGCGTCAGCCAGTTGGCGGCATCGGCGCGCCTCATCGAAGCCTGGGCGGGTGCCATGGGCCGCCAACGCCTTGACACGTGCGACATCGTGCGCCAGGCCATCGCAGCGCATTGCCAGGACGGCAGCCGCATCTTTCTGCCGATGTATTACGCGCTGCTGGCGGATACCGAATTCGCGCGGGGACGACCTGATGCTGCTGCGGCCGCCCTGGACATTGCCGACAAGATCTCCGCTGCCACCGGTGAACGGGTCTGGGATCACCATCTGGCGGCGCGCAGAAAGATGCTGTGCGCCGCCACCTCTCGGCCTGATCTGATCAGAACGTGATCGTCGTCTCCTCATCGACCATATCGGTAGCAGAACTGAGGATGTCTGCCTCGGATACGTCTGAGTACGCGTTGAGCTGCAGAACGTAGAGTCCGTCCGGGCCGGGGATCACCACCGTTTTCTGGGCGACCATGCCCTCCTTGCCGTTGCTCTTGTAGTGCCCGCCCAGTTGCACTGCTTGATAACCACTCAGGGACGTGGACTTGCCCTCCGTCGGCCCGTCGTATCCCGGGGTGTTCTTCAGTTCCCCCGGAGCCAACGCGAGTATCTCTTCGGGATCGACATTGCCCGTGAGCTTCTCGAGAATCGCGAGGATACGTGGCGGATTGTCCGGCGCGGAACTGCCCTGATAGACAATCGCGCCGTACGGTGCCGACGGCAGGTCGGTGACCACTTCCCAGCCATCCGGTACCGGTAGATCTATCGTCGGCCCCGGATCACCACGACTGATCGTGGTCTCCTGGATATTGTTCTCCTTGATGTAATCCTGGATGGTGCGGTGCGCGCCGGTGCCGTTCGGGGTGGTCGGCGCAGCCTTCGTCGACGTGACCGTTTGGGAACTCTGAGTGGTTGTGTTCGATTCCGTGGTCCTGCGATCGGATTTCTCACCTGAGCCGCAGCCGGTGAGCGTGACGCCCACGGCTACAGCGACGGCTCCGACACCGGCAACAGTTGTCGTCATTCTCATCGTCCTGATCTCCTCTTCCTCGACAGTGCACGCGTTGAAATCACGGCGCGGATGGTCAGTTATCCTCGAAACATGCTGCGGCGCCGTCGATCACGCCCTTGCGATAGTGCCGGACCCGTTCGAATCCGGTACCTTGAGCTTGTTCATCATCGTCACCGCGGAACACCAGCAGCGCCGTGATCGCCTCATCCAAGTCCCCCGGAGAAATACGGTAGCTGCTGGTCTCCGAGCGATTCCCGATCACCACGCTGGCCGTATACGAGCCGGCGAAGCAGTCCCCGCGCAGCGACTGGGTACGCTCGTCGGATTGGTCATGGGCACGGGTCATTGCCGCCAGTCCCCACTGGGTGGCCAACAATGCGGCTACCGCGAAATCTCCACCCTGCCGATAGATCTCCGGCATGACTCTGACGTTGTCCCAGCCGACGTAATCGTCAGGCACACAGTAGAACAGGACGTATCCAGTAGCCCGCTTCCCACCGCAGGTCGGCGGATCGGCCGGGTGGAACGGCTCGATTCCGTGGACCGGCACCCAACGTTGGCCGTTGGTCAACTCGGGGTACAACTGGCTCCAATAGTCCTCCAGGTCGTAGGGAACCCCATTGACGATCTGGTCGTAGGGCGCGTCCCCACCACGCGCCGCGTCCTCGGCATCACTGAACGGCAACTCCACCACCACCGGATCGTCGTCGCGGTAGTCCTTACACTTCTGCAGACCGTTGTCGTACCCGTCCTGGAACGCACCCACCCGGTCGAAGCCGCTTCCGTGTGCCGACGGATCGACGTTGCTCGTTCCAGGGGTATCGCGCAACTGCAGGATGCCGGCCAAGGCGGCATCCAGTTGGCCGCTGTCCGCGGTAAACACCCCGGCGTCCTGGGCATGTTTGGCCCAGCCACCGGCGAAGCAGTCAGCCTGCAACTCCTTGGTCACGGTGCGTGCGGTGAACTTGGATCGGCTCTGCACCGCATGCCCCCACTCGTGCGCGAACACGATTGGGATCACGAAGTCGCCGAATTTCGATTGCAGGCCGGGTAGCAAGTCCTCGGCATCCCAGGCGACAACGTCCTTGGTTGAGCAGTAGAACGCGTTGCCGGCGACCTCTGAGGCGTCATGCGCGCACGGCGGCGGTGAGTCATGCGCCGGCATCACCGAATAGAAGCCGCCCGAAACCGGCGTGTAATCCTTGCCGTACAGCTTCGGAAACTCATCGGTCCAGTACTTCTCGAGGTCGGCGATCGCCTTCACCGCAATCTGGTTGACCGGGATCGACACATCCCCGTGGATGGCAATGTCCGCAGGCGCCGGGGTCCTGCTCTGAGCGGGATTACTCGTGGTCGCGGTGCTGCCGCAACCCGCGAGCAGCAAACCCACGGTAACGGCCGACAACGCCCTTCTCCTCATGGGGACATGGTCGGCGACGGGCGTTGGAAGTTGCTTGGAACTTGCTCGAAGTCCGGCGCACCAGCACAACTTTCGCAAAGTTCAATATTGGTTCAACAGCCCCAGCAGATAGTCACCATAGCCAGACTTGCGCAGGTCAGCGGCGCGCTGAGCGAGGTCTTCGTCGGTGATAAACCCCATCCGCCAGGCCACCTCCTCGGGGATGCTGATCTTGAGGCCCTGCCGGCGCTCGATGGTGCGGACGTAGTCGCTGGCGTCCAGCAGCGAGTCGAACGTCCCGGTGTCCAGCCAGGCGGTGCCCCGGGCCAGCACCTCGACGGCCAGCCGGCCCTGGTCGAGATAGGCCTGGTTGATCTCGGTGATCTCGTACTCGCCGCGCGCCGACGGCCGCAAGCCCCGGGCGATCTCGACGACGTCGTTGTCGTAGAAGTACAGGCCGGGTATCGCGTACTGCGACTTCGGGCGAGCCGGCTTCTCCACCACCGACACCGCGGTGCCGTCGGCGTCGAACTCGACCACGCCGTAGGCCGACGGGTTGGCCACCCGGTAGGCGAAAATAGCCGCGCCGCAAACATTGTGAAAGCGCTTCAGGCTGGTGCCCAGTCCAGGCCCGTAGAAGATGTTGTCGCCCAGGACCAGCGCCACCGAATCGGCGCCGATGTGTCGGGCACCGATGACGAATGCGGTCGCCAGGCCGTCGGGATGGGGCTGGACCGCATAGCTGATGTCGACCCCGAACGCGGCGCCGTCGCCGAGCAGTCGCTGGAAGCTCGCCGCGTCGTGTCCGGTGGTGATCACCTGGATATCGCGGATGCCGGCCATCATCAGGGTGGACAGCGGATAGTAGATCAACGGCTTGTCGTAGACCGGCAGCAGTTGCTTGCTGACACCCAGGGTGATCGGGTACAGGCGGGTTCCCGAGCCGCCGGCCAGGATGATCCCGCGCATGCGTCGAAGCGTAACGGTTCAGAAACGACTAATCGGCCCGGTCGTCCTCGGTGAGTTCGGTGGCAGCGAGGGCGGCAGCCAGATCGGGGTGACGGAAGACCGCGGTGACATGATCGTGCACCACCCGAAACGCGGCCGCGCCGCCGCTCTCCGCGTCGGCGGGCGGCAGTTCGACCACCACGACGCCGTCGCGCACGTACATCCGGCCGAGTTCGCCGGTGATCCCGGCCGAACCGGCCCACCGGCGCAGCGCCTGGTGGCCCTGCCCGGCGCCATGCGCGTCGCCGACTTCGATATCGGGACTGGAGAGCGTCTCCAGGGTTTCCAGGTCGGCGCCGGTGAGGGCGTCATGCCAGGCCAGAACGGTCGCGATCTCCGATGTGGTCATGGTGTGCAAACTACCGTGTGCACCCAGAAAGGAGTGCGTCAGAACGGCGTGTGATCCACCCAGTGCTGCCACACCGCCCCATCACCGAAGACCGCGATGTCGGTGTCGGCGAGCGGAACCCGACGCATCGCCGCCAGCAGCAGCTCGGTGGCACTGCCGCGCAGCGCCACGGTGCCCTTGCCATGTTCGTGCGACCAGGTGACACCGGCCGGGCCGGCGCTGATACTCCACTCCCCGGCCGCCCCCAGCCCGGCGTCGGTGGCGTGCAGATGGACGGTCTGACCGGTGCCGAGCGGCGGCGGTGCTGAGCTTCGCCCGGTCAGCGGCACCGCCAGGTCGAGCCATTCGCTGAGGGCGTCGGCAGCCAGGTCCGGCGTCAGGCCGAAGTCGGCACCGAGGGCCAGCGCGGCGTCTGCGCGGTGCACGACGACCTCGTGCAGCCGACGCCGAATCCACCAGCCGGCCGGGCGCGGTCCCAGGAAAGTCCAGACCGGTGTGTCGGCGCCGGCGCGCGCGACGGCGTCCACCACCCGCTGCGCGCCGTCGTGCAGCCAGCGGATCGCGTCGTCGGCGTCGACGGGCGGCTTTCCGCCCTCGACGGCCCGCGGGTCCGGCGCGTCGGCCAGCCCGCCGGCGACGATCTGGGCGGCCCAGAGGTGTCCGCGGCCGACGTGGCGGAACAACTGGTTGAGGTTCCACTCCGGGCAGGCCGGGATTCGGGCCTCGGGGTCACCCGCCCGCACCAAGTCGCCGAAGGCGCGGTTCTCTTCGATGAGTGCTGCGGCAAAGTCCACGAGCGTCAGGCTAACGGACCGCGAGCTCCGATAACCTCAGAAACCGAAGCCGCCGTGGCCGCCGCCGGTTGCGCCACCGTTATGCCCGCCGCCGCTCGGCAACCACGGGAACAAGCCACCGCCGCGGCCACTGTCGGCGTTGGGCAGCCACGGGTTGCTGCCGGTGTTGCCCGGCAGCCAGGGGTTGCTGTCCTTGTTGGACGGCTGCCAGGGGTTGCTGCCGGTGTTTCCCGGCAGCCAGGGAATACCGCCGTTGTGACCGGAGTCCGTCTTCGTCGGAGTCTGAGTCCGCGGGCCGAACAGCGGCGGCAGCGTCAGCGTCGGCTGCTTCGCGACGGTCGGCGGGGCGGCCGGCGGTGAGGACGGCGCCGGTGCCACCGGGACCGGCGCCGGCGCGGACGCGGGAACCGGCAGGAGTATCGGTATCGGTATCGGTACCGGTACCGGTACCGGCGCCGGGGCCTCCTGGGTCGGGACCGGGGCCGCTGGCACCGGTGCCGGGGCCGCCGCCGGAACGGCCGCGGGCTCCGGAGCCGGAACGGCCGTGGACACCGGAGCCGGAACAGCCGTGGACACCGGGGCCGGAACGGCCGCGGGCGCCGGGGCCGGAACGGCCGCGGACACCGGAGCCGGAACGGCCGCGGGCGCCGGGGCCGGCGTCTCCGGGGCGGGCACATGCCGAACCACCGGTGTCGGGGGTGCCGGCTCGGGCGTCACCGTCGGCGTGGCCGACGGTGACGGCACCGGCGCAGCCGGCTGCTGGACCGGCGCCGCGGGTGCTTGTTGGAGCGGAACGATGACCTGCGGCGCCGGAACGGGTTGATTTGCTGCCGTCGGCCGGACTCCGACCGCCAGCGCAATCACCAGGGTTGCCACAACGGCCGCCAAGACCGCGGCCAGCGCGCCGCCGGTCAGCAGGAACGGCCGGTGCCCGCGGCGGGCATCGGCAACACCGACCCCGGGCAGGTAGCCGGTGTCGGGGTCGTCGCCGCCGACGGCGCTGTAGGCCAGCGGCGCCACGGCCGCGGTGGCGTCGTAGTCGACCGGCGAATCGGACAGGTGGGTGTGCACCAGCGCGATCAAGCCCGGATCGACCGCCCCGGTAGCCGGGTCCCGCGCCCACGCCACCGCCGACGTGGAGGAATCGAACAGCGGCGCATGCGCGCTGGCCAACGCGGCTCCGCGGGCCAATGCCAGGTCCGGCTCTTCGGGCACACTGATCGGAATCGGGCTGACCGCGTCCAGCCGTGACTTGAGCACCCCGACATCGACAGCGGATCCCACCAGGAACAGCCCGCCGGGACGCACGTCCAACCCGTCCACGGCAGCGGCCAGGCCGGCCAACTCAGCCTCCGCGCTGGCGTCGTCGGCCGGCAACACCACCCGCCGCACCGCGCCGATCCCGCCGTCCCCGGAGTCGACCACCGCCAGCGTCGCGCTGTCGGGCTCGACGAAGAGCAGTGCGGTCTGGCGGTACCCGGTCGCCCCGCCCACCGTCTGCGCCAATGCCACCGCGGCCAGGAATTCCGACACCAGCGTCACACCACCGACCTTGCGCTCGGCCAGTGCGTCACGAAACAGGTTCGCCTGGGTTTCATCACTGACCGTCACCCCGGTCGAGGTCAACCGGTACCCGCCCTCCCGGGCACTCTCCCGGGTGCCCAGAATCGCCGACATCAACTGCTCCGACGGGCTGCCGTTACGCGCATCGACGCCGAAGTCATCCTGATCGACGGTGACCCCGTCCGCGTGCTCCCCCTCGACCAGCACCATTCGCACCGATGAAGGTGCCGCCGATGAGGCCGCCGAGGGCGCCAGAGACACGCCGAGAACGATGTCCACAACCCCTCCCAACTGCAGGTTAACGGCCGGTGAATAATTAGTTCATCTTATCTCTTCGTGGTGGGAAATCCCAGGCCTGGAATGGGGATCAGAATCCCGCCGCCGTGGCCGCCACCGCGATCCCGGCCCTCGCCGCCGCCCCAATGGTCGCCGTGATCCCAGTCACCCGGCACCCTGGGCCCGAAGATGGGTGGGCCGCCGGGCAGACCCGGGATGAGGATCTGCGGGATGATCGGCGGGAGTGCCGGCGCCACCGGTTCCGGTGCCGGAGCGGGTGCCTCGGGGGTTGATCCAGGCGCCTCCGGTGCCGGGGCGGGTGCCTCGGGGGTTGACCCAGGCGCCTCGGGGGCCGGGGCGGGTGCCTCGGGCGGCACCGACTGCGGTGCCTGTTGGGGCGCCGGCGCCTTGACGCTCGGCGGTGGCGCTGGAGCCTGCTGCACCGGGGTGACGACGTTGGCCCGGACGCCGGGCCGGTGGTCACCGGTGGGCCGCATGCCGACGGCCAGCGCAATAACCAGCGTTACCACGCCGATAACGAAGAGCGCCGCGAGTGCGCTGCCGGTCACCAGAAACGGGGTCCGTTGGTGGTGATCCGCTGCGACACCGAAATCCAACAGCCGTGAGTCCGCGCCCGGGCTGGATTGGTGGCCGGCGTCCCGGACGGCGCTGTAGGCCAGCGGCCGGCAATCCGGGGTGGCGCTGCAATCCGGCTGGCAGTCGACGAGGCCGAGCAGTGCCGGGTCCACCGCGCCGGTGCCGGGATCCTGCGCCCAGGCCAGCGCCTGGGTGGAGGAGAAGAACAGCGGCGCGTGCGCACTCGCCAACGCCGCTCCCCGGGCCAACGCCGTCTCCGGCTCCTCGGGCGCGCTGACCGGGAGCGGGCTGACCTTTTCCAGCTCGGGCTTGATCATGGCGACGTCGACGCCGGAACCGACCACGAACACCCCGTCCGGGTGCGACGCCAGCCGGTCCACCCCGGCGACCAGCTCGACCAGCTCGGCCACCGCGCGGTCGTCATCAGCCGACAGCGACCGCCGGTGCACCTCGGCGATCGACCCGTCGGCGGAGTCGACCACCGCCAGCGTTGCGGTCTCGGGCTCGATGAACAACAGGCCGGTCCTGGCGTACCGGGTGAGGCTGCCCACCGCCTGGGCCAGCGCCGCGGCCGCCAGGAATGCCGAAACCAGCATGACGTTCTCGATCTTGCGCTCGGCCAGCACCGCTCGCAGGGCAACTGCCTCAGGCTCGTCGCCGCAGGTCACACCGGTTGATGTCAGCTGGTAGCCGCCCTCCCGCGCACTCTCCCGGGTGCCCAGGATGGCCGCGACCACTCGATCGGGAACGCTGTCTTGGCCGGCGACCTCGAACGCATCGTCGTCAACGGTGGCCCCGTCGGCGTTCTCGCCGGCCATCAACACCATGCGCACCGTCAACGGTGCTGCCGGGCGGGGCAGGGACACCCCGAGCACGACGTCCATGACACCTCCCCCCGGATTCGCTCACCGGCGCTACCCGAGCACCCCCCTGGGTTCGAGCCCGTCACGTACCCCATCGGCGCCTCACTGCGCGATCGTTACAGCGACGCTAGTCGGACTTGATGAAGTTCTGATAGGAGCGAGATGGCGTCGGCCCACGCTGACCCTGATATTTCGAGCCCACCCGGCTGCTGCCGTAGGGATGCTCGGCCGGACTGGTCAACCGCAGCAGGCAGAGCTGGCCGATCTTCATCCCCGGCCACAGCGTGATCGGCAGGTTCGCCACGTTGGACAACTCCAGGGTGATGTGGCCGGAGAAGCCCGGGTCGATGAATCCGGCCGTCGAGTGGGTCAGCAGGCCCAGCCGCCCCAGCGACGACTTGCCCTCCAGTCTGCCGGCCAGGTCGTCGGGCAGCGTGCAGCACTCCAGGGTGGAGCCCAGCACGAACTCGCCGGGATGCAGCACGAACGGCTCCCCGGCGGCAGGCTGGACCAGGCTGGTCAGCTCGTCTTGCCGCCGCGCGGGATCGATGTGGGTGTAGCGGGTGTTGTTGAACACCCGGAACAGGTTGTCGAGCCGGACATCCACGCTGGAGGGCTGGACCAGGGCGGCGTCGAACGGGTCGATACCCAGCCGGCCGGCAGTGATTTCGGCCCGCAGGTCGCGATCGGAGAGCAGCACCCGGTGAGCGTATCCGCTGACTGCGGCGGAGGGCGGCGATGCTAGCCTTCTGAGACACCGACGCCGATGTAGTTCAATGGCAGAACATCAGCTTCCCAAGCTGAATACGCGGGTTCGATTCCCGTCATCGGCTCCACG
>CAZGGK010000030.1:0-54400 GCA_964525125.1 uncultured Mycobacterium sp.
CAATCGCTGGCGTCCTGGGAGTCGCTGGGCCATCAGGGCCGCATCTTCGTTGCGGGCGGCCCCACCGTCACCCAGCTGACCGCCTTCAGCGGGGCCGCCGCGACCGAGCCGATCCGGGCCTACGCCGGGTTGAACTCCGCCGACGGCATCAAGGCGACCGCCGAGTTGGCGGCCCGCGAACTCGAGCGCACCGGCGGTCTGAACCGCGCCGTCGTCGCGGTCGCCACCACCACCGGGACCGGCTGGATCAACGAGGCCGAGGCCTCGGCGCTGGAGTACATGTACAACGGCAACACCGCGATCGTCAGCATGCAGTACTCGTTCCTGCCCAGCTGGCTGTCCTTCCTGGTGGACAAGGAGAACGCCCGCCAAGCCGGAACGGCGCTGTTCGAGGCGGTCGACCGGCGGGTGCGGGCAATGCCGGAGGCGCACCGACCCAAGGTCGTGGTCTTCGGGGAGAGCCTGGGCTCGTTCGGCGGCGAGGCGCCGTTCATGAACCTCAACAACGTGCTGGCCCGCACCGACGGCGCGCTGTTCTCCGGCCCGACGTTCCAGAACACCATCTGGACCGACCTGACCGTCAACCGCGATCCGGGCTCCCCGCAGTGGCTGCCGATCTACGACGCCGGCAGCCATGTGCGATTCGTCGCCCGGCCGACCGACCTGGACCGCCCGGGAGAGCCGTGGGATTTGCCGCGGGTGGTGTATCTACAACACGCCTCCGACCCGATCGCGTGGTGGCGGCCGGACCTGTTGTTCCACAAACCGGACTGGCTGAAAGAACCGCGCGGCTACGACGTGCTGCCCCGGGTGCGCTGGATTCCGGTGGTGACGTTCCTACAGGTGTCGGCCGACATGGCGGTGGCCGTCGACGTACCGCCCGGACACGGCCACCACTACGGGCCCGACGCCGCCGACGGCTGGGCCGCGGTGCTACATCCAGCGGGCTGGACTGCAGACAAGACCGCGCGGCTCCGTCCACTGCTGCACGCCAACGCCTAGTCCGCGGCGCCCGACCAGCACCCCGGCCGCCGCCAACGCGTGATAGCCGCCGATGACGTCGGTGGCCCGGTGCAGACCCAGATCGAGCAGCGCCGCGGCGGCCAGGCTCGACGTGTAACCCTGCGAGCACAGGATCACCCACTCGACGTCGTCGTCGACCGCCTGCGGCAGCCGGGCGTCGCTGGTCGGGTCGCAGCGCCATTCCAGCACGTTGCGCTCGACCACCAGAGCGGCCGGCACCTCGCCTTCGGCGGCGCGCTGGGCCTGCGGCCTGATGTCGACCAGCACCGCGCCGCGGCGCAGCGCGTCGGGCAGCTCGTCGGGGGTGAGCCGCCGCAGCCGGTGCCGGGTCGCCTCGAGCACCGCGTCGATCCGGCTCATCACTGCTGCCCTTCGGGTTGGTCGGTCAACTCGGTGCGCTGCCGGCGCAGCGTGTTGCGATCGGTGACCTCGTAGTAGGACATCGCGGTCAGCGGCGGTGAGTACGCGTGCACACTCAGGGTCGGCTGCTCGGTGACGGCAACCGGCGGCGGCGCCCACACGACGTCGTGCACCCAGCCCAGCGGGAAGGTGGCCTGGTCGCCGGCGTCGAGCCGATTTCGGCGCAGTTGCGTTCCGTCCCAGCGGTGTTCGTCCAGCGAGCCGGAGAGCACGGTCAGGGCGCCGAGCGACCCGCCGTGGTCGTGCAGTTCGGTGAAGCGGTCGGGCACCCAGCTGATCAGCCAGATGTCGAGCTCGTCGTCGCCGTGAATCCGGGTGAACCAGCGTTCGTCGGCGGGCAGGCCGGCAGACGGCAGCAGGTGATCGTAGCGCCCGCCGATCACCTCGTCGGCGGCCCGGTCGGTTGCGTGCAGCAGGTCGGGCAGCCGCAGCCGAGTGGGCCCGGGCACCGATTGGATCGGCAACGGCCGCAACGCCATAGTGGCAATGGGATTGGTGACAGCCATGATGGGACTCCAAAAGTGAATGGGGTGGATCGGGGAATCGACGACAGCCGGCTACGGCCGACAACACTCCCGGAATCCACTGCGCTCCATCACGGCTGGAACTCTATCCGGTGAGCCCGCCGGAGCCAGTCGTTCGGCGGCGGCGGGCTGAGCCGACGGCAGGTCGATCCCCGCGGCGACCTGCGTACGGAGGGGTGGACGCCGCCGGCGGGGCAGTTCGAATCAGCCCGAGAAAAAGGTGACCACCGGACGCCACAATGGTCGGCATGACTGCTGGACTTCGGGTGGCCCTCGCACTGGGCAGCGGCGGCGCGCGCGGCTACGCCCACATCGGCGTGATCGACGAGCTGCACGACCGCGGCTACGACATCGTCGGCATCGCCGGGTCGTCGATGGGCGCGCTGGTCGGCGCGGTGCAGGCGGCCGGCCGGCTCGGCGAATTCGCCGACTGGGCCACGTCGTTGACCCAGCGCGCGGTGCTGCGGCTGCTGGATCCGTCGATCAGCGCCGCCGGGGCGCTGCGGGCCGAGAAGATCCTCGACGCCGTCCGAAACATGCTCGGCGACGTCACCATCGAGCAGCTGCCGATCCCGTATACGGCGGTTACGACGGATCTGATCGCCGGCAAATCGGTGTGGCTGCAGCGCGGGCCGGTCGACCGCGCAATCCGGGCCTCGATCGCCATCCCCGGAGTGATCTCGCCGTACGTGCTCGACGGGCGACTGCTCGCCGACGGCGGCATTCTCGACCCGCTCCCGATGGCGCCGATCGCCGGCGTCATCGCCGACCTGACGATCGCGGTGAGCCTGAGCGGCGGCGAGCCCGCTCCGCGACCCCCCGATGAGCAACCCGATTCGCATCCGACCGCCGAGTGGTTGAACCGCATGTTGCGCAGCACCTCGGATCTGCTGGACACCAACGCGGTGCGCTCGCTGCTGGACCGCCCGACCGCGCGGGCCGTGCTGAGCCGATTCGGCGCATCGGCGCCGGACACCGCCGCCGACGCCGAGCCGGATCGGGACGCACCGGAAGAGCCCGCCGAAGTGCCCAAGCTGGGCAGCTTCGAGGTGATGAACCGCACCATCGACATCGCCCAGTCGGCGCTGACCCGGCACCACCTCGCGACGTACCCCCCCGACCTGCTGATCGAGATACCGCGCACTGCCTGCCGCAGCCTGGATTTCCACCGCGCCGCGGAGTTGATCGGGAAAGGCCGCGAGATCGCCGGCCGGGCACTGGACGCCCTGCCCGAACCGCGCTGATCTGTCCGGCTCAGCCGCCGAGGAACTCGGCGACGGCGGCCGCCTGCCGGCGCCCCTGCTCCCGTCCGGCCCGCGCCGAGGGGATGCGGCAGGCCGGATCCAGCGGGTTGGCGCCGAACGCGGCCAGGGCGGCGGCGTCGGCGAAGACCGGGCAGGCCCGCCCGCCGAAGGCCGCCACCTCGGCGGCAACGCCGCTGCCGAAAAGCGCCGGAGTGCGCGCACCCGAGGGGATCAGGACCACCACGTCGTCGCAGTCCGCGGCGACATCCAGGTTGACGCTGCTGCGCATGCCCCCGTCCATGTAGCACCGGGCCCCGATGGCGACCGGCGGCCAGGCCCCCGGCACCGCGCAACTTGCCGCGACCGCGTCGACCAGGTCGACACCGCTGTCCCGGTCGAACACCACCAGCTCTCCGGTGGCGATGTCGATGGCGGTGATCCGCAACGGGCGCGCCGGCCAGTGCGGCGACAGCAGTCGCTGCGCGATCACGTTGCGCCGTACCGATGGCGCCACCGTGTCGGCGGCCAGGGCGATGGCGCCGAGGGCTTGCAGCTTCTGCTCGGTCGTCGTGTCGGGTTGGGCCATCGCGGCCAGGAACGGCCCGGTGAGCGCCTCGATCTGCACGCCCGGATCGATCTCGGCCGAGGTCTCGGCCACCTGCCGGGCGAAGAGCTCGTCGAGGCCGGCTCCGCAACCGATCTGCGCGGCAACCACCGAACCCGCCGACGTCCCGACCAGCACGCCGGAGTCCAGCAGCGCCCGCGCGGTCGCCGGCGACTCGTCGGCGATGCCGCACAGCACCCCGGTCTCCCAGGCGATTCCGGCCAGGCCGCCACCGGCCAGCACGAGTGCGCGGGTCATGCCGACGGGTGCTGCGAGGCCAGGGCGAGCGAACTCAGCCGAGCCCGGTCCAGCTGGTTCCTCGGCGGGTCCGGCAGCACTACGTTGCGGGTGATCCGCAGGCCGGCGTCGACGTGGACCAGTTCGCCGGGTGCCATCAACTCCCACCTCGGGTCATCGTCCATCGGCTCGGTCGCCACCACCACCGCGGGTTGTCCGGCCAGCTGATCGGCACGGGCGCGAATCCGCTTGCTGCGCAGGCGCAAACCCGTTGGCGCGGCACCGTCGCGGCGATCCAGGAGGTATAGCTCGTTGGGCTCCGGGTAACGCAGCGCCCACATGTCGGTGGCCGTGCTCAGCAGCATGTTGACGGCGTAGATCGGCACATTGTCGGCGAGCCACCGGATCGCATCGACCATTCCCGCCGTGACATCGCCGTGGTGAGTTCGGGTCGCAGCGGTGATCAGCGCGAACACCCGCTCGGAGTCGGTCTGGCCCAGCACCAGGCCCGCAACACCCAGCTGCCACAACCGGTCGTCGAGCGCTTCGAGGCCCTCGACAACGCCGTTGTGCGCGTAAAGCCGGCCATCCTGCAGGAACGGGTGGGTGTTGACCACGTCGAGCGCGCCGGTGGTCGCATACCGCACATGCGCGACGAACGTGGTGCCGGTCAGCTCATGGGCTTCGGTGGCGAATTCGGCGTCCTGCCAGGCCGCCATCGGCTGCTTGTGCAACCGTGGCCTCCCCTGTGCGTCGAAGACCCCCAGACCGGTGCCGTCCGGATTGCGCCTGCTCTGGGCGGCCAGGCTGTCGGCCGCGTCGAGCAGCCAGAAGGTGGCGGTGACCACGTTGGTGCCGGCATGCAAGCCGAACAGTCGGCACATGCCTACCGGGCCAGGTCCGGCGCGGCGCGGCCGGTGATCAGTTGCAGGTCGAAGAAGCCCTTGACGCCGGGGGCGGCGGCACAGGTCGCGGGTATCGCGTTGACGCAGTGCGCCGCGGTGGCGACGATGCCGGGGTTGCTCCGCAAGCCGGCCTCGACGCTCTCGGGCTGCCAGCCCTTGACGGTGACGAAGGTGTCCGGGTTGCCGCGCACCTCGATCTCGTAGCGCTCCCCCTTCGGCCCGAAAGACCATGGCGGGTCGAGGCTTTCCTCGCCCATCAGCCAGTTCACCGTGATCCGCACCACGGGGCGCTCGCCCACCGTCGCCTCCCAGTGGAACCGGCGGCCGGCGACCTGCCCGGCCTCGATCACCCCGATCGGCGAGTCGATCGGCGCGGTCGCGACCGCGACCTCCTGCGTCGAGCGGATCTTTCCGTCGGCGGCGAAACCCAGCCGGTCGACGCAGAGTCGCACCGACTGGATGAAGCCGCCGTCGAGCAGCTTCTGCATCGGCCCGGTCAAAGCCTTGTCCGGTGTGCCCCCGAAACCCATCACGTGGCGCAGCACATCGGGGGCGCCGTAGGTGCGCAGATCGGAGAATTCCTCGGCGCGAACGAAAGTCACCCCGGTGGACATCACCGACAGCAGCAGCGGGAACAGCTCGGTGGCCGCACCCGGCCCGATACCCGCACCGTGCAGGGTCGCGTTGCCGGCCAGTGCGGCGGCCTGCAGCGGACCCGCCTCCCGTTCCTCCGGATAGAACCAGCCCAGTGGGGTGACGACGTTCTTGCCGGAGCGCAGCAATGCGGCCACCTGGTCGGGGTCGGGCAGCAACGGCGCGTAGATCACCGCATCCGCGTCCAGGGCCAGGATCTGCTCGACACTGTCGGTGGCGGTCACCCCAACGGGATCGGCACCGATGATTTCACCGACGTCCTTGCCGCTCTTGGTCTTCGAGTGCACCCAGCAGCCGACCAGTTCCAGGTCGGGATGCTCGAGCACGCCCTTGATCGCAGCGACCCCCACCGACCCGGTCGCCCATTGCACCACCCGCAGCGTCATCGTCAGTCCCGCACCTCGATCACGAAGTAGTCATTGTCGGCATACCGGGACCGGATGGTCTTCTTGTCGTACTTGCCGACGCTGGTGCGCGGAATCGCATCGACGAACGTCCACCGCTCCGGCAACCACCAACGAACAACCTTGTCGGACAAAAACTCCCGCAGACCGGTGGCACCTACCGTGACACCGTCGCGGAGAACGACGACGGCCAGCGGCCGCTCCTGCCAGCGTTCGTCGGGAACCCCGACCACAGCGGCCTCGATCACATCCGGGTGCGCGATCAGGGCGTTCTCCAGATCGACCGAGGAGATCCACTCCCCGCCGGACTTGATGACGTCCTTGGCCCGGTCGGTCAGCGTGACGAATCCGCGTTCGTCGATGCGGCCGACGTCGCCGGTGCGCAACCAGCCCGACTGGAACTTCGACTCGTCCTGACCGAGGTAGTAGGAGCCGGTGATCCACGGTCCCCGGACCTCCAGCTCACCGACCGCGGTGCCGTCGTTGGGCAGCACCTGGTCGCGGTCGTCGACGATCCTGGCCTCCACGCCGCAGACCGGTCGGCCCTGGGTGCCGCGGAAGGCCCAGTGCTCGCCGTCGGAGACCCCCGGCGGCGGCCACGCCACGGTGGCCAGCGGCGACGTCTCGGTCATGCCCCAGGCCTGCAGGATGCGCACCCCGTAGCGCTCCTCGAAGGCCCGCATCAGCGACACCGGGACCGCCGAGCCGCCGCAGACCACCAGTCGCAGCGACGACACGTCGCGGCCGGGGGTGCGGTCCAGGAAGTGCATGACGTCGTTCCAGATCGTCGGCACCGCGCCGGCCAGCGTCGGCCGCAGCGTCTCGATCAGGGCGACCAGCGATCCGGCGTCCAGATGGCGGTCCGGCATGGCCAGGTCGGCGCCGGCCATCAGCGCCGCGTAGGGCAGCCCCCAGGCGCTGGCGTGAAACATCGGCACGATCGGCAGCACCCGGTCACCGGCGCCCACGTCGATGCCGTTGGCGGTGCAGGCCGCCATGGCATGCAGGTAGCAGGACCGGTGGCTGTACACCACCCCTTTCGGGTTTCCGGTGGTGCCGCTGGTGTAGCACATCGCCGCCGCGGACAGCTCGTCGATCTCCGGCCAGCCGAACTCCGCCGGCTCGGCGGCCAGCAGGTCTGCGTAGCGCAGCACGGTCTTGCCGGACCGCTCCAGCGGCGCGGTGTCGCCCCCGCCGACCACGATCAGCGTGTGCACACTTGCCAATTCGGCCAGCATCGGCGCCAGCAGCGGAATCAGTGAACCGTCGACCATGATGATCTGGTCGTCGGCTTCGTTGGCGATGTAGCCGATCTGCTCGGCGGAGAGCCGGATGTTCAGGGTGTGCAGCACCGCGCCCATGGCCGGCACCGCCAGGTAGGCCACCAGATGCTCGGTGTTGTTCCACATGAAGGTGGCCACCCGCTGGTCACCGGTGATCCCGAGCCGGCGCAACGCGTTGGCCAATTGGGCGGCCTGCCGGCCCAGTTCAGCGTAGGTGATGCTGCGGTAGTCGCCGTCGTTCGCGGTGGTCACCGTGCACCCGCCGTGCACCCGGGTGGCGTGCCGCAGCACACCGGCGACGGTCAGCGGGAAGTCCTGCATGGTGCTGTACATCGGCGTACCGCCTTTTCATCCCGAGACGGCAGCGCTCAGCGAGTAAGTTTCTCCGGGCAGTAGACCATGATCGCGTCGCGCACGAAGTCCGCCATCTGCGCGGACGAAAGGCCTTGCGCCTGCAGGTTCTTCTCGATTCTCATCCGCGCCATCTGGTACTTGCTCATGCCCACGCCCAGATGCTTCCTGCTCTTGTCCTGCCACGGGCAGACATCCTGACCGACCGCGACGAGCTGAGCCGGGTCACCGTCGATGCCATCGGATGACAACATCGCCAGGAACTGATCGTCCAACGTTTCCGCGTGGGCGACACCGACGAGCGGGGCCAGCCCTAACGCCGCCCACAATGCCATCGCCGTCATCGCCTTCACCACGACGGGCATCCTACGCGGCACAAGGGGACCCGTGCACGCATCTGGGCATAGTCGAGTGTCCGGCGGCAGACGTGCGGTGCCCCCAGTCGGACTCGAACCGACACTGGACGGATTTTAAGTCCGGCTAATAGCATTTCTGGCTATTCTCTGGTATTCACAAAACCATGCCTGACCTGCTGATACTGTTCTGTCGCGTTCGGTGGCAAACTAGCGTGTATGCCGCGAGTTGTGACAACGTTGTGACAATTTCTGATCGATCGGGAGCGGGACCGGCGCGCCGCCCTGGCCGCCCGCTCGGAGTTCGTCAGCCAACCGGACCGCGGTTCGGTAACAGTGGCTCCACGATGTCCGATGTAGCTCCGGGAACTTCAGGGAGGTTGCAAGCGATGGGTACCTGTTCACACTGCGGGCGCGCGGAACGGCGTGTCGGGTGGGCTGATCGGCACCCGGCCGCCACGGTCACCGCCGGACTGTTCAGCCTGACGTTGATGGCGATGATGTTCAGCGTCCACCCGATCGCGGCGGGGGTGATGACCGCGCTGGCCGGTGTGGTCGGCGCGGTGTATCTGATCGAGCGGGAACGGTCCCGCCGCGCCGCCCTGGCCGCCCGCGCCGAGCACCAGTACCGGCAGCTGCTCGCCGTCCCCGCGCCCGTCCTGCCGCCGGCGGATGGGCGGCCGCGCACACTGCCGTGGCAGCTGGCCGCACGGTTGCAAACCGAGCCGATACACGCCCGGGGCACCCGATGCCGCATGTTGACGAGCCCGACCGAGAGGGTCCGGGAGATGCGCCTGGAGATGGAGCGCGAAGCGGCGGCCCAGCAGTTCCGCATGGACGCGAGGTTGCGCGAAACCCGGGAGACTCTGGAGATGGCGACCCAGTACCTCCGCAGCCTGCCGAACTCCTAGCGCGACTGGCGCGACTCACCGCCGACGTCGAGTACTCGTGGTCTGGTCCGATGGCCCGACCGGAAGACATGGCCAAGTACCAGCAGATGGTTCACGATGCTCCAGAACGAATCTTCCGAATGGCCGAAGCGAAGACGGTCGATGTGTCGCGGCGCCTGGATCAACTCGTTGGAGCCGAGATCGCCCAGGCGAAGAACGACCGCCGAACCGCGTCGCTATTCCTGCTAATCTTCACAGTCGCAGCCATAGCATTCTTCTTCCGCGGAAACCAGGTTGCCGGGCTGGCGATGCTCAGCCTGCCGATGCTGAGCGTCATCCGAACAATGTGGTCATCAGCAATCCGCAAGCACGCCGGCCACGCCGGCAGCACCGGCGACAGCGACGAGTAGACCAGCGCTACCCTTCTGAAACGCCGAAACGCCCGCCCTGCTACCGGGCGCGCCACGGAACTGGTTCACACGAAACGAAACCTTCCGGAAAGGCGTTTCCATTGATGTCTGTCCAGTTCAATTGCTTGCACTACGCCATGTCGCATGGTATTGTTGTGCGTGTTGGGCAACCAGGTCCGACCAGATCAGGGAAGGGGGGTGACGCCGGTGACTAAGGGTGACTTGGTTCTGCTGCTCGCAGCGGTAACTGTGGTCCTGCAAGCCGTCCAGGTGTGGCAGAACCGCAACCACCGCCACTAGCGGAACCGGGAACCGGGCCAAAGGCAAGTTGGCCCGGTTCCCACCACCCATGATCGGTCACCGGCAACACCATGAGCAACCTACTCACCAACAGGGGCATCCAGGCCACCACCGCAACCGCGGCCGTGCTGGCGCTACTCACCGTGACGGCTTACAGTCCCCCGCTGCTCATCGTCTGGGCGTGCTGGGCGGTGGTCGCGGTGTGGGCGGTAGTTGAGGCGAGGCGGTCGTGACGCTGCGGTTCTTGAACCGGGCGCAGCTCGCCGAACGGATCGGGCTGGACCCGAACTCGCTGAGCAAGCTGCGACTGCCCGAACCCGATGTGACCATCGGCCCGGTCAACGCGGACGGCACCCTGCCGCGGGGCACAGTGCGCGGCTGGACGGTTGAGACGGTCGACCGGTGGCAGGCGGCCCGACCGGGCCGGGGCGCCCGCACCGACCTGCGCTAGCCGGGCGGCCGGCATGCCGAATGGCCCCCGCCGGAGCATCCGCGCGGTAGGGGGCGCGATGCTCGACGGCGGGGGCCGGTTCAGGCAGGTGTTTCAGACGATCTGGTCGTCGCCGAGGTAGATCCCGCCGGCGGTGGTGCCGCTGGCGCGGGCGATGTAGATGGTGTTTTCGTCTCGGCTGGTCATGGCCGCGTAGTCGTCGGCGGTGGTGAGCAGCATCTTCACCGGTATTTGGCGCGGATTATCATATTTCAGAACGCGTCCGGTAAACAGGTCGACACCCACAAGTGAATCCCCTACCGCCTCTAATTTGTAGACGTAAATATTGTGCGCTATGATTTTGGTCGATCCGCCGGGGGGAACACCGAAGCCATCGGCGTCAAAATAATAGCGTTTGATGGTCCCATCAATTATATCGGGAGCGTCAAGAACATACTTCCCGTCGTTGTCACGATGTGGAAGCAACGAGTAGGTAAATAGTTTCGTGGGGATTGAGAATTCTCGTAGCGCAACTTCTTCGGCGGGGCTCCACAGGTAAACGCGACTGGCAATGATATCAATCCACGCCGCCGCTATCTGCCAGCCTTCAGGGTCGAAAAGTTGCGCTCCGCCGCCTGAGATGATTTCCGCAGACGGGTATTCGCCGAGCACGGTCTGCGTTTCCTCGGAAACCAGAATTACTTGCTTCGAAGTGTTGTCTGCGACAACGATGCCGACTACAGGACTGCCGTCATGCGCCGTAGTGTCAACCAGGCATAAAATTAAAGTAGCGTACGCGCCAGTACTTGTGTACGCAGTTGTTGTGACTTCGGTATCCCGGTCCCACCGCTTTACCTCTTGATGACCGCCGCCCTCGACTTCTTCGACAATCGCAATGTAATAGACCGCGTTGGCGTCCACGGCAAACGATACTGCTTGGCCGGGTATTGTGGTGATGGTTTCTGTGACCGCTGTCGACAAAGTGTGCCGCACAACATCACCGGACTGTTCAACCCACCAGACTTCGTCATCTCCGTACGCCGTCGCAACGGTGGCGGCGGTGCCCAGTACCGTCGGCTGCACCTCGTTGATCGCTTCCACGAAGTTCGGGGGCACGTCGATGCTCGTCCACGGCAGCCGCGACAGCCCCGTGCTGCCACCGCCCGCACCGCCCGCTATCGGGGTGCCGTCGACCGACAGCACCCCGCCGGTCACCGTCAATCCGAGCTCGCCCCTCGCGGACGGCTTATCGGCGCCGGCGGCGATCACGGCGGGTTTGTCGGTGATGTCATCCCAGGAAACATCCCCGCCGCCGCCCCCGGCGGGTCCGGTGATGTTCGCAACTATGTTCCAGGTGCCCATGATCGTCGTGTTCCTATCAGCTCAGTTGGTAGATGTCGCCGGTACCGGTGTCGAGGTACATGTCGCCAGGCAGTGCCCCGCTCACTCCTGACGGTGATCCGGCCCCGGTGAACCACTTCGATCCGCGAGGACCGGGGTCTCCGGGGTCGCCGGGGTCGCCCTTGTCGCCGGGATCACCTTTGGTTCCGGGGTCGCCCTTGGCTCCGGGGTCGCCCTTGGTTCCGGGGTCGCCCTTGGGGCCGCGGAACTCCACACCCGATCCGCTGGCGGGGAAGGCGGTGCCGGACCAGATGTAGAGCTTGCCGTCTGCTTCGACCAGGTAGCCGTCACCGACATTGCCCGCGCCCAGTCCGCTGGGCAGGTCACCGTAGGTGGCCACCGATCCGGCGATGGCGATGCCGGCGCCGTCCTGGCCGTCGTCACCGGGGTCACCCTTGTCGCCCTTGGCGCCCTTGAGTGACAGCAGCCAGGCAGCCATGTCTCCAGCGAACCCGGTATCGACGGCCTGCTGATAGGCAGACTTGCCGTCGGCGCCGGGGCCGCCGGGGTCGCCCTTGGCGCCCGGGTCGCCCTTGGCGCCCTTGATGTTCCCCGCTACGGTCCACGCCATGATTAGTCTCCCAACTTGTAGATGACACCGGTGTCGGTGTCGAGATAGAAATCGCCGGGTTTGGAACCGGTTACCGCCCCCGGGGGGCCAGCGCCGTACCACCAGGCGGTGCCGTCGAACGCCGGGCCCGGCTCCCCGGCGGGTCCACGCAGGCCGCGTGGCCCGGCCTGGGCGGCGAACACCACTTGGCGGGGTCCGTCGGTGCGTAGGACCGCGTGGGGTGCGGCGACTTCCACCCCGCAGGCGTGTGATGCGACCTGGATTTCCAGGACAACAGCGCTCATGCTGGTTTGCCGTCGTGGCGGGTGGTGGTGCCGTTGGCGATGACGGTGTCCAGGCCGTCTGTGGTGGTCAGCACGCACCGCCACAAGACCCGGGCGGGGATCTGATCAGCCGCCAGGTAGTCGATATGCACGATGGCGTGTGGGCCGGTGATGGCCGCGACGGCGATGATGCGGGGGTCGGTGTCGATGGTCAGGGTCACGACCGCCCCGGCCGGATAGTCGGCAACCTGGTAGCTGGGTTGCCCGCCGACGAGAACGGGGTCCCCGGCGGGGTCGAGGACCATCGGCTTGTAGACGAAGTCGACGTGCAGGTCACCACCACGGGATAGCGGCAGTGCGAACACCTGGGGTGGCGGGAACAGGGTTGGGGAGCTCATCGGCGCCTCATTTCGGGTCGGCGGGTTTGTCGGCGTGTTCGGCGTACCAGCGGCGTTCGAATTCCAGGTAGGACTCGTGGGCGGGAATGTCGTCGATGATGTGGCAGGACGCGGGGTCGATGAGCAGGGTGACGGTGCGATGCCAGTGTTCGTCGGTGACCAGGTAGGCGTCGGTGATTTGTGCGCGGTCGCGGAGCCGGCGCACTGTCGCGGACAGTTCCCGGATCTGGCGTTGCATGTCGATGTTCCAGGAGTTGTCGTCACGCATGCGGCGCAGCCAGTCGATTTCGCGGCCCTGCTCGGCGATCGTGTTGGCTTGCCCGGCGATGGTGGTGGCCTGTTCGGCGATCTGGCGGCCCATCGCGTCGATGCGGGCGATGAGTTCGGCGGTGGCGGCCGCGTCGGCAGCACGCGCGGTTTTGCGGGCCGACCAGTAGCGGCCCAACGGGCCCAGCATGCGGGCAACCTTGTCGTAGGATTCGGCGGCCATCCGCACCACCGAGTAGACGCTGAACGCCGATGCCACAACCAGCAGCAGGGAGGCGGGCAGGCCGAGACGGGCCAGGATCGCGGTGGGGTCATTCACGGGCCGCATCCCAGGTCTGCCATGCCGCCAACGCCAACACCAGGTGAAGGCTGGCCTTGATGCCGATCGCCGAGATGCCTTCACGCAGGCCGACTCCGGCGATGTCGGCGGGCCAGTCGGTGAGGTTGCCGACCCCGAGGCCGACGTAGATGCCGGCCAGGGTGAAGTGCCCGCAGATGCCCAGCGGCCAGCACCGCCGGATCCAGCCGGCACACGCCAGCACGGCCCCGATCAGCAGGCCGGCCCCCCACACGGTGATCGGGGCGGCCTCCTCAACGACGGTGAGGCCTTCGGAGTTCTGCGGCAACAGCAGGTAGTCGACACCGCGCACGGCCGCGGAGAGCAGTGCGCCGCCGGCGACCATTCGGGTCAGGTTGGCCGACAGGATCAGCCGTGGCTCACCGGCGCCGCGCGGGCCGCTCATGGTGTCGGCCTAGTCGCTGTCGGTGCGGGCATGCCGGCCGGTGCCGAGCATGCCGTAGGCGGTGGCGATCGCCTCGGATGTCTTGGCCTCGGCCAACGAGGCCAGCACCGAGGCCAGGGCACCGAATCCGGCGGCGGTCAGGGTCGCATACCAGGGCACCGAGGCGACATCGGTGGCACCAACCCCCAGGGCGCCCAGGGCGGCGGCGGCGCCACCACGCACCGTGCGGGTCAAGGTAGCGATCCAGAAATCGGCGGTGAGCAAATCCGAACGAGTGGGCATGAACAGCTCCCTTTCGAGTAAATGAATATGCGCTGGTCAACGAGTCGCAGCGGTTTAGAGCACGTTTAGAGTGTAGGTGTTTAACGACTTGACACTTGTAGTGTTTAGCGATTAAACTTAGGCTTGTGCGGGCGCGGGAAGTCAATCGGAGGATCGAGAAGCTTGGCGGTGTCCACGTCCGCACCGTTGGTTCGCACAAGCGGTACCGGGTCACCCGGGGGGATGTCACGGCGAGCACCGCGGTGGCGCAGCATCCCGGGGACATCCCCGCTGGAACCCTGCGCAAGATCGAGCGGGACCTGCAACCGGTCCTCGGGAAGGGATGGCTGACATGACCTACACCGTCCACGTCACCCGCGAAGGTGACACCTGGCTGGCCGATGTGCCCAGTGTTGCCGGCGCGCACACCTTCGCCCGCTCACTGGAAGGCCTGGCCAGGTCGGTGCGCGAGGTCGTCGTCCTCATGGATGATCTGCCTGACGACGCCGACGTGGAGCTGGACCTTCGCTTCGACGTGGCTGACGAATCGGTGATCGAAGCCGAACACCTGCGGCGGGCCCGTGAAGACATCGGCCGGCGTGAGGCTGAGCTGGTGTCGGAAACGGGTCGCATCGCGGCATCGTTGTCCCGCACCTATTCGGTGCGCGACACCGCGGCGATGCTCGGGGTCACACCCGGGCGGGTGTCGCAACTGGTCAACAACACACGCTAGGACGCGGCGGCGCGGCCCCAGCAGTCGCCCGCATGATGGCCTCGGGTGCGGGGTTACGCGGCGATCGCCGGTACGACGCGGCCGGCCCAATCGCGGACGTGTTGCACGGCCAGTTGCAGGTAGGTTGGTCCGCCGGGCCACGCTGGGCGCAGGTGGTATTCGATGTGGGGTCGGGTGCCGTCGATGACGAATTGGCCGGCGCGGCCGATCGCGTCGAACCCGGCCAGCGGATCAGAGAAGAACTTCTCGATCACGACCGGCAGTTTCTCGGCGATGGCCTGGGCGGTGGCCAGCGGGTCTTTGAGTTCGACGTTGACGACCATGTCGTAGCAGGTCCCCATCAGGCCGCCGGTGTTGTTGTCGGGCACGCTCGCGTACATGTCGGCCGGGTCGGCCAGCCAGCAATGCCGGTAGTCACCGGTGTCGCCGTAACGCCAGGTGGAGATGCCGCGGCCGGGTGCGGCCAGGCCACCGTAGAAGGCGCCCCCGACCGGGCGGGTCGGATCACCGAACGAGTAGGAACACAGGTAGTTGTTCGGGTAGTGGGTTTGCAGCCATTGCCGCAGCCGTGCGGCGACCACCGCGCCCGCGGAGTAGCCGCCGATGACGACCTTGATCCCCGGGTTGGCGGCATGGCGGGCCAGGAATTCGCGTTTACCGGCCTCGAAGCCGATCTCGACGGCGTGGTTCATGCTGACATCACCGGGGCCGCCGGCGGCGCCGACGGGCAGCCCCCCCATGGTGGCCGGCCATTCGGGGTTGATTTCCTCGACCAGATCGGCGGCACCCTGACAAACCCGGGAGACGTAGTCCTCGCCGATCACACCACCGGTGCCCCGGTACACCAACGCCAGATGACGGCCCGGAGGCCGGCGGGGCCGGATCGGTGCCGGCGGCCTGTAAGTGCCATCGGGCCGGTATCCGGCCTTGCTGGCGGTGGTCTCATCGAAGATGCCGGACTGGGGCAGGTTCAGGCGACGCTGCAACTCCTTGGTGGCAGTGGTCTCATCGGCGCCGTAGTAGCCGTCGACCGGCGGGGCGTAGGAGGCATACATGCGGCCGAACCAGTTCTGCCAGGCCACGATCTCCGGGCCGTTGTCCCCGGCCCGGTACGGCGGGCTCATGGTTGCGGCCTGCGTGCGGGCGGGGAGTAGCCGGGAATGTTCTGGTGCAGGGCGACATCGGCCAAGGCGTCGACCACCGACCGCCCGTTGAGTTGCGGCCAACCCGCCCCGGCGGGCCCACGCAACTGGTCCCAGATTTCGCGGGTCTTGTCGAGCAGCTCGCGCTGCTCTGCGTCGGACAGTGCCATCAGCGGTCCCTCCTCAGGTGTCGGCGGTGGTGGTGGTGCGGTCTTGTAGATGCCCAGGTAGCCGTCACGGAGCTTGGCGGCGAAGATGTCGTTACGCGGATCGCCTTCACGCCACGCCATTTGGTAGTGCATCTCATCGGCACGGCCCCAGTCGGCACCCCAGAACACCGATCCTCCGAAGAGTCGCAGCCCGTCTCGGACTTTGGCGATGCGGGCGGCTGGCATGGTACGGGCGCCCCAGGGGTAGCGGGGGGCGTTGATGTCGACGGCGACGCCCGCGAGGTGGTTGGAGTTTGGCACATCGTTGGTGGCCGACCATCCCCACACCGGGCTGGTGATCTCCTCGACGTTACGGTCATACCAGTACAGCCACGCGCCAAGGATGGTTAATGACGCGCCCTTGCGTAGTGGTGCGGTGTCGACAAGGGTCAGGCCGGGAATGCGGACGAGGTCACATTCGTCGCGGTTGCACATCCGCCAGCCGGCCTCCGAAATCGTGTATCCGTAGGCGTTGCGGAAACTCATTGCGGCACCATCACTTTCGGGGTTGCCATTCCAGGAATACGTCGCCGACGCCGTAGGACAGCCACAGCCAGCCGAGCGTGGCGGTGATGGCCAATCCGATCGCTGCTCCGGTAGCCAGGGCGGCGACGGCGGTCTTCATGGTGCCGGGGTGAACGTTCCGACGAAGGTGCCCGTCCACGTGACCGGTGGCGGTGGTGGTGGTGGTTGTATCGGTTCTGGTATGGCGGGTGCGGTGGCATCGCCACGGTCGGCGAGCAGACGCGCGAACACCGAGAAACCCATGGTGAACCGGCCTGCCCGCCCCCAGCCGGGCCCCCACGAGTTCAGGAACGTCACCCGGCGGGTGTCGTAGTCGATGCCCAACGCCAGATACTCGTGCCCGCCGACGACCGCCCCACCGGGTGTGACCCTGCCGTCCGAGTCCGGGGTGAACATGTCCTCATGCCAGGCGGTGCCGACGATGACGGGCTGCAACTGCAAAGCGGTGGCGAACTGGTCGAACCCGAACGCATGCCGGTACGCGCTGAAGTAGCCGAGTTGCACGCCGGCTTTGGCGACCGCGAGCCCAGATGATCCGGTGTCATCCGGCGGGTACACGCCGAGGATGTCATCCAAGCTGGTCGCCAAACCGTAGAGCCGCAACGCATCATCAGCAGTCAGGTGGCCGCCGCTGGTCGTCCTGGCGTCGGCGAACGGGTCGGTGTTGAGCAGTTGCGCCAACGCGAAACCCGTGCACGCCCCCACCTCACCCTGATCGAGTACCGGCGCGTGATGGCCCCACAGCACGCTGCGATCCCGGGTGGCGGTGCGCGCCGGATAGTTACGGCTGCGTTCGTCGTGTTCGACGTGACGGCCAAGACCGGGCATCAGATACCGGCCTCGGGGGCTTTGCCGATTTGCGGACGGCCCGGTACGGCTGCTGCGCCGGCAACGGTCACCCGGCCGTGCGAGGGAAGGGAAGGGACCGTATCCCCGAGGTTGGCGTTGATTCGCGGTGCGTCGTCTTCGGTGTCGTCATCGAGGTCTATCCGCATGCGGCTGGCCGCTGCGCGGATCGCGTCACGCACCCGCCACGCCTCATCCGGGGAGTAGTTGGCCTCGCTATTGACGTGGGCCCAGGCGGCAACGATCTCCGCTGCCGACCCAAGTGGCAGCGCTGGTTCTCCGGCTCCGGTGAATCCAGGGTCGGCGTATTCCACCGATGCAACAACGTCCATCACACAATCCTTTGCGAGAAGATCGCCCAGGCGGCGCCCGGTGCACCGTTCTGCCCATTGCCATCCGCACCCCGTGATCTATCACCGGAATACATGCCCCCGGACCCGCCGCCACCGGGAGCGCGGCCAGATCCAGACCCGGTGAAGTAGATCTCATCGCTACAGCCACCGACCGCCAACGACTGTCCAGCTACCTGCAGGTAGACCGGCGACATGTAGTCGGCCCGCCAGGTCTGGCCCGTCACCAGCACCCCCGGGGTTTGGTATCTCGGGGCGGTCCACCGGTTCAGCCCGCCGACGGCCTGCCCGCACAGGGTGGTGTCCCACGCGGGCGCCGGGCTCTCCATCGGGACACGCACAGTTGATCCGCTGGAGGCGCTGCCGCCCAGCCCGCCGTGGCCACCTGATGCCTGCGCGGCGTTGAATACGGTGCTCAGCCGGATGGTCGTGGTGCCGCCGTCGCCGCCGGCAATGCCTGCCATCCCGACCGCGTACACACCCCGGATGCCACCGTTGCCGATGTCAGCCCAGATCTCGTCACCGGACTGAAAATGCACACCGCGGTATGCGGTGATCGTGGCGACGTTGCCACCCTTCCCCCCGAACCCGTAGTTCCAGTGGGGTTCAGGGGTGAGGATCGCTACGCCGTGCTGGCTGCCGCCGCCTCCACCACCGCCGACTGGGACCATAAATATCGTGTTCACCCACGACGGGATCACGGTATGCACCGCCGACAACGGAACTAGAACATCGGGATAGGTGACCGCGGGGTCATAGCGGAGTTGATCAGAGTCGTCGGTGACTGTCCCGAATACCCACCATGGCAGCGGCTCACCGGAGGTCATCGCCGCCTTCTGCACGTCGTAACTGTGGACGTTACGGTGCATCACCGCCTTAGTGCCACTGACGGCGACGACGTCGCGGTCGTTGACGATGCACATCTTCCCGGTGCCCGTCACCAGAGCATCCGACAACGCGGCCGGGGCGGTTCCAGGGGTGGACCTAACCCACTGCACCGCACCTGTTCCCAGGTGAGCGCGCACCAGTACGCACCCAGACAAGGCTGCTTTGTACAACGACAGGTAGGCGAAGCCGTCAACGTCGGCGAGGATGTCTTTCACAGTCCACCCAGCCGGGATCGTCATCGCCTTGTAACCGAGCATCGCGTAGTTGCGGGTGGAAAACCAAATGATCTCCGACGTTGACTGATTCCACACGAACAGCAGCGAGCCCTGCGGGTTCAGGCACATCGCGGTGACCTGGTCAACGTCCGGGTCTACCGCATAGACGTAATACTGGAATGTGTTGAGGTCCAACGACAACAGTGACTGATTGTCGTTGTCGTACAACACGACCCGGCCACCCGGGAAGACAACCATCCCGCCCACCGAGAAGTCCTCCTGCGGCAGGCTCGGGTCGGATAGCGACGCATCGGTAACGACCGTCATCCATCGGGCGGTACCGTCGGCGTACACCGCCTGCACAATCCGATCAGAGGTGTCCTGCAGGAAGTAGTAGTTGCCATCGTTGTCCGCGGCCACCTCCAGCGCATCGGAGAACTCCGCGGCGGGAAGGGTGATCGTATCGGAAGCACCGCTGGCACTGCCGACGCTCAAGCGGTGCAGCTTCGGGGGTGACACCTCCATCACCACCACCTGGTCGGCGGCAGGTCCGCGGCGGATAAGCGTTCCCGACGTGATTGAAACTCCAGCGCCAGGCGTCACATCGTATGCCTTATCCTGCGCGAACCCCCATGCGGCGCTTGACCAGTTGAACGACATGCCCAGTGTCGCCGGGGCGGCGTAGCTGTTCGACGGCACCCATGACGAGTCCCCGACGACACCGTATCCAGAGCCTGACGGCCCTTTCACAACGAACGCCGCGCCCCAGAACTCTCCCGCCTTCGGCGTGACGGGGGTCGGCAGAACGACCCGGTTCCACGCCTTCTGGTTGGTGGTCGAGATACCGACCTTCCCACCGACTGGCACCAGCAGGTCGGCGGACTCCCACACCAAAGAGTAGTTGCCGTTGATGTCCATCTTGAAGATTTCGACGATGAACGAGGTTACCGGCGTGCCGTACATGTAGCCGATCCACTTGACCGCGTTGAAGCTGTTGTCCTGCTTGACGCACAGGTGCGAGACGATCGCCTTTCCCCACGCACCGGATGTGGCGCCCGGGGGGACCAAGACTGCCGGCGCCGACGAACCGAGCACCGGTAGCGGGTACACCGCCTGGGCTGTGGCATCCATCCCCATGTACAGCGGCTCGTTGTCGCGGATCGACAGGATACGAGAGTTGTTCATCCCGAGCGCCTGACCAGACTGGGCCAAAGCGGTCAGTGTCTTGCCGGCGTTGATCAGATCGGTGTAGCCGGTGCGGTCCAGGTCGTGTGCCTTGGTCTCCTGAGGCCCACCGTAGGCCGCGATGATCGCCGAGTGCATCGTGTCGATGCTGGTGTTGGCGGCACGAATACCGCTGTCAAGTGCTGGGATGGTCACGTCCTCGGCGTGGCTGATCCGGCCATCCAACGCCGGGATGGTCACGTCCTCGGCGTGGCTGATCCGGCCATCCAACGCCGGGATGGTCACATCTTCGGCGTGGCTGATCCGGCCATCCAACGCCGGGATGGTGACATCTTCGGCGTGGCTGATCCGGCCATCCAACGCCGGGATGGTCACCGTCTCAGCATGATTCACCCGAGTGTCGATTCCGTTGACGAGTGTCGACAGCCAGCCCGTTCCGCCGATCACCACCTGGGACAATGCGCCAGCCCCAGCCACATTGATCGCACCCGACACGAAACTCGCACCGAGGGCCGCAGCCGACGCCGGCGGGGCCGCACCCGCGCCGGCGCCCTTGATACGGCCCCATAGCGCACCCCACGCCGCCGACAGGTTCGCCCCCGCCGACGGCGACCACCCCGCCACCGCAGTACCGCTGTAGAGGTTGCCGCCGAACACGTAATCCCATGCAGCGCAAAGCAGTTTCCAAATCTTATCGGCCAGCGTCCCCAACGGCTCAAACACACCGTTCAGCGCCGACTGCACACCACTGACCGCAACGTTGTTCCACAGGGTCGCCGCCGCCGCCGTGGGCGCAGTCGACCCCGCCGGGGCCACCACACCCCACAACGCCTGCCACGCCGACTTAACATGCGCGCCCGCCGTAGGCGAGAAACCGGTTACCGACGACCCGTCATACAGATTGCCACCGAACACGTAATCCCAAAGCGCACAAAACAATTCCCAGCAATTCGTGAAGAACGAAGTCACCGACGACAAGAACCCCGTCGCCAACGATCCGAAGTTCGGCGTCGGCGCCAACGCCAAATCGATCAGGTACTGAGTCCACGTCGCCGTACCCACCGGCAGCACACCATGGCCGAACAGTTGGCAGATCAGCTTCGCCGGCCCATCCAACAAGGCGTAGAAGCCGTCACGCAGCGACACCCTGATGCCCGGGCGGGCGCCGGTGGTGGCCGGCCAGAACTGATCAAGCAGGTATTCAGTCCAGGTGCCGAACGCACCCTTGTCGGTGTAATCGAAGAACTTGCAAGCGATCTCAGATACCCGGTCGAACATGTGATGCCCGATGCCAGACCAGTTGTTCAAGATCCTGTCGATCGTGCCGGTCAGATCAGTCGACAACTCGTGGGTCAGCACGTCCCACCAGTTGGTGTATCCGGTGGGCGGGGTCGCCCCATAGCTGCCGGTCAGCTGGCAGATGAACTTCGCCGGGAAATTCAGCAAATCCCAGGCGCCACCAACCCAGTGATCCAGCCAGTAGACGATGGTGCCGCCCGGATCCTCGAACAACGCATGCCACAGCAGGTGCGCCCACGTCTCATACCCCGGCGGCAACTCAAACCAGCCAAGCAGGAAACAGATCACCTTCGCCGGCGTTTCCACGATCGTGTGAAACACACTGGTGGGATCATCCAGAATCAGCCACAGCAGGTACTCGGTCCACGTGTCGGTCTCCCACGCCCGCACCGGATCGGTATTCGGCACCGAAGCGGGCCGCGTCCAGTAACCGAACACGTTGCACACGATCTGGGCCGGAATGTTCAGCAGTGACCAGATGGCGCGCTTAATCGCGGTGTTGATGCTGTCGACCTCGGGCCACGTGATCCAGATCAGGTATTCGGTCCAGGTCTTGTCATCGAATCCGTCGGCGGTGCGGCGCGCGTCGTTGTACTCCCAGAACTTGCAGATCACCTCTGAAAGCCGGTCGAACGCCGCATATCCAACGTTCGACCAGTGCAAACGGATGTGATACAGCAAATCGATCGGGTCGGTGAAAACCAAGTTCGTCAGATACGCCCACCACGAAGTGAAATCCACCGGCAGGCTGGTGTAGCCCGCGGCGAAGCACACCATGCGGGCCGGCGACTCGATGCTCGCCCACACCCCACCAATCCAGTGCTCACCGATAGCGACGAGAGTCCCGATCGGATCCTCGAAGATCAAATGGATCGCGTACTTGCCCCACGTTGGAAATTCGGCTGGCCTGTCGAAGAATCCGAAGGTGAAGCAGAACAGTTTGCCGGGCAGGTCTCCGATCGCGCGGAGGAACTCCCCGATCTCCTGCAGGATCCCGGCAACAGAGCTGCCGAGCAGCTGTGCCTTGAGGGTGGCACTGACATTGTCCTGGGTGCGGTCGATCAGCCCGGAGATGGAGGCGTCATCCCCGGTGAGGCCGAACACCCCGTCGGTGTTGAAGCCGCCGATCCCGCTCGGTGTCGTCATCGCCTAGTTGTCCTCAATCTGCCAGGAAGACAACTGCACACCAGCCGACAGGAGATCGGATTCAAGCAACACCCCCGGGTAGCGGTAGCCATTGCCGTGGGGGACCTGGTGTGCGCTGTCGGTCCATTGCGCCACCGGAGACCCCCCACTGCCCTTATATGCCAAGTAGGTGTCGGTAATCGGGTTGTAGACGAACGTGTAGCTGCCGTTGTCGGCAACAACATCAGGCGTCGATGCCAGCTCGACGTAGGCGGTCGGTGATGAGCCCCGCACGATGCTGAGTCGACGGTTGGTGCTGAGCGGGTCTGCGCGCAGCTGGAAGCCAACCCATGATGTCATCTGCTGATTCGATGCGACGATCACTGTGGCGCGGCCGGCGCCGGTGAATGCGCCGATGACGGTGCTCACCTTGACCGTCACCGCATCACCTGCGGCCTGCACTTTCCACCGGGCCGCGGTCTTTCCGTACAGCAGGTAGTCCGCGCCCAGCCCCTTCGGCAGGCCCAGCCAGGAGTTGTCCCAGATCTTGAGGTTCGCCCAGCCGCCGACCTTGATCCAGTTCGGATCCGGCAGCGGGCCCGGCATGTCGTCGCGGTGCGGCCCGGCAGCAGCGGCCGGCGGGCGGGGGGCTAGTGGTGTCGGGTTGTCGTCGCGTATCACCGAGCCGCGAGCAATGTTGTCGACAAAGGCCGGCCGTGCCCCCGCCGCGGGGTAGTGCACGGCCACCCGAAAGTAGGAGCCTTCCGGGATCTGATCGCAAAACATTGGTGCCACAACGAAATCGATGCGGGCCGGAACCACCGGCGCCGTCCACGTCGCCAGCGTCACACCGGCGGGATCGGTGATGACACATTCGGCTGTCGTCCCAGCCGGGAACGTCCCGCCGGCCGGCGGGAAGAAACTCGCTACCCAGGTTTGCCCCAGCGACAACAGCAGGACGTCGTGCCGAACCTTCGAGCCAAGCATGCCGATTCGTCCTCCTTGCCTTATCTGGTCGGGTTGTCGTCGCGCACCACCGAGCCGCGCGCATAGTTGTCGTCGAAAGCTGCCCGCGCCCCGACCGCGGCGTAGTGCACAACCAGCCGAAAGTAGGAGCCGTGCGGGATCGGATCCGATTGGGCCGGCGGGACCACGAAGTCGATGCGGGCCGGGGTGATCGCGATCGGCGTCCACGTCGCCAGGACGGCCCCGGCGGGGTCGGTGATGATGCACTGCGCTGTCGTGCCGCCGGTGAAACTCAGGCCGGCCGGTGGGGCCAGGGCAGCCACCCAGGATTGGCCCAGCGATAGAACAAGGGTCTCAAGGCGCACTTTCGATCCGAGCATGCCTACTCGCCCCGCTCGGCGGCGTCACGCTCTTCGCGCGCCATCGCCGCCTCGTGCCTGCCGTGCATCCGCAGCGCTGAGGCGGCCTCGTCGAGATCCAGGCCGGTCTCCAGGGTTGACTCCACCTTGGGCCGCAACTCCTCGCGCAGCGCCTGGCGTTGCTCGTCGGTGATGGCATCCCGATATTTCGCGGCCAGCGCCGGGCTGAACGATTCGAGTGCTTCCCGCGCCGCCTCTGGTTGCAGCTCCCCCAGATCGGCGATGGCGTGCGGACCCAGCCACGTATTCTCGGGCATCACCACCTTGTGGGTGGCGACCGCGCCAACGAACCGAAAACCCAGCCCGATCAGCCCCTCGGCGGCGGCGCGACGCATCGGCGCGGGCAGGCCGAGGGTTTCCTGACCGCCGTTGCGGCCGGTCTTGAGTGCACTGAGCGCTTCAACCATGCGCGCCACCGACACCTCACGGCTTGCCACCTCAACAACATCGTGATCGGTCATGAAATTAGGTGTACTCCAATATTGTTGATCGCATTCAGCATCTTCTTCATCGCCCGGGCCTGGCGTTCACCGATGGTCATCGCCGCCTTGTTCAACCCGACGGCCACTTGCCATGACAAGGGTTTGCCGGCACTGTTGTCGGTCTCCAGGGTCATCTCCTCGACCTGGTCGATCAGGACGGCGTCGATACCGTTCTTGAGTAGTTCACTGTGATCGGAGGCGATGCGGTCGCCGATCTGGAAGTGCCAACCCGGGATCACCCAGTAACCGCTTCCGAACGTGATGCGATGCCCGGTCTGGGCTTTCGTCGCCGTGAACGCGCCCCGGATCGCGGCCTCGGCTGAGAAACTCCACGCGTTGTTGTCGGCCCCGGATTGGAACATCTCGAACAAATGGATCCAGCCGAGCTGCTTGATGCGGCCCAGGTTTTTCCATTCGATCCAGGCCAGGATGGTGCCGACCAGAAACGGCATGATGACCTCGGATGCAATGTCGCCGAGGCTGTCGAACCCGCCGAGCAGGAAGTAGCCGAGCAGGTTGCCGATCGATTCGATGATCAGTTTGGCGATGGCGTCCGCGGTCGGATTGTCGCCGCCGACGACGACCGACACGGGGCCGGCGGGCGCCCACGACAGCTCGGATTCGAAGTTGTACCACTCGTCGTCGTGTAGGCAGATCCAGGGCATTTCGGCGAATGTCCCCAGCCAGCCCTTCTGGTAGTACTGGTCGGGGATCAGGGTTTCGTCGTCGGCTACGACGTTGAGGATGTCTTCGTACCAGCCGTCGGCCTGGGTGACGATGGTGCGGATGAATCCGCCGGCGATCGTGCCGTCTAGGCAGGTGCCGCCGGGGAGGTGGAAACCGGAGCGGTCGACGACCTCGAACACCAGGGCACCGTTGGCCACAGTGGGGGTCAGCAGGCCGTCTGCCTGTTCGCCTTTGACGGTAAGTACCCGCCGGTAGGTGATCACCATCTGGGCGTCGTCGAGTGCGTCGGCGAAAGTGACGTCGGCGGCGTTCATCCGCGACACGATCGGACCCCACAGGCTGGAGTCGTCGAGGGCGAACGGTTGTGCTTTGACGTGTGCCTGCCACCCCGACCAGTCGATGATGTCGTCCCACTGTTCGGGGTCTAGGGGATCATCAGGCAGCGTGAACGGATGGCCTTGAATCCTGAACAGCTGCAACAGGATCGTCATGGAGATCGCCCACTTCAAGGGGGCGTAGAGGAAGAACTCCCGGGGGAACTGGAAAATTGGGATGGGCAGGCCCGGATTTGGTGGCACGAGCAGGTATTGGAGGAATTGCAGGTCGTCGTTGAAGAACATGGTGAACGACAGAACGCCCTTGCGGCGCTCCAGTTTCCAGTACCGCAGCAGTCCTGACCAGCGCCAGCGGCCGTCGTAGCGGGAGACGGTGATCAAGACGTTCTTCAGGGCGTCTTTGTTGTTGGGCAAGCCCAGGACGTAGCGGGCGATCGGATGATCGGTAGGCACCGCAATGTAGCCCTGCGATGACACGTTTTTGCGCATCGGCCAGGACTCTTTGATGGTTGCCTGGTCGGAGATGCTGCCGAGGAATTCAGCACCGGGGTCACCGTTGGGCTTGTTGATCCACAGTTCGATGTCGTTGCGTTGCGCCCGGTACATCGCGTGGCGGGCGCGGACCTGCTCGACATCGGATTCGATCTGGTCGAGCAGCATCGAACCGGTCATCGCGCCAGCACCATCGGCCGTGACATGGGGCGGGAGTACCACTGCGGGATGGTGAGCCGGCAGTGCGCCCCACCCGGGTTGGTGTTGTTGGTGAAGCGCACGGTTGCTTCGCCGCCATGCAATCCGGCCGGGATCGGGTAGCGCAGGTCGTAGCCACGCCACCGGCCCTGGATCAGGGTGTCATTGGGGGCGAGCAGGGTTTGGCCACGGGGATCGGAGTCGGCGACCGCACCCCCGTCGTGGTCATCAACGTGAATCGGCACCACCCGGCCCTGATCTTCGATCGGCCGGCCGAGCATCGGGGACCCCCAGGAACTGTCGGGTATTTCCCAGTCGGCTTGCGGTGAGAGGGTCCAGGACGGCCAGACCGGCACATCGCATTCACTGAAGAAGTCGAACACATGCCAATCCGAACCGCCGCTGCTGCTCCATTCCTGGCGGATCGGTTTGCCGACGTAGAACGGCAACTCCGCCGAGAGTAGGAACTGCTCCGAGGATGCCCCCGTCAGGAACGGGTCGCGGCTCTCCCACGCCATCGCGGAGAACGCCGTGGACTGCTGCTCCTTGCGGACGTACAGGTCTCGGATCCCGTCTGGGCCGGTGAACCGCAGGATCGTTTCAGTGTCGTAGTCGAACGCCCACCCGAACCGGGTGGCCACATCAGCCCACGTGTACTTGTCGGCGTGGTGGGCGACGAACGTCAACGGGAAGGTGCGTTTCTTGAACTCGTATGACTGGTAACGCTGCCCGAGCGCGTTGGTCACCCATCGGGTCTCCACGGGCAGATCGAAGATGCCGGCCGTCTTCGGCGACAGCACAACATGCTGGGCGCCGCGGCCGGGCCCCATGACCCGCCAAGTGGAACCGTCCCGGCCAATGATGTCGAGGGTGAGGTATTGACTCATTAGACGTAGTCCACCATGGCCTGGGAGCGTTGCTGTTGGTAAAGCTGTTGGCGTTCAACGAATTCACGCGGGTCACCGACTGCGACATCACCGAAGATGGTGCGGTTGTCGACGTTGCGGGCCGGCTGCGGCGCCCGTGAGAGCACGGGGGCGCCGTACGCACCGGCGGTGGTGTTGTCGCCGAGGTTGCCCACCAGCGACGACGAGAACACGTTGACGGTGTTGTCGACGATCTTGCCGCCCTGCTTGATCAGTCCAGCGACCATCGCACCGGCTTCCCCGGCTCCGGGGAAGGGTGCGGCGCCGATCGCGGACTGGGCCAGGTTGCCGATGGTCGATGCCGCGGACTGGATGCCCATCCGCACGGCGGGCAGGTTGTGGTTGAGGTTGGCCGGTGCTGCCCCGACTTCGGGGGCGGCGAGCTGGCCGGCGCGTTCGCTGGAGTCCGCGCCGGGGTCTGCGCCGGCGGATTCCGGTGGCGGGGCGGGGGTGGGTTTGGGTGCGGCCGCCGGGGTCCGCGGCGGGACCTTCGGTGCGAGCTGGCGGGCGGTGCCCGGTGAGGGTTCGGTGATGGATCGCGCGGCAGCTGCCCGCGGCGGCGCCGGGCTGGGGGCGGGCAGCAGGGCGCGGGAGATGGCGCCACCCCAGGCGCGGTGCAGGGCACGCCGGAATGAGTACACGTTGTCTTGGCCGCCCATAGCGTCGACATCACTGGAGGTCAGAACGTGCTCGCCATCGGAGAGCATCGCGGGGATCTTGTCTCCGCGTGGACCGCCCGGTCCGCGGGACGCGCCACCGTGGGCGAATGCGATGTGGACGTGGTCGTCGTGGGGGCCGGCCTGGCCGAGGTTGTAGAACGCCCCGAACGGGCCGACGACCTTGCCGTCTTTGATCGTTGAGGCGAAGCCGGGGGCGTCGTAGATCAGCTCTTTGAGGGCCGGCCCGTAGTTGGCGGCCATGAACTGAGCGAAGGCGAGACGCTGGGCGGGTGATCCACCGTAGTCGTGGGCGCGGCCATAGCCGTGGTAGGACTGATCGGCGGGAACACCGGCAATGGTCGGGCCGTTCGGGTCGCGGTCGCCCGACGTTACCCTGAGCCCGAACTGAGCAGCGATCGCGTCGAAGTTCGCCCACGACGCAGTGCCACCACCGACGGAACCAGCCGCGGGCCGGGTGGTGAAAGTGTTTGGCCATGCGCCTGGGCCTTGGGCTGCCAGAGTCGCTTTCGCTATCTCGATTTGCTGCGCCGGGCTGGCCAGATCGGCGCGCGGCGCGTAGTTCAAGCCGCCGAACTGCTCCCACGTGGACTGCTTGAACTGAAGGCCGCCAAAGTATCCGTTACCGGTGTTGATCGCCCAGTTACCCCCGGACTCTTTCTGCGCGATAGCATTCCAGTCCGGTTCGCCGCCACCGCCGGGGGCACCCTGCGCTGTGCCGAACGTGGGGATCTGGATAGTCGACCCATCGCCGAGGGTGATGGCCTGCTGGCCGAACCCGGCCGGCATACCCAACCCCGCCACACCACCACCGGCGGTGGTGCCGCCCATGAGTTTCCCGATCGGCCCGTTGTTGCCCAGCGCGAACTGGCCGACCTGCATACCGGCCTGCGTCCACGGGTTCTTCAACGACAGGATCGAATCGCCCAGACCGAAGATGTCAAGGGCGCCCTGCCACAGGGCCTGCCCGAATCCGCCCAGTGTTTTCGCGGTGAACCCGCCAAGCCATTGCGCGGTCTGCTGCCCCCACTGGCCGATCGCGGCCGGGTTCGAACTTGCTGCCACACCCGCCAATCCGATCAAACCGGGGATACCGGCGGCGCGGTCGGCCAGCGACATCGGGGCAGTTCCGGCGCTGCCGCCAGCCGGCCCGCCAAGCATGCCACCACCGAGTCCGCCGAGGTTGCCCAGCGGGCCACCCATACCGGAGATGAACGAGTTGAGGATGTTGCCCATGCCGCCGCTGCCGGCCATCGGGTTGGGGGCAAACGGCGCCGCCCCCGGCCCGGGTGCCCGCCCGGGGGTGAGCGGGTTGCCGAACTCGTCGAACATGGTGTTGCCGGGCCCGCCGGTATCGAACTTGGGCAGGCGGCGAATGTCGACGATACCCATGTTGGCGGCGGCCAGGAAGTCGTCTCCGAGGACGGCGCGGCCGCGGGCGTTGGCGACGTACTCAGACTTGTGGATCTCGGCGAGGTAGCCGCCGGTGGGGCCTGGGCCACGACCGGATGGGGTGGGGCCACCGGCGGCGTAGCCGAACAGCCCCGCCTGATCATCAGGCTGGTACACGCCCGGCTGCGGCGGTGGCAATGTCGTAACCTGTTGCGGCGTCGGCGGCGGCAGGGCCGGAACCTGACCGACTTGCGGAAGCACTGCGGTCGGGTCCGGCAACCCGTCTGGGCCGAGGATCAGTGCAGGCAATCCGTCTGGCCCCAGGACGGTTTTGCCGTCTGAAGCCAGCGAGAAACCCGGTATCTCACCAGCAGCCAGCTTCTTGCGGATGTCTTCAGCGGGCGACTGGCCATAGCGTTGCTCATCTACCACCGGCGGCTGATGCGGATGGGTTCTGTACCATTCCTCGGTCAGCCGATCGGATTCGGCCCTCTGTCGTTCGAAATCGCCGCCGACACTGTCGATTATCGCCTTTCCGGCTCCCCCAATGGCGCCGACTCCCGCACCAACTGGGCCGAGCACGCTGCCGGCAAGCGCGCCCCCCAGCACGTTAGCTCCGAAGCCGAAAGCTTGGTCTCCCGCCGACGGCGGGGCGGTGTCGCTGCCGCTGAGCAGGTCGCCACCGGACCGCAGCAGCTCGAATCCGGCGGCCGCCATGGTGATCTTGCCGAGAAGACCCAACCCGCCGCCGCCGCGCTTGCCACCGCCGGGGGTGCCCAGTGCGGTGGATATCTTGCCGAGTTTGTCCAGGATGCCGGAAGCGAAGTCGATTGTCTTCCAGGCGAGAAACGCCTCAGCGACGGTTTGAATCAGTTTGGGATGATCGGACAGGAATCCGGCGATCTTGCCCAATGGCGGCAGGATGACCTCTGCCCATGTGCGGGAGGCATCCATGACCGCACCGAACAGGCCCGGCAGTGATTCCAGGATCGGCTTCCACCGTTCGAGGTCGGCGCGGGCTTCGGCGAAGAACTGCTTGAGCTTGTCCTGCCCCTCGGTCGAGGACAGGAATTCGTGCAGCTTGCGGGAACCCCTGTCGAGCATCGACAGCAAGCCCTCACCGCCCAGGGCGGTGGTGAGGTCGTTGACGATCTTGCCGACGTTGATCAGGGTGTTGCCCAGGTGGGTCATGCCGTCGATGCCGTCGTTGATCCACTTGTCGAGGCGACCGTCAGCATCGGCGGCGCCGATGAACGCCGCGAACCGTTCAGCGGCTTTCCCGATGCCGTCGGCCAGGCGCGGCAGCGCATCCGTGCCCGCCGCCGACAATGTCAGCAACCCTTCCACCAGGGGGTCGATGGCCTTGCTGAACCGGGTTTGCGCCTCGGTGGTGTCGCCCAGGATCCGATCCAGCAACCCCTTGGACGAATCCGAGCCCAGGCTGGCAGCCAACTGTTTGAGGTTGGCGTTCCAGGCGGTGGCGATACCACCCAGGCCCTTCTTGAGCAGCGGCAGATCCGCCTCGACGAGGGTCCGCAGACTCGTTGACAGGTCGGCGAACAGGTTGTCCTGCACGGTGTTGCGCAGCTCGCCGAAGACGGGCCGCAGCTCGAGCATGACCCGCACGAACTCCTGGGCGTTCGGCGAGAGTTTCGCCATGGCCTCAGCAGCCTTATCGGCGGCCCCACCCATCGAGTCCGCGGCCGCCGCGACCGCCTCATGGGCGTCGACGACACGATCAGAGCCTTCGATGCCCTTGGCGTTGGCGGCGGTGACATCCTGGGCTTTGCGGACCGCCCGAAGGTGGGCTTCGGCGGCGGATTGGTCGGCCTGCTGGATGTCGAGCAGCCGGGATTGCAGATCGAGCTGGTCGGTGATCTGCCCGGATGCCATATCGCGGGACAGGTCCCGACGCGCCTTCTGCGCATTGAGGACGGCTTGCTGTTCGGAGAGTTGGTCGCCGCGCAGCGACAGGTTGAGGTCTTCGAGTTCGCGGCGCACGTCACGGTAGGCGGCGGCCAGGTCGCGTTGCGCCCGCGCCGCGGTGCCCGCGGAGCGGGCCTGCTTGCCGCCGGCGGATTCCGCAGCCCCGGCCAACGCACTGTAGGCGGTCTTGACCCCGGACACCCCGACCGCCAGGGTGCCGATCGAGGCTATCGCACCGGCCATCGCGCCGGGGACGACCAGGGCGGCCTGGGTGAGTTGTTGCAGGGCGCCGGCGACCTCGACGAGGCCGGTGGCCAGCATCGGCAGCGTGGATACGCCGAGTGCGGCGGCATTCCATATCAGCGCCGACTTGGCTTTGCCTGCCGAGCCGGCGATGCCATCGAGTTCGCGGCGGGCGCGGGCGGCGGCGTTGGAGTCGACGCGCACCGGGACGTCAACACCGCGGCTTTCCTGCTGTGCGCGCCAACGCGCCATGTCGGCGCTTGCTTGGGCGGTGTTGGCGTGTGCGTCGACAGCGATCTCGACGGCGCGGGCCTGTTCCTGCGCCCGCCAGCGGTCGATGTCGGCTTTGGCCTGGGCCAGATCCGGGTGCACCGACACCCCGAGCCGGGCGGTGATCTTCTTCAGATCGGCTTCCAGCTCGGCGCTGAAACCCTTCAGGGAGGGATGGATTTGGATGGAGGCGTCACCGGCGTTGTAGACCGTCATGGCTCACCTCCATTTCAGTAGACGCCGAGGCGTTCGGCGTTGGCGTGTGCTGCGATGATCAGATCATCGAGTTCGGCTCTGGCAAGCTCGGATTCGCGTTCGTTGAGCAGGTCGCCGACCATGCGCGGTCGGGGCATGAACGTCACATCGCGGGGAGTCAGCCGTCCGAGTTGGGCGCGCAGCGTGATGATCTGGTCGGCCAGGTTGCGGATCTCACGCACCTGGCGGGTGTAGCCGTAGTGCGGTTCCCCGGTTTCGGTTTCACGAAGTGCCGCGATCTCTTCGGCCGTCATCGACCCGGCGTGCTCAAGCATTACCGGGTCGGTGGCCGCAGCCGCCCACAGCCGGGTGCCCTGCTCAGCGCAGAGCTGGTCGAAGAACTCCAGGAACTGCTCCCACGTGCGCCCCGGGATGTCGAGGAAGTAGTCGCAGGCGTTGATGCCGAGCACGACTTGGAAGTCCCACTGGATTTCATCCCAGCACCGGTTGACGACCGCGACTACGCGGGCGTCGCGTCGTCGTTTCCCTCCGCGTCCAGGTCGGTCTCGGTGTCGGTGCCGTCAACCTTGTTGAACGTCACCAGTTCCCGGATGAACACATCCCAGGCGCGGGCATCGTTGGCGAACAAGGCCCGGCAGTCATCGTATTGGGCGCCGATCAGGGCGCGTTCGATGCGTTCGGCGTGGTCGACCCGCCGGCGCGTCTTGCCTTCGCTGATCGCCTTGGCCTGCAAATAGTTTTCGGCCACCGACGCATAGGAGGCTGCCCGCCATTCCTCGCGTTCGGCCAACCCCATGGGTGGGATCGTGATCTCGTCGGTCAACACGTACGGCAGGTCGCCGAGCTGGGCGCGGATCTGGTAGAAACGGCCGGCTTTGGCCATCTGGTGTGCTCCCTCTTGGGTTGATGATCACCGGCCAGACCCGCGACACCAGTGGTGTCACGGGTCTGGCCGAGACCGTGGTTACGCGGTGACGGTGACGGTGACGGTCGACGTCTTGGTGGCGTAGGTGGCGGTGATGTCGGTGGTTCCGGTCGCCACACCGGTCACCAGGCCAGTCGAGCTGACCGTGGCCTTGCCGGGCACCGAACTGACGTAGGTGGCCGCGGCGGTCCGGTTTGCTCCGATGTTGTCTTCCACCTTCAACTGCAAGGTCTTGGCCACCTTCACAGTCGGGGCCGGCGGCAGGACCGCGATCCAGTCGGTGGACGGCGGGGTGAAGCCGGTGTCGTTCTCGGCAGCGCACAACTCGAAACCGGGACCGAAGATGAAGAACTCACCGAGGTTGTCCAGGTCGTCGTCATCAGCGACGGTGGTCAAGGTGGGATGCCACAGCAGGGTGTTCTTCTGGTCCCACTTCTGGTTGTCGACGTTGGACAGCTGCACCCGGTTCAGCACGTAGCCGAAGAAGATCGGCAGCGCCTTGTAGTTGTCCTTGCCCAGCAGCACACACCGGTAGTCCTGGTTCTCGGGGATGGTCGCGATGGGTGCGTGGATGCCGCCGTGCGCTGAGGGCACCACGTTGGTGTAGTCGGCGGAGAACTGCAACTCCAGTGCGGTGCGGTCGACCTGACGCTGCTCGAAATCGACGCTGATGGACTGCTTGTCGATGATGATGCGGGTGGGCAGTCCCTCGCCGGCGGATTCGATGTTGTTGGCCGAGATGTCGAACTTGACGTTGATCGCCGAGTCCTTGGCGATGTAGCCGACACCGTCGATGCCGGCCGGGATGACCACCTCACCGTCGGGGCCTTCGATGTTGCGGGTGAACGCCGCCACCCGGTCGACGCGGCCGACCGCCACGAGCATGTCCACGGGGGCGATCTGCAGTGCCTTGGTGGCGCCCTTGAATGCCTTGATGGAGTTGGGAACAGTCATTTCGGTTTCTCCTATCGGGGAGTGTCAGCTACCGAGGTGGTTGCTGTAGTCGGGTATGTGCAGCGGGTTGTCGAAGGTGAACAGGAACGTCGACGGGCAGATCCGCTCGTCGTAGTCGGCGCCCGCGACTTCTTCGGGTCCTCCGGTTTCGGTGGCGTCGATGATCGTGGCGATCTGACCGTCAGGCATTTCCACGTCGATGGGGTCATCGATGCAGACCAGCACGTCACGCACAAAACCGTTGATCAGCAGCGAATCAGTGCGGGAGTTGGTGACCGCGGCGATCTGCACGACGGCTTGATCGCGGCGCATGTCGGCGGCGCCGCCGACGCGGGCGATGTAGAGCAGCCGGCCCTTCCAACCGGTGTAGAACATGTCGTCGGGTAACTGGTTGATCACCGTCACCGCGCCGTCGACCCCGGTCGGGAACAGTGGCGCGAACAGGGCTTTGATCGCGTCCTCGACCATCGGTGCGCCCGGCTCATACCAGCCCGGCAGCCAGGCGACGGTCACGGTTTCCTCAGGGTTTTCAGCACTGCCCGCAACTCCTTTGCCCCGGCCTGTTTCTGTGAGACGACGCCGCGGCGGCGTTTGCCGGACTTCCGGGTGAACTGCCCCGAGGATTTGGTGCGGGTGAAACCGTGCCCGAATTCGTGTGCGGCACCGTAGGCCAGTCCTTCGCCGACGATCAGCGTCCCGATCGGCCGGTCGTGCTTGACACCGTCGTAGGTGATCTTGACTCGTGCGGAGGCGGCGAGCCTGCCACTGCGCTTGGCCACCACGGCACGCCAGCGGGTCCGGGCGAGCTCGGTGCGTTCCCACACCAGCGTCCGCATCCGTGAGGACAGCAGGATCGCCGCGAGTGCCTTGTTCGGCTCGGGGATGTCGATGTCATCCACGGGGTGCCTGCACCAGCCGCACGTAGTACTTCTTGATGCCCAGATCGGTCCCGGACATCGGGTGAACGGTATCGGCCACGGCGTTGGAGGTGACCGTGTAGGTGTCGCCGTTGGTGCGGGTGATCCGATCGGTGATGCGGATGTCTTCACCGCGGGCACACGCCCATGTCCGTTCGACCGCGGCACGCCGGCCGCGCATCGAGTCTTCCTGATCGACGAGCTGTTGCAACACGTTGCCGAACATCGAATTGTGCACCGGAGGCATCGGTATCACCGTGTCGGTGCCCCCGTTGCGAATGATGCGTTGCACCGTGACGGTCTCGCCGAACCCGTTGACGCTCACGGCAGCCCCCAGGGGGACACCGCGAAGGTGCCGAGCTTGGGGCGGCCGACCTTGGGCAGTCGGACCCTGTTCAGTTCGGCTTCGGTGAACGCGATGCCGACCCCGTTGCCGGCGCCGGCGTAGGAGCGCCCCGAGTAGGACCGGCTGCGGGTGATGCCGTCCATGCCGTCGGCGATGGTGATCGCACCGTCAGGGTTGCGGAACAGCTCCAAGACCTTGTCGCAGATCAGGGTCTTGATCCGGTCCATCCGGCCGGGATCACCGGCCGCGGTGGAGTCGGTGGTGATGTCGTCGAGCGTTTTGCGCAGCGACGGCACCTGCCCCATCAACTCGTTTTCGACGTCGGCGATGCGCAGCTCCAGCCAGCTCTCCCGTTCGGCGGGGAAGTCGCCTTCGTAGCGTCCGGTGACGTCGTCGACCTCGACGAACTTCGGATCGCTCATCGTTACTCGATGGCCACGCCGGCGGCCCGGCAGGCGGCGATGATGCGTTCCCGCTTCCAGTCCTCACCGACGTTGACGCCGTGGGCTTGGCCGTAGGCGGCCCACACGTCGCGGCTGGCGCCCGGCCCGGCCTGCGGTGGCGGACCGTCGCCGTCCGGGCCGGGGTCGCCTGCGGTGTCGATGGTCACCGGTTGCTGGTGGCTGGCCACGCTGGTGGGTGCCGCACCGCCGGTAAAGCAGTGCGGCCCCATCAGTTTGGCTGCCCACTCGGGCACCGACTCGCCGGGCAAGAAGCTGTGCAACTTGCCCGACGAGTCGTGCACGTGAACCGCGAACGGCCCGATCGTTGCCATCAGCCGACAGTCGCCACGAGGATCTTGCGGGGATCGGCCAGCACCGGCAACGCGACAGCGTCGACGAACGTGCGTTTCCGGAACGGGGGCTGCTCCTCACGGACCAGGATGCCAATGATGCCGGCCGCCGACGAGACCTGAACATTGTTGGCGGTCAGTTCCATCACGGTGGTCGGTGTCCCCCAGGCGGTGAACCCCAGCGTCGACAGATCCGCGGGCAGGAACAGGAACTTGCCTGCCGGCAGCACCAACTGGGTGGAGCCGTCGACGTCGAAGGAGCTGTTGTAGACCGAGTCCATCGAGATGGGCGGCAGCCCGTAGGAGGCGAACAGGCCGCTGATCTCTTCCAGGGTCACATGGGTGACACCGGTCTGTGCGCCCTTGATGGCGTTGATCAGCGACTTGTTGGTCTGCAGCTGCCGTGCAGTGGCCTGCGAGCACACGACCCGGCCCGGGCCGGCACCGTTGGTGGCGACCCACACGTCATACCAGCCGATCAGGTCGGTCAGCGGGTTGCTGTTGGTCGTGTCCGACCACAGGGTTGCCGCGGTGACCTTCTGGTTGGCTGGGATGGCGTAGTCGAGTTGTTGCTGCACACCGTTCTCGTCGATGGTGAGCACACCGTCGGTGAGCACATCGCCCCAAGCCAGCTCGATGCGGTTCTGCACGTAGCGGGTCAGGTTCTGCAGGTCGTCGTAGATGGCGTCGACCAGCACGGACTGGATGGTGCCACCCACGCGGGAAAACGTGATCTGGCGGCGTTCGTACTCGCCGACACCGAGCTGGCCGCCCAGGGGCAGCATCCTGACCCGCTTCTCCGATCCGGTGTCTCGCGGGGCCACCCAGTAGGAGCCGTCCCAGTTGCGGAACTTTGCGGCCCGGTTGGTTTGGGTGATCGTCGCCAAGTCGATCTCATCGGTGCCGTACTGCCGGGACGGGAACATCGCGGTGAGCGCGTTGTTCGACGGCAGCGGAATCTGCTGGGTGAACGTGATGGTGTCTTCGAGCGGCAGTGGGCCGTCAAGGAAAAGTGCCATGGGTCACGCCTCCCAACGAATCTGAGCGAGTTCGGTCTTGCCGGTCGCATCGATCGACCCCTTGCCGGTTTGAAACGGCAGCTTGCCGGTCGAGACGACGGCGTCGTAGACGACCGCCCCGGTGCCGACCTTGCTGGCGGTGGAGCCGTCCTGGCGGATCGCCCGCACGTCGGCGTAGGTGATCCCGTAGGGGGCCACATGCGGGCTGGCGGCCGGGTCGTAGGGCCCGTACAGTCCGCCACCGGAGGGCGCGATCACCGTCCCGGACGGGATGTAGCCGTTCGGGTAGTGGGTGCCCGCGGTGAACTTGGAGATATCCAGGGTCATGTTGAGCTTGATGTCCGGCTCGGCGAGCAGCCATTGCCGGGAGCCGACCTGATAGTTGGTCGTCTGCATCGAGATGTCGGTTGACATGGTCGAGGCTCCTTTACTGGTTTACGTGGGTTTCTTGCCGAAGCGGCGCAGCGCTTCGGCTTTGCCGGCATCACCCGGCCGGTTCGTCGGGTCTGCGTTGCCCGCACTGTGCTGCCCCCACCGCGGCGCCGGTTGCGGGGTTGGCTGTTGCGTGCCGAACAGGGCGGTCAAATAGTCCATCACCTTGCTCTCGTCGATCTCACCGTCATCACCGGCGAACTTCCCCGGCTCGGTGCCTGAAAGAAACGCCGTGAGCTGGCCGGGGTTGGTCAGTACCTGCGCCGCCACCGATTTCAATTGCGCCATCTGGTACTTCGGCCGCCACACCGCATCGGCCGCCGATTGGGCGTCCGCGAGGGCTTTCTTGGTGGCCGCCGCCAGTGCCTTCTCATCGGCCGACAACTTCTCGTTGCGCAGCGCTTCGAGTTCCTGGGCCATCTGCGTGACCTGTTCTGGCGTAACACCGTTGAACTTTGCCAGGTCCTTGCGCAACCGGTCGGTATGGCGATTCTGGTCCTTGTAGTAGGCGGCGCGCTGCGCATCGCTCATCTGCGCGACCGGGGTGTGCTCCGGATATCCCTTGGCCTCTTGGTTACCGGTGCCCCCCGGATCGCCGCCCTGCTCCGGGCCGGGGTCGGGGTCATGGTCGGCGGATGCGCCCATAACAGGCCACACCGGACCACGCCGGGTCAAACCAATCGCTTGCAGATGCGTGACGGGGTGAAACGGCAATGCTGACAACGGAACTCCCGTATCGGGTCGGATGATGGTGGATGTTGCCCGTAACGGGCTCTAGCCGCCGAAGACGGCGGAAAGTCGATGGTGGGGGCGGCAGGGATCGAACCTGCCCTACGTTTCCGTACCGGATTTACAGTCCGGGTGATCCTCCAGAATCATCGCCCCCCAAGACGGGTGCAGGGCCCCATTCCCCGCTCTTTCCGACGGCCTGTTATTTCAAGGCTGGAGCGGGAGGGAACCCTGCACAGTCATGGTATGCCTACTTCAGGTAAATCTCAATGAGATTGCCCTGGGACAGCACCCATAGCCGCTTAATCTGCCGGGGCGGAGAGTGGCCACGGCGGCGCTCGTTGAACCGGGAGATCTGGTTCTTCAGTGTATCGGTCAGAGCGGATTGCCCGAGATCGATGACGAAGTTTACCTTGTTCACCACCTGGTCCCCGCGGCGCTCTGCCGCCTCGGCTTGCTTGAAGCAGTCAACGATATGCTGATTGATGTTGGCCTGCTTTGCCTTGGTCGCCTTCAGCTCAATGGCGATTCCACCATTGTTGATCCAGATTGCGTCGTTAGTCGCGTGCTTGTCAGTTCTTTTGATCCAACCGAGTTCTTGGCCGAGCTTCTGCATTCGTTCTACCGATTCGATCTCATGCTGGTACAGCTGCTCGCCGGCTGGCACAATCCCGATCGCCGCCTGGCGACGCACTCGTTCTGCCTCCGACCACACGGAAAGCTTGTGTGGATGGACGTATCCCTTGATGTGCCCACTCCACCCATCAGGAGCATCGCCCTGGATGGATTGGCCGCCAGTTGGCGGCTTCGTAGGTGGTCGATTGCTACCAGAGCCTGATGCCACTTCAGGGACGCGTTCCTTCCGGCTGGCATTGGCCGAGGCGGTGTCGGCGGCGAGTCCGACGTCTTTGCGGAACTTGGCGATCATCTTCTTGTGGTATTTGACGCGGTCGTCGTCGTCGGTCATTCCCTGCGCGTAGAGCCTGGGCAGGTTTTCCTCAAGCACGCTGATCTGGTGTTTGGCGAAGTCGGTATCGGACAACCGGGTCGGTCGGGTGGTTTCGGGCTTGTGGTCGGCGACGGCCCGCGATCTCTCGGCTGACGTGCTGCGCCGGTTGTTGGCTCCGGAGATGACCCGTGTCAGTACGTTCGAGAATTCGCCGTGGTCTTCTTGCTTGTACTGGTAGCGGGTGCGTTTGAGGTGTGCGGCGGTGGTGCCGCCCGCAGCGGCGTACATCTCCTGCAGGTCGTCGTGGTTGAGGACGCTGCCCGGGTCGTGCTGTGCGGTGACCGGGGCGACCGTGCAACGGCATCTGGAATGGATCGCCCTGAGGGTGTCGACCTTGTAGACCTGTCTGGTGGCGACGATGCACATACCGCAGCTGCCGCCGCGGGACAGCTCGGGGTGGATGACACGGCGCCATCCGATGATCTTTGACTCATGCCCGGCCGGTTTTTCGAGGTTGACCGGTTTCTGTGTGGCGCGTTGTTGCTGCTGGTGGTCGGCTTGGGCCAGCGTCTCGTGTTCGGCGATCCGCTGGGCCAGCATCAGGTTGTCTTCGACCAGTACCATGACCCGGTCGCGGGCCAGCTGGCCGGCGTTGGTGTCGTCTTGCGCCGCGGCGTGGCGGAATACGGTGGCGGGGCGGCCGAAAATGCCTTCGGTGGAGTATTCCTGCGCGGTGATGTGGCGCTGTCCGTCGCCGTAGTCGACGGTCACGGGGCGGCGGTCGAGGGTGACGTGACCGTCGGCGATGGTGACCTGTGGCGCGCGCACGTCCAACGGCGAAGTCGGTGTGGCGGTGACGCGGATGCCCATGGCGGCCAGTTGGTTGCTGACCGCGGCGGCGGCGGCGCGGGCGACGGCGTCTTGGGCTGGTCGCATGATCTTGGCGGCCGCCACGGCGAACTGGTCGACGGCGCCCCGGTCGTGCGGGTTGACCCTCCCCCACAGCGCCAGGATCCCCCGGGCGGCGTGCGCGGCGGCGCGTTGGCGCACGGTGGCGACGAGCTCGCTGGCACGGCGGGTCACATCGACGATGTCGCGATGCGCGGTTTTCTGCGCGGCCCGTTGACGTTTGACGTCGCGCACCGCGGCGCGGTGGCGCTTGGCGTCACGCACCGCACTGCGGTACCGCTTAAGCGGACTGGTCGGTGCTGACATTTTCTGATGGTGGCTGCGGCGCCGGCGTGGATGCCGCCGCGTCGGGCTGGGTTTGGGTTGTCTGCGCCACCAGCAGCGATTCGGCGGCCAGTTGGGTGATGTTGTCGTCGGTCTCCTGTGGGGACATCTCCCAGATACGTTGGCAGCGCTGCTCCAGTGAGAGTGTGCCCTGTGATTGCGCGGATGCCGAGGCCATCTCGGCCAAGGCGCGGAACTCGATCGGACCCCAGTGCAGGCGCATCCGGCGGCCGCGGTCGGGTTCCCCGGCCATCGCGAACAGGATCCGCCACAGCAGTTTCAGCGGCGGGGTGAACCTGGCGCGCCGGTCACGGCACTTGGAGGTCAGAGACTCGCGCATCAGTCCGGCGCCTTCGGCGGATCCGTCTGCGGCATCGGGGGTGATCAGGTGCAGCGGGGTGCTGGTGACGGCGGCGAATTCCTTGACGTCGTCGCGTTTTCCGTTGATGATCGCCGAGAAGTCGGCTTGCTGGGATTCCCAGATGCTGAAGTCTTTCGGGATGCGCCACATGGCGCCGGGGCCGGCCTTGAACAGCGTGTTGTAGTCGATCGGGGCGGCCGCGTCAGGGCTGTCTTCGTCATCGTCTTCGTCTTCGTCGCCGACCAGGGCGCGTTGCCGCAGTGCCTGGTACCAGAATCCGATGATGCGTTGCAGGGTGACGTCGTTGATACGGTCGAGCAGGTCGACGTGTGGCTCGTATTCGCCCAGGCCGTGCAGGTTGTCGAACCTGACGATGGGGATTCCGCCGAATGCGTCCAGGCCGGTGACGGGTTCGAATTGGACGTCCTGGTCGGACCAGGAGTTCATGGTGGCGTTGTAGGGGATGGTCCATTTCTGGCCGGGCAGGAACAGGTTGGCGGTCCAGTCCCAGGTGACCGGGTCGCGGTCGTAGACCAGGGCGGCGCGCAACCGAACCGGGTTGTGTGAGTCGGGGATTCCGATGCAGCGGCGCGGGTCGATGGCGTGCACCGCGGGGGTGGGGTTGCCGTTGGCGAGTTGTGCGTCGCCGTCGATTCCGGGCACGGCCATCGCGTAGGCCTCGCCCATGGCGAACACGTAGTCCCACACCTCTTTGGAGACGGCGTGGAAGCCGTTGTCGTCGATGATGGCGGCGGCCATGTCGTCGCCGTTGGTGTCGTTGTCGTCGAGTGTCGAGACGGCCTGCAGTTCCAGTCGGTCGCGCATCGCGGCGATGCACATCTGGGCGTAGTTGCAGCGGGCTTTGCGCATCACATCCTGGAACACGTCGTGGTATTCGGGGTCCAGTTGCGCCAGTGGCGCGTCGCCGACGTTGTAGGACCACAGGGTGTCCAGGTAGCGGTTGCGGGGCGTGTGGTGGCGGGAACTGTGTGTCCGGCCGCCGGCGGACCCGAAGGCGTTGGCGTAGGTCGTCGGCCGGGGAAGCTTGTCGGACCATTCTGGTCGGGTCGGGGCGTTGAACATCGCCGCCAGGCGCTGGAACCATTCCTGCGGAGTGAGCTCGGCCAAGAACCTCACTCCTATCTGATTCGCGCGAATACGCGCTTTTTCGGTTTCGGCACTTTGGGCAGCACATCCATGCGGGCCTGCCAGGACAACACCGCGGCCATGGCGGCGTCGAACTTGCGGTCGGGGTGCAGTTTCCCGAGGATCCACAGCCGCTCGCCGGTGTCTTCGTCGAGCAGGTTCGTCCGGTGCCGGCCGGCGTTGCCGATGTGGCGGGTGAAGTCGCCGTCATCCGGGCAGTTGTGGGCGATGCTTCCGGAGGCGATCGCGTCGGCGAACGCCTGGATGGCTTTGATGGTGCGGCGTTTCTGGTTGGTCCAGAATTCTTCGACGACGTCGGGGTATTTCGCTGCCCAGGCGCCTACGGTGTAGTTCCAGTGCGGTGGGTCGGCGTAGAAGCGGATCACCCGGTAGCGAGCGAACAGTTCCCGGACTTTCTCGTTGACTTCGTCTTCGTCGACTTCCCAGTCCTCGTCGGCGTCGATGGGTCGTTCCCAGAGTCCTTCGAGTTGCTGCATTCCGGTGCGCACGTCGGTGGCGACGATGGCGGTGGCGTCGCGCATCCGGGCGCCGTCGAAGCCAAGTGTCACCTGGGCGCGGCGCGGGATCATCTCGCCGGCCAGTTCCAGGGCGTTCCAGCGGCGCAGGTTGAACGCTTGGGCGGCCTGGGCGGTCCACCGGTTGGTCCAGACCCGTTCCAGGTAGGTCTTGTCGACCTTGGGCCGGTCCCATTGGGCGGCGATCCGGTCGATATCGGACCAGGCGGCCACGTCTGGACCCGATGCTTCGGTGATCGCGGCCACCCGCTGGTCGTAGACGTCGAGGTCGTAGCCGTCGGCGGCTTGCCGGTGAAAGAAGAACAGGGTCGGTCTGGCGATCTCGCCGCGGGCGATGGCCTGGGCTTCGAAGTACTCGTCTTCGGCCACCGAGTTCTGGCCCGGTTCGCCGGCGGTGGTGGTGGTCAGGGTCCAGGGGTCTTCGGCGGGACGTTTGGGGAGGTTGGCGTTCATCGTCTCGACTGCTGCCTTGTGGTTGGGCAGGTAGAGGCGGTGGGTTTCGTCGAAGCCTTGGAAGGTGGTGCGGGCGCCGTCGCGGGCGTTGGGCGCCCCCGAGATCGGGACGGCCTTGCCGTCGGCTTCTCCGTCGACGCCGATGCGGATGATGCGGTCCAGGCCGATGTCGAACAGTTCGGGGTCGGCGCCCTGCTCGCAGATCACCATCAGCGCGCCGTAGGCCAGCTCGGCGACCTGTTCTTGGGTGTTGGCCAGCAACGGAATGTAGGGGTCGGCGACCGGCCGGCCCTGCTTGAGTGATCCGTCGCGGTTGAAACCGGCGGGCCGCACCGGGGCCTCGGGGTGCAGTTCGGCGAACGCGATCCATGCCATCAGCTCGGATTTCGCGCTGCCTTTGCGTACCGAGATGCCGACCCGGTCGAAGCGGCGTTTCCCGGCGCGGCGGTGGTTCTTCCCGAACACCTCGTAGGCCCGGTACACGATCAGCCGCTGGTCGTCGTTGAGCCGGGCCGGTTGGCCTTTGAGTGAGCCGGGACCGTAGCAGGCGCGTTCTTCGATGAACGCGCACACCTGATCCCCCAGGGTGGGGTACGGCTTGGCGTCGAACGGTGGGACGACCAGCAGCATCAGGACACGGCGTGCATGCCGGTGCGCGGGTCAGGGGCCTTCTTGGCCGCTGCTGCCTTGGTGGTGCGGCGCTGGTTGGTGCGTTCCTGGGCGGTCTCGGCCCTGTCGATCTCCCACTGCAGGGATCGCCGGCTCATCGGGGTCAGTCCGCACTGCATGAGCAGGTGGCGGATCTCGCCGGCCGTGGATACCCGCGTGGTGGCCTTGGTGTCCTCATCCCAGAACTGCTGCAACAGCCGGGCCGCCATGAACATGGCGTCCTGGTCGGCTCCGGTCCATTCCGGGGCCATCGGAGAGGACCAGGCCCGCCGCCACCAATCCTGCACTGCGACATGCCATTCGGTGTGGCCGGGCAGTTCCGGGATGGTCGGGTTGGCCACGGCGCGCAGCACGGCGCGGGTGGTCGTCCGGTTGCGCCGGGCCCGCAGGGATGCGGGCTTGGACTGAGACACGGCCATAGCGGCCCCCAATCTCTCAGGTTTGCTGAGTTTGCTAGCAAATTTCATTCCGACCCGTACGGACCATAATCCGCAGGGCGTCTTGGCTGCGGGTGAGGTGGCGGGGGGGAGCTCCCCCCATCTAGCTACCGTTGATAACGTGTTGACCTGTGCATATGTGTATATAGCAAACCTGTTGCGCGTGCGGAATGGTCTAGGGTTAATGTTTGCTAGCAAACTTGATAGCCCTGCTATTCATAAGAGGTTGCGGACTCTGTACCAGGCTTGGGCCAGCTCCTGCTGTCGTGGCGTCCGCTCGGCGCGCGCGCGGCGCAGGCATTCCGCGGCGCCGGGGTCCACGACGATGATCTCAGCGCCGACTTCTGCGTACTTCTGCATGGCGGCGCGCCTTGGCCTGGCGTCGATGATGTAGACGTCGCCGGTGTGGCTGTCGCTGAACAGCGCCTGGTCGATCGCGGCCAGTCGGGCTGCGCGGGCCACTGCCATGATGCTGGCCGGCATGTCGAGTGGATCACGCGGCAGGCCGGGTGACAGCACGGCAGCGATGTCGTCGAAGTCGATGGTGATATCACCTGGCTTGGCCTTCTCGCGCATCCAGGTGGTCTTGCCTGCCGCGGGCGGTCCGGTGATGACGAAGACGCGCCTCATGGCATCTCCCTGTCTGTGGTTCTGCCCTTCTGTGCGTTGCACGGCCGGCATGCGGCACGGCAGTTGGCCGGATCCAGGGCCAGCTCGGGGTGGCGGGCGGCCGGGATGATCTTGTCGACCTGGGTGGCGTGGCCGGTGCAGACTCCCGGGATGGCGATCTGGCACCGGTGACTGTCGCGGTCCAGCACGGTGGTGCGTAGCCGACGCCAGGCATAGCTCATGGTGATTTGTGAGCTGTTGGTGCGTTCGGCGGCCCAGGATTCGTCGTGCTCTGCGCAGTAGCGATGCCCTGCCCCGATGCGGTTGGGGCAGGTGTAGTTGTCGACTGGGCAGCGACGTGGCGCACGGGGCATGTCAGTGGTGGGTTTCGGCGGTGCCGTGTCCGGGTGGCGGCCTGGTGGACCAGGGCTAGTTGCGTCCTGCTCGGGTGCGGGTCGAGCGTTCGTAGCGGGCGATGTCGATCAGGCGGTAGAGCTTTTGGCCGGCGGCGCCGATGTCGATGGCGGTAATGTGGCCCAGTTGTGCCCACTTGCGGATGGTGGCCGGGGTGACGCCGAACAGTCGGCTGGCGTCGATCGCCGAGAGTGGTTGGTCGATGCCTGCCGGTGTCAGGACGGCTGCGCTCACGCGGGTCTCCCCCAGGTATGACGAAAGCCCCCCACGGTGGGCCGTGGAGGGCTTTGGGCACAGTGGTGCTACTGCCAAGGTGTGAAACTACCAGGTGGCGCGGTGGTTGTCACGCAGCGCTGTCGATGAGCGTGTCGAGGACGATCCGCACGAACAGCGGGTAGTGCTTCTCGGCGATGATGTATCCGCAGGCCCCGCATTCGATGGTGTCGCCACCGGCGTGGATGGTGCGGTGCAGGGTCTTCAGGCCGCAGTCGATGCTCGGGCACGGGGTGGGCAGGGTGTAGCGGGGCATGGTGTGGCCGAGGCGTGCCCGGATTTTGGTGTGTAGTTCGCGGACTTCGGCGGCGGTGTCGCCGGCCCATTCTTGGTTGGCGAGGTCGGCGATGCGGGGTTCGAGGAAGGTCCAGGCGGCCCGTACTTGGACGGTTTCGCTGGTGTGTGGGTGTGGTGGTGGGGTGGCGTGCAGGCGTTCGGCGAGGTCGTCGTGGATCCAGCCGAGCATGCCGGCGATGTGGTTGGCGGTGTCGGCGGCCCATTCGGCGGGGTGGCCGTATTCGCGGCTGGTGGTGCGGCGGGTTCGGGCGGCGCGCAGGGGTTCGGGGAGTTGGGTGTGCAGGTTGACCCAGTCCAGGACCAGGCGGCGCAGGTCGGTGCGTAGCCGTGCTTGGCAGCCGGCGATCCGGTCGCCTTTGAGCGCGGTGACGCACATGCCGTGTTGGGTGGGTCGGGGTTTGTTGTCGGGGCCTTTGCAGCCGGGGTAGCGGCACGGCAGGGTTTGGGTCATCGGTGGTGTCCTTCGGGTTCTGTTCGGGCCAGCAGTGGGTTGAGGTTGGTCATGGCGGTTTGGAGTCGGGTGTCGTCGATGAGGGCGTAGCCGCGGTGCACGGTGGCTGAGACGTGGCCGAGGATTTTCATGCGGGTGGCTTCGTCGACGCCGGCGGCGGCCAGGGTGGTGGCGGCGGTGGCGCGCGCCGAGTGCAGGGTGACCGGGGGCAGGCCGGCGGCGGTCAGGGTGGTGTGCCAGTGGCGGGAGTCCTGCGCGGCGGTCAGGGGCCTGCCGTCGGCGTGGTGGAACAGCAGGTTGTGGGGGTTGCGGTCGGGCCTGTTGGCGGTGTGGGCGGCGGTGAGCAGGTCGTGCAGGGGTGCGCAGATCGGCACCACCCTGATCCCGGACTTCGTTTTGGGCCGGGTCAGGGCGAGGTTGTCGTGTAGGAGGCGGTAGTCGAAGCCGCGGTGGGCGTCGATAACGGCTTGCGGGCAGTATCGGGGGCGCCGGTAGCGGCAGGGCCAGCGGCCGTCGTCGCGGCGCGGGCCGCAGCCGTGGCGTTGCGGCATGGCTTGTAGTTGCCATTCCAGGTCGATGCGGGCGGCGTCGAGGTTGATGTGTGACCAGCGGATGCCCAGGATCTCGCCCTGGCGGGCGCCCAGCAGGAACGCGCACGCCCACCGCAGCAGCCACGGGTCTCCGGTGTCGCGGCAGTGGGTGAGCAGGGCGCCGGCCTGGGCGGCGGTGAGCGCGGCACGTGCGGTGGTGGTGTGGCGGGGTTCGTGGACCACCCGGGCCGGGTTGGTGGCCAGCACGCCCTCCCGGACGGCGTCGTCGAGTGCCCGGCGCAGGATGCGGTGCGCGGCGACCGCGGTGCACGACGAGTCGATGCCGCGGTGCATGCGCCGCACATCGGCCGCGGTGAGGCGGTCCAGGCGCCGCCGGCCGATGTGCACGCTGATGTGGTTGGCGGCGATGCCCCGGTAGTTGCGCAGGGTGCCCGGCCGCACCGCTTCGGCGTGGATCGTCTCGCACCAGTAGTCCAGCCACTCGGCGACGGTGTAGTGCACGGCCGCACCCACCCTGCCGGCCTCGACATCGGCGCGCAGCTTCGCGAGTTTGGCCACCGCGGCGTCGTAGTCCATCGCCGACACCTGCCGGTAGCGGCGGCGCCCCGAGCCGTCATCGGGCAGGTTGACCGTGCCCACCCACAGCCCGTTGTCGCCGCGCTGGAACATCCCCGGGGCGATGTCGGAGCATTCTGTCATCGCACTACCAGCCCACGGCTTACGATTTTTGCGGTTTTCGCTAGGATGGTGTGGTGTCCAGGCCAGTCGTCAGCAAGGTATTCAAGCGTGGAACGGTGCTTCCGCCGGCGGACATGCGCGCATTGCTTGACTTGTCGAAGTTCCTCGATCAGCACACCGAGCCGGCGGCGTTGCTGGGCCCTGACGGCGTCCAGATTCCGTTGCCGATGGAGGTGTACGAGGTTCTGGTTGGTGTCGTGGCCGCGATGCGTAAGCAGCGTGCGGTGACGATCGCACCGGTGGAACAGCGATTGACCACCCAGCAGGCCGCTGAGCTGCTCGGCATCAGCCGTCCCACGCTGATCAAGCTGCTCGACTGCGGTGAGTTGCCCTGCGAGAAACCCAGCGGGAGCCGACACCGGCGGCTGCGGCTCAGCGATGTCATCGACTACCAGAACCGCCGCGCGGACCGTCAGGACGAACTGCTCACCAAACTCGTTCGTGACGCCGAAGACGACGGCCTCTACGACGTCCCGGCCGAGGCGTTCCTCGATGCGGTGAGGCAGGCCCGGACGCACTCTGGCGCCTAGCATCGCAGTGGCCGGGTTTCGCGTCATTCTGGATACGTGCGTGCTGGTTCCCATCGTTAAGGCCGACCTTCTACTAACCATGGCTGCGCGCCAGGCCTTCGCGCCGTTGTGGAGCGATGCGATCCTCGCCGAGTTGTCGCGAGCTGTCGTGATCGCCAATCCGTCGATGACCGCCGGCCGGGCCGGCCAGCGGATCGCCGACATGAACGCGGCCTTCGAAGACGCCCTGGTGTGGGGCTGGCAGCCCCTGGAATCCTGCGTTGAAGGCCTGCCCGACGCCGCCGACCGGCACGTCGTCGCCGCTGCGGTGCGGGGCAACGCGGCAGCGATCGTGACCGACAACGCCAGGGACTTTCCGGCCGACGCCCTGGCCCCCTGGGGGCTCAACGTCATCACCTCTGACGACTTCCTGCTCGACCTGCTCGACTTGAACACCAGCGGGACGCTGAGCTGCCTCATCGCGATGTCGGAAAAACGCCGGAATCCGCCGGTAACGGTCGTCGACATCGTCGCGGCACTCGAGCGGGCCGGCGCGGTCAAATTCGCCCGCGAGGTCCGGTCGATCCTTGACGACGCATGACACCAGCGCCGTGACCACCGCCTGAGCGGCACTGGCCGCCGCGCACCCGCCCTGCCCTCAGGGTGCCCGGCTGCATCCCCGGCAGCAGTCGATCCGTTCACGCAGGTCAGCGTGGCACACCCCGGTGACACCCCCACCTGACGAATAGGCCCAAAATTCACCAGCGCCACTCCGGGGCCGCGACAATCGTTGCCCCGCAACATGATCCGAAATCCACTACATGTCGTACTACAGTGGCGTCCTGACCTGGGCTCATGGCCCGCCCCACGTCACTGCGGACAACTCACAAACACTGGCAGCAGGATCTCCAGGCGCGGGTATCGACGCTGGTGAGACCGGCCGCGAGGGCATGGCGCCGGAGAGCGCACTGCACCCGGGCTCTGCACCCAGTCCAGGAAGGCTAGGCATTGGCCAACTCCAGCAGCACATCGACGTGGCACGGTTGGTCCAGTGGGCACCAGCAGGCCAGATCACGGCCGGCAAGATTGGCGCGGGCGGCTGTGATCAGCTCATCGGTGATATCCCGACGGAAGGCTTTCACCGCCCACTTCCGGGCCTGTTCGCCATGCCAGAAGGCGCCGAGGATTTCACCGGAGTCGGCGTGGCTCACGACGAACTGACGCTCCCAGGCAGCCGGCCCGGGCCTCTTGGTGATTCGCCACTGATTCGCCCACCGGCTGGGCCGGCCAACGTAGACGGCGCCGGCGGGCATCCTCCAGCCCTTCGCGCGACGTCGTTGGATGCGCTCAGGCATTGTCGACCGCCGAAGTCTTCACCGCTTGGCAGTCCGTACCGGGCAGTGTCATAACGACTCATCTGGCTCGCGACCGACGATGATGACGGCGTCGGCGAGGCACATGCCGGCGTGGCCGGCTTCCAGGATGCAGGTGAGTAGGTAGGGGCCTTCGCGGGCGGTTAACGGACAGCGGATGGTGTTTCGGTTCGTCACTGATTCGGCTGCTTTCCGCACGTGCATGTCGGGCAGTGCGGCGCCGCCGGTTGCGGTGCGGGGGTTGGTTTGCATCCGCAGTAGCCGCCGATGGTGATGGCGGTGCAGGCGGTGGTGTGGTTGTGCCTGCCGGATCGGCATGCGGCGCAGACGGTCATGGTGTCTCCTCAGCGTGGCGGGCGGCGGCGATGAGCGCGGCGGCAAAGGCGCGGGCCTCCCTCACGGAGAGCGGCTCCGCGTAGTTGCCGTCGTAGCAGATCTGGATCTCGCCTTGGTATTTGGGCCAGAACGAGATCTCATGCATGTCGCATGTCCACGTGACCCGGTCGGCAGGTTCGGGGTCGTCGTCGTCATACTCCGACTCGTCGGGTTCGGGCAGCTCCACGGTGGCGGTGTGCGCGTTCTGGAACTTTGGCGGGGTGAACACGCGCGCTGTGGTCGGGTCGTCACTCATTGGTCACCACCTCGTAGGTGGTGGCGAAGATGTCGGGTTTGCACGGGTAGAACTCGCCCGCAATACCGCGGATGATCCAGTCGCCATCGGAGACGATCATCCGGCCCTCCATCGTTTCGATGCACAGTTCCGTGCGCCCGAAGTCGTCCCAATTGAAGCTGTAGAGCGTGGCCTGTCCGCCGCTTTTGTCCACCCACGCCTTGATGCTTTCGGCGGTAAATGACGTTCCGTCGAACTGCACGGCCTCGATCACGACAGGCTTCTTGCGGTACCGCTGCGGTGCGCTCATTGCTGCTGTGGTCCTTTCTGGAGTACGGCGCGGACGGCGGCCATGCCGGCGCGGTAGGCGGGTCGGTGGTCGATGTGGTCGCAGATGGTGGTTAGTTCGGGTCGGCGGTAGCCGTCGTCGTCGCAGAGCTGACATTCGGCGATTTCCGGTGTGTGAGCGGCGGCGGCGCGGGCTTGTGCGCGTTCGACGGCGCGGCGTTCGCGGATGTCATCGATGTCGAACACGCCGGTCACCGGTCGTTGACCAGGGTCGACGTGTGGCGGCAGCGGAGAGCTGGTTCCGCCGGCGTGCCGTCGGCGGCCAGGAGCCAGCCGCTGTCGTCGCAAGACGGGCATTTGGCGAGGACCTGGGCGGCGGCGGTCTTGTCGGCGCGGCGGCGTTCGAGCTCGTCGGCCTGGACGGCGGCGGCGTGGGTTTCGTCCCAGCGGCGGCGTCGTCGGCAGGCATGGCATGGACCGTCGTGGTTTTCTTCGTGGTCGGGGCATTGGGGGCGGGGGGCGTCGTGCGCGTTGCTCTGTGGACCTTCCCTCCCCAAATTGACCCTAGAAGTAATGGGTTGGGTTGGGTTGGGTTGGATATATCCAAGGACACCCGCGTCCTTTCCGGCGTTCGTCTCGCGTCCTGTCACGCGTGACAGACTGTGCGACTCACGCGATTTGGCTTTGCGTTGTCGCATCTTCTTCCGGACGTCCTCGATGTGTTCCTTGGTGCATTCGGGCTTCCAGTCGTGGAACCACCACCCCGGTTCGCCGTCCCTCTCCCCGACGATCCACAGACCCGCATCGACGAGCCGCTTGGACAGGGACTTGCCCTTGGGCTTCTCGTGGACGAACCAGGCGGGCACGAAGCCGTTGGTGAGATAGGCCATGGCGTAGGAGCCGGAGACTACCCATAGCCCGAGAGCTTCGAGGCCGGCGCGGCGGGCTTTCGGGTGGCCGTGGAATGCGTCGTCGACGGGAAACCAGGACATCAGACGAGGGTCCTTTCGGTGGTGGTTGGGCAGTCGGGGTGGTGGTCCTGCTCGCGCGGTGACCACCCGCAGTCGGGACAGCGTTTGAGCGCGATGAGTTCGGCGCGGGTGAACAGCAGCCGGATCTTCGGATCACTCATGCGCGACGTCCGGTTTGTGCGGTCATGCGCATGCCTCGTTGTGCAGTACGGCCCGCAGGCGTGCGCCGATCCACTGACCCACCGGGGGTGAGACGGCGTTGCCGAACCCGTCGACCTGGCTACGGGCCGATCCCCACACGGTGAATGTGCCCGCGTGGTCGGGGAAGTCGACGTCGAAGCCGCAGCCCCGGCCGATCTCGTGGGAGCCCATCATGCGGAAGTAGCAGTCGTCCAGGGTGAGGTCGGCCAGCATCGCCTGCCACTCAGCGGTCAACAGCGCGGTGGTGTCGCACGGCGTCAGGGTGTCCAGCGAGTCGGTCACCGGGTGTGGCGCGGTCTCGCTGCCATGGCTGCCGTTCTGCTTGAACCACCCCGAGAACAGCAGGCCGGTGTGGCGTTCAGCGGTCACTGGCTTCAGCGGTCGGTCCACACCGGAGACACGACGGTCGATGCCGTCGTTGAACTGCACGGTGCCGGCCGCGGTGAGCAGCCCGGGTATCTGGTTGCTGGTGATGGTCGACATCACTTCGCCGTGGCACGTCGGCACGGTGTTGCGGCGGAACGGCACAATCCCCGACGACAACAGCGAGAGGGTCTCGGACCCGCCCTGTGTCGGCAGCGGATCACCTGCGCCGCGTGGTGCGCCCTGGAAGTTGTTGACCGCCAGCAGGACGGCTTTCTCGTGGGTGCTGGTGACGGTGTCCATCGGTGCGGTGACGTGCTTGCCGTCGCTGTTGTGGCGGTGCGCGGCCAGCGTCCACCCGGTCGACAGGATCGCGGTTTCCTGCTGGCTGGTCTGCGTCGCCATCGGCTGCCTCAGGTGCCGCTCGACGCCCCGCGATGCTTTGGCGGGCATCAACACGGCGGGGAATTCGGCGAACCGTTGCCGGCACCGCTCGGCCCGGGCCATCGTCGCCGCGGCGAGCGGCTTGGCCCGGTCGCCGATCCTGGTGCCCAGATCCGACAAGTCGAGCGCGACCAGTGACGGGGTCATCGGCGGGACCACCACGCCGCGGCAGGAGGGGCACCGGTACTCGTACTGCTTGCCGTACCGCACCGATCCGGTCGGCGGCACACCGGTGCGCCACGTCCACACCGCCTCCACCATTTGCGCGCAGAAGCCACACCACGATGGTGGCCGGTGCTCCAAATCCGGTGTGGGAAGCCGTCGGTCCCAGAACGTGATGTAAAGCCGGTCGCGGGACTGCGGCACCCCGAAAAACATGCTGTTCAGGAACAGCACTCGATGGCGGTAGCCGAGGTGAGCGAACTGACGCAACCACCACCGGTACGTCGATCCGTCGCCGACCTTCCGCCGCCCGGGCACCGCTGGGCCCCACGAGCTCAGCTCGGTGGTGCACTCCACCAGGATCAGCCGCGGTAGGTGCTGGGCGGCGTAGTGCAGCACGCAATTCGCGGTCGCGCGGTCACGCTCGGATCGGGTGACGCGCTGCTCAAACTCGGGATCATCGAGCTCGAACAACGACAAGCCCTGCTCGTACGCCTTTTTCGTGTTCGCCTGCGAATGGTTGACACACGAGACGCCGGCCACGAGCAGGTCGGCGGCGGGCAGATCCCGTGCCGAGTGGTAGTCGGCCGAGTCCGGGTCGACGAGGTCAGCGATCCAGTGCTCTGCGGTCGGATGGTTTGCTTCGTGGACTTCGACCTTGTAGCGGTTGTGGTTGGCCGCCATGATCGTGGTGAAACCGGCGCGCTCGATGCCCTGGGTGAGGCCGCCGAAGCCGGAGAACAGATCGACGGCGATCAGGTCGTCGTGGGCGAACCGGCGCCGCCGCACGGCCGGTCGATGCTCAGCGGTCAGCATTGCCCGTCCTCTGCGGCCTGGGCGCACCGTTCGTTCCAGCGTGCCTGGATGATGCCGATGATCTTCGCCTCGGCCGACTGCAACGCTTTGCTCTTAAAGTCCTTCAGAGCGACATCAGGATGCCGTCGGGCAGGGGACCGCAGCGTGATCGGCAACTGGCACCCCGTCGCCGGCGGCGGGGTCAGGGCGATCTGCCAATCCTGTTCTTGTCGGAAACTGCGGGTGGTGAGGGCGGGGTTCATAAGACGCGTCGCAGCTTGTTGCGGTAACACTGGTCGGCCACGGATTCGGTTGTGATTCCCAGGATTTCGGCGATCCGTTCCTCGTTGCGGATGCCGACGTGGTCACGCAGCTCGGTGAAGCGTTCGGCGAACGTCACCGGCCGGGTGAATCCGGTGTCTGGGGTCGCGGTGGGGTCGTCGATGTTGTCCCATGCCAGTGGTGGTGGCCAGCCGCGGCGTTGGGCGTGGCTGCGGGCCCGCCCCGAGGGGCCCGGTGTCATCGCCAACGCGGTGAACGCCTCGGTGATCGCGGTGGCGGTGGCCGAGGTCACCTGCGCACCGTTCCCAACGACCAAACGGTTGACGACCATGTGGGGTAGGCCGGCCCGGGCGGCGATGGCGGTCTGAGGCCATCCCAACGCCACCAACGCCTGGGCGCGACGCCGGGCCCCGACCGCCGCCACCAGCTTGGCGGTGGACCGCGATGGCGGTGAGAGGGGTATCGCCATCACCGCTTGTGTGGTCGTAGCCTGCGCGCGCTGTGTGCGGCACAGCAGGGTCTTGCGGGTCAGGCCGGTGCGCTGTTCGAGGGCGCCCAGGGTCCAGCCGTTGCCACGCAGCAGCTCAACCCGGTGACGGACCGGGCCGGCCGGCACGTAGCCGTGCACCCCGACCGCATTGTGGTGCGGTGTGCACAAGCCCCGATACTTGGCCACCCGATGACACTTGCGGCACGTCGAACCCGTCACGCCGCCTTCACTTTCGCCGAGTAGGCGCCCACGTAGGCGTCCAGAAGTGGCCGGTGGATGGGGCACACGTTGAGCACCGATAAGGCGACCGCCCCGCCGGCGTTGAAGTCCGACAGACCGGAATCGGCGACGATGTTCAACACGTCGTTGACACCGCGGATGGTGGGGTGCGCGTCGAGGTAGGAGCAGACGGCGGCGGCGTGGGCGATGGCGTAGTCGGCTGCCGGATCAGCCGGTGCGGCTTTCACACCACCGGCCAGTGCCGTACCGATAATCACGCACGCCACAAACAGCCACGCCAGCGGAATGATGGTGTCGCGCAGGCGTCGGCGGTAGGGGTGTTTCGGGGTCATAGGTGCGCCACCGCCTCTTCGCGTGTGATGTAAAAATGGATTCCCGACCCGCATTCGTTCCACCGGTCGGTGTCGAACGGCTCGGTGGGGGTGACGGTTTCGCCGACGACATAGCGAAAATCGGAGTCGTGCATGCTGGTCGCGATGTCGATGGCGTCGCCGCCGGCGGTGTAGATCGCTGTGACGGTCGCGTATTCGGCGCGACATCTTCGGCCGGATGCGTTGGAGCGCGCCGCGCCGGCCGGGATTGCCAGCTGGACGATCCGACCCTCTCGGCATTGCTTCCATCCGATGATGTCACCGGCCGCGCAGATGATCGTCCGCGCCATGGAAACGCCCCCGTGAACGGCCCTGGTCAGGTCGGCCCTGGTCAGGTTGGCCCCGGTCAGGTTGGCCCCGGTCAGGTCGGCCATGGTCAGGTTGGCC
>CAZGGK010000031.1:0-52920 GCA_964525125.1 uncultured Mycobacterium sp.
GGTGGTCAACCCGCTGAGCAACATCGCCGAGCGCATCCCGCTGCTGCCCCGGCGGGCGGGCCGGCGTTCTCGGACGGTGCAGTCCGAGCGCGTCGTCGACGAGTGAGCGGGGACCCGGGTGCCCGCCAGGCCGGCCCCGGCTAGTCTGGCACCGGCTAGACCCGCCTCCTTAGCTCAGTGGTAGAGCACTCGCCTTGTAAGCGAGCGGTCGTCAGTTCAATCCTGACAGGGGGCTCCGAAGGAACCCCGCGCCGAGCGTGTTCTCAGCACGAAAATTCGGCCGAATCTTCGACCTGACTACACGTTCGGCGAGCCCGGATGCGGCATGCCGGCGGCCGGTACCACACACCCGGGCGATCAGTGCCCGTTGAGGTCCGGCGGCAGCGGGGCGGGGTTGCCGCGGTTGGTCGAGCCCGTGCTGCCGATGGTGCCCGACCCGCCGCTGCCGCCGGCGTAACCCGCACCGCCGTCGAAGCCGCTGGCCGCATGCGAACCGTCGGCGTTGAGCCCGCCGGCCCCGCCGGCCCCGCCGGCCCCGGCCGCACCCGCGGCGCCACCGCCGCCGGCGGCACCGCCGGTGCCCGGCGTGATCCGGCTGGATCCCAGGCTGGAGGACATGTAGCCGCTGGCGCCGTTGCCGCCGGCCCCGCCGGCACCGCCGGTGGCACCGTTGCCGCCGAAGCCACCGGCCCCGCCGACACCCGCCGCGCCGGCCACCCCGGACCCGCCGGCCGCGCCCGCGGCACCGCCCTTGCCGCCGGCCCCGCCGGCACCGCCGGACCCGCCGACACCACCGGAGCCACCGGAACCGCCATTGCCGGCGACACCGGCGGCGCTGCCGGTCGGCGAGGCCAGTTGGGCCTGGCCGCGCAGGTTGTCGGCAGCGGTCTGGTCTTGCACACCAGAACCGCCGTTGCCGCCGTCGCCACCCATGGTGCCGTTGCCGCCGTCGCCGCCCCGGCCGCCGAGCCCGCCGTTGCCGGCGACCCCGGTGATCGACCCGCCGGCCCCGCCGGCCCCGCCGTTACCGCCGGCGCCGCCGGTGAAGCCGTTCACCCCGCCGCCGCCGGACCCGCCGTTGCCGCCGTTGCCGCCGGTGGCGTTGCCGGTCCCGGCGACCACGTAACCCACCCCGCCGGTGCCGCCGTCACCGCCGTTGGCGCCGACGCCGCCGTTGCCACCGTTGCCGCCGTTGCCCGCGGTCGCCGTACCGGTGCCCGAGTAGGCGTTGCCGCCGCTGCCGCCGGCGCCGCCGTTCTGCCCGGGCGTGCTGCCGTTGGTGGCGTTGCCGCCGTTGCCGCCGTTGACGTCTCCGGCTGCAGGCCCGCCGGCACCGCTGCCGTTGGAACCGTTCGCCGCCGTCCCGGCCGGCGGCGGGGCCACGCCGTCGGGCCCCTGCGCGCCGCTGCCGCCGTTGCCCCCGGCACCGCCGCTGCCGATGTTGCCGCCGGCGCCGCCGACCCCGCCGTCGCCGCCGGCCGCGCCGTTGCCGTCGGCAGCCACGCCGGTGCCGTTGCCGCCGTTGCCGCCGTCGCCGCCGTGTCCGCCGAGCCCGCCGAGAACCTGGCCACCACCGGGCAGCTGACCGTCAGCGCCACTGGCGGCGCGCTGCAGAGTGCCGCTGTAACCGCCCTGACCACCGGCACCGGCCGCACCGGCATCACCGCCGACACCGCCGGCACCGCCGTTGCCGCCGCCGGCGAAACCGGCACCGCCGGCCCCGGCATCGCCGCCGTCGCCGCCCACGCCGCTATTGCCACCGACACCGCCGACACCGCCGGCGCCGCCGGTCCCCAGCAGCCCGAAGAACATGCCCGCACCGCCGACACCACCGACGCCGCCCTTGCCGCCGGCACCACCGGCCGCACCGGCGCCACCGTTGCCGCCGACGCCGCCGACCTGGCCCGCACCGGTCATCACCGCGCCGGTCGCACCGGCACCGCCGCCGCCGCCGATACCGCCGAGCCCGCCGGCGCCACCCACACCGCCGGCACCGCCGGAACCGGTCAGGAAACCGGCCTCGCCCCCGTTGCCGCCGGCCCCGCCGACGCCACCGGCCGAACCCGCGGAGCCGTCGGAGCCGTCGGAGCCGGCCACCTTGCCGTCGCCACCGGCGGTGCCGTTCGCGCCGGTCCCGCCGACGCCGCCGGCCCCACCACCGCCGCCGTCGCCGAACAGCAGGGAGCCGGCGCCGCCGTTGCCGCCGGCACCGCCGACACCGCCACCGGTGGCGTCGCCACCGGCACCGCCAACCCCGCCGTTGCCCATCAGCCAGCCGCCGGCACCGCCGTTGCCGCCGGCCTCGGCGGTCGGGCCGTCCACCCCGGCACCGCCGGCGCCGCCATTGCCGATCAGACCGGCGTCCCCGCCGGCCCCGCCGCCGGCATAGCCGTTGCCGCCGTCACCGAAGAGCCAGCCACCGGCCGCGCCGTCGATGTGGGCGGCGGTGCCGTCGGCGCCGTTGCCGATCATCAGGCCGAGCCCGAACAATTCGCTGATCTGATTGAGCGGCGCGGTGACCAGTTGACCCAATCCGGTGCTCAGCCACGCCTCGGTATTGGCGTGCCACGGCAGGTAGCCGAGCTGGAATGCCGAATCCAGCCACATCCCGAGATGCGTGCCCATGTGTCCGGTGAACTCGACGGCGTCCGGCAGCGCCGGGTTCACGTCGGAGAGCGCGCCGACGAACACGCTGTCGAGGAGTTCTTCGACCCCGAAGTCCGCGTGCCCGGGCGGCGCCGCGACCAGTCCGGACATCAGGAACGCCGCTGTGGCAACCGCACTGCGCAGCTGGCGGTTCGGCTGGGAACTACGGTGACGGGCCATCGGCGTGCACCTTTCCTGCGACGGGGTGCGAACATCATATATAGCTGTAAAAATATTTGGAGAGATATAACTCGAATATCTGTAAACCGTTCTATATTCAAAGCGAACACGCGCTTGTGATAAGACGATGACCCGGATCGCCGAAGGGGACGAAACCATGCCTCAGGCACTTCGCTCGCTAATCACCGCTGGTGTCGCGGCCGCCGGCGCCACCGTCATCACCACCGCGTCGGTGCCGGTCGTCGCGCAGCCCACGGTGGCGCTGACCGCGGCGGACTACGACCTGTTCGGCGGTCTGGCCGACACCGCTTCCGCCGCCGGGGCCGGGCACACCATCGAGATCGGCTTCCTGCCGATCGGCCCACTGGCCGATCTGCTGGGCATCGGCCGGATCACCATCGGCGGCCTGGTCAACCATCTGGGCATCGGTGACAACACCCTGGGCCAGGTGCTGAACACCCTGCTCACCGCGGTGGGCATGGACAACAGCACGCTGGGCTCGCTGGTCGACGGCCTGGGCGCGGGCAACGCCCAGCTGGGTGACGTGCTGAGCAGCCTGGTCAATGCGGTCGGGCTGGGCGACCTCACCCTGGGCACCCTGGTGGACAACTTCGGCTTCGGCAACGCCCAGCTGGGCAACGTGCTCAACAGCCTGCTCGACGTGGCCGGCCTGGGCAACTCGACCCTGGGCGGGGTGGTCGACGTCCTCGGCCTGGGCCAGGTGGAACTGGGCGACGCACTGCTGCTGCTGGTCAACGCCGTCGGCCTGGGTGATGCCACGCTGAGCGGGCTGGTCGACGGCCTCGGCCTGGGCCAAGCCCCGCTGGGCGCGGTGCTGACCCAGCTCGTCGACGCCGTGGGCCTGGGCCACCAGACCCTCGACGGCCTGGTCACCGGCCTGGGCATCGGCGACCTGACGCTGACCGACATGGCGCCCTACCTGCTGGCGGTCTCCACCAACCTGGGCATCGACGACCTGACCTTCGTTCAGCTCACCAACGCCATCGGCATCGGCAACATGAGCCTGGCCGGCGTCATCAACGACCTGGGCGGCACCGGCACCCCGCTGGTGTTCCTCGGCAGCATCAACAGCGCGCTGAACCTGCTGAGCCTGACCAACGCGGCCGTCGTACCCGGCCTGGTCAACGTACTGAACGACCCCACCCTGGCCCCGGTCACCATCGTGCAGATGATCAATGCCCTGGGGTTGGGCAACATGCAGCTGGACACCATGATCGCCGCGCTGGGCCTGAACGTGACCGTGGACCAGGCACTGACCGGGCTGGGCCTGGACGGCGTCTCGCTGAACACCCTGATCCACAACCTGCCGCTCACCGCGACCACCGACCAGCTGCTGACCGGTCTGGGCATCGACACGACCACGCTGAGCACACTGGTCTCCAACCTGCACCTGACCACCACCCTGGACCAGGCGCTGACCGGGCTCGGCATCGAGAACACCACACTGGGCTCGCTGATCGACCGGCTGCCGCTGACCATCACCCTGGACCAGACCCTGCACAGCCTGGGGCTGTTCAACACCACACTGGGCTCGGTGGTCGACAACCTGAACCTGGACATGCCGCTGAACACCCTGCTGACCGACCTGGGCCTGAGCTCGCTCAGCCTGCACGACATCATCACCAACGCCGGCCTGTATGACGTCAACCTGATCAGCTTCGACATCCCGGCGCTGTTCGGCGGATCTCCTTAACTCCTGGAACGGGCTGAACCCGGCGGGCGAGATGCGGTGTTTGCCACCCCGAATAGTGGGGTAACCGCACATGCTCGCCGGCCACGCGGTTATCAGGAGTCGTCATGAATCAGCCCATCCGCCCTCACCTCACCGCGGGCGTCGCCGTGGCCTGCGCGGGATTGATCGCCGTGGCCCCGACCGCGCCACAGCTCCCGCGGATCGAACAGCACGCCGTCACGCTGACCGCCGCCAGCGCCCCCATCGACCTGGGCATCGCGGTCATCACCGACCACAGCATCGGCATCTTTCCGTTCGGCCCGATGCTGGACCTGCTCGGCCTGGGCAAGACCAACCTGGTGCAGGCACTCGACTTCCTGGGGCCAGGTGACCAATCGCTGAGCCAGCTGCTGGGCGGCCTGCCGACGGCGCCGGACTGGGCGACAACCTGGACCTCAGCGGCCTGACCTTCGGCCACCTGCTGGCCGGCCTGGACCTTTTTTACCAGTCTGTGATCACCATTCCGTTCTGAGCCGGGCCGCGGCCGCCGCCATACTGGTGGGATGCAGGGCGGCCGCCATCGGATGCCAACCCGGCCGTCGCGGATCCGCCGGGGGCTGATACGCGGCTGTGCGGCGCTGGCGTCGACGGCGGCGGTGCTGTCCACCGGGACCGGCTACTGGGTGGCCCACGGCGCACTGGGCGGGATCACGGTCTCCGGTGCGCTGGGCGTCGAGGATCCCCGCTCGTCGGGCGGCGAGATGAACATCCTGCTGATCGGGCTGGACTCGCGCAAGGACCAGTACGGCGACGACCTGCCCGAGGCGGTGCTGGACAAGTTGCACGCCGGCGACTCCGACGCCGGCGGCTACAACACCAACACCTTGATCCTGGTGCGGGTGAGCGCCGACGACCAGGTGGTCGCGTTCTCCATTCCCCGCGACGACTATGTGCCGTTCACCGGGGTGCCGGGCTACACGAACATCAAGATCAAGGAGGCCTACGGGCTGACCAAGGCGCACACCGCCGACAAGCTCGTCGAGCAGGGCGTGAGCAGCCAGCGGGAACTGGAGACGCGGGGCCGGGAGGCGGGCCGGGCGGCCACCCTGCGGGCGGTGCGCAACCTGACCGGGGTTCCGATCGACTACTTCGCCGAGGTCAACCTGGCCGGGTTCTACGACCTGACCGCAAGCCTGGGCGGAGTGGAGGTCTGCCTCAACCACGCGGTGTACGACGAGTACTCCGGCGCCGACTTCCCAGCCGGGCGGCAGCGGTTGGACGCCCAGCAGGCGCTGGCTTTCGTGCGGCAGCGCCACGGGCTGGAGAACGGCGACCTGGACCGCACCCACCGGCAGCAGGCGTTCCTGGTGTCGGTGATGCACCAGCTGCAGGATTCCGGCACCTTCGCCGACCTGGGCAAACTCAGGCGGCTGATGGCGGTGGCCCGCAAGGATGTCGTGCTGTCCGCCGGCTGGGGTGAAGACCAGTTGCAGCGGATGCAGGCGCTGGCCGGTGGCGGTCAGCGGGTCGAATACCGGACGCTGCCGGTGCTGCGCTACGAGAGCATCAACGGTCAGGACGTCAACATCGTCGACCCGGCCGCCATCCGGGCGGAGGTGGCCGCGGCATTCGGCCCGGCGATCCCGACCGCCACCGCAACCAGCCCGGCGACCATCCCCAACCCGGCCACCGTCGTCGACGTCGTCAACGCCGGCGACACCGCGGGACTGGCCGGCAAGGTCTCCGCCGCGCTGACCGGACACGGCTACACCGTCGGCGAGACCCGCGACCCGGTCGCCGGCGAGCCCACCGCCACCGCTGTCTCCTACGGCCCCGGGGCGCAGGCCGATGCGGCGAACCTGGCCGCGCTGCTCAACATCGACCTCGCCGAACACCCCGATGCCGGGGTCGAGGCCGGCCATGTCCGCATCGTGCTCGGCGCCGACTACTACCTGCCGCCGCTGGACGACCAGACCACCCCGGCCGGCGCCGCCCCCACCGGTTCCGGCGACCCCGCCCCGGACGAGGGCAGACCCATCGAGAGCGGCGGTATCCCCTGTGTCAATTGAGCCTTCGCCGGAGGGCAAGCGCGGCGACATGGTCGTGCACAACCACGCCCCGTTCAACGCCGAACCGCCGGCGTCGGCGCTGGCCGGCCAGGAGATCACCGGGTCCGACGCCTTCTACTGCCGCAACCACGGCGCCATCCCCGATATCGCATCTTCGCAGTGGCGGCTCACCGTCGACGGGGACGTCGCCCGCCCGCTGACCCTGACCTACGGCGAACTCGTCGACGGCTTTTTCGCCCATGACGTGCTCGCCACCCTGGTGTGCGCCGGCAACCGGCGCGGTGAGCTGCTGCGGGTCCACCCGATCCCCGGTAAGGAGCCCTGGGGGCAGGGGGCGATCTCCACCGCCGTCTGGCGCGGCGCCCGACTGGCCGACGTGCTGCGGGCGGCCGGCGCCGGCACTTCGGGGTACGCGGCCTTCACCGGGCCCGACATCGCCCCGGAGGCATCCCCGGTGCAGGTCTACGGATCCTCGGTCCCGCTGGCCAAGGCCAGCTCCGACGATGTCCTGCTGGCCTGGCAGATGAACGGCGAACCGCTACCGCGCCTGCACGGCGGCCCGGTGCGGGTGCTGGTGCCCGGCTTCATCGGCGCCCGCAGCGTCAAATGGGTCACCGGGATCACCGTGCAACCGGCCCCGTCGCAGAACTACTTCCAGGCGGTGGACTACCGGATCGACGGCGTCCCGATGTCGGTGTTGTCGCTGAACTGCGGCATCCTGAGCCCCGACGACGGCGCGGCGGTCCCGGCCGGACGCCTGGACGTTCGCGGCTACGCGGTCGCCGAGGACTCCACCGCCATTGCGCGGGTCGAGGTGTCGGTGGACGGCGGTGACAGCTGGCAGCCCGCCGAACTCTCACCGCCCGGCAGTCGCTGGGCGTGGCGGCCCTGGTCGTTCACCGTTGCCGCAACACCCGGGCCGCTGCGGGTGCTGGCCCGAGCCTGGGACGACGCCGGCGAAACGCATCCGGAATCGCCTGCGGCGCTGTGGAATCCGAGCGGTTACGGCAACAACGCCTGGGCTCGGGTCGAGCTGGCGGTGGAGTAGCTTCGGCGAGCTGGCGGCGCCTCCCGCTTGCGAGCAGACGCGAAAGCCCCCGATTCCGGGCTGAAATGGGTACTTTTACGTCTGCTCGCGCTGGAGAAAGCCCAGCACCACCGACTCGAACGCGTCCTTGGCCTCGATCATGGTCCAGTGTCCGCAGTTTCCGAACACGTGCAGCTCGGCATCGGGGATGGTGCGCATCGGGATCAGCGCCATGTCCAGCGGGCTGACCCGGTCATCGCGGCCCCAGGTGACCAGCGTCGGCGCCTTGACCCGGTGCATCATCGCCCACGGCAGCGGCCCCTTGGACGCCTGCATCATCTTGACCATCATGGCGAAGGCCTCTTTGCCGTACATCCGCCGTGCACCGGCCAGCGTCTCGGCATCGGTGGCCAGTGCCCAGCGCTCCTCGATCAGCTCCTCGGTGACCACCGCCGGGTCGTAGACCATCGAGTGCAGCCAGCGCACCAGCGCGTCGCGGGTGGGGTTCTCGACGAATTCCTGCAGCAGCCGGATGCCCTCGGCCGGGCCCGGGCTGAGCAGGTTGGTGCCGATGCCGCCGATCGTCACCAGCCGGTTGACCTTCTCCGGCTGGGTGATCGCGTAGTTGATCCCGACGCCACCGCCCATCGAGTTGCCGACGATGTGGAAACTGTCCAGCCCCAGCGCCTCGGCGAACTGGCCGACCGCGCCGAACGCCGTCACCATCGGGTGCCCGCCGAAGTCGTCGCTCACCCCGAAACCCGGGAACTCCAGGATCAGGCAGCGGAAGTGCTCGGCGAACGCCGGCAGCACGCCGCGGAAGTTGCGCCAGCCGGTCACGCCCGGCCCGGAGCCGTGCAGCAGCAGCAGCGGCGGCCCGTCCCCGGCTTCGTGGTAGCGCAGCACACCGGGTTCGACGGCGACCTCGCGCCGGGTCGCTTCGTAGCTCAGCTCTGCTGTCATGGGTCTCCTACCTCGCGTCTCGGGACACGCTAACGAACGACCGCATGCGCATCAGGTAGCGGGGCAGTCCCAGCGCGGAGAAACTCCGCGGCCAGTCGTCGGCGCGGAAGTAGGCGTCCGTGCCGCCGTCAACGAACAGCACACTGCCGCAGAGGAATTCTGCGGCGTCCGACAGCATGAACACGATCCAGTCGGCCAGTTGCCCGGGGTCGCCGAACCCGCCGGTGGGCACCGGGAATGCCTTGACGAGCTTGCCCTGCTGCGGGTCGGCCAACTGCTTCTCCAGCAGCGGGGTCAGGATCGCGCCCGGCGCCAGCGCGTTGAGCCGGATCCCGGCGCCGGCCCACTGCGGAGTCACCGCCTGACGACGGACCCAGCGCGACACCGCGATCTTCGACGCGGCGTAGGCCATCGTCGGCGCGCCGGGGCCGTACAGCCGCACCGCGCGCACCGCCCCGCCGATGCTGGACCGCAGCAGGGCGCGCACCGCGAGGCCTGGCACAGCCGGCGCGGTGGTGGTCGAATTACTGCTGAGCACAACCACTTTCGCATGCCCGGCAGCGGCCAGCGCGGGCCGCCAGGCGGTCAGCAGGTCGGTGACCCCGAAGTAGTTCACCGCCAAGATGATCCGCGCACTGCCCTTCCCGGGCGTCGGCCCCAGCCCCGCGGCCAGCACCGCGCCGTCCAGCCGGCCGCCGGCCAGTTCCAGCACCGCGTCGGCGGCCGCCAGTCGGCCCTGCGGGGTGGACAGATCGGCGATCACGTCGGCGTCGCGCAGGTCGATGCCGATCACCGTGTGCCCGGCCGCGCGCAGCTTGGCAGCGGCTTGCCCGCCCATCCCCGACGCCGACCCGGTCACCGCATACACCCCCACGGCTACACCACCCCGCGCAGTCCGTCGGCGCCGAACGCCGGTTGAAGCATCGCGGTGAAGTCCGGGCCGCGCCGCAGCTGATGCCCACCGTCGACGTTGATCACCTGGCCGGTGATCCATTCGGCGGCATCGCTGAGCAGGAACATCGCCAGGTTGGCGATGTCGGCGCCCTCGCCTATCCGCGGCAGCGGCGTGCAACTGCGGTAGTCCTCGCTCAGCTCCGGCGAGGACAGGATCGGGGCGACCAGGTCGGTGCGGATCAAGCCCGGCCGGATGCCGTTGACCCGCACCCAGGACGGCCCGAGTTCGTCGGCGGCCAGCCGCATCAGGTGGTCAACCGCCGACTTGGTCACCCCGTAGGCGCCGAACCAGCGGTGGGTGTTGCTTGCCGCGATCGACGAGATCCCCACGAACGACCCGCCGCCACCGGCAACCAGCGCCCGCGCGGTGTGCTTGAGCACGTACATGGTGCCGTTGACGTTGAGGTCGACGGTGCGCCGCCAGGCTGCGGAGTCGACCTGGGTGATCGGCCCGATGGTCTCCGAGCCGCCCGCGCAGTGCACCACGCCGTGCAGTCGGCCGTGCCAGGCGGTGGCGGCCTGCACCGCCCCGATCACCTCGTCCTCGTCGGTGACGTCGGCCGGTTCGGGGCGGACCGAGCCGCCGATCCCGTCCGCCGCGGCGGTCAGCCGGTCGGGGTTGCGGCCGACGATCACCACATGCGCCCCGGCGCCGGCCAGCCCGGCGGCGACCGCCTTGCCGATCCCGCTGCCGCCGCCGGTGACCAGATAGGTCCGGTCGTCGAACGAAAGTTGCATGGTGCCTATCGAACCATGCCGCCGAGCGTGTACTCAGACCGGAATCCGGGCCGGATTCTCGGGCTGGTTACACGCTCGGCGAGGGGGCGAGGGCGGGGCTGGGCGCGAAAGAGTCAGGGCTGGTCGCGGCGGGCCACCCCGGTGGGCTTGGCGGTGCGCCAGTCCTCCACCTCGGGGGGCATCCCCACCGGGGACTTGTTGTCGTTGCGCGCCGACCAGTGCGCATGCCCCAGCTGGTGGATGTGGAAGCCGTGCTTGAGCGCCTCGGTGAAGCCCATCGCGTCGGCGGCGGCGTTCACCGAGTCCTTGATCAGCAGCGACGCCATGGTGGGCACCTTGGCGATGCGCCGCGCGAACTCCAGCGTCTGCTCCTCGAGCTGGTCGCGCGGGAAGACCTTGGACACCATGCCCAGTCGGTAGGCCTCGTCGGCGTCCAGCGAATCACCGGTCAGCAGCAGTTCTTTAGCCTTGCGCGGACCGAATTCCCAAGGGTGCGCATAGTATTCGACGCCGGGCATGCCCAGCCGCACCCCGACGACATCGGAGAACCGGGCGTCGTCGGCGGCCACGATCAGATCGCAGGCCCAGATCAGCATCAGGCCGGCCGAGATGGCGTTGCCCTGCACCGAGGCGATGGTGATCTTGCGCAGCTCGCGCCACCGGCAGGTGTTCTGGAAGTAGAAGTGCCACTCCTGCAGGTACATCTTCTCGGCGATCGGGTCGCGGGTGGCGCCGTGCGACCGGAAGGTGGGGTGCTGCCCCGGGCCGGGCGCCCGCTCGGCCAGCGCCGCCTCGGACCCCAGGTCGTGCCCGGCCGAGAAGTTCTTGCCGCGGGCCGCCAGGATCACCACCCGGACGGTGTCGTCGGCCTCGGCGCGGGCGAACGCCTCGTCGAGTTGCACCAGCAGCGTGCGGTTCTGCGCGTTGTGCGCTTCGGGCCGATTCAGCCAGATCCGGGCGATCGCGCCGTCGTCGAGGGTCTCGTAGTCCACCAGGTCCATCCCGTCAGATTACGACCGCCGGCATGCCCGGCGGCAAGTGCGTCCGCCGGTCGGCTGTGATGCAGGCCGCACTTCGCTACAGTCGAGTCATGCCCGCAAAATCTGACCCCGCCGAACTCGGCGACGTGGAACCGCTGGCCGACGACACCGCGAGTCAGGCCAGGCGGGTGGTCGCGGCGTACGCCGAGGACGCCGACGAGTGCCGGGTGTTTCTGTCCATGCTCGGCATCACACCCGGCAAATCCGAGAAGCCCGGGGCGTAATGCCCGGGACGGGCGGCCAGGACGGTCCTGTTCCCGGGGATTCCGACTTCGTGGTGGTCGCCAACCGGCTGCCGATCGACATCGAGCAGCTGCCGGATGGAACCACCACCTGGAAGCACAGCCCGGGCGGGCTGGTCGCCGCCCTGGAGCCGCTGCTGCGCCGCCGGCGCGGCGCCTGGGTCGGGTGGCCCGGCAACGTCGACGACGGCTCCGCCGCCCTGCCCGAACCCATCGAGCTCGACGACCTGCAACTGCACACGGTCCGGCTGAGCGCCACCGACGTCGCCGAGTATTACGAAGGGTTCTCCAACGCCACCCTGTGGCCGCTCTACCACGACGTCATCGTCAAGCCGATCTACCACCGGCAGTGGTGGGAACGCTACGTCGACGTCAACCGCCGGTTCGCCGAGGCCACCGCGCACGCCGCCGCGCCGGGTGCGACCGTCTGGGTCCAGGACTATCAGCTGCAACTGGTCCCGAAGATGCTGCGAAACCTGCGGCCCGACCTGACCATCGGTTTCTTCCTGCACATCCCGTTCCCGCCGGTGGAGCTGTTCATGCAACTGCCCTGGCGCACCGAGATCGTCGACGGCCTGCTCGGCGCCGACCTGGTCGGCTTCCATCTGCCCGGCGGCGCGCAGAACTTCGTGTACCTGGCCCGGCACCTGATCGGCGCCAACACGTCCCGCGGCTCGATCGGGGTGCGGTCCCGGTTCGGCGAGGTCAGCCTGGCCGACCGCGCCGTCCGGGTCGGGGCGTTTCCCATCTCGATCGACTCGGCCGCACTGGACCGCCAGGCCCGTGGACGGGCGATCCGGCGGCGCGCCAAGGAGATTCGCGCCGAGCTCGGCAACCCGCGCAAGATTCTGCTCGGGGTGGACCGGCTGGACTACACCAAGGGCATCGACGTCCGGCTGAAGGCGTTCTCCGAACTGCTCGCCGAGGGCCGGATCAACCGGGACGACACCGTACTGGTGCAGTTGGCCACGCCGAGCCGGGAGCGGGTGGAGAGCTACCAGATCCTGCGCGACGAGATCGAACGCGAAGTCGGCCATATCAACGGCGAGTACGGCGAGGTCGGCCACCCGGTGGTGCACTACGTGCACCGCCCGGCGCCGCGCGACGAGCTGATCGCGTTCTTCGTGGCCAGCGATGTCATGCTGGTGACCCCGCTGCGCGACGGGATGAACCTGGTGGCCAAGGAGTACGTGGCCTGCCGCAGCGACCTGGGCGGCGCCCTGGTGCTCAGTGAGTTCACCGGCGCCGCAGCGGAATTACGCCAGGCCTACCTGGTCAATCCACACGACCTGCAGGGCGTCAAGGACTCCATCGAAGCCGCCGTCAACCAATCGGGCGATGAGGGCCGGCGCCGGATGCGGGCGCTGCGCCGGCAGGTGCTGGCGCACGACGTGGACCGTTGGGCGAGAGCATTCCTGGACGCGCTCGGCGACGCGCACCCGGGACAGGACGAGTAGATCAGCTGCACAGGTGTATCGGGTTGTCCTGGCAGGTCAACGGGTAGTGGATGACCGGAACCGGCAGCGGCCCGACGTAGGTCAACGTGAACGGATGCTTCTCGATGCCCGGCTGCTCCCCGCAGACCGCGTTGTGCGCGTGGCTGTAGGTCCCGTTGAGCGAGGTGTCGAACTGGTAGGTCTCCTGGCTGGCCACCTTGCGCCCGTCCGGGCATGTCCGCCCGGCCAGAATCGGTGTCGAGAAGGTCCACCGGCCACCGGTCAGCCGATAGGCGCCGGCCTGCCCGGGAATCCCGTCGCTCTCCACCTGCAGCTTGCAACCCACCGCCAGGTGCAGCGGCACCCGCCCGTCGCCCACCGTCGGCACGCAGAGCGGGTAGATCTTCCAGGTCGCCGTGGTGCCTTCCTGGTTGAAGGTGTAGACGCCCTCCAGGGTGCCCTCCGGCGCCGGGTCGTCGGCGAGCGCCGGAACCGCCCCCAGCACCGCGGCCGCCACGGCGGCGGCGGCGGTGAATCCGTAAGCGAGCCTGCGCATGGCGACCATCCTCCCAGCTAGATCGGCGCGATGCCGCTGATCAGCCATTTGTTGTCGATCTTGCGGTAGTCGACCCGCAACCGGCTGCCCTCGTAGAGCTTCTCCTTGGACTTGCCGGTCACGGTGCGGTTCATGAACACCAGCACCGAACCGGCCGTCCGCCGGGCGGTCAGGACCCCCACGCCGACGACGTCGACCTGGTTCACCAGGTGCTGGTCGCGGGCCTGCGGAATTATCTGGTTGGTGGCCCGGTCTTCGAACTCTCGGCGGTAGTCGCCGGTGAACAGCGGATAGGCCTCGGTAAGGCTGCGTTCCACGGTCTTGTACTCGTAGCCGAGCACCTTGGGTATCTCGGCGGTGGCCAGTTCGACCAGCTCGGTGCGCGCCGCCTGTTCGGCGCGCCCGTCCACCCGGTTCCAGTACAGCCACCCCGCTGCAGCGCCGAGGGCGACGAACACCAGGCAGCAGGCGCCGCTCAGCAATCCGACCAGCGTGCGCATCACTGTCTGCTGCCGTCCGGCCACTTGAGGTCGTAGGCGGTCATGTTGCCGGCGTCGTCCTCGTGCACGATGACCCGCAGCGCATACGGCTGGGACGGGCTGTTGATGCCGTCGACATCGGTCGCGGTGGCCCGCATCGCCACCAGCACCGAGGCGTTGGCGGCGACGTCGTCGACACCCTCCAGCGCCGCGGCGTTGATGACGGCCTCCGAGCTCTTCTTGGTGGCCCGCAGCAGTGCCTTCAGGTTCTCGGCATTGGCGGCCATGGTGTCGCGCAGCGGGCCGCTGGTGCCGGCGACGAACCGGTCCACGCTCTCGCCGATGTTGTCCGGCGTGTAGCTGTACATGTTGACCACGGTCTGCGCCGCGGTGTCGACGAACCGCTGTTTTCGTTGCGCGTCGGCTTCGGCGTGCCGGTGCTGCGCCAGCAGGACCAAGACCAGCGCGCCGGTGACCACGATGGCGAGCAGGACCGCGACCGCCCCGACGATCCCGGTCAGCCGGGTGTTCGCGGCCCGCCGCACCGGGGGCCCCGGTCGCACGGCTCGGGCGGGCGCCGCTGCCGGCACCGCTATCCGGACGGTGCCGGCGCCGCCGGCGCCCGGCTCACCGGCCGGCCCGGCTGCCCGCGACGCCCGCCGCCGGACCCTGGTCTCGTCGTGCTCGGTCAAGTCTGCCTCGGGGCGAGCATCAGGTCCGACCAGTTCTCGGCGGGCAGCCACCGCTCGGCCCCGGAGACGTACACCCCGGTGTCACCGGCGGGGTCCACGAACTTTCCGGTGCGCTGGTCGTAGGTGCTGAAGGCCGCGCCGCTCGCCTGCACCGGCGCCTCCGCCGGCAACGGCGCCGGGGGTCCGGGCGGCGGACCCGGACGCGGCCCGGGCGCCGGATCCCGGCCGTACGCCGGCAGGCCGTTGTTGCCGCCGGGATTGGTCGGCAGGTTGATCTCCGGCTCCGAGTAGTACGGCCACGGCAGTGGCGGTGTGCCGGGCTGGTTCGGGGGAACCTGCAGCGGGAACGGCGGGTTCGGCGCCGGGCCCGGACCGGCGGGCACGCCGGGCGGCAGCGCCACCACGGGTGGTCCCGGGTCGTAGTCGGCCTCCGGCGGAATGTAGGGGAACTTGTTCATCGGCCGGGTCATCCGCGGGTCCTGCACCGGCGTGCTGCCGTACGGGATCGGCGGACCCCGCCAGGCGTTGCTGCCGATCGGCACGAAGCCCTTCGGGTCGCGGCAGAGCTGGATGGTCGGCGCCCGCTTGCCCGGGTACTCCTGGCAGGGGTAGTTGCGCGCGCCGCGGATCGCCGACGGATCGTTCTGTGCCGCTTTGCAGTACAGGCCCTCCGGCAGTTCGCGGACGGTTTCGTCGGCGGGTGAGCGCATCTCGGTGAACGGCAGGAACCCGACTACACACGGCGGCGGGTCGTGCATGTCGATCTTGAAGTCGAGCTTGACGCCCTCCTCCATCGGCACGCCGCCGGCGACGGTGAGCAGCGCGGACATCAGCGCCGGGAAGATGACCAGGGCCTGTTCGATGGATTTGCGGTAGATGACGCCGACCCGGCCGAAGTTGGCGATGCTGGCCGCCAGCGTCGGGAACGAGGCCCGGATCCCGGTGAACGCGGTGTTGGCCTCGTCGGCGACGCTGGGCAGGATCGCCAGGGCCTCCCGCAGCTGCGGGTCGGCGTTGCGAACCTCGGTGGTGACCGCGGCCAGCGCGCGGGCCAGCTTCTTGATGTCGTCGCCACTGCGGATCTGGGCATCCAGGAACGGCTCGAACTGGTCGATCAGCGTCGACGTGGGCTCGAAGTTGGCGTTGGCCTCGTCGATCAGCTGCCGGGCCGAGGTGATCATCCGGGACAGCTCAGGACCGGAACCGTTGAAGCCGTCGAACGCGCTGCGCAGCAGTTCCCGCAGCCGGCTGTTGGCCACGCTGTCGACCATCGACTGGGCCTGGTCCAGCATGCCGGCGATGTCCTGGCCGATCGCGGTGCGGTCCTGACCGATCCGGGCACCGTTGTGCAGCTTCCCGGCGGCCGACTCGCCCGCCGGCGGAACCAGGTCGATGTACTGCTCTCCGATGGCCGACATGCTCTTGACGGTGGCGGTGACGGTCTCCGGGACCGGCGTCTTGGCGTTCATCCGCAGCACCGCGTCGACGCCGTGGTCGTTGAGGTGGACCGACTCCACCCGGCCCACGGTCACGCCGCGATAGGTGACGTTGGCGCTGGAATAGATGCCGCCGCCGGCGATGAAGTCGGCGGTGACCCGGTAGGTGCCCAGCCCCAGCCGGCTCGGCGCATGCAGGTAGAGCATCGAGATCGCGCCGACGGCGAGCACCGTCACCACCGAGAAGATCACCAGTTGAATACGAACCAGGCGGGTCAGCATCAGTGGCCCTCCTCGTATTTGACGGCGGTGCCCGGCGGGATCTTGAACGGGTCGGCGGCCTGCCCGGACAGGTTGGCCAACTCGCCGATCAGGAAGTCGGGCGGGTTGATGATGTCGTTCATGTGCGGCATGTTCGGGTCGAATCCGGCTGTGGTGAAAACTGTTTCGCCGAATCGGCGCAACGTCATGTCGAAGGTGACGTACACGTTGAGGAAGTCACCGCGCACCGCGTTGCGCAGGTACATCGACGGGAACGGGAAGGTGGGGATGAACGGGAACGACGTCACCAGTTCGTTGGCGTTGTCGGCGAAGGCCTTGACGATCGGGTACAGGTCCTTGACGTCGGCGGCGAAGTCCTCCTTGGTCTCGCTCATGATCCGCGACCCCACCGTTGCCAGCCGCTGCAGCGCGCCGAACGCGTCGATGATGTTGGCGCGGTTGTCGTTGAGCACTCGCAGCGCGGCGGGCAGCGCGTCCAGCGCCCGCGCCAGGCTGTCGGTATGCCCGGCGAAGGCCGCACCGACCCGGTTCAATCCCTCGGCGGCGGCGATGATGTCGCCGGTCTGCCGGTCCAGCGAGCCGGTGAGCTCGGCCAGTCTGGGCACCAGGCCGGCCAGGGTGCCGGCCCGGTTGGCGACCGCGGCGTAGGCCTCCTCGGTGATGTCCTGCAAACCGGCGAGATTGCCCTTGTTCACCACCACACCCAGCGAGGACAGCACCTCTTCGGTGCTGGGATAGCGGCCGGTACGGCTCAGCGGGATCTGGTCGCCGGCGCCGAGCCTGCCGGACGGCGGCTGGTCGTGCGGCGCCGCCAGCTCGATGTGCTGCGAGCCCAGCAGGGAGGTCTGCGCGACCTTCGCGGTGGCGTTGGCCGGCAGCGCGACGTCGCCGTCCAGGGACAGCTTGACCGCCGCGTAGAAACTGCCGTCGGGCCGTTGCACCGCGTCGATCCCGGAGACGCTGCCGACCGTGACGTCGTCGACCATCACCGGTGAGTTCTGCGGCAGGGTGGTCACATCGGGCAGTTCCACCGTGATGGAGTACGACCCCCTGCCGTGGCCGGCCGTTCCCGGCATGTTCAGCGAGTTCAGGCCGCCGAACTGGCAGCCCGCCAGCAGCAGCGTCCCGGCCAGGATCGCCCCGGCCCGCACCGTCTTGCGCACCGTCAGCCACCCCCCTGCGCTGCCGGCGCCGCCGGCGCCGGGCCGGGTGGCCTGCCCAGCTGGCCCGGCACCGGGGGCGGCAGGAACAGCGCGGAGACATCGCCGGGATTCGGCGGTGTCACGCCCGGCGCCGGCAGCCACTTCAGGTAGGGCACCGGGGTCTGCGCCTTGGCCGCGGTCTCCGGGGTGTCGTAGATGACCTGGCCCTTGTAGGCGGTGATGCTGTTGATCGGGTGGAACAGGAACGGCACGAAGTTCATCGCCCAGCGCCGGATCACCGGACCCATCCGCTCCTTGCAGATCTCGGCTCGTTTGAAGTTGTCCGGGTGCGCGCCGATGTCGAAGGTGCCGGCGCACAGGAACTGCACCGGGTTGGCCAGGTCGGGCAGCGACAGCAGGCCGCTCAACGTGCCCTGGGCGGGGTTGTAGATGTTGTAGAAGTTGGCCAGCCCGTGCGGGGTGATGTGCAGGACCTGCTCGAAGTTCTCGCTCTGGTCGCTCAACGTCTTGGTGAACTCGGACAGCTTGTCGATCTGCGCGATCAGCGCCTCGTTGTTGTCGCGCAGGAAACCGCGCACGTCGCGCAGCGCGGTGTTGAGCGTGCCGAGCGTCTTGTCGAGGTCCTTGGAGCTGTCGGCCAGCACCGCCGACACCGCCGCGACATGGTCGGAGAACGCCACGATCTGCTCGTTGCTGTTCGACAGCGCGCCGACCAGCACCTGCAGGTTCTTGACGGTGCCGAACACGTCGGTGCGGGAGTCGCCGAGCCGGCCGGCGGTCGCCGAGAGCTCCCGCAGCGCGGACCGGAACGAGTCGCCGTTGCCGTCGAGGGTCTCGGCCGCCTGGTTGACCAGTGCGCTCAGCGGGCCGGTCATCTTGCCCTGCTCCGGCCCGAGTTGCGCACTGAGCTGGGTCAGCTGCTCCTTGACCTCGTCCCATTCCACCGGAACCGCGGTGCGGTCCAGTCCGATGACGCCGCCGCCGGCCAGCGCCTCGCCCTCGGTGTAGGCCGGGGTGAGCTGCACGACGCGAGCCGAGACGATGTTCGGGGCCATCAGGATGGCGCGCACATCGGCCGGCAGCCGGACGCCCCTGTTCACCGTCATGGTGATCTTGACGTCCTGCGCGCGCGGTTCGATGGACTCGATCCGGCCGACCGGCACCCCGACCACCCGGACGTCGTCACCGGGGTAGAGGCCCACCGCCGAGCTGAAGTAGCCGATGACCCGATAGCCGCGCTGCGCCGGCAGCATCACGTAGATGCCGGCCGCCAACAGCACGACCAGCACAGCGGCAAGGATGTTCCGGCGGCTCATGGCGACTTCGGCTTGATCAGAGTGCGGCTGTACAGCATCCCGCGCAGGTAATCGGCCAGGCTGTCGGGCAGTTTGCCGGGCTGGAAGTACATGTCCAGCAGCACCTCGGAGATGGTTGGCGGCGGCATGCCGTAGAGGTTGATCTGGAAGCCCGGTCCCGAGGCCACCACCTCGCCGAGGGTGGTGGCGTAGCCCGGCAGCCGCTTCATCGCGCCGACGATCCGGTCGCTGCGCTCGTTCATGTTGTCCAGCACGGCGTTCAGCTTCTTCAGGGTCGGGCCGATCTCGCGCTCATTGTCGGCGACGAAGCCGGAGAGCTGGGCCGAGACGTCGTCGATGCCGGCGATCAGCGCGCCGAGCGCTTGCCGGCGCTCGTCGAGCGCGGCGAAGAGCTGGTTGCCGTCCAGGACCAGTTGATTGACCTGCTGCGCGCGCCGACCCAGCACATCTGTGACCGCCTTGGCGTGGCTGAGCAGCTGGCCCAGTGCCTCGTCGCGGCGGTTGACGCTGCGCGACAGCGCGGCCACCCCGTCCAGCGCGCCGCGCAGCTGCGGGGTGGCGTCGCGCATGGTGTCGGTGAGCACACCCAGCGCCTCTTCGAACCGCGGCTTGTCCAGGTCGCTGACGTTGCCGCCCAGGTCCTGCAGCGCATTGTTCAGGGTGTACGGGCTGGTGGTGCGGCCCAGCGGGATCACCGTGGCCGAGCCGGAGCCGCCGGGGGTGACGGCCAGGGACTTCTCGCCCAGCACGGTGTCGGTGCGGATCGCGGCCAGCGACTGGTCACCGACCCTCACCTTGCGGTCCACCGTGAAATTCACCTGTGCGCTGGCGCCCGCCAGCGCCACCGACGTCACCTTGCCCACCCGGATACCGGAGACCGTCACGTCGTTGCCGGGGATGATGCCGCCGGCGTCGGCGAAGTAGCCCTGGTAGTCCTTGCCCTGCGGGAAGAACGGCAAGCTGGTGTAACCGAACGACACCAGCAACAGGCATGCCACCATGACGATGCCGAAAGTGCCGGTGCGAACCGGGTTTTCGCGGTCAATTCTTGACAGGAGAGCACCTCCCCTTGGTCGTGTCGTTCTGACCGCCCATCGGCAGGATGATGTCGCTGCCGGCCGGCCCGTTGAGCTTCATGGCGACCGTGCAGTAGAAGATGTTGAAGAACGACCCGTAGGCGCCCAGCGCGTTGAGCCGCAGGTAGTTCTCTTCCAGCGGGTCGATGACGTCGTTGAGTTCCTGCTTGCGCTTGTCCAGCACGGTGGCCAGCGGCCGGGCGTTCTCGATCACGCCCTGGATCGGCCGCCGCGATCTGCGCAGCGTTTCGGTCAGGTCGGTCTCGACCGAGGCCAGCGGGCCGACCGCGCCGGCGATCTCGTCGCGGCCCTGGGCCAGTCCGGTGATCAGCTGCTGCAGCCGGTCGACGGTGGCGTCGAACTGCGCGCTCTTGGCGTCGACGGTGGCCAGCACCGTGTTCAGGTTGTTGATGACGTCGCCGATCAGCTGGTCGCGGTCGGCCAGGGTCCGGGTGAACGAGCTGGTGTTCGCCAGCACCCGGGTCAGCGCGCCGCCCTGGCCCTGCAGCAGTTCGATGACCGCGTTGGAGATCTCGTTGATCTTGTTGCCGTCCAGGCCCTTCATCACCGGCCGCAGTCCACCCAGCAGTGCGTCCAGGTCGAGCGCCGGCTGGGTGTTCTGCCGGCCGATGGTGCCGCCGGCCGGCAGCTTGCGCAGCTCGCCGGGGCCCGAGGTGATCTCCAGATACCGGTCACCGACCAGGTTTTCGTACCGGACGGCCGCCCGCGTCGAGGTGTAGAGCTGGAAGCGCTGGTTGACGTCGAACGTGACGTCGACGGTGTTATCGGGTGCCAGCTCGACGGATTTCACGGTGCCCACCGGGATGCCGGCGATCCGGACGTCCTGACCGCCCTTGAGCCGGGACGCGGTGAGGAAGTTGGCGTGGTAGGTGTGCGACGCCGCGAACCGGAACTCCCCGAACACCACCACCAGGCCGGCCGACACCAGCAGCATCACCGCGGTGAAGATGCTGACCTTGATCAACGTGCTGCGCCCGAGCATCAGTACTCGTCCCGCTCGGCGAAAGCGCCGTTGAACAGGAACTGCGCGGTCGACGGGGAGTCCCACTGCAGTTCGGTGTTCGGCTGGAACGGGATGTAGGCGTTGTCGGTCACCAGGAACGGCGACTTATACCAGGAGCCGCCGTACTGCTTGCTGGGGATGTCGGGCAGGCCCCGGCAGTTCGGGCCGCCGCTGCCGTTGGCGATCGGCAGGCTCTCCGGGAAGGTGTAGGCGGGCGCGCCCGGAATGAAGCTGGACTGCACGAACAGCGCCGGGTTGGTGCCGCCGATCGACGGCCCGAAGCGGTGCAGCGCCTGGGTGATGCCCTTGAACAGGCACGGGAACTCGGGCGAGTACTCGGCGAGCAGGCTGCCCATGGCCCGGAACCGCTTGATCCCGGCGATGAAATCGTCGGCGGCCGGCGCCAGGGTGTCGTAGCCGTTGTTCGCCAACCCGGTGGCGGCCAGCAGGGCGGCGTTCAGGTTGTCCCGCTGATCGACGATGGTGTTGGCGATGGTGGGCAGGTTGTCGACCGCGGTCACCAGGTCCGGTGCCGCATCGGCGTAGATGCCGCCCAACGTCGCGGTCTTGGCGAAGCCGGTCTGCAACTGCGGCAGCTTCGGGTTGATCTTCTCCAGGTAGGTGTTCAGCCCGGCCATCGCGGCGCCCAGGTTGTCGCCGTTGCCCCGCAGCCCCTCCGCCAGCGCGCTGATCGTCCCGTTGAGCTTCACCGGCTCGATCTTGTCCAGCACCTCGGTCAGCTTCTGGAACAGCGTGTTGACCTCCAGTTGCACGTCGGAGGCCTGCACGGTCGCCCCAGATTGCAGCGATGCCGCCACCGGGTTCGACGGCGGTACGAACTCCACCGACTTGGCACCGAAGATGGTGTTGCCGGCGATGTGCACGCCGGCGTTCGCCGGGATGTAGGCCATGTTGTCGCTGTCGATGACCAGGGTCAGTCTGGCCTGGCCACCGTGATAGTCGATGGCCTTGACCTTGCCCACCTGAATGCCGCGGTACTTGACTTTGGCATCCTGCTCGAGCACCAGGCCGGCGCGCGGCGAGGTCACCGTGACCGTGTCGGTGGAGCTGAAGGCCTGGCTGTAGGCGAGCAGGGCGAAGACCACGGCGCCCACCAGCAACGAGGCCAGGATTGCCGCGGCAATCCTGACCTGGATGCGTCTCGATCCGGTTTCCACGTCGAAGTCCCCTGCTAGCCCGAGAGATTGAAGTTACCGGACCCGCCGTACACCGCGAGTGAAATAAGCAAAGTGATGACGACCACGACGACCAGCGACGTCCGCACCGCCTGACCGACCGCGATGCCGACCCCGACCGGTCCGCCGGACGCGTTGAAGCCGTGATAGGTGTGCACCAGCATCACCGCGATCGACATCATGATCGCCTGCAGGAACGACCAGAGCAGGTCGGTCGGGATCAGGAAGGTGTCGAAGTAGTGGTCGTACAGCCCGGGTGACTGCGCGTTGATGAACACGGTGGTCGACCGGGCCGCGAAGAAGGCGGCCAGCACCGACAGCGAGTACAGCGGGATGATCGCGATGAGGCCGGCGACCAGCCGGGTGGAGACCAGGTAGGACACCGCGTGCACGGCCATCGATTCGACGGCGTCGATCTCATCGGCGACCCGCATGGCGCCGAGTTGCGCGGTGGTGCCGGCGCCGATGGTGGCCGCCAGCGCGATCCCGGCCACCACGGGCGCGACGATGCGCACGTTGAGGAACGCCGACAGGAAGCCGGTCAGCGCCTCGATGCCGATGTTGCCCAGCGAGGAGAAGCCCTGCACCGCGATCACCCCGCCGGAGGCCAGGGTGAGGAAGGTGGCGACCCCGACGGTGCCGCCGATGATCGCCAGCGCGCCGGTGCCCATGGTGATCTCGGCGATCAGCCGGATCGTCTCCTTGCGGTACTTGGTCAGCGCGTTGGGGATGTAGCGGATCGACTGACCGAAGAACAGGGCCTGCGCACCGAAGTCGTCGACGGCCCGCGGCAACCATTCGAACAGCCGCCGGAACCGCAGCGTCGCGTCGTAGCTCACTTGACCAGTACCCGCACACCGATCGCCGTCATCACGACATTGATGACGAACAGACAGATGAAGGCGTAGACCACGGTCTCGTTGACGGCGTTGCCGACGCCCTGCGGGCCGCCTTTGGCGGTCAGCCCGCGGTAGCACCCGATCAGGCCGGCGGCGGTGCCGAACAGCAGCGCCTTGATCTCGGCCATCACCAACTCGCCCAGGCCGGTGAGCACGGTCAGTCCGTTGATGAAGGCACCCGGGTTGACCCCCTGCAGGAAGACCGAGAACACATAGCCGCCGGTCAACCCGATAACACAGACCAGGCCGTTGAGCAGCAGCGCGACGAACGTCGACGCCAGTGCCCGCGGCACCACCAGCCGGTGGATCGGGTCGATGCCGAGCACCCGCATCGCGTCGATCTCTTCGCGAATGGTTCTGGCCCCCAGGTCGGCGCAGATCGCGGTGGCGCCGGCACCGGCCACCACCAGCACCGTCACCACCGGGCCGAGCTGGGTGATGGTGCCGAACGCGGTTCCGGCCCCGGACAGGTCGGCCGCGCCGATCTCCCGCAGCAGGATGTTGAGGGTGAACGCCACCAGCACGGTGAACGGGATCGCGACCAGCAGCGTCGGAACCAGCGACACCCGGGCGATCATCCAGGTCTGGTCCAGAAACTCACGAAGCTGAAACGGCCGCCGGAACATGCCGCGAAAGGTCTCCAACGACATCTCCACGAACCCGCCCACGGCCCGGGCGGGAACCGTGAGCTGCTCGAGCAACGTCGTTCCCCCTCTCAGGCAGCCGCAACTTCGGCGGTGGCGCAGACTGTACCCCGGTCAGCAGCACCGCCGGGATGAATCCGCGATCAACTCCTGGCGCTGCTGCGCCGGCTCATCGTAACGAGAACCCGCTCAGAGTCCAAAGACCTGGTCAGAGCGGGTACAGCGGAGAGCATACTGCAACAGGTTCCAGCCCACTCGCAGCCGGTCACGAACCCATCAGGCTGGTCGCCGAGAAGTTCCGCGCCGGGTCACGGTCGGCAAAATAGTCGTGCAGCGTGGCGCTCAGGCCCGCCGGGTCCCACGCCGGACCGTCGGCGCTGAACCGCTGCTCCACGGTGGGAGCCGCGACCAGCGTCACCTCCGGGCCGTAGACGATGAAGACCTGGCCGTTGACCGCCGCCGCGGCCGGCGAGGCCAGGAACCGGACCAGTGTGACGACGTGCTCGGGTGAGAGCGGGTCCACCGCGCCGTCCGGCGGGGCCTCGCCGAACACGTCGGCGGTCATCGCGGTCCTGGCGCGGGGGCAGATCGCGTTGGCGCACACCCCGTAGCGGCCCAGCGCCCGTGCCGCCGACAGCGTCAGCGCGGTGATCCCGGCCTTGGCCGCACCGTAGTTGGCCTGCCCCACCGGCCCGACCAGGCCGGCCTCCGAGGAGGTGTTGACGATCCGCCCGTAAACCGTGCCGCCGGCCGCCTTGGCCTTGTCGCGCCAGTAGGTGGCCGCGTTGCGGGTCAGCAGGAAGTGGCCGCGCAGGTGCACCGCGATCACCGCGTCCCAGTCCTCGTCGGACATGTTGAACAGCATCTTGTCGCGGGTGATCCCGGCGTTGTTGACGACGATGCCCAGCCCGCCGAGCCCGTCGGCGCGGCCGACCAGCTCGTCGGCGGTGGACCGCTGGCTGATGTCACCGGCCACCGCCACCGCCTTGGCGCCGGCGCTGGCGATCTCATCGAGCACGTCGGAGGAGTCCAGCGCCGCCGCGATGTCGTTGACCACCACGGTGGCACCCGCGCGGGCCAGGCCGATCGCCTCGGCGCGGCCCAGTCCGGCCGCAGCACCGGTCACCACCGCGACCTTCCCGGACAGGTCGATCGCCTTGTTGTTCGAAGTCAATTTACGAATGCCCCTAGTTGTCGGTTAGTCGTCTACCCGGCGCAGCGCGGCACGCGGGCACTCCGCGATCGCCTGCATCGCGTGGGCTTCCCGGTCCGCCGGAATCGGCGCGATCTTGACGTCACACTGCTCGTCGTCGTTGAGCTCGAACAGGTCGGGGTCGATTCCGACGCATATCGCATTGCCCTCGCACCGATCCAGGTCCACTTCCACCCGCATGACACTCTCCTTGAGAACTGACCGCTCACTGTCCGCCGCTGTCAGCATAGCGACTAGATGTTTAAGAATAGAACGTGTTACAACGAGGTGTCGACGCGTTTTCGCCGCGCGACCGAAGATCACCAGCGTAAGGATGTCTTGATGCGGATCAGCTATACCCCCGGACAAGAGGACCTGCGCCGCGAGCTGCGGTCGTACTTCAGCACGCTGATGACGCCGGAACGCCGCGAGGCACTGAGCTCGACGCAGGGCGAGTACGGCACCGGCAACGTCTACCGGGAGACCGTCGCCCAGATGGGCCGCGACGGGTGGCTGGCGCTGGGCTGGCCGACCGAGTACGGCGGGCAGGCCCGCTCGACGATGGATCAGCTGATCTTCACCGACGAGGCCGCGATCGCCGGCGCCCCGGTGCCGTTCCTGACCATCAACAGCGTCGCCCCGACGATCATGGCGTTCGGCACCGACGAGCAGAAGAACTTCTACCTGCCCCGCATCGCCGCCGGCGACCTGCACTTCGCGATCGGCTACTCCGAACCCGGCGCCGGCACCGACCTGGCCGCGCTGCGCACCACCGCGGTGCGTGACGGTGACGACTTCTTGATCAACGGCCAGAAGATGTGGACATCGCTGATCGCCTACGCCGACTACGTCTGGCTGGCGGTGCGCACCAACCCGGAAGCCAAGAAGCACCGCGGGATCTCGATGCTGATCGTTCCGACCACCGCCGAGGGCTTCTCCTGGACACCGGTGCACACCATGGCCGGCCCGGACACCAGCGCAACCTATTACTCCGACGTGCGGGTGCCGGTGACCAACCTGGTCGGCGGGGAGAACGAGGGCTGGAAGCTGGTGACCAACCAGCTCAACCACGAGCGGGTCGCGCTGGTGTCCGCGCAGCCCATCTTCGTCGCCCTGGACCAGGTGCGGGAGTGGGCACAGCACACCAAAGATCTGCGCGGTGACCGGATCATCGACTCGCAGTGGGTGCAGCTCAACCTGGCCCGGGTGCACGCCAAGGCCGAGGTGCTCAAGCTGATCAACTGGGAGCTCGCCTCGTCGTCCGATTCCGCCCCCTCGCCGGCAGACGCCTCGGCCGCCAAGGTGTTCGGCACCGAACTGGCCACCGAGGCCTACCGGCTGCTGATGGAGGTGCTGGGCACCGCCGCCACCGTGCGCCAGGACTCCCCCGGCGCCCTGCTGCGCGGCCGGGTGGAGCGGATGCACCGGGCGTGTCTGATCCTGACCTTCGGCGGCGGCACCAACGAGGTGCAGCGCGACATCATCTCCATGGTGGCGCTCGGCCTGCCCCGAAACCGCTGACCCCTACCTGCGAGGACATCTCATGGACTTCTCCACCACCGAAGCGGCCACCGACCTCGGCGACCTGACGGGCACCATCGTCGACGCGGTCTGCACGCCGGAGCACCAGCGCACCCTCGACGGGACCGAGGGCCGGTTCGACCGGGAACTCTGGGGCAAGCTCGCCGCCGCCGACATCCTGTCCGCCGCGGCGCCGGAGACGTTGGGTGGCGGCGGCTTCGGCGTGCTGGAGCAGACCGCCGTGCTGGTTGCGCTGGGCCGGGGCCTGGCAGCGGTGCCGTACCTGGAGTCGGTGGTGCTGGGCGCGGGCGCGCTGGCCCGGTTCGGCACTGCCGCACTGCAGCAGGACTGGGGTGTGCCCGCGGTGGCCGGGGAGAAGATTCTCACCGTCGCGCTGGACGGCGACATGGGCCAGGGCCCGGTGCGGGCTGTCACCGACGGTGACGGCCACCGGCTGACCGGAACCCGCACCCAGGTTGCCTACGGCCCGGTCGCCGACGGCTTCCTGGTCCCGGCCGAAACCGGTTCCGGCACCACGGTTTTCCTGGTGTCGGCCACCGACCCCGGTGTCTCGGTGACAGCGCTGCAGACCACCGGACTGGGCAGCGTCGGACACCTGGAGCTGTCCGGCGTCGGGGTCGACGCCGGGCGCGTCGTCGGCGGTTCGGAGGTGCTGGAGCACCTTCAGCTGCTGCACGCCTTGAGCCACAGCGCGTTCCAGCTCGGCGTACTGGACCGCGGGCTACGGCTGACCGCCGAATACGCCAGGGAACGCGAGCAGTTCGACCGGCCGATCGGCAGCTTCCAGGCGGTGTCGCAGCGACTGGGCGACGGCTACATCGACGTCAAGGGGCTCCGGCTGACGCTGACCCAGGCCGCCTGGCGGGTAGCCGAGGGGCTCTCCGCCGACACCGAGGTGGCCACGGCGGCGTTCTGGGCCGCCGACGCCGGACACCGGGTTGCGCACACCATCGTCCACGTCCACGGCGGTGTCGGCATCGACACCGACCACCCGATCCACCGCTACTTCCTGGCCGCCAAGCAGGCCGAGTTCACACTGGGCGGCGCAACCGGCCAACTGCTGGCGATCGGCCGCGAACTGGCCGAGACCCCGGTCTGATCGCCGTGTCCGCCGTGGACCCGACGGTGACCGCACTGGTCGTCCGGCTCGCCGAGGTGGACGACCGGGGCGTGCATTTCGAAGACTCGTTCGTCAGCTGGCGCGACCACATTCGGGATGCCGCCGCACTGGCCGCGGCGTTGCGCGCCCGGCTGGACCCGGCCAAGCCCCCGCATGTCGGGGTGCTGCTGGGCAACACCCCGTTCTTCTCCACGGTGCTGGTGGCTGCCGCGCTGACCGGCCTGGTTCCGGTGGGCCTCAACCCGACCCGTCGCGGCGCGGCGTTGGATCGCGATGTCGCGCACGCCGACTGCCAGCTGGTGCTGACCGACGCCACCGGCGGGATACCCGGCGCGATCGACGTCGAGTCCGCCTCCTGGGCAGCGGAATTGGCCGCATACGCCGGTACTGAGGTGACCGTCCGGGACAGCGAGCCCGACGAGCTTTTCATGCTGATCTTCACCTCCGGAACCGGCGGCGACCCGAAGGCGGTGCGCTGCACCCAGGAGAAGGTGGCATTTCCCGGCATGATGCTGGCGCAACGCTTCGGGCTGGGGCCGGCCGACACCTGCTACCTGTCGATGCCGCTGTTCCACTCCAACGCGGTGATGGCGGGCTGGTCGCCGGCGCTGGCGGCGGGGGCGTCGATTGCGTTGCGGCGCAAGTTCTCCGCATCCCAGTTCATGCCCGATATCCGCCGGTACGGCGCCACCTACGCCAACTACGTCGGCAAGCCGCTCTCCTACGTGCTGGCCACCCCGCCGCAGCCGGACGACGCCGACAACCCGCTGAGGATCCTGTACGGCAACGAGGGCGCACCGCGCGACATCGACCGGTTCGCCCGGCGGTTCGACGTCGCCGTCATCGACGGATTCGGCTCCACCGAGGGCGGCGTGAACTTCGGCCGCACCCCGGACACCCCCGAGGGCTCGCTGGGGCCGCTGGTCGACGGCGTGGCGATCATCGACGTCGACACCGGCGAGGAATGCCCGCCGGGTGTGGTCGGTGAGCTGGTGAACACCACCGGACCGGGCCAATTCCGGGGCTACTACAACGATCCCGAGGCCGAGGCCGAGCGGATGGCCGGCGGCGTCTACCACACCGGCGACCTGGCCTACCGCGACGAGGCCGGCTACGCATACTTCGCCGGCCGGCTCGGCGACTGGATGCGCGTCGACGGCGAGAACCTCGGCACCGCCCCGATCGAGCGGATTCTGCTGCGCCACCCCGACGTTGTCGAGGTCGCGGTGTACGCCATCCCCGACCCGACGGTGGGAGACCAGGTGATGGCCGCGCTGGTCATGACGCCCGGCGCCGAGTTCGATGAGGCCGCGTACCGCGCCTTCCTGACCGAACAGCCCGATCTGGGCCCCAAACAGTGGCCGTCGTACATCCGGATCGCCACCGCGTTGCCGCGCACCGAAACCTTCAAGGTGCTCAAACGCGTGCTGTCCGCCGAGGGCCTCGACTGCGCCGACCCGGTGCTGCGCATCGAGCGGTAGTCACGCTTTCGACGGGTCGCGCACGTCGGCAAGGCCGTCGATGACCCGGAAGTCGTCGGTGCTGTAGGCGAACAGCCAGACGCCGTACACGGTGGCGGTAGCCGCGATCACCAGATCGATTGCGCGCCGCCGCGGTTGCCCGCCCCGGGTGCGGACCGCCGCCGGCAATCGGCCCCATTCGCGGGCGATCTCGGCGGTGATCGGGCGCGGATCGAACGTCGCTTCAACCACCCCCGGGCGGGCGGTGCGCCGGGGTGGCAGAAGTGCTACCCGGGCCGATCGGCAGCCGGGCCGAGATCCGGCAAGCGCTTTTTCGTGCTGGCGACACCCGTGGCGAGTGATACTGCATCCGTGACAAGGGTCGGTTCCACGTTCGGGCACTATCAGATCCAGGCCCAGCTGGGCCGGGGCGGCATGGGCGAGGTGTACACCGCCTACGACACCGTCAAGGACCGCGTGGTGGCCCTGAAGATCCTCTCCGAGCAGCACGGCGCCGACGAGACGTTCCGCGAGCGCTTCCGCCGGGAATCCCACGCCGCCGCCAAGCTCGAGGAGCCGCACGTCGTCCCGATCCACGACTGGGGCGAGATCGACGGCACCCTCTACATCGACATGCGCCGCATCAACGGGGTCGACCTGCGGGCGTTGCTCAAGTCCGGACCGCTGGCACCGGCACGCGCGGTCGCCATCATCGCCCAGATGGGCGCCGCGCTCGACGCCGCGCACGAGGCCGGGCTCATCCACCGCGACATCAAGCCGGAGAACATCCTCGTGACCCCGGCCGACTTCGCCTACCTGGTGGATTTCGGCATCGCCGAGGCTGCCGGCGAGACGCACCTGACCATGGCCGGCACCGCGGTGGGTTCGATGGCCTACATGGCCCCGGAGCGGTTCGGCGCCGACCCCATCACCCCGGCCGCCGACGTCTACTCGCTGGCGTGCGTGCTGTACGAGCTGCTGGTCGGGTCGACACCCTTCCCGTCGACGAGTCTGCAGCACGTCGTCGTGGCGCACACCGCCACGCCACCGCCCCGGCCCAGTGCCGCCAACCCGGCCGTGCCCGCAGCGTTCGATCAGGTGATCGCGCAGGGCATGGCCAAGAACCCGGGTGAGCGCTACCGCAGCGCGGGTGCGCTGGCACAGGCCGCGCAGTGGGCGCTGCAGGCGCCCCCGCAGCCGGTGCGGGCGGCGGCGCCGACGGCGGTCGGCCCGGCACAGGCACCGACCACGGTGCTGCCACCGCCGCAGCGGCCGCCCGGGCCGGCGGGGCCACAGCTGCCGTCGGGGCCACAGCTGCCGTCAGGGCCACAGCTTCCGGCGGGGCCACAGCTGCCGCAGCCGGGCCGGCGCACCAACTGGGTGCTGCCGGCCATCATCGGGGCCGCCGTGGTGGTGGCAGCGGTGCTGATCGGCGGCATCGCGCTGCTGACCGGCCGTAGTCGGGAACCAACCGGCGCGGGCCTGCCCACCCGCACCGTCGCGGCCGGCGTGACGACGACACCGCCGCGCTCCACCGCGACCCGGCCCGAGCCGTCGGCAGCACCGGTCGTACTGCCACCCGGCGCGCGGGTCTGCCCGCCGCTCTCCGGCACCGCCGGCAGCTACAGCACCTCGGCCGCCGGAACCGCCGTCACGTCGTGCGAGTTCGCCGAGGCGGTCCGGGAGGCCTACGGCCGAAGCGGGCCACCCAGCCCGGCACCGCGGGTGGTGGACGCCTTCAGCTCGGTCACCCACAAGTGGTACCCGATGACGTGCAGCGCCAGCGGTGCGATGGCGACCTGCACCGGTGGCGAGAACGCGGTCGTCTATGCCTACTGACCGCCGGTCGTGGGCAGCTGCGCTCGGTGCCGCGCTGCTGCTGGTGTCGGGGTGCACGCGGCCCGCCGGCCACCCGGCGCCGCAGCCGGAGCCGGCCACACCGGCGAGCAGCACCGCGCCGACGGGCACCAGCCCGACGACGACGGCACCGGCGACGCCCTCGGCCGCGCTGCAGGCCAGCTTCACCGAACTGGCCGCCACGGTGCCGGCGACGATCGGCATCGCAACGGCCGCGGTCGGCTCGACCACGGCACTGGCCTTCGGTTCCTGGTCGACCGGGGTGGCATGGTCGACGATCAAGGTCCCGCTTGCGATAGCCGCCCAGCGGATCGCCGGCGCCGACGTGCAGTCACTGATAACCCGGGCGATCACCCAATCCGACAACGCCGCCGCCGAGCAGCTCTGGTCGCAGCTGGGGCCGCCGCAGACCGCCGCCGGGCAGGTCCAGGCGGTGCTGCGGGAGGGCGGCGACGACAGCACGACCGTCGAATCCCAGCGGCTGCGGCCCGGGTTCACCGCATTCGGCCAGACCCGGTGGAGTCTGGAGCTGCAGGCCAGGTTCGCCGCGCAACTGCCCTGCATCGCTGACGCCGGCAACGTCGTCGACCTGATGCATCAGCTCGGCGGCGGCCAGCGCTGGGGGCTGGCCGCCGAGGATGCCGCCGCGAAGGGCGGCTGGGGACCCGACGAGTCCGGTGCCTACCTGGTGCGCCAGTTCGGGATCGTGCCGGCCGCCGACGGCCGGATCGGAGTGGCCCTGGCGGCCGCACCCAGCGACGGCACCTTCGCCAGCGGAATCGCCGCGCTCAACCGGATGGCGCAATGGCTGACCGCGCACACCGGCGAGCTACCCGCCGGCGACTGCACCGGGTAGGTTGCGGGTAATCGGTATCTACCCGCCAGTAGGAGACAACCATGCCCGCGCCATCCGCTGCAGACTTCGACCGACTGCGCCAACTGGTCGCCATCGACGACGTCGACGCCAGGCAGTCGAAGACCATCACCGAGGTCTTCACCGGTGAGGAGCTGACCACGATCCCGGTCGGCACCACCGAGGATGTCACCGCCGCCTTCGCCAAGGCACGGGCGGCCCAGGCCCAGTGGGCTCGGCGTCCGGTCAAGGAGCGGTGCGCGATCATCGAACGCTACCGCGACCTGGTGATCGCCAATCGGGACTTCCTGATGGACGTGGCCCAGGCCGAGACCGGCAAGGCGCGCTCGGCGGCACAGGAAGAGATCGTCGACATCATGCTCAACGCGCGCTACTACGCGCGGGAGGCGGTCAAGCTGCTGGCCCCGAAGCGGGTTCAGGGCCTGCTGCCCGGCATCGTCAAGACGGTGGTCATGCATCACCCCAAAGGCGTCGTCGGGGTCATCGCGCCGTGGAATTACCCGATGACGCTGTCGATTTCGGACTCCATCCCGGCACTGCTGGCCGGTAATGCGGTGGTGGTCAAACCGGACAGCCAGACGCCGTACTGCACGCTGGCCAACGCCGAACTGCTGTACCGGGCCGGAGTGCCCCGCGACGTGTTCGCGGTGGTCCCCGGCCCGGGCTCGGTGGTCGGCACCGCGATCGTGGCCAACTGCGACTACCTGATGTTCACCGGCTCCACCGCGACCGGGCGCACGCTGGCCGAGCAGTGCGGCCGCCGGCTGATCGGGTTCTCCGCGGAGCTGGGCGGCAAGAACCCGATGATCGTCACCAAGGGCGCCGACCTGGCCGAGGTCGCCAAGGCCGCCACCCGGGCCTGCTTCTCCAACGCCGGGCAGCTGTGCATCTCGATCGAACGCATCTACGTCGAGCGCGACATCGCCGCGGAGTTCACCGCGAAGTTCGCCGAGCAGGTGGCCAACATGAAGCTGTCCGGCGCCTACGACTTCTCCGCGGACATGGGCAGCCTGATCTCCGAAGACCAGATCAAGACGGTCTCCGGTCATGTCGATGACGCAAAGGCCAAGGGCGCCAAGGTGGTTGCCGGAGGAGACGCCCGCCCGGACATCGGACCGCTGTTCTTCGAGCCGACCGTGCTGACCGGGGTCACCGACGAGATGGAGTGCGCCCGCAACGAGACCTTCGGCCCGGTGGTCTCCATCTACCCGGTCGACAGCGTCGACGAGGCGATCGCGAAGGCCAACGACACCGACTACGGGCTGAACGCCAGTGTCTGGGCGGCCAGCAAGGCGCAGGGCGAGGCGATCGCGGCCCGGATCAAGTCCGGAACGGTCAACGTCGACGAGGGCTACGCGCTGGCGTTCGGCAGCACCGCCGCCCCGATGGGCGGGATGAAGGCGTCCGGGGTGGGCCGGCGGCACGGCGCCGACGGGATCCTCAAGTACACCGAGTCGCAGACCATCTCCACCGCCCGGGTGCTCAATCTCGATCCGCCGCCGGGGATTTCGGCCGAGCTCTGGCAGAAGGCGCTGACCCCGATGGTGAGCCTGGTGCAGAAGCTGCCGGGACGCTGACCCGAGTACGCCCGCTCAGGCACCGTACTCGACGTGGTGGCGCAGCTGTTGCAGCCCGGCCTCGATGTGCCTTCCCACGATGCCGTCGGCGAAAATGCCGGTGAGCCAACCGGTCAGCGCGCCGGCGAACTCGGCGGTCACCGACATGGTCACCACCGTGCCGCCACCGTCGGCGGCGGCGACCTCGATGCAGCCGCGCTGGTGGGTGCCGCGCTGGGATGACCAGGCCAGGCTGGACTGCGACGGCGGGTCGACCAGCACCCGCCCGCCGACGTGGATGGTCCCGACCTTGAGGTAGAGGTCCCACTCCTCCGAACCGTCCGGGTTGCGGGCGATCAGGTCGAACCGGCCGAAGCCACCGATGATCGGCAGCACCACGTCGGGGTCGATCGCCACCTTGGCGACCTCATCGAGGGAGCGCCGGACCAGCACCGACCGGGTGACCGTGGCCATCAGCCCAGCACCGGGACGACGGTCTTGGCGGCCAGGCCCGACAGCGCCACCTGCATCACCGAGGTCACATAGTCGTAGGCGTGGTCGAAGTCCGGGTCGTCGCCGAACAACTCCCGCAGGTCGATCGGCGGCAGCACCTCGATGCGGATCTTGGCCGGGAACGGGATGTGCGGCAGGTCGCCGGGCAGCAGCCCCCACGGGAAGCTCAGGCTGATCGGCACCGACTTGACGCGCAGCAGCTTGTCGAACCGGAGCAGCTTCGCAGTGCTGCGGCCGTCGTTGAAGACGAAAAACGTCTCCTGGCCGCCGACCGCGACCACCGGCACGATCTTGACCCGGTTCGCGTGCGCCAGTTTGAGGAAACCCTTCCGGCCGTCGAAGACGATCTTGTTGCGATCCCGCCACGGCCGCAGCGCCTCCACGTCGCCGCCGGGGTAGACCAGCACGTTGGCGCCCTGGCCCAGCAGGTCGGCGGCGGCCTCCTGGTCGGCCGGCACCATGCCGAACTTGCGGGCCATGTCGCCCACCACCGGCATCCGGGTCACGACCTTGTGCGCCAGCGCGGCCAGCGGGCGGCCCTCCACCGTGAAATAGGTGTGGTAGGCCAGGGTGAAGATGAAGGTGTCCGGGATGTTCGCGCCGCCGCTGTGGTTGCCGACGAACAGCACCGGCTCGTCCGGGACGTTCTCGAACCCGTGCACCTCGGCCCGGAAGTACAGCTGGGCGCCCAGCCACAGCCTGGGCAGCCATGCGCGGATGAATTCCGGGTCACGCCCCTGCAGTCCGGCCACGCCCTGATTCTGCTGGAAACCGCGATGCCGCGCAGCCGGATTCGCCGTTACGGTATGGCCCGTTCCAGCTCGGCCAGCGCCGGCTCGATGGCGTCGGCCATCTCGTCGATGTCTGCTGCCATCTCCGGCGTGGTGACGAACCCGAAGTCCAGGCTGTCGCGGTAGGAGAAGCAGGTGATGTTGAGGCCGACGTCGAGCACCGGCGGGCCCAGCGGCACCAGCGATTCGAGTTCGGCGCCGGCCATGTACAGCGGGAACGGCGGTCCCGGCACGTTGGACACCACCAGGTTGATCGGGGCCAGGTTGTGCGACAGCCCGCTGGCGGTGTAAGCGCGCGCGGCCAGCTGCAGCAGGCCGGGCGGTGTGGTCTCGGTCAGCCCCATGATCTGGTGCGCCGAGAGGGCTTTCGCCATCTGCTTGGCGCTCTGGCTGCTCTCGTGGATCATCGTGAGCCGCTCGGCTGGATCATCGACGTCGGTGGCCAGGGTCACCGTCATCGAGCTGACCTTGTTGCCGATCTCGTCCTTGTCCTCGTCGGTGCGGGTCGACACCGGAACCTGCGCGATCAGCGGCTTCTCGGGCAGCTCGCCGCGCTTTTCCAGGTAGGCCCGGGCCGCGCCGGCCACCATGGCCAGCACCACGTCGTTGAGCTTCACGCCGTAGGCGTCCTTGACGGCCTTGACCCGGTCCAGCTCGACGCGCGCGCCGGTGATCCGCCGGTGCGGTGACACGCTCGCGTTGAACCGCGTGACGGGCGCGTCGAAATACCGCGGCGGCCGCCGGGTGATCCCCAGCGTGGCGATCTGCTGGCGGACCGTCTGCTCGACCAGTCTGCTGATCCGGAACGGCGTCTTGACCGCGACGTTGAACAGCGCACCGATCGCGCGCCGCTCGAACCCGGGCAGGCTGTCGCCGACCAGCGACCCGATCGTGTCGGGCAGCGGCGGGCGCGGCTCCGGGGTGACGTCCAGCAGGATCTCCGACAGCCCGGCTCCGGACACGCCGTCGATGATCGCGTGATGCATCTTGGTCAGGGTCGCGATCCGGCCGCCCTCGACACCCTCGATCACCCAGAACTCCCACAGCGGCCGGGAGCGGTCCAGCTTGTAGGACATCAGCCGGCCCACCAGTTCTTCCACCTCACGACGGCCGCCGGGGGCGGGAACCCCGATGCGCCGGACGTGGAAGTCGATGTCGAGCTCGTCGTCCTCGACGAACCACGGCCGGTCCAGCCCGAGCGGGGCACCCTCGACCCGCCAGCGCAGCTGGGGCAGCTGCGGCAGCCGCTCGATGAGCAGCGAGCGCACCAACTCGAAGCTGTAGTTCGGCGCCTTGCGCGGGTTGCAGATCGCCAGCGCACCCACATGCATGTGCCAGCCGGCGGTCTCGGCTGACCAGAATGCCGCATCGACACTGGAGAGGCGTTTCATTTTTCGAGCCTATCGTTCCGCCGGGTGCGCGTCTGCACCCGGGATGGCCCGCTCCAGCTCCGCCAGCGCCGCTTCGATGCCGTCGGCGATCTCGTCGACGTCCGCCGCCACCTCCGGGGTGGTGACGAAGCCGAAGTCCAGGTTGTCCCGGTAGGAGAAGCAGGTGATGTTCAGCGCGACGTCGAGCACCGGGGGGCCCAGCGGCATCAGCGACTCGAGTTCGGCACCGGCCATGTACAGCGGATAGGACGGCCCCGGGACGTTGGACACCACCAGGTTGATCGGGGCCAGGTTGTGCGAGAGTCCGGAAGCGGTGTAGGCCCAGGCCGCCAGCTGCAGCAACCCGGGCGGCGCGGTCTCGGTGAGCCCCATGATCTGGTGCGCCGACAGCGCGGCGGCCATCTCCTTGGCGCTGCGGGTGCTCTCATAGATCATCTTGAGCCGGTCGGCCGGATCATCGACGTCGGTGGCCAGCGACACCGTCATCGAGGCCAGCTTGTTCTCGATCCCGTCCTGCGTGTCGGCGGTGCGGGTGGACACCGGGATCTGCGCGATCAGCGGCTTGGCGGGCAACTCGCCCCGCTCGGCCAGGTAGTCGCGCACCGCGCCGGCCACCAGGGCCAGCACCACGTCGTTGACCTTGACCCCGAAGGCGTCCTTGACCGCCTTGACCCGGGCCAACTCGATCCGGGTCCCGGTGACCCGCCGGTTCGGCGACACCGCCGCGTTGAACCGGACCTTCGGCGCCTCGAAGTACCCCGGCGGCCGGCGCTTGAGGCCCAGGGTGGCGATCTGCTGGCGCACCGTCTGCTCCAGCAACCGGGCGATGCGGAACGGCGTGGCGATGCCGATGTTGACCAGCGCGCTGATCGTGCGCTGCTCCAGGCTGGGCGGTTTCACACCGGCCAGCGACTCGACCAGCTCCGGTTGCGGCGGCCGGGGTTCCGCGGAGACGTCCAGCAGGATTCCGGAGAGCCCGACTCCGGACGCGCCGTCGACGATCGCGTGATGCATCTTGGTCAGCGTCGCGACCCGCCCGTTCTGAAGACCCTCGATCACCCAGAGCTCCCACAGCGGCCGGGAACGGTCCAGCTTGTAGGACATCAACCGGCCCACCAGATCGTCCAGTTCACGCCGCCCGCCGGGACCGGGAACGCCGATGCGCCGGACGTGGAAGTCGATGTCGAGCTCGTCGTCCTCCACGAACCAGGGCCGGTCCAGCCCGAGCGGGGAGTCTTCGACCCGCCAGCGCAGCTGCGGAAGCTGCGGCAGCCGTTGCACCAGCAGCGAGCGGATCAACTCGAAGCTGAAATCCGGCGCGTTGCTCGGGTTGTAGATCGACAGGGCACCCACGTGCATGTGCCACCCGGTGGTCTCGGCCGACCAGAACGCGGCGTTGACGCCCGGCAGCCGTTTCATGGCTAGCCCTGCGTCCCGACCCGGCCGGGGCGGACCTCGTCGGCCGGCCGGGCCTCGGTCTGGTCCTTGGCCCAGCGGTAGTCCGGTTTGCCGGCCGGGGAGCGCTTCACCTCGTCGACGATCCACAGGCTGCGCGGCACCTTGTAGCCGGCGATCTCGGACCGCACGAAGCTGTCCAGCTCGGCCAGCGTGGGGTGCGCGCCCGCCCGGGGCTGCACCACGGCGGCCACGTGCTGGCCGTAGCGCGGGTCGGGCACGCCGACCACCAGGGCGTCGAACACGTCGGGATGGCCCTTGAGTGCGGCCTCGACCTCTTCGGGGTAGATCTTCTCGCCGCCGGAGTTGATCGACACCGACCCGCGGCCCAGCATGGTGACGGTGCCGTCGGCCTCGACCTGCGCGTAGTCGCCGGGGATGGCGTAGCGCACGCCGTTGATGGTTTTGAAAGTTTGGGCCGTCTTTTCTTCGTCCTTGTAGTAGCCGACCGGGATGTGGCCGCGTTTGGCGATGATGCCGCGCACCCCGGAGCCGGGCTGGACCTCGCTGCCGTCCTCGTCGAGCACGACCGTGGTCTTGTCGATGGTGACCCGCGGCCCGCCGGAGTGCTCCTGGCCCTTGGCGACGATGCTGGTGCCGCCGAAGCCGGTCTCGCTGGAGCCGATCGAGTCGGTGATGATCCGGTTGGGCAGCAGCTCCAGCAACCGCTCCTTGATGCTGTGGCTGAACAGCGCCGCGGTGGACGCCAGCAGGAACAGCGACGACAGGTCGAGCTCTTGCTCCGCATCCTGGGCGGCCAGCAGCGCGTCCAGCAGCGGCCGGCCCATCGCGTCGCCGGTGAAGAACAGCAGGTTGACCTTGCACTCGGCGATCGTCTGCCACACCCGCTCCGGACTGAACTCCGGTTCCAGCACCACGGTCTGGCCGGAGAACAGCGACATCCAGGTGGCCGACTGGGTGGCACCGTGGATCATCGGCGGAATCGGATAGCGGATCATCGGCGGGTTGGCGGCCGCGAACTTCGCCAGGTCGTACTCGTCTTTGACCGGCTCGCCGGTGGCGAAGTCGGTGCCGCCGAAAAGCACCCGGTAGATGTCCTCGTGGCGCCACATCACGCCCTTGGGGAAGCCGGTGGTGCCGCCGGTGTAGAGCAGGTAAATGGCGTCGGCGCTGCGCTCGCCCAGCAGGTCCGCGAAGTCGCGGTCCGGCGAGCCCTTTTCCAGGGCCGCGTTGAACTCGACCCCGCCGTAGCGCCGGTAGTCCAGTTCGCTGCCGTCCTCGACGACCAGGATGGTCTTGAGCTTCGGGGTGTCGGGAAGGACGTTGGCGACCCGGTCGGCGTACTGGCGCTCGTGCACCAGCGCGACCATGTCGGAGTTGTCGAACAGGTAGCGCAACTCGCCCTCGACGTAGCGGAAGTTGACGTTGACTCCGATCGCGCCGGCCTTGACGATGCCCAGCATCGCGATGACGATCTCGTTGCGGTTGCGGCAGTACAGCCCGACCTTGTCGTCCTTGCGGACGCCCTGGTCGATCAGGTAGTGCGCGAACCGGTTGGCCTTCTCCTCCAGCTGCGCATAGGTCAGCTGGTCGTCGCCACAGATCAGGGCGACCCGGTCGGGCACCGCATCGATGGTGTGTTCGGCAAGGTCGGCGATATTGAGGGCCACGCAGACAAATTAGAACGTGTTACATTTCGATTTCAAGTTGGGGAGCGAAAGGTAGATGCCGGTGAGCGAGCCGCACGCGCTGATCGAACAGCGCGGACACACCCTGATCCTGACGCTGAACCGGCCCGAAGCGCGCAACGCGCTCTCCACCGAGATGCTCGCGACCATGGTCGAGGCCTGGGACCGGGTGGACGGCGACGACGAGATCCGTTCGTGCATCCTGACCGGTGCCGGCGGCTACTTCTGCGCCGGCATGGACCTCAAGGCGGCCACCGCCAAGCCACCGGGTGACTCGTTCAAAGACGGCAGCTACGACCCGTCGCGAATCGACGCGCTGCTCAAGGGCCGCCGGCTGACCAAACCGCTGATCGCCGCGGTGGAGGGCCCGGCGATCGCCGGCGGCACCGAGATCCTGCAGGGCACCGACATCCGGGTGGCCGGCGAGAGCGCCAAGTTCGGCATCTCCGAGGCCCGCTGGAGCCTGTATCCGATGGGCGGCTCGGCGGTGCGACTGGTGCGCCAGATCCCCTACACGCTCGCCTGCGACCTGCTGTTGACCGGGCGGCACATCACCGCGGCCGAGGCGTTGCGGATCGGGCTGATCGGCTATGTGGTGCCCGACGGTGCTGCGCTGACCAAGGCATTGGAGATCGCCGAGGCGATCAACGCCAACGGCCCGCTGGCCGTGCAGGCGATGCTGAAGACCATCCGGGCGACCGAGGGCATGGCCGAGAACGAGGCGTTCAAGATCGACACCGCCATCGGCGTCGAGGTGTTCTTGAGCGACGACGCCAAAGAAGGCCCGCGCGCGTTCGCCGAGAAGCGCCCCGCACAGTTCAAAGGACGATGATGCAGATCGCGGTCACCGGTGGCACCGGTTATGTCGGCGCGCACACGGTGCGGGCGCTGCTGGAGGCGGGCCACGGGGTCCGGCTGCTGGTGGCGCCGGGGTGTGGCGACGAGCCGGTGATCCCGCGGCTGCGGGAACTCGGCGCGCTGGAGGTGCTCGACGGCGACGTCCGGGACGCCGCTGTCGTGGGCACGCTGCTGGACGGCTGCGACGCGGTGCTGCACGCGGCCGGTGTGGTGGGCACCAACGACCGGCAGGCGCAGCTGATGTGGGACATCAACGCCTACGCCACCGAGGCCATCCTGACCCGGGCCGTAGAGGCCGGCCTGGACCCGGTGGTGTCGGTGAGCAGCTACAGCGCACTCTTCCCGCCGCCGGAGGGTGTGCACGGCGTTATCGGCCCCGACTCGCCGCCGGTGCCGGGGCACAGCGCCTACGGCCGCACCAAGTCCTACGGCGAACAGGTGGCCCGCCGGCTGCAGGCCGAGGGCGCCCCGGTGGTGGTCACCTACCCGTCCAGCGTGATCGGGCCGGCGTTCCACACGGCTCCGGGCATCACCGAGCAGGGCTGGGGGATGATCGTGCGGCACCGGGTGGCGCCGAAGTTTGCCGGCGGCATGGCGATGGTCGACGTGCGAGACCTGGCCCGGGTCCACACCGCGGTGATGCAGCCGGGCCGGGGTCCGCACCGGTACCTCTGCGGCGGGTTGATGGTCACCTTCAACGAGATGGTCGACGCGGTGGAGCGAGGTCTCGGCCAGCGGGTGCGGCGGCTGCCGATCACCCCGGGCCTGTTCCGGGCGATCGGCCGGTTCGCCGACGTGTTCGGCAGGTTCGTGCCGCTGCCGGGTGGCCTGAGCTACGAGGCGGCGCTGCTGCTGACCTCGGCCACCGCTACCGATGACTCGCAGACGTTGAGCGACCTGGGCATCCAGTGGAGCTCGCCGGTGGACGCCATCGTGGAGTCGCTGCGGGGCTGATCTCTTTGCGCCGAACGTGTACTCAGCCCGACAATTCTGCCCGTTTTTCGGTCTGGTTACACGCTGGGCGAAGGTGTCGGTGCGTCTTGGCAGACTCCCGCCATGGGGGAATCATTTATCGGCAGCGAGGCCGTCGCCGCACGGGGGCTGACGAAGTACGTACTGAGCAGCAGGTACACCGCTATCCATCCCGATGTGTACCTGCCGCGGGGAAGCGACATCACCGCGGTGGGCCGCGCCCGCGCCGCGTGGCTGTGGTCACGGCGACGGGGGGTGGTCGCCGGGCAGTCGGCGGCGGCGCTGCACGGCGCCAAGTGGGTCGACGATAGGGCGCCGGCTGAGTTGCTCTACGACTGTCGCCGGCCGCCCCGCGGCATTCACACCTGGTCGGACCGGGTCGAGGACGACGAGGTCGGGTTGGTCGACGGGATGCCGGTGACGACGCCGGAGCGCACGGCCCTGGACTTGGCCTGCCGCTATCGGCTCGGCAACGCCGTCGCGGCCATCGACGCGCTGGCCCGGGCCACCGAACTCAAGATGGCCGATGTCGAGTTGCTGGCGCAGCGCTATCGGGGCCGGCGCGGTATTCGTGGTGCCCGCACCGCGCTGGGGTTGGTCGACCCTGGTGCGGAGTCGCCCCGGGAAACCTGGCTGCGGTTACTGCTGATCCGGGCCGGCTTCCCGCCGCCGCAGACCCAGATCCCGGTCTACGACGCATACCGGCAACTGGTCGCGGTGCTGGACATGGGCTGGGAGGACATCATGGTCGGCGTCGACTACGAGGGCGATCACCACCGCACCGACCAGCGACAGTTCAACCACGACATCCGCCGGGCCGAAGCCGTGTCCGCGCTGGACTGGATCGACGTCCGGGTCACCAAAGAAGACACCGAGGGCGGCATCATCAGCCGGGTATCGGCGGCCTGGGCTCGCCGTGCCTCGCCGAACGTGTAACCAGCACGAGATTTCAGCCGGATTTTCGGGCTGAGTACACGCTCGGCGGGGGTGGGGCGGTCAGGCGAGCATCCGGGGGGTGGGCGTGAACACCACCGGCATCGCCTCGGGGCCGCTGACGAAGTTCGCCGGCCGCAGCGGCACCTGCGCGCCGTCGGCCAGCCGCAGGTCCGGCAGCCGGCGCAGCACCCGCTCGGTCATCAGCGACAGTTCCAGGCGGGCCAGCTGGTTGCCCATGCAGAAGTGGGTGCCGAAGCCGAACGACAAGTGGCTGTTGGGGTTTCGCCGGATGTCGAACCGCTCCGGGTCGTCGAAGACGGCCTCGTCGAAGTTGGCCGACTCGAAGAGCAGCATCATCTTCTCGCCGGCACGCAGCGCGGTGCCGTGGAACTCGGTGTCGGCGGTCAGCGTTCGGCACATGTTCTTCACCGGCGAGGTCCAGCGCAGCATCTCCTCGATGGCGCCGGGCAGCAGGCTCGCATCGGCGCGCAACGTCTCCCACTGGTCCCGGTTGCGCAGCAGCTGCGCGGTGCCACCGGAGAGCGTGTGCCGGGTGGTCTCGTCGCCGCCGATCAGGATCAGCAGGGTCTCGAAGATGATCTCGTCGTCGGACATCCGCTCGCCGTCGACCTCGGCGTTGACCAGGACCGAGAACAGGTCGTCGGTGGGTTCGGCACGCCGTTTGACGATGATGTTCCTGGTGAACTCGGTCCAGCCGGCGAACGCCTCCATCACCGCCTGAAACGTCGCCGACTCCGGGGTCAGGTGTGAGCTCTGCCCGGCCACCAGATCGTCGGACCACTTCAGCAGCAGCGCACGCTCCTCGGGCAGCACCCCGAGCATGTCGCCGATCACCGCCATCGGCAGCGGGGCGGCGATGTCGCGGACGAAGTCGCACTCACCGCGCTCGCAGACCGCGTCGATCAGGGTGTCGCAGAGCTGCTCGATCGACGGCCGCTGGGCGTTGACCCGTTTGCGGGTGAACCCGGCGTTGACCAGCTTGCGGCGCAGCAGATGCGCCGGGTCGTCCATGTCGATCATGTAGGGCATGCCGGGCTGGTCCGGGCGGATGCCGCCGGTGGAGGAGAACAGTTCGGGGTTGCGTTCGGCGTCGATCACGGCCTGATAGCTGGCCGCCGCCGCCAGCCCGTTGCGGTCCCGGAACACCGGCTCGTTGGCCCGCATCCAGCGGTACGCCTCCCGCGCACCGCCGTCGGAGTAGAAGGTGCCGTCGGTCAGGTCGACGTCGGGCTTCACGCCGGTCAGCACTTCAGTCATCTGCAGCCTCTCCGATTACAGTGAGCCTCATGGCCGTCTCGCAACACACCATCGCTGGCACTGTGCTTACCATGCCGGTCCGGATTCGTCAGGCCGACGTGCACACCGCGATGTTCGCCGTCGACGCGGCGGCCGCGCAGGCGATGATCGACTACAGCGGGCTGCGGGTGTGTCAGCAGCGACCGGGCCGGGCGGTGGTGAACCTGATGCTGGCCCGCTATATCGACGGGGACCTGGGCGCCTACCACGAATTCGGCACCGCGGTGATGGTCAACCCGCCGGGATCGCGGGCCCACGGTTGGCGGGCACTGGGCTCGGCCGGCGCCTTCATTCACCACCTGCCCGTCGACCAGGCGTTCACGTGCGAGGCCGGGCGCACCATCTGGGGTTTCCCGAAGATCATGGCGGACTTCACGATTCGAGAGGGCAGTCGGTTCGGCTTCGATGTCCGTGCGGACGGTTCTCATATCGCAACCATCGACTTCGGCCGCGGACTGGGCGTGCCGTCGGTGCTCACCTCGCGGCCGCGGACACTGCAGGCCTACAGTCACCTCGACGGGGTCACCCGCCAAATTCCTTGGGAGATGCGAATTTCCGGGGTGCGCGGGAGGCTCGGTGGGGCCACCCTGCGACTCGGCGAGCACCCCTACGCCGACGAACTCAGGGCGCTGGGGCTGCCGAAGGGCGCACTGATGTCGGCGACGGTCGGGCGGGTTGAGATGGTGTTCGGCGACGCCGACGTGGTCAAGCCCTAGACCAAGTCGGCCAGTTGGCGAACCTGGTCGGTGTCCCGCGCGGTCACCACCATCATCGTCACGCCGGCGGCCTCCCAGACCGGGATCTGCTTGCGCACGTAGTCGACGTCGCCGACGATGACGGCGTCGTCGACCAGTTCGTCCGGGATGATCTTGGCCGCTCGTTCTTTGCCGTCCTTCTGTCCGCTGCGGAACAGTTCGGTGACGTCGTCGACCACGTCGGCGTACCCCATCCGGCGGTAGACCTCGGCGTGGAAGTTGGTCTCCTCCGAACCCATGCCGCCCATGTACAGCGCCAGGAACGGCTTGATGCCGGCGAACGCCGCCGCGCGGTCCTGGGTGATCACCACCTGGGCCGTCGCGCAGATCTCGAAGTCGTCCCGGGTGCGCCGGGCACCGGGCCGGGCGAAACCCTCGTCGAGCCACTCGTTGTACATGCCGGCCAGCCGCGGGGAGTAGAAGATCGGCAGCCAGCCGTCGGCGATCTCGGCGGCCAGCGCGACGTTCTTGGGCCCTTCGGCGCCCAGCATCAGCGGGATGTCGGCTCGCAACGGGTGGGTGATCGGCTTGAGCGCCTTGCCCAGGCCGGTGGTGCCCGCGCCGGACAGCGGCAGCGGATAGTGCGGGCCGGCACTGGTCACCGGCGCCTCGCGCGCCCAGACCTGGCGCAGGATGTCGATGTACTCGCGGGTGCGGGCCAGCGGCTTGGGAAACTTCTGGCCGTACCAGCCCTCCACCACCTGCGGCCCGGAGACGCCCAAGCCGAGGACGTGCCGGCCACCGGACAGGTGGTCGAGGGTGAGCGCGGCCATCGCGCACGCGGTCGGGGTGCGGGCGCTCAACTGCACCACCGAGGTGCCGAGCCGCAGTCTCCGCGTCGATGCCCCCCACCAGGCCAGCGGCGTGTAGGCATCGGAACCCCAGGCCTCGGCGGTGAAGACGGCGTCGAAGCCGGCGTCCTCGGCGGCGGCCACCAATTCGGCGGCGTTGACGGGCGGCTGAGCACCCCAATACCCCAATTGCAGTCCGAGCTTCATGCCTGACTCCCTACCTTGCTCAGATTGTTAGAACCTGTTCTACTCGATGCCGTGACCGCCACCGAACACCGCCCTGCAGGTGCGGGCCAGTCCGAACCACTGCTTTCCGCGCCGCTGGTGCTGTCCTACGACTACAACCGTTCGGTCGGGCCGGTGCTCGGTGCGTTCTTCACCGCGCTGCGGGAGCGTCGGGTGGTCGGGGTGCGCGGTTCCGACGGCCGGGTCTACGTGCCGCCCGCCGAATACGACCCGGTGGACTACGCGCCGCTGACCGAGATGGTGCCGGTGGCAGCCGTCGGCACCGTGGTGTCGTGGTCGTGGCAGCCGGAACCGCTGGAAGGCCAGCCACTGGACCGGCCGTTCGCCTGGGCGTGGGTCAAGCTGGACGGCGCCGACGTGCCGATGCTGCACGCCGTCGACGCGGGTGACCCGAAGGCCATCAAGACCGGCGCGCGGGTGCATGTGCACTGGGCCGACGAGCCGATCGGGGCGATCACCGACATCGCCTACTTCGCACTGGGCGACACCGCCGAGGCTGTCGCGGAGGTCGACGACGAGCGTGACCCGGTGACGCTCATCGCGACGCCGACCCGGCTGGAGATCCAGCACAGCGCGTCGTACCCGGAGAGCTCCTACCTGCGGGCACTGAAGGAGGGCAAGCTGCTCGGGGCTCGCACCATCGGCCCGGACGGGGCGGAGGGGAGAGTGTATTTCCCGGCGCGGGAAGCGGATCCGGCCACCGGGCAGCAGCTCACCGACTTCGTCGAGGTGTCCGACCACGGCACGGTGACGACGTTCGCGATCATCAACACCCCGTTCCTGGGCCAGCGGATCACGCCGCCCTACGTGGCCGCCTATGTGCTGCTCGACGGCGCCGACATCCCGTTCCTCACCCTGGTGGCCGAAATCGACGCAGCCGATGTCCGGATGGGTATGCGGGTCGAGGCGGTGTGGAAGCCCCGCGAGGAATGGGGATTCGGCATCGACAACATCGAATACTTCCGGCCGACCGGCGAGCCGGACGCCGACTACGACACCTACAAGGACCACCTGTGAGCATTCGCGACGTCGCGGTGGTGGGCTTCGCCCACGCCCCCCATGTGCGCCGCACCGACGGCACCACCAACGGCGTCGAAATGCTGATGCCATGCTTCGCCGAGCTCTACGCCGAGTTGGGCATCACCAAGGCCGATATCGGATTCTGGTGCTCGGGTTCGTCGGATTACCTTGCCGGGCGGGCATTCTCGTTTATCTCGGCGATCGACTCGATCGGCGCGGTGCCGCCGATCAACGAGTCGCACGTGGAGATGGACGGCGCCTGGGCGGCCTATGAGGCCTACATCAAGCTGCTGACCGGCGAGATCGACACCGCCCTGGTGTATGCGTTCGGCAAGTCCTCGGCCGGGATGCTGCGCCGGGTGCTCGCCCTGCAGACCGACCCGTACACCGTCGCGCCACTGTGGCCCGACTCGATTTCGATCGCCGGACTGCAGGCCCGGCTCGGGCTCGACACCGGCAAGTGGACGCAAGAACAGATGGCCCGGGTGGCGCTCGAGTCGTTCGCCTGCGCCGGGCGGGTGGATTCCGTGCCGGCGCCCACCGATCTGGACGACCTGCTGAACCGGCCCTTCTTCGCCGACCCGTTGCGCCGACACGACATCGCGCCGATCACCGACGGGGCGTCCGCTATCGTGCTGGCCGCCGGCGACCGGGCTCGCGAATTGCGCGAAAATCCTGCCTGGATCACCGGTTTCGAGCACCAGATCGAATCCGGGGTGCTGGGCAGCCGCGACCTGACCGAATCGCCGTCGACGCGGGCGATCACCCGGCGGGCCACCGGCGATGCCATGCCCCGGGTCGACATCGCCGAGATTCACGCCCCGTTCACCCACCAGCAGCTGATTCTCACCGAGGCGATGCGGCTGCCGTCGCGGGTGAAGGTCAACCCGTCCGGCGGGGCGCTGGCCGCCAATCCGATGTTCTCCGCCGGTCTGGAGCGGATCGGCTTCGCCGCCCGGCACATCTTCTCCGGTTCGGCACAGCGGGTGCTGGCCCACGCCACCAGCGGCCCTGCGCTGCAACAGAATCTGGTCGCGGTGATGGAGGGACGCTCGTGACGAAGCAACTGGCTGCGGTGCTGGGCACCGGGCAGACCAAGTATGTCGCCAAACGGCACGACGTTTCGATGAACGGCCTGGTGCGCGAGGCGATCGACCGCGCCCTGGCCGACTCCGGCTCCACGTTCGCCGATATCGACGCGGTGGTGGTCGGCAAGGCCCCGGACTTCTTCGAGGGCGTGATGATGCCGGAGTTGTTCATGGCCGACGCCGTGGGCGCCACCGGCAAGCCGCTGATCCGGGTGCACACCGCGGGCTCGGTGGGCGGCTCCACCGCGGTGGTGGCGGCCAGCCTGGTGCAATCCGGCAAGTACCGCCGAGTGCTGGCGATGGCGTGGGAGAAGCAGTCGGAGTCCAACGCCATGTGGGCGCTTTCGATCCCGGTGCCGTTCACCAAGCCGGTGGGCGCCGGCGCGGGCGGCTATTTCGCGCCGCATGTGCGGGCCTACATCCGGGAGTCGGGTGCGCCGACGCACATCGGGGCGATGGTCGCCGTCAAGGACCGGCTCAACGGCGCCCGCAACCCGCTGGCGCACCTGCACCAACCGGACATCACCGTGGAGCAGGTGATGGCGTCGGACATGCTGTGGGACCCGATACGTAAAGCGGAGACCTGCCCCTCGTCGGACGGCGCCTGCGCGGTGGTGATCGGCGATGAGCAGGCCGCCGACGCCCGGGTGGCCGACGGTCACCCGGTGGCCTGGATCCACGCCACCGCGCTGCGCACCGAGCCGCTGGCCTACGCCGGCCGCAATCAGGTCAACCCGCAGGCCGGCCGTGACGCCGCTGCCGCGCTGTGGACAGCGGCCGGGATCACAAGTCCGATCGACGAGATCGACGCCGCCGAGATCTATGTGCCGTTCTCCTGGTTCGAGCCGATGTGGCTGGAGAACCTGGGTTTCGCCCCCGAGGGCGAGGGCTGGAAGCTCACCGAGGCCGGCGAGACCGCGATCGGCGGCCGGCTGCCGGTGAACCCGTCGGGCGGGGTGCTGTCATCCAACCCGATCGGCGCCTCCGGCATGATCCGATTTGCCGAGGCGGCCATCCAGGTGATGGGCAAGGCCGGCGCACACCAGGTTCCGGGCGCCCGTAAGGCACTGGGACACGCCTACGGCGGCGGCTCGCAGTACTACTCGATGTGGGTGGTGGGCTCTGAAAAGCCGAGTCAAACCAACTGACAGGAGCAGCTCATGACGATCGACCATCCGGCTCATCTCGCCGGTCAGCGCTCGCGTGACGCCGTGGCGGCCCGCGACAAAGATGCCTGGCTGGCGGTGTTCGCCGACGACGCGATCGTGCAAGACCCCATCGGCCCATCGCCCTTCGACCCAGAGGGCAACGGCCACCGGGGCCGCGACGCCATTGCCGCGTTCTGGGACAAGGCGATTGCGGCCACCGACAAGATCGAGTTCAACTTCGTCGACAGCTTCCGTTGCGGCAACGAGGAGGCCAACGTCGGCTCCATCGTGACCACGATGGCCGGCCACCAGATCACCACCGACGGTGTCTTCACCTACCGGGTGAATGACGAGGGCAAACTCGTTGCGCTGCGGGCTTATTGGGAGATCGACCGGGCCGCTGCCACCGCCCGCAAGCTCTGACCTGCCATCACACTCCGGCGACGCCGTCCGCGAGCAGTCGGCGCGCCTCGCTGCTGCCGTCCAGCGCACGGGTGGTGCGGCCGGTGATCTGCCAGCGGCCGTCGATACGCCGCAACCGAAAATGGTTGGCACCGGCCCGCCCGACCGCGAACCGTCCGTCGCGGTGCAGCAGCAGCGCGGATTCGCAGACCGCGACCGCGTCGTCACCGTCGACGGTGACCACCGCCGGGCCGAGGAAGTGCGCGCTGCCGCGGGCGATCAGCCCCTGGTGGGCATCCGAGCGCACCATGGCGGCGACGTCGTCGCGGCAGCGCATCGACCAGCCCTCGACGTCGTAGCTGCCGTCGGTGGCCCACAGCGCGGCGGCCGCATCGGCCGCCCCGGCGTCGACCAGCGGACCGTAGGAGGCCAGCATCCGCTCGATGGCGCGTTCGTCCTCCATGCGTTGCAGTCGCCGTTCCAGTTCGGCGATCCGGTCGGTCATGCCGGTTTCAGCCCGGCGCGGTAGCGGTTGGCCAGATCCTGGTAGTACTTCGGGTTGACGTTGACCCACATCTCCGCGCTGGTCCCGGCAATCGGACCTTTGACCTTCGCCGGCGCCCCGGTGACCAGCACGCCGTCCGGAATCTGGGTGCCGGGCAGCACCAGTGCACCGGCGGCGACCATGCTGCGCGCACCGATCATCGCGCCGTCGAGCACGGTGGCCTTGTTGGCGATCAGCGCCTCGGCACCGATCTGCGCGCCGTGCACGACGCACATGTGGGCGACCGTCGCACCTGGGCCGATGTCGACCGGAACCCCGGGCGGAACGTGCAGCACCGAACCGTCCTGCACGTTGGCGCCTTCCCGCACCGTGATGGGGGCGTCGTCGGCACGCAGCACCGCACCGAACCACACCGAGGCGCCGGCCTCGATGGTGACGTCGCCGATCAGGGTGGCGGTGGGTGCGACGAATGCGGTCGGGTGGACAGTCGGTGACCGGCCTTCGAAGCTGAACAGGTGCATCGCCTAGATATACCCCAACAGAACAGGGGTTATTGCGTAATCCAGAAGTAAAACTGTAACGTGTTCTAGTTAGGAGCTACAGGTTGGAGGCAACAGGTGAGCACGACCAGCAACAGCAGCGTCCGTGAGATCGACACCGGGACACTGCCGGACCGCTACGCCCGCGGCTGGCACTGCCTCGGGCCGATCCAACACTTCAGCGACGGCAAGCCGCACTCGATACACGCATTCGGCGCCAAGCTGGTGGTGTGGTGCGACTCCAAGGGTGAACCGCACTGTCTGGACGCGTACTGCCGGCACATGGGCGGCGACCTGAGCCGTGGCAGCGTCAAGGGCGACGACGTGGCCTGCCCGTTCCACGACTGGCGCTGGGCCGGTGACGGCAAGTGCGCATCGGTCCCCTATGCCAAGCGGACCCCACGGGCCGCCCGCACCCGGTCGTTCCCGACCGACGTTCGCGGCGGCCTGCTGTTCATCTGGCACGACCACGAGGGCAACCCGCCGTCACCGGAGGTTCGCATCCCGGAGATCCCGCAGTTCGCCAGCGATGACTGGACCGACTGGCGGTGGAACAGCATGCTGATCGACTCCAACTGCCGCGACATCATCGACAACGTCACCGATTTCGCCCACTTCTTCTACATCCACTACGGCATGCCGACGTACTTCAAGAACGTCTTCGAAGGACACATCGCCTCGCAGTACCTGCACAACATCGGCCGGCCGGATGTGCCGGGCCTGGGAACCCAGTACGGCGGCGCGGAACTGGACTCGGAGGCCTCCTACTTCGGCCCGTCGTTCATGATCAACTGGCTGCACAACAGCTACAGCGGCTACAAGAGCGAATCGATCCTGATCAACTGTCACATCCCGGTCAGCCAGAGCCAGTTCCTGCTGCAATGGGGCGTGATGGTGGAGAAGCCCAAGGGCTTGGACGAGCGGATGGCCGACAAACTGTCCGAGGTGATGACCGAGGGCATCAGCAAGGGGTTCATGCAGGACGTCGAGATCTGGACGCACAAGAGCCGGATCGAGAACCCGCTGCTGGTCGAGGAGGACGGCGCCGTGTACCAACTGCGTCGCTGGTACTCGCAGTTCTATGTCGACGCGGCTGAGGTGACGCCCGAGATGACCGACCGGTTCGAGATCGAGATCGACCCCACCGCCGCGAACCAGAATTGGAAAGCCGAGATCGACGAGAACCTGCGGCAGCAGGCCGAGGCCAAGGTCAAGGGCCAAGCCGAACCGGTCGAAGCCAAGTAGCAGTGGCGATGAGTTCCGCCGATGTCCCCAGCCGTTCGGTCACCCCGGACGTCAGGGACATCGCCGACTCGATGCTGGTCCTCTACGGCGCACACGATGATCACGACCACCGGTCGGCCACCGAGGACCGCGGCCTCTACCGTCCCTACTCAAGGGAGCCGCTGTTCCCGGTCGACCCGGAACGGTATGAGGCGATGCGGGCGTCGACCCAGCGCAACGCGGACCAGTACCTGCACCTGGGTCTGGCGCCCGTGGAGTGCCGGCGCTGCGGAGCGGCGGTCCAGGTGAAGAAGCTGGCGCCCGGACACACCGCGGTGCAGTGGAGCACGGCCGCCATGGAACAGTGCGCGCACTTCGCCGAGCAGCGGGCCGAGGGCCATGACAGCAGCCGCACCAGGTCCTGTCCGAACATGACCGCGAGCATCCGGCATGCGGTCGCCGAAGGTCTGCTGGAGGAGATCTCCAGCGCTCCGCGTCCGGGTGACGACTTGGACTAGCCAGGATTGGCCAACCCGAACCGCGAGCACCTGCTTCGACTGCTCGACGGCGACATGATCTGGGGCTGACCGTCTTGCTGCGCCATGGCTTGCGACACGCGCCGCTGTGGGGTCCCGACGCGCTGTCGCGTCTCGAGTGCCGACCTAACCTACTCGGTTTCCCGATGACCTCAGGTTCCCGCCTTACCGGGCTGGCCGGCGCTGCCCTTGCCGCCTGAGCTGCCGCTCGGAGTCCCGGTACCGCCAGCACCGCCGGCCCCGCCGGCGCCGACAGTGCTACCGGCCGCACCGCCGCTTGTGCTGCCTCCTCCGCTCTTGCCGCCGTCGCCGGCGTTGCCGCCGGTGCCGCCGGTGGGCCCGTTGCCGCCGGCGCCGGTGATCGCCCCGGCGCCGCCGTTGCCGCCGGCACCGCTGGCGCCGCCATTGCCACCGTTGCCGCCCTGACCACCGCTGCCGTGCAGCAGTGCACCGTCGTTGTAGCCGTTGCCGCCGGTGCCGGCGTTGCCGCCGGTCCCGCCCTGACCGCCGTTACCGGCGTTACCGCCGGTGGCCCCCGTCGAGGCACCGCCGTCACCGCCCTTGCCCGCACCACCGGCATTGCCACCCGTGCCGCCTTTGCCCCCAGTGAGGTTGGTGGGAATGCCGTTGGCGCCGTTGGCACCCTTACCGCCGGACCCGCCGGCACCGCCGGTTCCACCCTGGCCGCCATCGCCGTTGGTGCCGTTGGCGGCTGTTCCGCCCTGCCCGCCGGCACCGGCGTCGCCGCCCTGGCCGCCGCCACCGCCGGCACCGCCCTGCCCGCTGTTGGTGCCCCATGCTGCACCACCACCGTTGCCGCCGCCGCCGCCACTACCGCCGTTACCGCCGGTGCCGCCGTCGCCGGCATTGCCCGATAGGGTGCCGCCTGCACCGCCCTGGCCGCCCTTGCCGCCGGCGCCGCCCGTGCCGCCGGTGCCGCCGGTGCCGGCGATGGCGCCGGCGTTGGCGCCGGTGATCCCGGTACCGCCGTTGCCGCCCTGGCCGCCGACGCCACCGTTGCCGACAGTCCCGCCGCTACCGCCTTGACCGCCGTTGCCGGCTTTACCCCCGTTGCCGCCGTTCTCAGCGGCGCTCAGCGGTGTATAGCCGTTCCCGCCGGTACCACCCTTACCGCCGGTACCGACGCCACCATTGCCGGCCTGGTTCAGCCCGCCGCCATCGAGACCGCCGGTGCCGGCGGTGCCGGCGGTGCCGCCGTTGCCGCCGTCGCCGCCGCCGACGTGGGCCAGGATGCCCGCGGCTCCGGTGGCGCCGTCTCCGCCGTTGCCGGCATTACCACCGGTGCCACCGGCGCCATTGCCACCCTGGGCGCCGTTGGTCGCACTGCCTCCGGTTCCGCCCTTGCCGCCGGTGCCGCCGGTGCCGCCGTTGCCACCCGTGCCACCGGTGCCGTTGTTGGTGCCCTGCGCGG
>CAZGGK010000032.1:0-52668 GCA_964525125.1 uncultured Mycobacterium sp.
CTGCTGGCAACCGGCGGATTCAAACCCCGGCTACACCGTCAATCATGAAGAGCCTCGAAAGTCCCGCGGGCCGGCGCCGACGGGCCCGGATCGGTTCGCCCGGCGACGAGTACATGCCGATGAACATCGAAGTCGAGCCGGACTGGGCCGCACCGGTGCCGCAGGCGGTCGCCGCGACGGCGGCCTCGGATAGTGGTCCGGGCTTCCTCGGCGCCGCGCGGGTGTCGGCACCCTGTCACGCTGGCGGGCTGGGAACAGTGCCCGGTGCGGCATTCAGCGAGGCGCCGGCGGCACCGCTGCTGCCGAACGACTGGCGCAACGACAGCTAGATCAGGTGCCCGTCAGCATGCACCGCCCCGAGAGGGTGCGCACCGTGACGAAGACCAGTCGCAGCACCAGGAACGCGCTCAAGCCCGTCCAGATACCGGCCAGCCCCCAGCCGAACACCAGCGACAGCCAGGTCAGCGGCAGGAAACCGGCCAACGCGCTGGCCACGGTGGCGGTGCGCATGAACGCGGCGTCGCCGGCACCCAGCAGCACCCCGTCGAGGGCGAAGACAATTCCGGCAACCGGCAATTGAGCCACCAGGAGCCACCACGGCACGGTGATCGCGGCCAGCACCGACTGGTCGTCGGTGAACAGGGTCGGCAACACCGAAGCACCGGCGGCGAACACGGCGGCCAGCACGCCGGCGGCGGCCGCCGAGAACACCATCACCCGCCATGCCACCGACCTGGCGTCCGCGGCGCGGCCCGCCCCCAGCGCCGCACCGACCAATGTCTGCGCCGCGATCGCCAGCGAATCCAGCACCAGCGCAAGGAAAATCCAGAGCTGCAGCACCACCTGGTGCACGCCCAGCGCGGGCAGGGCCAGTCCGGCGATCCGGCGCCCGGTTGCCGGCGGGCCGATGTCGGTCACCCCAGCGCGGCGATCAGGGCCGCAACCACCTCGGTGGCCGCACCGGTGGTCGAGTAGCCGGCGGCCAGTCGATGCCCGCCGCCGCCGAACGCCGACACCACTCCGGTCAGATCCACCGCTGCCTTGGCCCGCAGCGACACCGACCAGCGCCCCGGGGCGGTCTCCTTGAACACCGCGGCCACTTCGGCCTGTTCGGCGGTGCGGACGAGGTCGACGATGCTCTCGACTTCCTCGACGCGCGCCGCGGCCAACTCGGCGTGCTCGACCACGACATAGGCCAGCCCGAGCCCGCCCGCCGCATCGGGCAGCAGCCGCGCCGAACCCAGTACCCGCGACAGCATTCCCAACCATGCGAACGGATGGGTGTCCATCAGGGTTCGGCTGATACCGGCGTTGTCCACACCGAGTTCCACCAGCCGCGCCGCCAGCCGGTGCGCGCGCGCACTGGCCCACCGAAACGACCCGGTATCGCCTGCCAGCCCCGCATACAGGCAGTGCGCCACCGGCAGCTCGATCGGCTCACCCCAGGCGTCGAGCAGCTCGGCCACCAGCATGGTGGTCGAATCGGCCGACGGGTCGACGAAATTCGCGGTCCCGAAGAACTGGTTCGACGCATGATGGTCGATCACCAGCAGCTGACGACCGGGGCCGGCCAGGTCGCGCAGACCACCGAGGCGGTCGATGCTGGAGGCGTCCACCGACACCGCCAGGTCGGCATCACGACGCACCGCGTCCGGGCCGACCAGCAACTCGACCCCGGGCAACGACCGCAGCGACGCCGGCAGCTCAGCCGGTTGGGCGAAGCTGACCTGCACGGTTTTGCCGCGCCCGCCCAGTGCCAGCCCCAGTGCGAGCCCCGCGCCGATGGTGTCGGCGTCGGGATTGACGTGGCAGATCACGACCACCGTGGTGGCCGCGGACAGCAGCCCCGCGGCACCGGCGGCGTCGACGCGTGCCCCCGCCACCGATCGCTCAGCCGTCGAGGTGAAGGTCGTCTTCGCCGCGAACCCGGTACGGGTTGGGCTCCCCCACCGGTTGGGCGCCGTCGCGCAGCCGGGCCAGGTCCGCGTCGGCGGCCTGCACGGCGGCCAGCAGTTCCTCCATCCGGTGCGCGGTGTCGGGCACGGTGTCCCGAACGAACGCCAGCGTCGGGGTGAACCGCACCCCGGTGCCGGCTCCCACTTTGGAGCGCAACACGCCTTTGGCACTCTCCAGCGCCGCGGCGGCGCCCGCGTAGTCCGGGTCGTCCTCCAGGGTGCGGCCCAGCACGGTGTAGTACAGCGTGGCGTCGTGCAGGTCGGCGGTGACCTTGGCGTCGGTGATGGTCACCCCGGCCAGCCGCGGATCCTTGATCTCGTACTCGATCGCCGAGGCGACGATGGTGGAGATCCGCTTGGCCAGCCGGCGTGCGCGGGCCGGGTCAGCCACGACTAGGTCCGCACCTTCTCGACGAGTTCGTAGGTCTCGATGACATCGCCTTCCTTGATGTCGCTGTAGGTCAGCGTCAGACCGCACTCGTAACCGTCGCGGACCTCGGTGACATCGTCCTTCTCCCGTCGCAGCGAGGAGACCGTGAGGTTCTCGGCGACCACCACGTTGTCCCGCAGCAGGCGTGCCTTGGCGTTGCGGCGCATGATGCCGGAGGTGACCAGGCAGCCGGCGATGTTGCCGACCTTCGAGGAGCGGAACATCGCCCGGATCTCGGCGCGACCCAGTTCGACCTCTTCGTAGATCGGCTTGAGCATGCCTTTGAGGGCCTTCTCGATCTCATCGATGGCCTGGTAGATCACCGAGTAGTAGCGGATCTCCACGCCGTCGCGGTTGGCCAGTTCGGTGGCCTTGCCCTCGGCGCGCACGTTGAACCCGATGATGATGGCGTCCGACGCCGATGCCAGGTTGACGTTGGTCTCGGTGATGCCGCCGACGCCCCGGTCGATCACCCGCAGCTGCACCTCGTCGTCGACCTCGATGCCCATCAACGCACCCTCCAGCGCCTCGACGGTACCGGCGTTGTCGCCCTTGAGGATCAGGTTCAGCTGGCTGGTCTCCTTCAGCGCCGAGTCCAGGTCCTCCAGCGAGATCCGCTTGCGCGAGCGTGCCGCCATCGCGTTGCGCTTGCGCGCGCTGCGCTTGTCGGCGATCTGGCGGGCGATCCGGTCCTCGTCGACGACCAGCAGGTTGTCACCGGCGCCGGGCACCGATGTAAAGCCGATGACCTGCACCGGCCGCGACGGCAGGGCTTCCTCGACGTCGTCGCCGTGTTCGTCGACCATGCGGCGCACCCGGCCGTAAGCGTCGCCGGCCACGATCGAGTCGCCGACCCGCAGCGTGCCGCGCTGGATCAGCACGGTCGCCACCGGGCCGCGGCCGCGGTCCAGGTGCGCCTCGATCGCCACACCCTGGGCCTCCATGTCCGGGTTGGCCCGCAGGTCCAGCGCAGCGTCCGCGGTCAGCAGCACCGCCTCTTCCAGTGCGGCGATGTTGGTGCCCTGCTTGGCCGAGATGTCGACGAACATCGTGTCGCCACCGAAATCCTCGGCGACCAAACCGTATTCGGTGAGCTGCGCCCGGATCTTGGCCGGGTCGGCGCCCTCCTTGTCGATCTTGTTGACCGCCACCACGATCGGCACGTCGGCGGCCTGCGCGTGATTGATCGCCTCCACCGTCTGCGGCATCACACCGTCGTCGGCGGCGACCACCAGGATCGCGATGTCGGTGGCCTTGGCGCCGCGGGCCCGCATGGCCGTGAACGCCTCGTGGCCCGGGGTGTCGATGAACGTGATCAGCCGCTCACTGCCGTCGAAGTCGACCGCCACCTGGTAGGCGCCGATGTGCTGGGTGATGCCACCGGCTTCGGCCTCGCGGACATTGGCCTTGCGGATGGTGTCCAGCAACCGGGTCTTGCCGTGGTCGACGTGGCCCATCACGGTAACCACCGGCGGGCGGACCTGCAGTGCCGCCTCGTCGCCCGCGTCCTCGCCGTAGGTCAGGTCGAACGACTCCAGCAACTCGCGGTCCTCGTCCTCCGGGCTGACCACCTGCACCACGAAGTTCATCTCGCTGCCCAGCAGCTCCAGGGTCTCGTCGCCGACCGACTGGGTGGCCGTGACCATCTCACCGAGGTTGAACAGCGCCTGCACCAGCGCTGCGGGGTTGGCGTCGATCTTCTCGGCGAAGTCCGACAGCGAAGCCCCGCGGGCCAGCCGGATCGTCTCGCCGTTGCCGTGCGGCAACCGCACGCCACCGACGACCGGCGCCTGCATCGAGTCGTATTCCTGGCGCTTCTGCCGCTTGGACTTGCGGCCCCGCTTGGGCGCGCCGCCCGGCCGGCCGAATGCACCGGCCGCACCGCCGCGCTGACCGGGACGTCCGCCACCGCCACCACCGCCGCCGGGCCGGCCACGGAAACCGGCACCGGCCGGCGCGCCGGTGGTGCCGCCGCCGGGACCGCCGCGGTAGTTGCCGCCGCCACCGGGAGCACCGGGGCGCCCGGCGGGAGCACCCGGGCGACCGCCGCCCCCCGGACGTGGGGCACCACCGGGACGCGGACGCCCCGGCACGCCGATGCCACCGCCCGGACGGGGCGGCATGTTGCCCGGTGAGGCACCCGGGCGAGGCATCCCGGGCCTGGGGGCTCCCGGTCGGGGCGGCTGCGGCCGCGGGATGGCACGCTCCACCGGCTGCACCGACGAGAACGGGTTGTTTCCGACGCGGGGCGTGCGCGGTGCGCCCGGCTTCGGTCCCGCTGTGGGCTTGGGTGCCGGTGCGGATGGGGCGCCGGGAGTCGGCCCGGGCGCGCCGGCAGCCGGTGGCTGGACCGGTGCGGCGGGCGCAGGCGCCGCGGGCACCGGCGCAGCCGGCGTCGGCGCGGCCGGTGCCGGCGCAGCGGGCGCCGGTGCGGCCGGTGCCGGTGCGCCCGGCTTGGCGACGATCGTCGGAGTCGCAGCCGCGGACGCCTGGTCGGTCTTGACGGGCGCACCGTTGCCGGCCGTTGTCGACGGGGCCGCCGGAGCGGCCGGGGCCGCCGGAGCGGCCGCAGCAGCGGACTTGGCCCCGCCGAACGACTCTCGCAGCCGGCGCGCGACCGGAGCCTCCACCGTCGACGATGCCGATTTGACGAATTCGCCCTGCTCGCTCAGGCGGGCGAGGACTTCCTTACTGGTGACACCGAGTTCCTTGGCCAACTCGTGTACGCGGGCCTTTGCCACTACATCTCCTGTCTATGAGGCGACAGCGGTGGTGGGCCGCGCCTCGGGTTTAGCTATGACGCATGGTCATCGGAACTTCACGGTGTGCTCATGTTCTTCGCTACCTGTTCTGTTGCCCGGGGCGGTGAGGCACCGAACGTGCGCTCGATATGCTCCGCCACCCCGGATGTGTCCGGTGAACCGGCGATGCGCAGCGCCCGGGTGAAAGCTCGCCGTCGAACCGCGAGGTGCAGGCACTGCGGCACCGGGTGCAGCCAGGCACCCCGCCCCGGCAGATTTTTCGCGACGTCGACGGTCACGGCGTTATCGCCGTTCCCGGTCGGCGTCGCGACCACCCGAAGCAGTTCGACGGCCAACTCTCGTTTCCGGCAGCCGACACACGTTCGCACCGGCCCCTCTTTGCGACGGTGCGCCCGCGAGTCAGCTGCCGAAGCCGCGCGCTGGATCACGGCTCAGTCTACCCATACCGCCGCGACGGACAGAACCGCCCGAAGGCTATGGACCGAGCATGACCATCGCTGTGACTCAACTCACCGAGCAGCCCGGTCCGGGGCGTCAGCCGGATGCGGTTCGGCGTCGCTGCGGATGTCGATCCGCCAGCCGGTGAGCCTTGCCGCCAGCCGGGCGTTCTGCCCCTCCTTGCCGATGGCCAGCGACAGCTGGAAGTCGGGAACCACGACCCGGGCGGCCCGCGCGGTCTGGTCGATCACCGCCACCGAGACCACCTTCGCCGGCGACAGAGCGTTGGCGACGAAACGGGCCGGGTCCTCGTCGTAGTCGATGATGTCGATCTTCTCGCCGGAGAGTTCACTCATCACATTGCGTACCCGCTGGCCCATCGGGCCGATGCAGGCGCCCTTGGCGTTCAACCCGGGAACCCGCGAAGCGACCGCGATCTTGGAGCGGTGACCGGCCTCCCGGGCCACCGCGACGATCTCCACGGACCCGTCGGCGATCTCCGGAACCTCCAGCGCGAACAGTTTGCGAACCAGGTTGGGGTGGGTGCGGGAGAGCTCGATTCGCGGTTCGCGGAGGCCTCGGGTGACACCGATGACGTAACAGCGCAGCCGGTCACCGTGCTCGTAGCGTTCACCCGGTGCCTGTTCGGCGGGCCGGATGACGCCATCGGACCCCTTGGTTTCGGTGCCGAGCCGGACCACGACGACACCGCGCGCGTTTTCTCGGGCATCGCGCTGCACCACGCCGCCCACGATGTCACCCTCGCGGGCCGAGAATTCGCCGTACGCCTTTTCGTTCTCGGCGTCACGCAGCCGCTGCAGGATCACCTGGCGGGCGGTGGTGGCCGCGATCCGGCCGAAACCCTCCGGGGTGTCATCCCATTCACTGATCAGGTTGCCGTCGGCATCGGTCTCCCGGGCCAGCACCCGGACCATGCCGGTCTTGCGGTCGATCTCGATCCGCGCGTCGGCTTCATGCCCTTCGGTGTGCCGGTAGGCGGTGAGCAATGCGGACTTGATCGTCTCGACCACCACGTCCACCGAGATGCCCTTGTCCGCCTCGATCGCGTGCAGGGCTGCCATGTCGATGTTCATCAGCCGGCCTCCACCAGTTCCAGCTCACGCCCTGTGGGCGGAGAAAACTCAACTTGGACAACACCTTTCGCAATGTCACCGATCGGCAGCCGGCGCAGTGCCCAATCACGGCCGGCGCGGATCACCAAGGTCAGGGTGCCGTCGTCGATACGACCGATCCGGCCGGTCAACCCCGATCCGTCCGTCAGCGTCAACTCGACCTTGCGGCCGCGGGCGCGGCGGAAGTGCTTCGAAGTGGTCAGCGGGCGCCCGACGCCGGGGGAACTGACCTCCAGCACGTAGCCGCCGTCGACATCCAGCCCGTCCAGCAGTGCCGACGCCGACCGCGACAGGTCCGCCGCGGTGTCCAGGTCGAGCGGAGTGTCGCCGTCGGCGATCACGGTGATCCGCGGCGGCCGCGCATGCGCATCCACGACGACGTCTTCGATCTCGTACCCGGCGCTGCCGAACTCCACCGCGAGCAGCTCGGTCACCTGTGTCCGTGAAGGTAGCCCGTTGGCCACGGCGAGCTCCTCGTCTTGAGTTGTCCGGTCGACTGTCCCCGCGAGCGCAGCGAGCCAGGCCGGGGAACCAGCCACCAACGATACGCTGCGTCGCACGTGGCCACGGCAAACCCGGAACGCCCCTCAGCCAGTCCACAGCTGTCCCCGACGGCGACCGATGGCAGGATGTTGACGTGCGCAGGCGGCAGGTACTGGCCGGCGGCGGGTTCCTCACCCTGCTCGCCGTGACGGCTGCGGCCTGCGGCTCGGCTCCTGCACCGCCGGCGGTCGACGAACTGCAAGCTCAGCAACGGTTGGCGAACCGGGACAGCGAACTGGCCGCGGCGGCAGCCGCCACCCCGCCGGGTGCCACGCCCCCGGCGTCGGCCCCGGCGCTGGCGCAAGTGGCAGCGGAACGGGCCGAACATGCCCGGGTGATCGCCGCCGAGATCGCCCGGGTCGCCGGAAAACCGGAACCGGCCACACCCGACGCGTCGCCGACGACCAGCAGCACCGGGGCAGCACCATCGGCGCCGACGGTATCCGACGTGGTCAACGCAGTGCGGGAGTCAGCGGAGAGCGCCGGGAAATTGGCGGCCGAATCATCCGGTTACCGAGCCGGGCTGCTCGCCTCCATCGCCGCGGCATGCACGGCCAGCTACACCGTGACGCTGAGGCCAGAGCCGTGACCTCCCCCGAATCCGGCCCCGATGCCGCCCTCTGCGATGCGTTGACGACCGAATACGGCGTTGTCTACGGCTACGGCATGGTGTCGGCGTACTCGGCGCCGGAGCTCAACAGCCTGGTCTCCGAGGCGATCCGCCAGCATCGCGACCGCCGGGATCGTGTTGTCGGGGTGCTGGCCGGCCGCTCGGCGGATGTCCCGATCGCCGCCGCCGGTTACCGGTTGCCGATTCCGATGCGCAACAGCACCGACGCGGCCCGGCTGGCGGTCCAGATGGAGAACGACGCGGCGGTGGCCTGGCGCGCGGTCGCCGAGCGGGCCCGCGAACAAGCAGATCGCGAGTTGGCCGTGACCGCGTTGAGCCAGTGCGCGGTGCTGGCCGCCCGGTGGAACCGGGTGCTGGGCAACTGGCCGATCACCCGGGCCTTCCCGGGCGGCAGCGAATAGCTCAGCCCCGAATCGCGGCGGCTACCTCGGCGGCCAGCGCGTCGCCGACGGCCAGTTGCCCGGTCTCGCCGGTGAACCGGTTGCGCAGTTCGACAACGCCGTCGGCCCAGCCGCGCCCGACCACCACGATCCACGGCACCCCCAGCAGTTCGGCGTCCTTGAACTTCACCCCCGGCGAGGCGGTGCGGTCATCGAGCAGGACTTCGACGCCGGCCCGGTCGAGATCGGCGGCCAGCGCTTCGGCACCGGCGCGGGCGGCATCGTCCTTGTTGGCGATGACCAGGTGCACCTCGAACGGTGCGACCGTCCCCGGCCAGCGTAGTCCCAGCTCGTCATGGTGCTGTTCGGCGATCACCGCGACCAACCGTGACACCCCGACCCCGTAGGAGCCCATGGTCAGCCGCACCGGCCGGCCGTCTTCGCCCAGCACGTCGACGGCGAACGCGTCGGTGTACTTGCGGCCCAGCGAGAAGATGTGCCCGATCTCGATGCCGCGTGCGCCGACCAGTGGCCCACCGCCGTCAGGCGACGGGTCGCCGTCGCGCACCTCGGCGGCCTCGATGGTGCCGTCGGCGGTGAAGTCACGCCCGGCAACCAGTCCGACGACGTGCCGCCCGGGCGCGTCGGCTCCGGTGATCCAACTGCTGCCGTCTCCCACCCGGGGGTCGATCAGGTAACGAACCTGGTTGTCGCGCAGTGCTTTCGGCCCGATGTAGCCCTTGACCAGGAAGGGGTACTTCGCGAAGTCGTCATCGTCGAGCAGCGCGTACTCGGCGGGCTCCAGCGCGGCGGCGAGCCGCTTTTCGTCGACCTCACGGTCGCCGGGCACACCGATACCCAGCAGTTCCCACTCCCCGCCCGGCTCCCGGACCTTGAGCAACACGTTCTTCAAGGTGTCCGCGGCGGTGACGGTACGCCCCAGGGCGCCGTTGGCCCAGTCCACCAGGGTGGCGATGGTGGGGGTGTCGCCGGTGTCATGGACCACCGGGTCGGGAAGTCCGTCGAGTGGCTGCGGGTCCGGGCGGGCGGTGGTCACCGCCTCGACGTTGGCGGCGTAGCCGGACTCCAGGCACCGCACGAAGGTGTCCTCGCCGACGTCGCTCTCGGCGAGGAACTCCTCGGAGACCGATCCGCCCATCGCGCCGGAGAGCGCGGACACGATCACGTATCGCACGCCCAGCCGGTCGAAGATGCGCTGGTAGGCCGCGCGATGGGCGTCGTAGGCGGCCTTGAGACCGGCGTCGTCGACGTCGAACGAATAGGAGTCCTTCATCAGGAACTCCCGGCCGCGCAGGATCCCGGCCCGCGGTCGCGCCTCGTCGCGGTATTTGGTCTGGATCTGGTAGAGCACCACCGGGAAGTCCTTGTAGGAGCTGTATTCGCCCTTCACCGCCAGGGTGAACAGCTCCTCGTGGGTGGGGCCGAGCAGGTAGTCGTGCCGGCGGCGGTCCTGCAGCCGGAACATGGTCTCGCCGTACTCGGCCCAGCGGTTGGTCGTTTCGTACGGTGCGCGCGGCAGCAGCGCGGGGAACAGGATCTCCTGCCCGCCGATGGCGTTCATCTCCTCGCGCACCACCCGCTCGATGTTGCGCAGCACCCGCAGGCCCAGCGGCAGCCAGCTGTACAGGCCGGGCCCGATCGGCCGGATGTAGCCGGCCCGGATCAGCAGCCTGTGGCTGGGGACTTCGGCGTCGGCGGGGTCATCGCGCAGGGTGCGCAGGAACAGCTCGGACATCCGGGTGATCACAGCGGGCCAGCCTAGCGGGACGGCATTTCTCGGCCTTCGCCCGCTTCGAACGTGAAGCTGGGTTCACTCCCGCGCCCGAGCGTGAACCCAACTTCACGTTGGGCCGAGGCGGCGGGTGGTTGCGGGCGATCGGCGGGGGGTTACAGCTCGCCGGCCTCCACGGCCTCCCGGGTGTGCTGGGCGCGCGCGATCTGGTTGGCCGAGAACCCGATGAACAGCGCCACCGCGCCCACCAGCACGGCGATGGCGGCGACCCACAGCAACGAATAGGTGTAGCCGTGGCCGAGCGCATCGAGCTGGCTCGGGGTCATGTTCTTCACCGGTCCGGTGGTGCCGCCCAGGTAGAGCGTGCGCGAGGTCTGCACCGCCTGGACGATCACCAGCACGACCGGACCACCGAGGTTGTACACCATCAACGTGATGGCAGATACCGGGCCGATCTCCCGGGGGCCGACCTCGGCGAGCGCGCACAGCGGCAGCACCACGGCGATCACCCCGATGCCCAGGCCGCCGACGACGATCGGTCCGAACAGGTCCGGGAAGTACGGGATGTCCCGCGTCAGGGTCGAGCCGTACAGCATGGCGCCCAGCACCAGCACACCGCCGCCGATCACCAGCCAGCGCGGCGCGACGTGCGGCGCCAGCCGGGCGGCCAGCACCGTGCCCAGCCCGAACGCGATCGCGAACGGGATGAAGCAGACCCCGGCACGCAGCGCCGAGTAGCCGAGCACATCCTGCACCAGCAGACCGATCATCACCGTCAGCGTCAGCATCACCCCGCCGGCCAGGAACAGCGCGACGAACGTCGTCACCCGGTTGCGGTCGTCGAATACCGCAAACGGAACCAGCGGATTCGGCGCGGTGCGTTCGACGAGCAGGAATGCCAGGAAGAACACCGCTGCGGCGACGCCGGCGCCGATCACCCACGGATCCACCCAGCCCAGCGGCGGCCCCTGGGTGAAGACGAGCACGGCCGCGGTACACCCGGCGGTGGCCAGCAGCGCCCCGGGCAGATCGAGTTTGAGCCGTTCGTGGCGGGTCTCGGTCAGCTGCAGTTCGGCGATGGCGACGATCGCGATCCCTATCGGGATGTTGATCAGGAAGGCCAGCCGCCAGGACACCACCGTGAGCGCGCCACCGAGCACCAGGCCGAGCACCGAGCCGATGCCCTGCATGGCGGCCGACACCGCCATCGCGCGGTTCCGGGCGTGGCCGGCGGCGTACGTCGTCGCGATGAGCGCCAGGCCGGTGGGCGCGGCCACCGCGGCCCCGGTGCCCTGCACCGCGCGGGCCACGATCAGGGTGGGCGCGTCGGTGGCCACGCCGCAGACCAGGGATGCGATGGTGAACACCCCGACGCCGCTGATGAACGCCCGTTTCTGGCCGATGGCATCCCCGAGCCGGCCGCCGAGCAGCAGCAGACCGCCGAAGGTGAGCACGTAGGCGGTGATCACCCAACTCTTGGCGGCGTCGGAGAGGTCCAGGTCGGCCTGCATCCGGGGCAGCGCGACCACCACGATGGTGCCGTCCAGCGTCGACATCAGCTGCATGCCGGTGATCGCGACGATCGCGATCCCCAGCACGCTGGCCGACAACGGCCGGCCGACCGGCTGATAGCTCCCCGGCGCGGCCACGAAGTGTGAGCCTAGCCCAGCCGCGCCGTGGCGCAGGCGGGTTAGATGTTGCCGGGCCCGAACGCGTCCTGAACTTCCTGGGCGTGCGCGACCTGCTTGGCGGTGTAGCCGATCAGCAGTGCGATGCCCCCGACCAGCACGGCCACGCCGGCCACCCACAGCAGCCCGTAGGTGTACCCGGCGTCCAGGGCGTCGAGCTGGGTCTGGTTCATCGACTTCACCGGCATGTTGGTGCCGCCCAGGTACAGCGTGCGCGAGGTGATCACGGCCTGGATGACGGCCAGCACCACCGGGCCGCCCAGGTTCTGCAGCATCAGCGCGATCGCCGAGGTCGGCCCGATCTGGTCGAAGCCAACTCCGGCGATGGCCGACAGCGTCAGCGGCACCACGATCATGCCGATGCCCATCCCGCCGACGGTGATCGGGATCACCAGGTTCGGGAAGTACGGGATGCCGCCGTTCAGCGTGGAGCCGTACAGCATGGCCGCCAGCACCAGCACGCCACCGGCGATCACCAGCACCCGCGGCGGGAACAGCCGCACCAACTGCGAGGACACCCCCAGCCCGATGCCCATTGCGACGACGAACGGGATGAAGCCGATGCCGGCGCGCAGCGCCGAGTAGCCCATGATGTCCTGCACGTACAGTCCGATGATCACGGTCAGGGTGAACAGCACCCCGCCGGCCAGGAAGATGGCGGCGAAGGTGGCCAGCCGGTTGCGGTCGGCGAACAGACTGAACGGCACCACCGGGTTGTCCGCACTGCGCTCCACCACCGCGAACGCCAGGAACGCCCCCACCGCCACCAGGCCGGAGCCGATGGTGATGACCGAGACCCAGCCCCGCTCCGGCCCGATCGAGAACGCGAACACCGCGGCGGTGCAGCCCAGCGTCGCCAGCAGCGCGCCGGTGGCGTCCAGCTTCATCCGGGCCCGGTGGGTCTCGGTCAGTACGGTGCGGGCCAGGTAGATCATCAGCAGCCCGATCGGCACGTTGACGGCGAACGCCAGCCGCCACGACACCTCGGTCAGTGCGCCGCCGACGACCAGCCCCATCACCGAACCCACGGCGGTCATGGCCGCGAACACCGCGGTGGCTGCGTTACGGGCCGGCCCCTTCGGGAACGTCGTGGCGATCAGCGCCAGGCCGGTCGGCGAGGCGATCGCCGAGCCGACGCCCTGCAGCAGCCGCGCCACCACCAGCGTCGGGGCGTCCCAGGCCACCGCGCACAGGACGGAGGCGATGGTGAACAGGGCGACGCCGCTGATGAAGGTGCGTTTGCGGCCGATGGTGTCGCCCAGGCGTCCACCGAGCAACATCAGCCCGCCGAAGGTGAGCACGTAGGCGGTGATCACCCAGCTGCGGCCGGCGTCGGACAGACCCAGGGCGTCCTGGATCTTAGGAAGCGCAACAATTGCGACGGTGCTGTCCATGGTGGCCAGCAGCTGCATGCCGCCGATCGCGATGACCGCGGCGATGAACCGCCACGAGGGCAGCCATGTCGGGTAGAAACCGCTGGCCCGGTCCAGTGCGATCCGTCCGGAGCGCCTGGCCAGTGCAGGTTCGGCGGCATCTGTTGCCCACCCGGCGGTCGCCCGCTCCGCGTCGTTGAGAGCCGTCATAGCGGCCCACCCTACAGCAAAATTAAGAGATGTTTAAAGCCCAAGGCCCACTGAAGCCCGCAACGGCCCCGATGACGATGATCGCGGGGGGCCGGATGCCCTCGGCCCGGATCTTCTCCGGTGCGTCGGTCAGCGTCGCCCGCAACGTATGCTGCGCTGCCGTGGTGCCGTGCTGAACCACCAGCACCGGCGTATCCGCAGGTCGGCCGCCTTTTCGCAGTGCCTCACAGAATTGCTCGATGCGTTCGACGGCCATCAGCAGCACGATGGTGCCGGTCATTTTCGCAAGTGCGTCCCAATTCACTAACGATTCGGGATCATCGGGCGCGACATGCCCGCTGACCACCACGAACTCGTGATTCACCGCACGGTGGGTGACCGGAACGCCCGCCTGTGCGGGGACCGCTATGGCACTGGTCACACCGGGCACCACGGTGACCGGAATCCCGGCATCGACGCATGCCAGCACCTCTTCGTAGCCGCGGGCGAACACGAACGGGTCGCCGCCCTTGAGTCGCACCACGAACTTGCCCGCACGAGCCCGGTCGATCAGAAGGTCGTTGATCGCGTCCTGGGCCATCGCGCGCCCGTACGGGATCTTGGCCGCGTCGACGACCTCGACATGCGGGGGCAGTTCGGCGAGCAGTTCCGGTGGCGCAAGCCGATCGGCCACCACGACGTCGGCCCTGGCCAGCAACCGGCGGCCGCGGACGGTGATCAACTCCGGATCGCCGGGCCCGCCGCCGACCAGGACTACCCCGCCGCGGGCGGTGGCCGGCTCGGCGTCCGCGGTGTCGACGGTGATGACACCCGACTGCAGCGCCTCCCGAATGGCCGAGCGGATCGCGGCGGATCGATGGTGTTCGCCGCCGGCGAGAACACCCACCGACAGGCCCGTGTACTCGAACGTCGCCGGGGTGACCGCACTGCCCTGCACCGCGGCATCGGCACGGACACAGAATATTCGGCGATGGTCGGCCTCGGCGACCACGGCGGCGTTGACCTCGGCGTCGTCGGTGGCCGCGATCGCGTACCAGGCGTCGGCCAGGTCGCCGTCGCGGTAGCCGCGCAGCACCAGCGTGATGCCCGGGGTGCGCTCCTGCAGGGCTTCGACCGCCGGTGTCGCGGTGCGGGTGATGACGGTGACCAGGGCACCGCTGGCGATCAGCAGCGGCAGCCGCCGCTGGGCGACACTGCCACCGCCGACCACGACGACTCTCCGGCCGGTCAGCCGCAATCCGGCCAGGTATGGGTTTTCGGTCACCGGGCAACTGTAGAGCGGGTCACCCACCCTCGCCCGGATCGCCGCCGGGGTCCAGCCGCAGCGTCCTGGTGCCCCAGGACCGCACCTGCTCGAGCAGTGCCGGCTCGCGGGACAACTCGACACCCAGCGACGGCACCATCTCGGTGAGCACCGGCAACCAGTGCCGGTACCGGTCGCCGAAGCACCGCGCCAGCACGTCGAGCATCGCCGGCACCGCGGTCGAGGCGCCGGGCGAGGCGCCCAGCAGGCCCGCGATGCTGCCGTCGGCGACCGAGACGATCACGGTGTCGAATTCGAGCTTCCCGCGGCGGATCACCTGCACCCGCTGACCGGCTACCGTCGGCGCCCAATCCGCGCCGGCCGCGGTGGGCGCGAATTCCCGCAGTGCGCCCAGGCGGGCCGCTGGTGAGCGTCCCAGTTGACCGATCAGGTAGCCGATCAGCGCGCGATGCCGGACGCCGGCACCCAGCAGCGACAACAGATTTCCGGGTGTGACCGACGCGGGCAGGTCGGTGCCGCGCCCGTGCTTGAGGAACTTCGGCGACCAGCCGGCGAACGGGCCGAACAGCAGCCACGTCCTGCCGCCGACGAAGCGGGTGTCCAGATGCGGTGCCGTCGTGGCCGGCGCGCCGGGCGCCGGGCGGCCGTAGACCTTGGCCCGGTGTCCGGCGACGATCTCCGGCTCGGCGCAACGCAGAAACCGGCCGCCGATCGGGAAGCCGCCCAATCCCCTCGCCTCGTCGATGCCCGCCCGCTGCAGCAGGCGCAGTGTGCCACCGCCGGCACCGACGAAGACGAATTTCGCGTTGAGTCTTCGGCTTTCACCGGTGCGCCGATTGCGGATCGACAGTGTCCAGCTGCCGTCGGACTCCCTTGTCAGGCCGCGGACCTGATGGCCGAACAGCGCGGCGGTGCCACTGCGCACGCCGTAGCCGATCAGCTGCTTCGCCAGCGCCCCGAAGTCCACGTCGGTACCGTCGGCCGACCAGCTCAGCCCGATCGGCTCGGTCAGCCTGCGGCCGGTGGCCATCAGCGGCAGTCGTCGGGCGAATTCCTCTGGTTCGCAGACCAATTCGACGCTCGCGAACAATGGGTTCCCGGCCAGTGCATGATGCCGGCGGCGCAGGTAGTCGACGTTGTCCGCCCCGGTGACGAAGCCGGCGTGCGGAATCGGGCTGACGAAGCTGCGCGGATCGGACAGCAGGCCGTTCTCCACCGCGTACGCCCAGAACTGGCGGGTGACCTGGAATTGCTCGTTGACGCGGACCGCCTTGTCGGGGGTGTAGAACAGCTCGCACAGCCCGGCGTGGCCGGTGCCGGCGTTGTTCCACGGGTCACTGCTTTCGGCGGCGGCGGCGTCCAGTCGTTCGATCAGGGTGATGGACCAAGCCGGCTCCAGCCGGCGCAGCAGCGCGCCCAGCGTGGCGCTCATGATGCCCGCACCGACTAGGGCGACATCGGTCTTGTGCACGCCTTTATGCTGGCACGGGTGGAAACCTACGATCTGGCGATCATCGGAACCGGTTCGGGCAACACCATTCTCGACGAGCGATATGCCGGCAAGCGGGTGGCGATCTGCGAGCAGGGCACCTTCGGCGGCACCTGCCTGAACGTCGGGTGCATCCCGACGAAGATGTTCGTCTACGCCGCGGAAGTGGCCCAGACGGTGCGCGACGCGGGCCGCTACGGCGTGGACGCCCGCGTCGACGGGATCCGCTGGGATGACATCGTCTCCCGTGTCTTCGGCCGCATCGACCCGATCGGTGTCGCGGGCGAGAATTACCGGCGCAGTGCTCCCAACATCGACGTCTACGACTCCCACACCCGGTTCGGGCCGGCCGCTGCCGACGGTCGTCACCTGTTGCGCACCGAGGGTGGCGCGGAATTCACCGCCGAACAGGTGGTGATCGCCGCCGGAGCGCGGCCGCGGATACCGGCGGCGATCCGCGACAGCGGCGTGCACTACTACACCAGCGACGACGTGATGCGGATCGCCGAGCTGCCCGAGCATCTGGTGATCGTCGGCGGTGGGTTCGTGGCCGCGGAATTCGCGCACATCTTCTCCGCGCTCGGTGTCCGGGTCACCATCGTGATCCGGGGCGGCGCGCTGCTGCGCCACTGTGATGACGACATCTGCCGGCGGTTCACCCGCATCGCGGCGGCGAAATGGGACCTGCGCAGCCATCGCAACGTCGTCGGCGCCCGCCAGGACGGCCGCGGCGTCACCCTGGAGCTCGATGACGGCTCGGGAGTGCACGCCGACGCGCTGCTGGTGGCCACCGGCCGGGTGCCCAACGGCGACCTGCTGGACGGCGGTGGCCGGGGCGCTCGCGATCCTGGGAGCAACGCCGTCGGCCGGCCTGCCACCGGCCTATGCGTCGCTGTCCTCACCCGGCATCACGCTCGCGGCCGCAGAGGATGCCACCGGCCAGTGGGTGCAGTTGCCAATGTCGAGCGACCTTATCGCATGGGGCAACATCTGGGATCTCATTACGGATCATTACCTGGGCGTCGACAGTTTCACCACGCGGAATGATCTCTACCCAACGGCCATGTGGATCGCAACTCAGGGGACGCCCCACGGATTCACACCCACCACGGCATACGATATCCTCCAAGAGTATTTCGCCCAGGGCGGTGGGCAGCAAACTTACAATGAAATGATTAGTTACCTTGACAGCTACGTCAACAGTCACACCGGCGGCGAAATCACAGAGGGAAGTTACTCCAGCATTCAGGATTCAATCGAACAGTTGCTGTTGTCCGAGTTCAATTCTCTAGGCAGTGGAGGAAACTACTATATCGCCCAGGGAACATATATTGGACTCTCGCCGGATATTATTTACTTCCTGGCCTATTCCGCCGTCAAGGAGCACACAGCCGCGGTCGAGTACATCGAAAGTCTCGCCAATTCGTCACTAACCCCTGAACAGATCCAGATCATGGCGACCGAGAAAACGTATAACGACTATGTCTTGGCACTGTGGCGCGGCGGCGGGATTTATGACGGCCGGTCTATGTTCGACCCCAACTTCTGGGGTTACGCGGAGGAGGGATCCGACCCCGGCACGGCCAACCCGGACGGAACCGCGGGCCCGCAGCTGCCGCTCCCGCCAGGTCCGTGGGACGACGACCCGGAAATGCGTGCCGTGGCGCAGGCCCTCTGGAACGGAATTGTCAGCGCCATGGGAGATTCCATAGGTCTCGGATCGGGTGATGTGCGGAATACACTGATCGACGATTTCACAGAACACTGGCAGCACCGCTGGGACCCGGTGGGAAGTTTCACCGATTGGACCAAGACGATTTTTGACGCGGGTGTTTCCCTCAAGGACAAGGTGTTGGACACCTGGTCGTTCTCCTACGACTCCGTGTCTGAATTGATGAAAAGCAGCGCAGTGATCCGCGCAGAACTCGGACTCGGTTTGGCAAACATGAGCCCGTCCGTCGGAGGCTGGCTCATCAAAAGCGGTGTATACGGCTATCTGGGAGGGATCAACGTCAAGCTCTTCGGAGACAACGTCCACCAGATAGGCGACCACATTGAAGAGTTCAAGCTCAGCGATATTGGCACGATCATAAAATACAACTGGGACAATCCAACCTCGGTGATGGTAAGTTACTGGGACGGGGCCAAGAGCGCGGGGCTGAGCCTGATATACGCCACGGGCACTGACAACGTGATCGACAAGGTTGACGACGCGATCGACAAGGTGACGGGTTGGTTTGATTAGCGCAACCCGTTCCGATCGCGGCCGGAAATCCGGCGCGGAATAGCGGCGACGCGCCGCAATTCGCGCCGGCCGGGCTGCAGCGGCGTGACTACAGCGGCGTCACATAAGCCGAGCTGATCCCGCCGTCCACCAGGAACGTCGAGGCGGTGATGAACGAGGCGTCGTCGCTGGCCAGGAACGCCACCGCGGCGGCCAGCTCCTCGGGCTCGGCGAACCGGCCCAGCGGCACGTGCACCAGCCGGCGGGCGGCGCGGTCCGGGTCGGCGGCGAAGAGCTCCTGCAGCAGTGGGGTGTTCACCGGGCCCGGGCACAGCGCGTTGACCCGGATGCCCTGCCGGGCGTACTGCACACCCAGCTCCCGCGACATGGCCAGCACCCCGCCCTTGGACGCGGTGTAGGAGATCTGCGAGGTCGCCGAACCCATCACCGCCACGAACGACGCGGTGTTGATGATCGAGCCCCGCCCGGCGGGCACCATGTGCCGCAGCGCCGCCCGGCAGCACAGGTACACCGACTTGAGGTTGACGTCTTGGACCCGCTGCCAGGCCGGCAGCTCGGTGGTCTCGATCAGGTCGTCGTCGGGCGGGGAGATGCCGGCGTTGTTGAACGCGATGTCGACCGAGCCGAAGGTGGCCGCCGCGGTGTCGAACAGCGCATCGACCTCGGCCTGGTCGGAGACGTCCACCCGCACGAACAGCCCGTCGAGCTCGTCGGCGGCCGCCTCGCCGGCGACCGGGTCGAGATCACCGACCACGATCCGGGCGCCCTCGGCGCGCATCCGGCGGGCGGTCGCCAGCCCGATTCCGCCGGCGCCGCCGGTGACGACGGCGACCCGTCCGGCCAGTCGCTGGGTCAGATCGGTCATGAAAGCTCCTTCACTGCGATGAACACGTTCTTGGTCTCGGTGAACGCCAGCGGCGCGTCGGGTCCCAGTTCGCGGCCCAGGCCGGACTGCTTGAAGCCGCCGAACGGGGTGTTGTATCGCACCGACGAGTGCGAATTGACCGACAGGTTCCCGGCTTCCACCGCCCGGGACACCCGCAGCGCGCGGGACAGGTCGTCGGTCCAGATCGAGCCGGACAATCCGTAGGGGGTGTCGTTGGCCAGTGCAATGGCGTCGGCCTCGTCATCGAAGGCCAGCACGGTGACCACCGGGCCGAAGATCTCCTCGGTGACACAGCGGTCGGTGCGCGCGGGGGTCAGCACCGTCGGTGGGAACCAGAAGCCCGGCCCGCTCGGCGCCTGGCCGCGGAAAGCAACCGGCGCGTCGTCGGGCACGTAGGACGCCACCTTCTCCCAGTGCGCACGGGCTACCAGCGGGCCCATCTCGGTGCCGCGGTCTGCCGGATCGCCGACGACGACGCCGGACACCGCCGGCTCCAGCAGCTCCATGAACTTCTCATAGACGCTGCGCTGCACCAGGATTCGGCTGCGGGCACAGCAGTCCTGGCCGGCGTTGTCGAACACCCCGTAGGGGGCGGTCGCCGCCGCGGCCTCCAGGTCGCAGTCGTCGAAGACGATGTTGGCACTCTTGCCGCCCAACTCCAGGGTGACCCGCTTGACCTGCGCGGCCGCTTGCGCCATCACCCTGGTGCCGGTGGCCGTCGAGCCGGTGAACACGATCTTGGCCACGCCCGGGTGGTTGACCAGCCGGTCCCCCACCACCGCGCCCCGCCCGGGCAGCACCTGCAGCAGGTCGGGGTCCAGCCCGGCCGTCACCGCCAGCTCGCCGAGCCGGACCGTGGTCAGCGGCGTCCATTCGGCGGGCTTGATCAGCACCGCATTGCCGGCAGCCAGCGCCGGTGCGAACGCCCACACCGCGATCGGCATCGGGAAGTTCCACGGGGTGATGACGCCCACCACACCCAGCGGTTCGTGGAACGTGACGTCAAGCCCGCCGGCAACCGGAATCTGCCGGCCGGACAACCGTTCCGGGCTGCCGGCATAGAACTGCAGCACGTCGCGGACGTGGCCGGCCTCCCACTCGGCCGCCGACACCGGGTGCCCGGCGTTGGCCACCTCGAGTGCGGCCAGCTCCGCGACGTGGGCGTCGACGACGGCCGCGAACGATCGCAGCGCGGCCGCCCGCTCCACCGGCGCCACCCGGGCCCAGCGCCGCTGGGCCGCCTGCGCCCGCCGCACCGCGTCGTCGACCGCGGCGGCATCGAGTTGCTCGACGGACGCCAGCACCGCCTCGGTGGCCGGGTTGATCAACCGGGTGCTGCTCATCGACCCACCCGCCCGGTGGCGTACGCCCGCGCCGCCTCCACGACCGCCGTGAACAGCCGCAGGTCGTCGAGCGATTCTTCGGGATGCCACTGCACCGCGAGCACGAAGTCCTCCCCGGGCAGCTCGATCGCCTCGATGACGCCGTCGGTGTCGCGCGCGCCGATCACCAGCCCCTCGCCGAGGTCGGCGATGGCCTGGTGGTGGTAGCAGCGCACCTCGGCGGATTCGCCGAGCAGTTCGGCGATCCGGGTGCCCGGCACGGTGTGCACCGCCATGGTGGTGAACACGGCGTCGCCGGCCCGGTGCCCGCAGTGGCCGAGCACGTCGGGCAGGTGCTGGTGCAGGGTGCCGCCGAGTGCGACGTTGAGCACCTGGGCGCCGCGGCAGATCCCCAGCACCGGCAGCCCCCGGCGCAGCGCCTCGGTGAGCAGCGCGATCTCCCAGGCGTCGCGGTCGCGGGCGGGCTCGTCGGTGGCCGGGTGCCGCGGCTGGCCGTAGGCACCGGGGTCGACGTCCTTGCCGCCGGTGACGACCAGACCGGACAGGCCGTCGAGCGCCCGGGCGGCGATGCCGGGGTTGACCGGCTGTGGCGGCAGCAGCACCGCGACCCCGCCGGCGGCGGTGACGCCCTGGAAGTAGGCGGCCGGCAGGAAGCTGGCACGCACGTCCCAGACTCCGGTCTGGGCCTGCTCCAGGTAGGTGGTCAGGCCGAGCACCGGGCGCACGGGTTCAGAGCCGTTCAAATCCCCGCACCCTCTCCCAGTCGGTGACCGCCGCGTTGAACGCGCGTAACTCTACCCGGGCGTTGTTGAGGTAATGCTCGATGACATCGTCGCCGAACGCCTTGCGCGCCACCGACGATGCGGCGAAGAGTTCCGCGGCCTCGGCCAGCGTGGTGGGCAGATGGCGCGCCGCGTCCTGGTAGGCGTTGCCGGTGACCGGCTCTTCCAGTTCCAGGTTGTTGTCGATCCCGTGCAGTCCGCCGGCGATCAGTGCCGCGACCGCCAGGTAGGGGTTGACGTCGCCGCCCGGCACCCGGCACTCCACCCGCAGCCCCTGTCCGTGCCCCAGCACCCGCAGCGCGCAGGTCCGGTTGTCCAGCCCCCAGGCGATCGCGGTCGGCGCGAAGCTGCCGTCGACGAATCGCTTGTAGGAGTTGATGTTCGGGGCGTAGCACAGTGTCAGCTCGGGCAGTGTCGCCAGCACACCGGCCAGGAAGCTGCGGAACAGCGCCGACATGGCGTGCGGTGCCGCCTGATCGACGAAGACCGGGGTCGAATCCGGGTCGCGCAGCGAAAGGTGAATGTGGCAGCTGTTGCCTTCGCGCTCATCGTATTTCGCCATGAACGTCAGGCTCTTGCCGTGCTGGTCGGCGATCTCCTTGGCACCGTTCTTGTAGACGGCGTGGTTGTCGCAGGCCGCCATCGCCTGCTCGTAGCGGAAGGTGATCTCCTGCTGGCCGTCGTTGCACTCGCCCTTGACGCCCTCGCAGTGCAGCCCCGCCCCGGTCATGTGCAGTCGGATGTCGCGCAGCAGCGGTTCCAGGCGGGCGCCGACGGCCAGTCCGTAGTCGGCGTTGTAGTCGGTCGCCGGGGTGAGCCCGCGGTAGCCGGCGGCCCAGGCCTGCCGGTAGGTGTCGTCGAAGACGATGAATTCCAGCTCGGTCGCGGTGTAGGCCACCAGGCCGCGGTCGGCCAGCCGGGCGATCTGGGCTGCCAGGATCTGGCGCGGCGCCACCGCGACCGGGCTGCCGTCGGGTGTGTACAGGCCGGCCAGCACCTGCACGGCGCCGGGCAGCCACGGGGTGCGCCGCAAGGTGGCGAAGTCGGGTCTCATCACCATGTCCCCGTAGCCGGTGGTCCAGTCGGCGATCCGGTAACCGGGGACGGTGTTCATCTCGACGTCGACGGCCAGCAGGTAGGTGCAGACGTCGGCGCCGCCGCCGGCCACCTGCTCGAGGAAGTGCCCGGCCGCCACCCGTTTGCCGACGAGCCGGCCCTGCATGTCGGGGAACGCCAGCACGACGGTGTCGATCTCACCGGAGGCAACCAGCTGCTGCAGGTCAGCGATCGTCAACATAGAAGTCCTCTGCCGGGTTCCCTCATCACGTCTGCGTTCGATGCTCACCAGGTGCTGGCGCGCAACACGATCTCGATGGCGAGCTGCGCGGTGGAATCCTGGGCATTGCGCCGTGTCAGCAGTTCCACCATGCGGTAATCACCGTAGACGAACCGCTGGCTGGCCCGTGCCACCGCCTCGGCGGCACGATTGCTGAACAGGGCGGTGGTGTTGATCTCGACCGGCGGGCAGCGTTCGTCGCAGATCGCCCCGCTGGCATCGGGCACCCGCGGATGGCCCCGGTCGATCACCACCAGCCCGATGAAGCGGTCCAGTCGGGTGGCCGCCAGCTCCCAGGCGAGTTCGCCGCCCGCACGATCGCCCACCACAACACCCCATCGGATGTCCAACGAGTCGAGGATGCCGATCACCGATTTGGCGGTCAGACGGTGGTCGGAGCCGATGGTGACGGTGCGCAGCGCCGCGGTGTGCAACCGCTGGCACAGCCCGTCGTAGGCGCTGACCGCCTGCTGGGCGGCACCAAGAATGACCACGACGGGTCCCTTTTCCGGACCGGCAACGCTGACCGGGACGGGGAACCCGTCGACGGTCATCATCGTCGCGGGCATCTGCGAAAGGCTACCGCCAGTCCGGTCGCGGTGGGCCGTTTTCCGCCCAGGTCAGTGAGTTTTCAGCTCTCGGCCGACTGCCCGGGCCGGCATCGGCGTGATGCCCAGAAGTGTCTGCGGCAGTACCACTTTGACGACGCTCACCCCGGTCCGGGACACCGACTCACGGCAGGGTGAGGATCTCCGCGCCGTCGTCGGTGACCACCAGGGTGTGCTCGAACTGCGCGCTCCACCTGCCGTCCGTGGTGGCCACCGTCCAGTCGTCGTCCCAGATCTGGTAGTCCAGCCCGCCGAGGTTGATCATCGGCTCTACGGTGAACGTCATTCCGGGTTCGATGATCGTGGTCACCTCGGGCTCGTCGTAGTGCAGGATCACCAGCCCGTTGTGGAAAGTGGTTCCGATACCGTGGCCGGTGAAGTCGCGAACCACGTTGTAACCGAACCGATTCGCATACGATTCGATAACCCGCCCGATCACCGACAGCGCGCGCCCCGGCTTGACGGCCTTGATCGCTCGCATGGTCGCCTCGTGGGTGCGCTCGACGAGCAGACGGTGCTCCGGTGCGACGTCGCCGGCCAGGAAAGTGGCATTGGTGTCACCGTGCACACCATCGATGTAGGCGGTGACATCGATGTTGACGATGTCGCCGTCGGCGATCACGGTCGAGTCCGGGATGCCGTGGCAGATGATCTCGTTGAGCGACGTGCAGCAGGATTTGGGAAACCCTTTGTAGCCCAAGGTCGACGGGTAGGCGCCATGGCCGACCATATAGTCGTGGGCGATCCGGTCGAGTTCGTCGGTGGTGACGCCCGGCGCCACGGCCCTACCCGCTTCGGCCAGCGCACCGGCGGCGATCCGGCCCGCGACCCGCATCTTCTCGATGACCTCCGGCGACTGCACCCACGGCTCGGCGCCTTCGGCGACGGTGGCCTTGCCGACGTATTCCGGGCGCGGGATCGAGCGGGGCACCGGCAGCGTCGGAGACAGCACACCGGGAGACAGCGCGGCACGGATGGGCATCCGGCCAGCTTAATCGGAGGCGCGATCGTGCACGTTCCGACGGTGCCGGGCCGATTCCGACGGCATTCCGGGCCCGCTGGCGCGGCCGGGCCTCAGGCCAGGTATCCCGGCGGCAGCGAATCGAACAGCACCTTGGTCATCCGCACCGCATACTCCGAGCTCCCGCCGCCGACGATCAGCGTCGCAAACGCCAGGTCACCGCGGTATCCGGCGAACCAGGAGTGCGATCCGCCGGCGAACTCGGCTTCCCCGGTCTTGCCGAACACCGCACCCGAGCCGGCGATGTCACGGGCCGTGCCGTCGGTGACCACCAGGCGCATCATCTGGCGCAGCCCGTCCAGCATTCGCGGTGTGATCGGGGTGGCGTCGCCGTTGACCGCCGTCGGGCGGCCCTGGATCAGCCGGGGCACCGGGGTCCTGCCGGCAGCGACGGTGGCCGCGACGAGCGCCATGCCGAACGGGCTGGCCAGCACCTTGCCCTGACCGAAGCCGTCCTCGGTGCGCTCGGCCAGGTTCACCGTCGGGGGCGCCAAACCCGTCACCGTGGTGAGCCCGTCCACCTCGTAGTCGACGCCGAGGCCGTAGCGCGCGGCGGTCTGGGTCAGCGCCCGTGGCGGCATCCGGCTGGCCAGTTCGGCGAAGGTGGTGTTGCACGAGTTGGCGAAGGCCCGCGACATCGGCACCACGCCCAGGTCGAAGCCACCGTAGTTGGGGACGGTGCGCTCACCGATGTCGACCTCGCCGGGGCAGCCGAGCAGGGTGTTCGGGTTGGCCATGTCCCGTTCGATCGCCGCACCCGCGGTGATCATCTTGAACGTCGAGCCGGGCGGGTACAGCCCGGTCGTCGCGACCGGGCCGTCGGCGTCCGCGGCCGCGTTCTGGGCGACCGCGAGGATCTCCCCGGTCGAGGGTTTGAGCACCACCATCATCGCCTTGTCGCCGCGGGTGTTCACCGCGTGCTGCGCCGCGTGCTGCACCAACCGGTCCAGGCTGATGGTGACCGCCGGCGCCGGCGACGGAGCCGTCTCCTGCAGCACCGCGACGTCCACCCCGTTCTGGTTGACGCTGACCACCCGCCAGCCGGCCTCGCCGTCGAGCTCGTCGACCACGGACTTCTTCACTCCGGCGATCAGGGCCGGCGCGAAGGTGTCGTCGGTCGCCAGCAACTCGGCCTGCGGTGTGATCACCACGCCGCGCAGCTCGCCGATGGCCGGAGCAACCCGGTTGCTGTCCTCTTTGCGCAGGGTGATCAGGTCCAGCGGCCCCACCGACGAGCTCGCCTGCTCGGCGAGCCGTTGCGGGTCGTTGAGGGTGTCGTCGAACGGCTGCAGCGCCTCGACCACCCTGCGCGCCGTACGCATCAGGTCCAGGCCCGCCTGGCCGGCATCCAGCTGGTAGCGGTACAGATAGCCCGGCACCAGCACCTCGGAACCGCCGGCCTCGTGAACCGACGCACGCCGGGGCAGGTCGGCGCGCAGCGTCAGGGCCTGATGCTCCCCCAGCTTGGGGTGCAGTGCGCTGGCCGCCCAGCGCACCTCCCATCGGCCCTCGTTGCGCACCATCTTCAGCTGGCCGTCATAGCTCCAGGTGCGATGCTTGGGCAGCTGCCAGGTGTACCGGTAGGCGACGTCGCCGGTGTCGCCGTTGTAGTGCGTCCCGAGCACCTGCGCGTCCAGGCGGCTGGCCTGCAGGCCGGCCCAGGCGGCGTTGAGCGCTTCGGAAGCCGCAACGGGGTTGTCGCTGAGCTGGGCGGCCATGCTGGTGTCGCCGATGGCCAGCGCAGCGAAGAACCGCTCGGCGACCGGGGCGGGGCTGTCCGGTCGCGGGGTGCAGGCCGAGACACCGGCCACGGTGACGACCGTCGCCAACAAGCCCGCCACTCGTGATGCCACTGTGATTGAAGTTGCCATTGGGGCTGATGTTAGAAAACTGGATCGCGGCGCGGATGGAGGCGCACCGAGACCGAATCGTAATTCCCCCCGGTATTCGCCGAACGTGTGTCCAGCGCGAAAAACCGGCCGAAATTTCGCGCTCAGTGCACGCTCGGCGCAGGAACCCTAATCGAGCAGCACAGTGGCGAACGTGCCGACCTGGGTGAACCCCACCCGCTCATAGGTGGCCCGCGCCACGGTGTTGAAGTCGTTCACATACAGGCTGGCGACACGACCGGTGCCGACGACCACCGCCGCGAGCATCGCGGTGCCGGCGGCGCCCAGGCCCTGGCCGCGCCGCTCCGGATGCACCCAGACCCCCTGGATCTGGCCGACCGTCGGCGACTGCGAACCCACCTCGGCCTTGAACACCACCTCGCCGTGCTCGAAGCGGGCCCAGGCTCGGCCCGCCGCGATCAGGCTGGCCACCCGGCGGCGATAGCCGCGACCGCCGTCGCCCTGCCGCGGGTCCACCCCGACCTCGCCGATGAACATGTCGACGGCGGCCACCAGATAGGCATCCAGTTCCTCCGGGCGAACCTGGCGCACCTCGTAATCGATCGGGCACCCTGGCATCTCGCCCAGCGCCAGCAACGGCTGACTGGCGCGGACATCACGGGCCGGACCCCAGACCGGGGACAGTCGCTGCCACATCGGCAGCACCAGCTCGGCCCGGCCGACCAGCGAAGAGCAGCGCCGGATACCGCCCAGCGCCTTGTCGGCGAAGGCATTCAGGTCGGCGGGCATCCCGCGCAGCGGGACCAGGTTCGCGCCGGCGTAGCACAGCGACTCACCGGCACCTCGCCGCGTCCACAGCTCGCCGCCCATCGAGTGCGGATCGACGCCGTGGTCGGCGACCCGGGCGGCGACCATGCAGGAGCCCACCGGATCCGCGTCGAGCACCCGCCACACCGCGGCGGCGTCACGCACCACCGAAACGCGCCGCTCGTCGACCAGACGAAAAATCGGTGGAGCCGACATGGCTGACTCTTTCGTACGAACCGGGGCGGGATTGCCCTCAGCTTACGGCCACGGAGGGCGAACCGCCGGATTCGGCGCCGCCCATTTCGGCCGCCAACCGCAGCGCCTCCTCGATCAGCGTCTCCACGATCTGGGCCTCCGGGACGGTTTTGATCACTTCGCCGCGCACGAAGATCTGGCCCTTGCCGTTGCCGGACGCCACCCCGAGGTCAGCCTCGCGGGCCTCGCCCGGCCCGTTGACCACGCAGCCCATCACCGCCACCCGCAGCGGCACGTCCAGGCCCTCCAGGCCCGCGGTCACCTCGTTGGCCAGCTTGTAGACGTCGACCTGGGCGCGCCCGCACGATGGGCACGACACGATCTCCAGGCCGCGGGGCCGCAGGTTCAGCGACTCCAGGATCTGGTTGCCGACCTTAACCTCCTGGACCGGCGGCGCCGACAACGACACCCGGATGGTGTCACCGATGCCGCGGCTCAGCAGCGCGCCGAAGGCGACCGCGGACTTGACGGTGCCCTGGAACTCCGGTCCGGCCTCGGTGACGCCCAGGTGCAGCGGGTAGTCGCACTGCTGCGCCAACTGCTGGTAGGCAGCGACCATCACCACCGGGTCGGAGTGCTTGACGCTGATCTTGATGTCGCCGAAGCCGTGCTCCTCGAAGAGCGAGGCCTCCCACAGCGCCGACTCCACCAGCGCCTCGGGGGTGGCCCTGCCGTACTTGGTCAGGAACCGCCGGTCCAGCGACCCGGCGTTGACGCCGATCCGGATCGGCACCCCGGCCGCGCCGGCGGCCTTGGCGACCTCGGCGACCCGGCCGTCGAACTCCTTGATGTTGCCCGGATTCACCCGCACCGCCGCGCAGCCGGCGTCGATCGCGGCAAAGATGTACTTGGGCTGGAAGTGGATGTCGGCGATCACCGGAATCTTGCTCTTCCTGGCGATGGTCGCCAGTGCGTCGGCGTCCTCCTGACGCGGACAGGCCACCCGCACGATGTTGCAGCCGGCGGTGGTCAACTCAGCGATCTGCTGCAGGGTGGCGTCGATGTCATGGGTCTTGGTGGTGGTCATCGACTGCACCGAGATCGGGTGGTCGCTGCCCACCCCGACATCGCCGACCATCAGCTGGCGGGTCTTGCGCCGCGGCGACAAGGTGCCTATGTCGGCCGCCCGCCCCAGGCCAGTACTCACGGATTCTCTTCTCGTCAGAACAGCCTGATCGGGTTGACCAGGTCAGCGGTCACGGTGAGCAGCATGTAACCGACCACCACGACCAACACTACGTATGTCGCCGGCATCAGCTTGAGATAGTTCACCGGCGCCGCGGCGACCAGCCCTCGCGCCGACCGGATCATGTTGCGGATCTTCTCGAATACCGCAACCGCGATGTGCCCGCCGTCGAACGGCAGCAGCGGCACCAGGTTGAGCACCCCGAGGATGAAGTTCAGTTGGGCCAGGAAGAACCAGAAAGCCACCCACAACCCGTGGTCGACGGTGTCACCGCCGATGATCGAGGCGCCGACGATGCTGATGGGGGTCTCCGGGTCGCGTTCGCCGCCACCGATGGACTGCACCAGCGCGCCGACCTTGGTCGGGATCTTGGTCAGGGCTCTGCCCAGCTCCCCCATCAGGTCCCCGGTGAACACGAACGTGGCCGGCACCGCCGAGACCGGGTTGTAGCGGGTGGGCCCGAACTGCGCCGCACCCACCCCGATGGCGCCGACCTGGGCAGGTCCGGCGTCCGGGGCGTCCTTGCCGGCGATCCACCGCTGGGTGGGGGTGACGTCGACGTACTTGGTCATCGTGACACCGTCGCGCTCGATGACGACCGGCGTCACGCCGTGCTGCTTGCGCACCGCGGCGGCCATCTCGGTGAAATTCGCCACCTCGGTGTCGCCGACCTTGACCACGACGTCGCCGGCCTGGATGCCGGCCAGCGCAGCCGGCCCCGGACCCGAGCAGGTCCCCAGTTCGCCCTTGGCGACCTCCGGTGCCACACACGACGTCGCACCGACGACCGCGGAGGTGGGCGGATGCAGATTGGGCAGACCCCAGATCACCGCTATGCCGTAGACCAGCACCAAGCCGATGACGAAGTTCATCCCGGGGCCGGCGGCCAGCACCGCTACCCGCTTCCAGGCCTTCTGCTTGTACATGGCCCGGTCGACCTCGTCAGGCGCCAACTCCTCGACGGCGGTCATCCCGGCGATGTCGCAGAACCCGCCGGCCGGAATCGCCTTGAGTCCGTACTCGGTCTCCCCGCGCCGGGTGGACCACAGAGTGGTGCCGAAGCCGACGAAGTACCGGCGCACCTTCATCCCGGTGGCGCGTGCCACCCACATGTGACCGCACTCGTGCAGCGCCACCGAGACCAGGATGGCCAGCGCGAACAGCGCGATACCGACCGCGAACATCATCGGGTAGTCATGACCTCCTGTGTTACCGCACGAGTGGCGCATTCCCGCGCCCAGCGCTGCGCGTCGAGTACCTCATCTACGGTAGCGGGTTTTTTCGTCCACTGGTCCGCGGCGTGCAGCACATCGGCAATGGTGGTGACGATCCCGGGGAATCCGATCCGGCCTTCCAGGAAGGCTGCCGCGGCGTACTCGTTGGCGGCGTTGTAGACCGCGGGCAGGCAGCCGCCGGTCTGACCGGCGTAGCGGGCCAGCTCGACCGCTGGGAACACCGCGGCGTCCAGCGGCTCGAATTCCCACCTCGACGCGCCTGAAGCAGAAGTGAAGTCGCAGGCGACGGCCGCACCGGGCACCCGCGCCGGCCAGCCCAGCGCCAGCGCGATCGGCAGGCGCATGTCCGGCGGGCTGGCCTGGGCGATCGTCGAGCCGTCGGTGAAGGTCACCATCGAATGCACGATCGACTGCGGATGCACGACGACCTCGATGCGCTCGTAGGGCACCCCGAACAGCAGATGCGTTTCGATGAGCTCCAAGCCCTTGTTGACCAGCGACGCCGAGTTCAGCGTGTTCATCGGCCCCATCGACCAGGTCGGGTGGGCACCGGCCTGCTCGGGCGTGACGTGTTCCAGGTCGGCCGCGCTCCAGCCCCGGAAGGGCCCGCCGGAGGCGGTCAGCACCAGCTTGGCGACCTCGTCGGCGGTGCCGGCACGCAGGCACTGGGCCAGCGCGGAGTGCTCGGAGTCCACCGGGACGATCTGACCCGGTTGCGCGGCCGCCAGCACCAGCGGGCCACCTGCCACCAGGGACTCCTTGTTGGCCAGTGCGAGCCGGGCCCCGGTGGCCAGCGCCGCCAGCGTCGGTCGCAACCCCAGCGCGCCGACCAGCGCGTTGAGTACCACGTCGGCCTCGGTGTCGGCCACCAGCTGGGTGACCCCGTCAACGCCGCGGTAGTGGGCATCCAACGCCTCGGCGACGCTTTCGTCGGTGACGGCGATCTTGGTTGCGCCGGTCTCGGCTCGCTGGCGGGCCAGCAGATCGGGGCGTCCGCCCCCGGCGGCCAGGCCCACCACCTCGAAGCGGTCCGGGTTGGCGGCGATGACCTGCAGCGCCTGGGTGCCGATCGAGCCGGTGCTGCCCAGTAGCAGCACCCTGATCCGGCCGGCCGATGATGCGGTCACCCGTTCATTGTGCCGTTTCTCTTACCGGCCTCCTAATGGGTTGGTCCACGTCAGATCGGTGAACCGGGCGAAGTCGGTGTCGTTGGAGCAGATCTCGGCGTTGTGTTCGATCGCGTAGGCAGCCAGCTGCACGTCGGTGGTCAAGTTACCTGCCGTGCCAAGTTCTTCGAGCAGCCCGAACGCGATGCCCAAGTGCCGCCGGCCGGGTGTGAGGAGCTCGACGTCCGGTTGCGCCAGCCAGTCCCACACATAGCGGACCGCATCCCCCACCGCGAGCGGAGCATCAAGAATGCGGGCGTTGGTGGCGATTCGCACAAACCCGAATACCGCGGGGTGGGTCAGCCCGATGGCCGTGCGACTGTTGACGACCTCCTCCCACCACGCACGCGCGCGCCGATGCTGGGGAAAGCCGGTGATGACCGCGTAGATCAGCAGGTTGACGTCGGGGATGATCACGGTCGTCGCAGCGTGGTGCGGATCGCGTCGTCGTCCAGTTCATCGGTCAACCGGTTGAAGCCGGCCGGGTCGAATCCCGGCAATACCGCCGAGTCGTGCGGCGCCAGGCGGTACGGTTCCCGGCGCTCCGGCTCAGGTGTCAGCGCGCGCCGCAACGCATCGTTGATCACCTGTTTCATCGGCCGGCGTTCGCGGTGAACAGCGTCTTCGATGAGACGAACGACATCGTCCTCAAGCGTCATGGTGGTTCTCATACTCGTCATCATGATGTCATTCAAAATGCGCGTCAAGACGCTACTCCGGCGTAGTCGCCAAAGCGCCACAGGTTGCCTTCCAGGTCGCGGACGGTGAACTCGCGGACTCCGCAGTCGGTGTCGGCCAACGGCATGACGATGTCGGCCTTGCGGTCGGCCAGCCGGGTACCGATATGCCAGAATGTTCCCCAAGTCAACCGCCCAACCAGAGGAGCAACCGTGGTCAGTACTGAGGTGGAGCGCTACAACGGCGTTGACCCCGCCGAGGTGCCATCGGCGGCATGGGGCTGGAGCAAGATCAACTACCGCACCTGGTATGTCACCGGTTTCGCCGTCTTCGTGTTCCTGCTGGCGATGCTGCGCGGCAACCATGTCGGCCACGTCGAGGACTGGTTCCTGGGCGTGTTCGCCGGGCTGGTGCTTTTCGTGCTGGTGCGTGACATGTGGGGTCGCCGGCGCGGCTGGCTGAGGTAAGCGCGCCTCGAGCTAGCCCCGCCCTTCGGCCGCCAACTGACCACAGGCGGCGGCGATCTCGCGGCCGCGGGTGTCGCGCACCGTGCACGACACCCCCTGCGCCCGCACGCGCCGGACGAACTCCCGCTCCACCGGTTTGGGACTGGCGTCCCAGTCACTGCCGGGGGTCGGGTTGAGCGGGATGAGGTTGACGTGCACCAGCGGACCCAGCGCCCGGTGCAGCTTCTTGCCCAGCAGGTCAGCCCGCCACGGCTGGTCGTTGACGTCGCGGATCAGCGCGTACTCGATCGACACCCGCCGGCCGGTGGTGTCGGCGTAGTAGCGGGCGGCTTCGAGCGCTTCGCCGACCTTCCAGCGGTTGTTCACCGGCACCAGGGTGTCACGCAGCTCGTCGTCGGGGGTGTGCAGCGACAACGCCAACGTCACCCCCAACCCCTCGTCCGCCAGCCTGCGGATCGCCGGAGCCAGGCCCACGGTCGAGACGGTCACCGCGCGCGCGGAGATGCCGAACCCGTGCGGCGGCGCCGAGATGATGCGGCGCACCGCCGCCACCACCCGGGCATAGTTGGCCAGCGGCTCCCCCATCCCCATGAACACGATGTTCGACAGCCGGCCGTGATCGCGATCGCGCAGTTCCACCGCGGCGGCCCGCACCTGCTCGACGATCTCGGCGGTGGACAGGTTGCGCGTCAGCCCGGCCTGACCGGTCGCGCAGAACGGGCAGGCCATCCCACAGCCGGCCTGGGAGGAGATGCACACGGTGTTGCGGCGCGGGTAGCGCATCAGCACCGATTCGAACCTGGTGTGATCACCCGACCGCCAGAGCATCTTGCGGGTCTGCCCGGCGTCGCATTCGATCTCGCTGACCGCGGTCAGCAGCGTCGGGAACAGGGCCTCGGCCACCGACGCGCGTACCGCGGCCGGCAGGTCGGTCATCTGCTGCGGGTCCGCAATGAGGCGACCGTAGTACTGGTGGGCGAGCTGCTTGGCCCGAAACGCCGGCAGGCCCAGCTCGGCGACGGCTGCCGCCAGTCCGCCGGTGTCGAGGTCGGCCAGGTGCCGCGGCGGTAGCGTCCGGCGCGGCGCATCGAAGACCAGCTGCTGTTTCATCTCGGCTCCAGTATCGGCCAACGCCTCACGGCAGCACGGTCAGCACGATCCAAGTCATCACCGCCGACGGCAGCAGCCCGTCGAGCCGGTCCATAATGCCGCCGTGGCCGGGCAGCAGCCGGCCCATGTCCTTGATGCCCAGATCCCGCTTGACCTGCGATTCCACCAGGTCACCCAGGATTCCGGTGAGCACCAGGAACAGCCCCAGCGGCAGGCCGACCCACCACTGTTTGTCGGGCAGCAGGAACGCGACCGCCAGCACAGCGCCGGTGATGCCGAACAGCAGCGATCCGACGAACCCTTCCCAGGACTTGTTCGGGCTGATCGCCGGCACCATCGGGTGTTTCCCGAAAAGCACCCCGACGGCATAACCGCCGATGTCGGAGAACACCACCGTGAGCAGCAGGCAGAACACCCGGCCGGAGCCCTCGCCGGGATCCGGGTAGATCAGCAGCGCGCCGAAACTCATGAACAGCGGCACCCACACGGCGAGCAGAACAGTCGCCGACATGTCACGCAGGTAGTTGACCGGGACATGATTCGGTCCCTGTTCGAGCAGGCGCCAGACCATGCAGATGACGACCGTCCCGCCGAACGCACCCAGCACGCCCGTGGGGCCGAACGGCCAGGACAGCCACAGCATCGCCTGCCCGCCCAGCAGCAGCGGCACGAACGGCACGTCGTAGCCGGCTGTGCGCAGCCGCCGGATCACCTCATGGGTGGCCAACGGCGTCGCCACCGCGAGTATCACCAGCCAGAACCACGGAGCGAACCGCAGGGTCGCGATGATGACGCCACCCAACAGCGCCCCTACGACGATCGCGGCGGGCAGGTTGCGGCCGGCCTTAGGCCGCTTCCGCCGCAGCCGGCCGCCCTTCGAATCCCGGGCCAGCGTGCCGGTGTCGTTGTCTGTCACGGGAACTGGTTGCTGACCGGTCCGCTAGACCTCCAGCAACTCGCCTTCTTTGTGCTTGACCAGCTCGTCGATCTGGGCGACATAGGTGTGGGTGGACTTGTCGAGGTCCTTCTCGGCCCGGCCGACCTCGTCCTCCCCGGCTTCCCCGTCCTTGCGGATGCGGTGCAGCTCCTCCATCGCCTTGCGACGGATGTTGCGCACCGACACCTTGGCGTCCTCGCCCTTGCCCTTGGCCTGCTTGACCAACTCACGGCGGCGTTCCTCGGTGAGCTGCGGCACCGCCACCCGGATCAGCGTGCCGTCATTGCTGGGATTGACGCCCAGGTCCGAATTCCGGATCGCCGTCTCGATCGCCCCCAGCTGGGACGCCTCGTACGGCTTGATCACCACCAGCCGCGCCTCCGGGACGTTGATGCTGCACAACTGGGTGATCGGGGTCGTCGACCCGTAGTAGTCGATGACGATCCGGGAGAACATTCCCGGATTGGCCCGACCGGTGCGAATGGTCGCCAAATCGTCCCGGGCCACCGCCACGGCCTTCTCCATCTTCTCTTCGGCATCGAAGAGAGCCTCGTCGATCACGGTGCCCATCCTTCCCTCAGGTGGTGACCAGTGTTCCGATTTTCTCACCCGCGACCGCCCGGGCGATATTCCCGTCGGTCAGCAGGTTGAACACCAGGATCGGCATGCCATTGTCCATGCACAGGCTGAACGCGGTGGCGTCGGCCACCTTCAAACCGCGGTCGATGACTTCCCGGTGCGTGATCGCGGTCAGCAGCTGCGCGTCCGGGTCGACTCGCGGGTCGGCGGTGAACACCCCGTCGACCGCCTTGGCCATCAGCACCACCTGAGCGCCGATCTCCAGCGCCCGCTGCGCCGCGGTGGTGTCGGTGGAGAAATACGGCAGGCCCATACCGGCCCCGAAGATCACCACCCGGCCCTTCTCCAGATGCCGCTGGGCGCGCAGCGGAATGTAGGGCTCGGCGACCTGGCCCATCGTGATCGCGGTCTGCACCCGGGTGTCGATGCCTTCCTTCTCCAGGAAGTCTTGCAGCGCGAGGCTGTTCATCACGGTGCCGAGCATGCCCATGTAGTCCGAGCGCATCCGCTCCATGCCGCGCTGCTGCAGTTGCGCACCGCGGAAGAAGTTGCCGCCGCCGATCACCACGGCCACCTGCACGCCGTCGCGGACGACCTCGGCGATCTGGCGGGCGACCTGGGCCACCACGTCGGGATCCAGCCCCACCTGGCCGCCGCCGAACATCTCCCCGCCGAGCTTGAGCAGCACCCGCGTGTACTTGGGGCGACTGGCCGGCCGGACGGGATCGGCAGTCATTGGCTCCGCCATCAAGCTCCTCGGGCTCCTCGCAGGACAGTGCCATCGGGGCGATCGCCCGCTGGCCGCTCACAGGGCGTCCTTATCCTGCCCCATGGCGGGCTCGTGAGTTTGCCCGGGTCGGGTGAACAGCCGGGACGTCAGTGCGCCGCGCCGGATTGGATGCGGGCCCAGGGCCGGGCCGCCTCCAACTCGTAGGCCAGTTCCAGCAACCGGGCGTCACACCCGAGGGGTGCGCTGAACATCATGCCCACCGGCAGGCCGCTCGCCGACTCGCCGAGCGGCAACGAGACGGCCGGATCCCCGGTGGCGTTCTGCAGCGGTGTGAACGCCACCCAGTCGACCAGCCGATCGATGATCTGCCGATAGTCGGCTGCCGGGTCGAAGTGGCCGATCCGCGGCGGCGCTTCGGCCAGCGTCGGGGTGAGAATCACGTCGTAGTCGCGGAAGAGCCGTGCAGTGTGCCGGCGCGCGGTGCGCAGCCTGGCGATCGCCAGCGGCAGCCGGTGCAGGTTGCGGGTCGCGTGACGGTCCAGCCCCAGGGTGAGGTTGTCCAGCCGGGAACGGTCGAACGACGGGCCGAACATGTGCCGGCCGCCGCGCACCAGCGCGGTCGCCAGGAAGGCCCAGTAGAGCAGGAAGTCGTCGGCGAAGCGCGGCGGCACCGGCGGGGTGTCGATGTGCTCGACCCGATGCCCGAGTTCCTCCAGCAACGCCGCGTTCCGCAACGTCAGCTCGCGCACCTCCGGGCTTGCCTCCCGGTCGATCGAACGGGTGAGGACGGCGATCTTGAGCCGCCGCTTGCCGGCGTGGCGAATGTCGCCGATCGGCGGCAGCTTGGGGTTGGTGAAGATGCGCTCGGCTTCGGCGTAGAACGCGGCGGTATCGCGCACCGAGCGGGTCACCACCCCGTTGTAGATGATGGACACCGGCATCCGGTGCTCCTTGTCAAGCGGCAGCCGGCCCCGGGACGGCTTGAGCCCGACCAGCCCGTTACAGGCCGCCGGGATGCGGATCGAGCCGCCGCCGTCGTTGGCGTGGGCGATCGGCACCACCCCGGCGGCGACGAACGCCGCTGACCCCGACGACGACGCGCCCGCGGTGTAGTCGGTGTTCCACGGGTTGCGCACCGCACCCAGCCGCGGGTGCTCGGCGGCCGCGCTGAAACCGAACTCCGAGAGCTGGGTCTTGCCCAACGCGACCAGCCCGGTGCCCAGGAACAACCGGGCGAAGTTGCCGTCGGCGGCGGCCGGGCGCGGCTGCCAGGCGTCGGTGCCCTGCATGGTCGGCATCCCGGCGACTTCGACGTTGTCCTTGACGAACGTCGGCACCCCGTCAAAGAAGCCACCGTGGCCGGCCGCCGCCCGGGTCCGGGCGCGCTCGAACGCCGGGTACGCCAGGCCGTTCAGCGCCGGGTTGACCGCCTCGGCTCGGGCGATCGCGGCGTCGGTCAGCTCGGCGGGTGAGACTTCTCCCGCCTTGATCCGCTCGACCAGGCCGACCGCGTCGAAGTCACCGAGGGCGTCGTCGCCGAAGGCGTGCACATGCCGCATACCCCGACGCTAGCAAGAACAGCCCGCCGACGAACGTGCGCCCAGTGCGAAAATCCGCGGCGGAAATCGCACTGGGCGCACGTTCGGTGTAAACCGTTATGCCTGGCCGACCTCGAACCGCACGAACCGGGTCACCGTGACACCCGCCTCGTCGAGCAGCGCCTTCACGGTCTTCTTGCTGTCGGACACCGAAGCCTGCTCCAGCAGCACGACATCCTTGAAGAAGCCGTTGACCCGGCCCTCGACGATCTTGGGCAGCGCCGCCTCTGGCTTGCCCTCCTCCTTGGCGGTCTCCTCGGCGATCCGGCGCTCGTTGGCCACCAGCTCCTCGGGCACCTCGTCTCGGGTCAGGTACTTGGCCTTGAGCGCAGCGATCTGCAGCGCCACCGCGTGGGCGGCCTCGGTTCCACCGCCCTCGTACTCGACCAGCACGCCGACCGCCGGCGGCAGGTCGGAGGCCCGCTTGTGCAGGTAGGTCTCCACGGTGCCGCCGAAGTAGGCGACCCGGCGCAACTCCAGCTTCTCGCCGATCTTGGCCGACATCTCCGCGACCGCCTCCTCGACGGTCTTGTCGCCGATGCTGGCGGCCTTGAGAGCGTCGACATCGGCGGCCTTCGCAGCCGCGGCGGCAGTCACGACGTCGGCGGCCAGCGCCTGGAACTCGGCGTTCTTGGCGACGAAGTCGGTCTCGGAGTTCAACTCGATCAGCGCGCCGTCCTTGGCGATGACCAGACCCTCGGCGGTGGCGCGCTCGGCGCGCTTGCCGACGTCCTTGGCGCCCTTGATCCGCAGCACCTCGACCGCCTTGTCGAAGTCGCCGTCGCTCTCGGCCAGCGCGTTCTTGCAGTCGAGCATGCCGGCGCCGGTCAACTCCCGCAGTCGCTTGACGTCGGCAGCGGTGAAGTTAGCCAATGTTCAGCCTTCCGTGATGGTGGTGTCGGTTTGAGCGGGCACCGCGGATTCGGCGGCGGCCTCCGGCGCAGTCGCGGTGGCCGAGGCCAGCAGCTCCTGCTCCCATTCGGCCAGCGGCTCGGCTCCGGCGTCCGCCCGGCCTTCGCCATTGCCCAGGCCGCCGCGGGCCTGCAGGCCCTCGGCGACCGCGGAGGCGATCACCTTGGTCAGCAGCCCCGCCGAGCGGATCGCGTCGTCGTTGCCCGGGATCGGGTAGTCGACCTCGTCGGGGTCGCAGTTGGTGTCCAGGATCGCGATGACCGGGATGCCCAGCTTGCGGGCCTCGCCGACGGCGATGTGCTCCTTGTTGGTGTCGACGACCCAGACCGCCGAGGGCACCTTGTTCATGTCGCGGATGCCGCCGAGGCTGCGCTCCAGCTTGTTCTTCTCCCGGGTCAGCATCAGGATCTCCTTCTTGGTGCGACCCTCGAAGCCACCGGTCTGCTCCATGGTCTCCAGCTCTTTGAGCCGCTGCAGACGCTTGTGCACGGTGGAGAAGTTGGTGAGCATGCCGCCCAGCCAGCGCTGGTTCACATACGGCATGCCGACGCGGGTGGCCTCGTCGGCGACGGATTCCTGGGCCTGCTTCTTGGTGCCGACGAACAGCACCGACCCGCCGTGGGCGACGGTCTCCTTGACGAACTCGTAGGCCTTGTCGATGAAGGTCAGCGTCTGCTGCAGGTCGATGATGTAGATGCCGTTGCGGTCGGTGAAGATGAACCGCTTCATCTTGGGGTTCCAGCGACGGGTCTGATGCCCGAAGTGGGTGCCGCTGTCCAGCAGCTGTTTCATGGTTACTACAGCCATGTTCATGCCCTATTTGTTGTCGGTTGTCGCCCGGCGTCGGGTGAGGCCGGGCCCTGGTGACTGCTGGGATGCCGGACCCCTGCCGGGGACCGCTCGGCATCGCCGTTGTGGTGCAGACACGCGAAGTCAGCCCGCTGAAGCGGACCGCGGAGAGCAGTTTACACGGTCTCCGCGTTGCGTTTTCTCCACAGGGCTGACTGGCGGTCCCGACTCGGCGGCGGTGAACTGGGCCGATGCGGCTTGTGCTGGCGCTGCTGGCGGTCCTTGTCTGCGCTCCCCCGGCGGGTGCCGACGACTTTCGGCTGGACTGGCCGCTGCGGCCGCGGCCGGCGGTGCTGCGGTGGTTCGACGCTCCGTCCCCGGACTGGCGGCGCGGGCATCGCGGCGTGGATCTGGCCGGCGCGGCCGGCCAGCCGGTGTACGCCGCCGGCTCCGGTTCGGTGATATTCGCCGGGCTGCTGGCCGGCCGGCCGGTGGTGTCGCTGGCCCATCCGGGCGGGTTGCACACCAGCTACGAGCCGGTGCGGGCCGCCGTCCGGGTGGGCCATCGGGTGGCTGCCGGGTCGGTGATCGGCGAGCTGGTGGCCGGGCATCCGGGCTGCGGCGCGACGGCGTGCCTGCACTGGGGCGCGATGTGGGGTCCGGCGGCACGGGCGGACTATGTCGACCCGCTGGGGTTGCTGGCGTCGACGCCGATCCGGCTCAAGCCGCTGGAAGGGTGATCCGGGAATTCGACGATGGCCGCATCCGGACGCCGATGCACGGGTATCTTCACGGCATGCGGTATTTGACGATCGCATCAGCTGTCCTGGCCGGGGGGATCACGCTGGCCCCACACGCGGCGGCCGATGACGTCGCCCAGTTCGTATCGCCCAGCGGGAACATCGGCTGCATCATGATGCCCGACCTGGCTCGCTGCGACATCAAGGAACGCGACTGGGAGCCACCGCCGCGGCCGGCCGACTGTCCCGACGTCACCGGCTACGGACAGGGTGTGCAGGTCTCAGATGGCGGCCGGCCGACGGTCGTCTGCGCCGGTGACACCGCACTCAGCGAAGGCCCGGCACTGCCCTACGGCCAGTCGAGGTGGAGCGGAAAGATCGTCTGCACCAGCGAGATCGCCGGCATACGATGCCGAAACCCCGCCGGGCACGGGTTCACCATCTCGCGAGAGGCGTACTCGTTCTTCTGACATCGACCGGGTGAGCAATCAGGGGGCCGGCGTCAGCTGGGTTCTGAGGGTGTAGCTGAACCCCTTCGGGGTCCCGCAGGCCGGCGCGGTGAAGGTGCTCGTCTGAGTCCCGGCAAGCGTGTTCGCATCCCACGCCGAGTGCGTGGACTGGACCTTGTCCACTCTGGTGCCGTCCGGGCACGCCACGTTGGCGATGCTGTCGAGCGTCCACTGCCCATTGCCCAGGTGCGCCACGCCGGACGGCTCCCCACCGGCGACGAGCGCCGCACAGCCGGCCCCGCACGGGGTGAAGTACCAGTCGTCGGTGACCACCCGGCCACCGGAGGTGATCGGCCGGCCCGTCGCCTGGTCGTACTGGTGCTGGACGTAGTGGCCGTTCAACTTCTGGTCGGCCCACGCGGTACCGGGTGCGACGACGGCCGAACCGGCGAGCCCGACAGCGATGACTCCCGGTGCGATTTTCATGGTTGCCGCTACCCCCTACGCGCCGCAGTCGGCGGGGTTGACTTTGGCGCCGTCGACGATCTTGCAGAATGGGAAGCCCTGGTCCGCGCCCGCGGCGGTCAGCGTCAACCCCCGCCCGCCGTCGACGAGCGTGACGGTGACATAGCTGCCGTCGGGCTGATTGCCGTAGGCGGTGTTCTCCTGCACGGTGGAGAAGCGGTAGCTCAGCGTGCGCGTGCTGGTGACCTCGGTGGCGCTGCCGTCGGCATTGATGGTGAGGCCTTCCCGGTGGGCTCCCCACGAGCCGACGAACGGCGCACCGGCCTCCGAGAAGGGCTGGCCCAGTCCGGCCTGCCCGGGGTCGGCCTGCGCTGCCGGGGCGAAGCCGATGGCCACCGCCAGCACGGCGGGCAGCGCGAGCGCTTTGGTGAATCCGGGGCTGCGCCGACTGGGCATTGCGCCTCCTTGACCGGGGAACATTTTCAACATCCCGATTTCAGAAATTTGACGGCGCTGTCAACATCCTGCCGTTCTCGCGAGAACGTCTGATGTCGCGGGACGGTACTCTTCGCGACCCCGCTGCACAATGGTTCGCAGAAAGCCGGTGACGTCAACTCTCGGCGCGGCAGACTGGCCCCATGGCATTCGGGGATTACCAGTTCGAGATCTACCTGCACGGCCTGGCCGGGGTGGTGCCGGCGCTGCCGATGGCCTTCGCCGAGCTGGAGGCAAAGGCGGCTGCCGCGATGCCGCCGTCGGTCTGGTCCTATGTCGCCGGCGGCGCCGGCGACGAACGCACCCAGCGGGCCAACGTCACCGCGTTCGACCGCTGGGGGCTGATGCCGCGGATGTTCGTCGGCGCGGCCGAACGCGACCTGTCGGTCGAGGTGTTCGGGACGACGTGGCCGGCACCGGTGTTCATGGCGCCGATCGGGGTGATCGGCGTCTGCGCGCAGGACGGCCACGGCGACCTGGCCGCCGCCCGCGCCGCCGCGGCCACCGGTGTCCCGATGGTGGTGTCCACCCTGACGGCCGACCCGCTCGAACAGGTGGCCGCCGAATTCGGCTCTACGCCAGGCTATTTCCAGCTGTACACGCCGAAGGACCGCGAGCTGGCGGCCAGCCTGGTACGGCGCGCCGAGGTGGCCGGATACCGGGGCATCGTCGTCACCCTGGACACCTGGGTGCCCGGCTGGCGGCCGCGGGACCTGGCGACGTCGAATTTTCCGCAGCTGCGTGGGCACTGCCTGGCCAACTACACCAGCGATCCGGTATTCCGGGCCAAGCTGCCGCAGCCGCCCGAGGAGAACCCGCAGGCTGCGGTGCTGGCCTGGGTGCAGACCTTCGGAAATCCGTTGACCTGGGACGACCTGCCGTGGCTGCGCTCGCTGACCGATCTTCCCTTGATCGTCAAGGGGATCTGCCACCCCGACGACGCGCGGCGCGTCAAAGACGCCGGGGTGGACGGCATCTACTGCTCCAACCACGGCGGCCGGCAGGCCAACGGCGGTCTGCCGGCCATCGACTGCCTGCCCGGTGTACTGGAAGCCGCCGACGGGCTGCCGGTGTGGTTCGACTCCGGAATCCGCAGCGGCGCCGACATTGTCAAGGCACTGGCGCTGGGCGCGACCGCGGTGGGCGTCGGCCGGCCGTACGCCTACGGGCTGGCGCTGGGCGGGACGGCCGGGGTGGTGCACGTACTGCGCTCGCTGCTGGCCGAAGCCGACCTGATCATGGCCGTGGACGGTTACCGGTCGCGAAACGATCTCATCCCGGAGTCGTTGCGGCGCGTCGAATAGGACGCCGCTTGTCGGCCTGACACGGTGAAGCGGTGCAGGCGATCCTCGATGAATTCGACGACTACCTGGCTTTGGAACGCGGCCGTTCCGTGCACACCCGGCGGGCCTACCAGGGCGATCTGCGTTCACTGTTCGAGTTCCTCGCCGAGCGCGGGGTGCACGACCCGGACGGCCTGAACCTGCCGCTGCTGCGAGCCTGGCTGGCCGCCCTGGCCGGCGCCGGTGCGGCCCGCACCACGCTGGCCCGCCGCACTTCCGCGGTCAAGACTTTCACCGCGTGGGCGGTGCGCCGCGGCCTGCTCTCCGCGGATCCCGCTGTCCGGCTACAGCTACCGAAGTCTCGGCGGACGCTGCCGACGGTGCTGCGCCGGGACCAGGCGCTGGATACCATGGCGGCTGCCGAATCTGGTGCGCGGCAAGGCGATCCGCAGGCCCTGCGCGATCGGTTGATCGTTGAGCTGCTCTACGCCACCGGCATTCGGGTCGGGGAACTGTGCGGGCTCGACGTCGATGACCTGGACATGTCACATCGGCTGCTGCGGGTCCTGGGCAAGGGCAACAAGCAGCGAACGGTGCCGTTCGGAGAACCCGCCGCCGAGGCGCTGCACGCCTGGCTCTCCGACGGCCGGCCCGCACTGGCCACCGCGAAATCCGGGCCGGCGCTGCTGCTGGGCGCTCGAGGCCGCCGGCTCGACCAGCGCCAGGCCCGCACCGTCGTCCATCAGACCGTCGGCGCCGTCGACGGCACCCCGGACATCGGACCACACGGACTGCGGCACAGTGCGGCCACCCATCTGCTGGAAGGCGGCGCCGATCTGCGTGTCGTGCAGGAACTGCTCGGCCACTCCACACTGGCCACCACTCAGCTCTACACCCACGTCACCGTCGCCCGGTTGCGGGCGGTGCACGACCAGGCCCACCCGCGGGCCTAGACAGGTTGGCCGGGTGCGGGGGCGTGGCCGGCTTTCAGTGTGCGTCCAGAGCGCTGATTCTCGACTTTCGAGGCCCTGAACGCACGGTCAACGCCCTGGCTGCACGCTCAAAACGGCTTGGCTCCGCATGCCGGTGACCGCCGCTGCGTCTAGGCCTCTGCCGAGGCGGCTTCCGATGCGGCGAGTTCCTTCTTCCACTGCCGGAAGGTCTCTTCGGTGCGTCCGCGGCGCCAATAGCCGGAGATCGACGACGCCCACCTGGCAGCCACCCCGCGCTCCCGGCGGATGTAGGGGCGCAGGTTGTGCATGACGGCCTGGGCCTCGCCGTGGATGAAGACCTGCACCTGGCCGGGCAGCCAGTGGGCGGTGGTGACCGCCTCGACCAGCGGGGCGTTGTCCCCGGCGCGCTCGTCGCCAACCAGGTCGGCCCGCCCGCCGCGATGAATCCAGGTCAGCTGCACGCCGGCCGGCATCCTCAGCGCAACCTCGTGCTCGGGACCGGCGATCTCGATGAACGCCTTACCGATCGCGTTGGCCGGCAACGCTTCCAGTGCGGCAGAGATGGCCGGCAGCGCGGTCTCGTCACCGGCCAGCAGGTGCCAGTCGGCGGCCGGATCGGGCGCGTACGCCCCGCCCGGGCCCATCAGGTAGACCGGCTGCCCGGGTTCGGCGCCGGCCGCCCAGGTGCCGGCCACCCCGTGGTCGCCGTGCGTCACCACGTCGACGGTGAGTTCACGCGCGACCGGGTCGGCGCGACGCACCGTCAATGTCCGGACGACGGGCCGCTGCGCTGCCGGCAGCGCGTCGAAGCTGTCCAGGGTGAGCGGTCGCGGCAGCGCGGAGACGTCCACGCCGCCCGGAACGAAGACGATCTTCACGTAGGAGTCGGTGAACCCGCTGGGCTGGAACGTGTCGAAACCGTTGCCGCCCAACACCACCCGAACCATGTGCGGTGCCAGCCACTCGGTGCGGACAACCTCGAACGTGTGCACTGGGCGACCGGCCATGCGACCTCCGTGTTGGGCTGGTGGCGGACTCAGCCGACTATACGAGAAGCCGGGCTACCGCTTCGCCCGCACAATCCGCCAGCGGCCGTCCACCCGTTCCACCAGCCCGGACATCTCCAGCAGCGCCAACGGACCCAGCACGTCTTCGGCGGCCAGCCCAGCTGCCACCGCGATCTCATCGACGGTGGCGGCGCCGCGGCCCGGCAGCCCCTCGTACACCCGCCGCTCGGAAGGGCTGAGCCCGTCCAGCGGCGTGCCCGGCCGCGCCGGCTCGTCGGCCAGCTCGCCCATTCGGCCCACCAGTTCGACCACCTCGCCGGCCCGGGTGACCAGTTCGGCGCCCGCCCGCAGCAGGGCATGGCAACCCGCCGACGCCGAGCTGGTCACCGGCCCGGGCACCGCGGCCACCGGTCGCCCCAGCTGCCGGGCCCACGCGGCGGTGTTCGCCGCGCCGCTGCGCAGCCCAGCCTCCACCACCACCGTCGCACCGGCCAGCGCAGCCACCAGCCGGTTGCGGGTAAGGAACCGATACCGGTACGGCCGGACGCCCGGCGGATACTCGGTGACCAGCAGACCGTGCTGGGCGATCCGGTGCAGCAGCGCCGAATGCCCGGCCGGGTAGGGCACGTCGATCCCGCCGGCCAGCACCGCCACCGTGATGCCCTCAGCGGCCAGCGCCGTCCGATGGGCGGCGCCGTCGATACCGTAGGCGCCCCCGGAGACCACCGCCACGTCGCGTTCGGTCAGCCCCCCCACCAGGTCGGACGTCACCACCTCGCCGTACGAGGTGGCAGCGCGCGTCCCGACGATCGCGGCGGCGCGCTCCGCGGCCTCGTCGAGCCGCACCGGCCCGAGCGCCCACAGCACCATCGGCGGCCGGCACTGCGGTTTGGCGCGGGCCCCGCCGAACGCGGCGAACGCCAGCACCGGCCACTCGTCGTCTCCCGGTGTGACCAGCCGGCCGCCGCGGCGGGCCAGCAACTCCAGATCCTCGGCGGCCCGGTCGATTTCCCGTCTGGCCTCGGTGTCTCTGGCGAGTTCGTCATCGACGCGGCCGGACCGCACCCGCTCGGCGGCTTCCACCGGACCCACCCGCTCGGCCAGCGCGGCCAGCGCCGGACACGGTGGCTCGGCCACCCGGGACAGGTATGCCCAGGCGCGCAGCTCGGCCGGGGTGCTCATCGCGCCGACCCGGGCTGCCGGAAACTCAGCGCGGTGGCAACCTCGTCGAGTCCGGGGGTGGTGCGGCCGGCCAGATCGGCCAGCGTCCAGGCCACCCGCAGCGTCCGGTTCGCGCCCCGGATCGACAGCAGCCCGCGGTCCAGTGCGGTGCGCAGCGGCGTCATCGCCGCATCGCTGAGCCGGAACCGGCGCCGCAGCAGGGCACCGCTGACCTCGGCGTTGGTGTGAAATCCGTGCGGTCCCCAGCGTTGGGCGGCCGCGCCGCGGGCGGTGGCCACCCGGTTGCGCACCCGCGTGGTCGACTCGCCGTCGGCGGCGGTGAACGCCGCGGCGCGCACCGGGTTCATCTGCACCCGCAGGTCCACCCGGTCCAGCAGCGGACCGGACAACTTGCCCAGATAGCGCCGCCGTTCCATCGCCTTGCAGGTGCAATCCTGTGGATCTGCCGGCGCGCACGGGCACGGGTTGGCGGCCAGCACCAGCTGGAAGCGGGCCGGATAGCACGCCACGCCGTCGCGGCGGGCCAGCCGGATCTCGCCGTCCTCCAACGGTGTCCGCAGTGCCTCCAGCGCGCTGAGCCGGACCTCGGCGCACTCGTCGAGGAACAGCACCCCCCGGTGCGCCCGGCTCACCGCGCCGGGCCGGGCCATCCCGGAGCCCCCGCCGACCAGCGCGGCGACCGTCGAGCTGTGATGCGGCGCGACGAACGGCGGCCGGGTGATCAGCGGAGCATCACCGGCCAGCAGACCGGCCACCGAGTGAATCGCGGTGACCTCCAGCGACTCGCTGTCGGTCAGCGGCGGCAGCAGGCCCGGAAGGCGTTGGGCCAGCATTGTTTTGCCGACTCCGGGCGGTCCGGTCAGCATCAGGTGATGAGCCCCGGCAGCGGCCACCTCGACGGCGAACCGGGCCTGCGCCTGCCCCACCACCTCGGCCAGATCGGTGGCCGTCTCGGCCACTTGCGGCACCGTGGTGATCCGCTCCTGCAGCCGCACCGATCCGGTGAGCCAGCCGTGCAGCTGCGTCAGCGTCCGCACCCCGCAGACCTCGATGCCGTCCACCAGGCTGGCCTCGGCCACGTTGTCCGCCGGCACCACCGCGCACTCCCAGCCGTCGTTGCGGGCCGCCAGCACCGCGGGCAGCACACCGTGCACCGGCCGCACCCGCCCGTCCAGCGCCAGTTCACCGAGCAGCACCGTCGACTCCAGCCGCGGCCACGGGGACTTCTGGTCCGCCGACAGTACCGCCGCGGCCAGCGCCAGGTCGTAGACCGAGCCCATCTTCGGCAGCGTCGCCGGCGACAACGCCAGCGTCAGCCGGGACGCCGGCCAGTTCTGCCCGCTGTTGGTGATCGCCGCCCGCACCCGGTCCCTCGACTCCTGCAGCGCGGCATCGGGCAGTCCCACCAGGTGCACCCCGGGCAGGCCGGAGGTGATGTCGGCCTCGATCTCCACCAGCACGCCGTCCAGGCCCCGCACGGCAACCGCGAACGCCCGCCCCAGCGCCATCAGCCCACCCCCCGCAGGTGGGTGATCTCCGGGATGCGGCACCGCCCGATCCGCACCCCGACCACGTCGATGCGGATCACGTCCCAGGTGTCGTCCTGGCCGGCCAGCCACAGCGCGGCCAGCCGGCGCAACCGGCGGACCTTCTCTTCGGGCACGGCGTAGGCCAGTCCGCCGAACCCGTCGCCGGTGCGGGTCTTGACCTCGACGAAGACCAGGGTGCGCCCCACCGGATCGGTGGCGATCACGTCCAATTCACCGTACCGGCAGCGCCAATTTCGCGTCAGCACCCGCCAACCCTGCCCGGCCAGATGATCAACGGCCAGTTGTTCGCCCAACGCACCCAGCTCGGCCCGCGTCAACGTCGTCATACCGGCCAGGTTCTACCGGTGGACCGACACCGTGGGCTCGACCGGCGCCGAAAAGCTCTGCGCCACCGGAAGTTATCCCCAGTCCGGCCCTTCTGCACAGCCGGCCGGAGCGGTGCCGTCGTCACCCACCGCCACCGGGTCGGACACCATCTCGCTGGTCACCAGGCCCCGATCGCCGGTGAGTTCGTCTACCACCGCGAAGGATTCGGCGACGCGCTGCGGAGCATCGATGATGACGGTGACCACCGGGACACGGCGGGTCAGCGCGAACAACCTGTCACCACGCGGCCCGCGGTCACCGTGAAAACCCCAAATGCCGCGCAATGCCGTTGCGCCACTGAGTGATCTGTGCTGCCGCAACCGCTGGATCAGGGCACGGTGCACGGGCACACCGCGGTGCCGGTCGTCTTCGCAGGTGTAGACCGTCAACTTCTGCCGGAGCGCCAGGTCGCATTCGGCCGGCGCCTGTGGCGATTCCAGGAGTTCGCCGTCACGTTTGCAGACCCGCACCCGTTCCACGGTGACCAGCCGACGGCGCAGCAGGCCGTCCAGTTGCGGCAGCACCCCGGCAATCCGATCGGCACGACCGACCGCGAGGATCATCACCGGCACGTCGGCGTTGCCCCCGAAAAAGCGAGCGCGCTGGCGGAGCCCGTACGCGGTGCCGTCGACACCCAGCAACACCGAGGCACCGTCCAGCCCGCCGCGGTGCAGCAGCTCGCAGACCGCCAGATACGCCGGCGCGCCCCGGATTCTTTCCTTACGTCCCAGGTAGATGGTCAATTTGGTGGTCTCGTGCAGGTGCTCGGTAAGTTCGCGAGCATCGCCGGCGCACAGTCGCGCCCGCTCCACGGTGATCAGGGCCCGTTCGGCCATGACACGCACCGGGTCGAGCAACGCCCGGATCGCCGCCTCGGTGTCCACCGCGACCACCGCGACCGGCGGATCCTCCGAGAGACTCAGCGACCGGTCACTGCGCAGCTGGTGGTGCGAACCGAACCCGCCGATGCCGCGCAGCACCGCGCTCGCGGCGATATCGCGCTGTTCGTACAGGTCGACCATGGCGTCGGACAGGAACCTGCCGCCGCTGCGCTGGCGTTCCCCGAAATACGCGGTGAGCTTGAGGTATTCCCCGGTCACCGCGGCGCCCAATGGCTACCCGGGGTGAGCGGGGGCACGGACCACCAGCGGCACGCCGGGGAAGCAGGCCGCCATCTCCGAGCGGGCCCGACGCAGCGCAGCGGTGCCGTAGCCCTTCTTGCGATAGTCGGGATGAATCCAGATCCGCACGTCGACCTCGCCGCGGGCGAGGTCACCGAAGACCATCCCGACTTTGTCCAGCCCGTCGAAGGCGACGAACCAGGCGGCGTCCTCGTCGTCGACCCGGACCAAGCCCGAATGTATCTCGTCGTCGAGGCCGTCGGCCGGCCGGCCGGAACCGTCAGCACTGGCATGGACGTCGGCGGTCCGCAGCGCGAAGATCTCGCGGTCCTGCTCGCCGGCAAACGGGCGGAGCACCAGGGTCTCCCCCGAACTCTCCGGCCGCTCACCAAGGGTGAACGTCAACTGGCTGTTCAGGTCGTCGAGTTCGGCGGCGATCCTGGCGCGGGACTCCTTGGTGAGCTGGTCGAACGACATGCCCATCACCGCTTCGCACCCCAGATGCGAGGTGCCGAGCAGTTCCGCGATCGCCTTGACCGCGGCGGGGCGGTCCGCAGATTCCACGATCACATCGAGCACCTCGTGGCGGCGCTCCAGGGCTTTGAGCAGGGCATCGGTGATCTCGCGGCGGGAGACGGCGCGGTCGACGGGCATCATGCTGCCAGCCTAGATCAGCAGCGGTGATATCGCTTGAGGCAATTCGGGCAAGGCGAGCGACCCGCCGGTCAGGACTGCAGTGGGTTCTCCCAGCGCAGGTTTGCGAAACGGGCGAAGTCAGTGTCGGCGGAGTACAGCGTGAGGCCATGCTCGATAGCGAGAGCGGCCAACATGGTGTCCGGGATGAGGTTGCCGGTGACGCCGTATGCATCGACAAGCTCACGCAGAACCCCGTGGTATCCCGGCCCCGGTTGCGGTATCCATGCGCCGGGCGCGGCGAGCCAGTCGCTGACTCGGTCGTAGGCCGTCTCCGGCGCCAGTGGCCGCGGGAAGATCCGCGGGTGTGTGGCGATACGCAGAAAGGCGGCGAGGCTCTGCCAGGGCAACCCGACCCGGCGAGATCCGGTGAGTTGCCGTGTCAGCCAGGCCACCGCAACTTTGTGCAGTCGAGCGTGCTCGTCAACGGCGTAGATCAGGATATTCGCATCGACCAGCATCAGCGACTGGCCGGACCGTCGGCGCTCTCGATCGCCTCCCACACGTTGGAGTAGTCGATGACGGCTCGGCCCATGTCATGGGTCTGCTGGTGAAACCGCGCACCGATCTCCGGCTGGGCAAGACCAGCGCGGATCAGTTCATTGATTGCGTCACTGAGCCCGATCGCACGCTCCCGGCGCACCCGTTCCACGGCTCGGGCGACGTCGTCCGCGAGGTTGACGGTGGTTCGCATGAACACAGGTTAACGCATCTTGATGCGCGATCTTCAGTTTCATGATGCCGGTACCGGTCATCCCGCCCGGTACGCGTGAAATCTACGACCCCCCGGCGTCCGTATCTACGCGCTTTGGCGGATGTAAACGCACGGGCGCAATCGAATAATCAACCTAACGGTGGCCTGAGAACCACTTAAGGAACACCCGGGGAGGTCGAGTCCGATGGCCGAACAACGCAATTCCACGCGCCAGCATCGAGCACGCAACCGCCGACGCCTGGTGGGCCTGGGTGGCGGCATCGGGGCGTTTCTGGCCGCGGCGCTGACCCCGCTGGCCGGCGCCCCGCCCGCCGATGCCGACATCGTCGATCTGCTCATCGACCCGATGCTCGACCCGATCGCCGCGGTGCTGGCCAACGTCGGTGATCCGCTCGCCTGGCAGGCGGTGTTCGACCCGGCCGCCTGGGACGGGTTCCTGGCCGGCCTGGCCGACCCGGGCGGGTGGGACCTCACCGGTGTGGGTGTCGACCCCGCGGCGGCCCTGCCGGTCGACGCGCTGTTGGGCCAGTGGTTCTACGCCCCGATCCACGACGGCATCGAAGACTGGATCCACAGCCCGCTGGGCATCCAGATCGACGGGTTGATCAACAACGCCTCCGGGCTGTATCTGATCGGTGACGGCGCCGCGGGCACCGCAGCCCATCCCGACGGCGGCGCCGGCGGGCTGCTGTTCGGCGACGGCGGTGCAGCGTTTATCGGTGGCAACGGCGGCGACGCCGGCTGGCTGCTCGGCGACGGCGGGGCCGCCGGGGCCGCGGCCGACACCTCGGGTGCGGCCACCTTCGATGCCGGTGCGGGCCCGATCGACGGCGTCCCCGGGCACGCCGGCAACGCCGGGTTCCTGTTCGGCAACGGCGGCGCGGGCGCTGACGGCACCGACGGTCAGTTCGGCGGCAACGGCGGCGACGGCGGGGTCGGCGGGGCCGGCGGCCTGTTCTGGGGCAGCGGCGGTGACGGCGGCAACGGCGGCGCGGGCTCACTGGGCGGGCACGGCGGGGCCGGCGGCAACGGCGGGACCGGCGGGCTGTTCTTCAGCAGCGGCGGCAACGGCGGCACCGGCGGGGCCGGCGGCACCGGCGCCGACGGCGCGGCCGGCCTGATCGGCCAGACCGGCGGCTTCGGCGGGGCCGGCGGCAACGGCGGGGCCGGTGGGATGTTCTTCGGCAACGGCGGCAACGGCGGCCTGGGCGGCCTGGGCGGTGACGGGGGTCTCGGCGGCGCCGGTGCGGGCGGCCTGAATGCCGCCCTGGCCGGGGTGGCCGGCGGTGCCGGCGGTAACGGCGGCAACGGCGGGCTCGGCGGGGCGGGCGGGGCCGGCGGCAACGCCGGCGCCGGCGGGTTGTTCGCGAGCAACGGCGTCAACGGCAGCGGCGGGGCCGGCGGACACGGCGGCAACGCCGGCGTCGGCGGCAACGGCGGCAACGGCGCCGCCGGGGACGCCACCCACCTCAACGGCGGCGACGGCGGTACCGGCGGCGACCCCGGCACCGCCGGAACCGGGGGCCTGGGCGGAGCGGCCGGCACCGGCGGCAGCGGCGGTGCCGCCGGCGCCAACGGCGGCACCGGCACCGCGCCCACCACCGCCACCGGCAACGGCGGCGACGGCGGCAACGGCTTCACCCCCACCACCCCCGGCACCAGCGGCGGCAACGGCGGGGCCGGCGGCAACGCCGGCGCCTACGGCACCGGCGGCGACGGCGGCAAGGGCGGCGACGGCACCGCGGGCGCCAACGGCGCCGGCGGCAACGGCGGGAAGGGCGGCGCCGGCGGCACCGGCGGCAGCCAGGCCGGCAACGGCGGCAGCGGCGGGCAGGGCGGTGCCGGCGGGGCCGGTAGCTCCGGCACCCAGGGCACACCCGGCACACCCGGGGTCAGCGGGGTGAACAACGGCCGCGGCGGGGACGGCGGTGCCGGCACCGACGGCTTCAACGGCGGCGCCGGCGGATCGGGCGGCAACGGTGGGACCGCCGCCCACGGCACCGCCGGGGCCAACGGCAGCGGCGGCGCCGGCGGCAAAGGCGGTGACGCGGGCAGCCCCGGCGACGGCGGCCGGGGCGCTGCCGGGGCCTGGGGCCAGACCGGCTCCGGCGGCAAAGACGGCGCCGGGGGTGACGGTGGCAACGCCGGTTCCGGCGGCACCGGCGCCGTCGGCAAGGGCGGCGCCGGCGGGTCGGCCGGCACCGGCGGCACCGGCGGCACCGGCGGCAGCACCGGTGGCGACGGCAATCCGACGACCGGCAGTGCTCGCGGCGGCAACGGCGGCGACGGCGCCAACGCAGACACCCTGCACCTCAACGGCGGCAACGGCGGTGACGGCGGTGGCGGCGGCACGGTCGGTACCGGAGGCAACGGCGGCCGGGGCGGCGATGGCGCGACCGGGATCAACAGCGCCGGCGGCAACGGCGGCCAGGGCGGGGCCGGCGGGGCCGGCGGCAGCCAGTCCGGTGACGGCGGCAACGGCGGCCGGGGCGGCAACGGCGGCGACGGCGACGGCGGCCACCAGGGCGGCACCGGCACCCCCGGGGTGACCGGGGTCAACCAGGGCCGCGGTGAAGACGGCGGCAGTGGCAGCGGTTTCGACGGCGGCAACGGCGGCAATGGCGGCAACGCCGGCACCTCCAGCACCGGCAACGCCGGTATCAACGGCAGCGGCGGCAACGGCGGCAAAGGCGGCGACGCCGGCAACCCCGGCAACGGCGGCGACGGCGCCCCCGGCGCCTGGGGCGCGGCCGGCTCCGGAGGCAACGACGGCGCCGGCGGCGACGGCGGCAACGCCGGAATCAGCACCGCCGGCCACGGCGGCGGCGGCGGCGCGGCCGGCACCGGAGGCAACGGCGGCAGCAAAGGCGACACCGGCACCGACGGCACCGGGCCCACCGGCAGCGGCGCGCACGGCGGCAACGGCGGCACCGGCGCCGCCGGTGACACCAGCCACCTCAGCGGCGGCACCGGCGGGACCGGCGGCGACGGCGGCGCCACCGGCTCCGGCGGCAACGGCGGCAAAGGCGGCGATGGCGCGACCGGGATCAACAGCGCCGGCGGCAACGGCGGCCAGGGCG
>CAZGGK010000033.1:0-50909 GCA_964525125.1 uncultured Mycobacterium sp.
AACGCCGACTCCGAGGCCACCAACTGCGGAATATGCGCATCCAACATGCTCATCGCCGCAACTCCCTTCCGATTCTCATCCGATCACTGGTCGGGCGCGGGGTTCGTTCGGTTCCCGCCGCGACATAATCCCTGAACTGTACGCCTACAACCCGCCACTCCAAATATGCAGTTGTGGAGAAATTGCGGCTTAATTTCCGATTCTATGTGTGTTGACGTTGTTGTTGGTGGGAAATGCGGTCAACCCTGGTGTACACGTTCATCGAATCCCCGCGCAGGAACGCCACCAGGGTCAGTCCGGTCTCAGCGGCCAGGTCGACTGCGAGCGACGACGGCGCCGACACCGCGGCCAGCACCGGTATGCCGGCCATCACCGCCTTCTGCGTCAACTCGAACGACGCCCGCCCGCTGACCAGCAGCACGGTCCCGGCCAGCGGTATCCGGTCGTTCTCGACGGCCCAGCCGATCACCTTGTCGACCGCGTTGTGCCGGCCGATGTCCTCGCGGACGACCAGCACTGCTCCGGCCGGATCCGCCCGGAAGTCGAACAGCGCTGCCGCGTGCAGGCCGCCGGTGCTGTCGAAGGCCTTCTGCGCCGCACGCAGCCGATCCGGCAGCGCGGTGATCGCCGTCGCGGCGATGTCGACCGGATCGCCGGCCGGGCGGTAGCGGCTGGCAAGGCGTACGGCTTCCAGTGAGGACTTGCCGCACACCCCACACGACGAGGTGGTGTAGAAGTTGCGGGCAACGCTCGCGTCGGGCATCGGCACACCTGTCGCCAACGTCACGGCCAGCACGTTGTAGGTGTTGGTGCCGTCCGCGCCGGCGCCGCCGCAGTAGGTGGCGGTCACGATGTCGTCGCGGCCGGAGATGATCCCCTCGGTGAGCAGAAAGCCCTGCGCCAGCTCGATATCCGAACCGGGGGTGCGCATCGTGACGCACAGCGGCGCACCGTTGAGCCGGATCTCCAGGGGTTCCTCGACTGCCAGTGTCTCCGGCCGGCGGGTGATGGCGCCGGCGGCGAGGCGGCTGACGGTGCGCCGGGCGGTCAGCCGGCCCATTCGGGCTCCAGCGGTGCGGTGGTCACGTCGTCAATCATGCTCGGCAGCCCCGGCCTCGTCGTCAGGACCACCCTGCCGCCGGCAACGCGTCGTGCGATTCACGCTCGGGGCACCACGGGCAGCTGGAGACGCTGCTATTCCAGCTGCATCGCAGCTATAATTCAGCAACATGGTTGCCATCACGATCCGGGACGTTCCCGGCGCCGTGCGCGATGAACTCGCGGCACGCGCCGCGCGGGCCGGGCAATCACTGCAGGAGTACCTACGTGGCCTGCTGATCTCCACCGCGGACAAGCCCCTGGCAGCCGATGTCATCGCCCGCGCCCGGGCACGGGTGATGACCACCGGAAGCCGAGTCGGCGCCGACGACATTCTGCAAGCCCGAGACGCCGAACGGCGGTGACCGACCGGATTGTCTGCGACGCCTCCGCCGTGGTGGCTGCGCTCATCGACGCCGGTGCCGACGGCCAGTGGGCATCGGCGCGGCTTACCGAGGCGGAACTGTGCGCGCCGACACTGCTGCCGTATGAATGCGCGAACACCCTTCGGCGCCTCGAACTCAGCGGTTCGGTCAGTGCCGATCAGTCCGCTCAGGCGCACGCTGATCTGCTCGACCTGGATGTCGAACTGTGGCCGCACGAGGTGTTGGCCGGCCGAGCCTGGGAACTGAGGGTAAATCTGTCCAGCTACGACGCCGCCTATGTCGCGCTGGCGGAACTGCTGGCCGTGCCCTTGGTGACGCTGGATCGCCGCATCCGCCGGGCACCGGGGCCGCGGTGCGTCATCGCGGACCCCCCGCGGGTGTGAAACCTCCGCCGCGCCACGCCGACGGCCCGTCGTGCAATGCACCGTGGCGGATTACGCTGCGAGAATGACCGAGCGAAAGTTCCTGGGCTGGCCCGTCATCCGTCAGTTGCGCACCGGCGACCTGTTCGGCCGCGGCCCTGCCGTCACCTCCGAGAAAACCAGCGAGACGACGCCGCGCACCGCGACCGCGGACCGGGTGGTGCAGAGCGTCTGCCCCTACTGCGCGGTGGGCTGCGGCCAGCAGGTCTACGTCAAGGACGAGAAGATCGTCGGCATCGAGGGCGATCCGGACTCGCCGATCTCCCGCGGAAAGCTCTGCCCCAAGGGGGCAGCCAGCGAGCAACTGGTCAACTCGCCGGGCCGGCAGATCAGCGTGCTCTACCGCGCGCCGCGCGCAACAGACTGGCAGCCGCTGGAACTCGACACCGCGATCGACATGATCGCCGAGCGGTTCATCGCGTCGCGGCGCGACACCTGGCAGGACCGCGACGCCGACGGCCGACCACTGCGTCGCACCATGGGCATCGCCTCACTCGGCGGTGCCACCCTGGACAACGAAGAGAACTACCTGATCAAGAAGCTCTTCAGTGCCGCCGGGGTGATCCAGATCGAAAACCAGGCTCGTATTTGACACTCCGCCACGGTTCCCGGTCTGGGAGCCTCCTTCGGTCGCGGTGGCGCGACGCAAACCCTGCAAGACATGGCGAATGCGGACTGCATCGTCATCCAGGGCTCCAACATGGCCGAGTGCCATCCGGTGGGCTTCCAGTGGGTCGCCGAGGCTAGGGCCCGCGGCGCGGTGGTGATCCACGTCGATCCGCGGTTCACCCGCACCTCGGCGGTCGCCGACAAGCACATCGGAATCCGGGCCGGCTCGGACGTGGTGCTGCTGGGCGCGCTGATCAACCACGTGCTGGAGAACGACCTGTGGTTCGGCGAGTACGTGGTCGCCTACACCAACGCCGCCACCCTGATCGGCGAAGACTTTCGGGACACCGAGGACCTGGGCGGGCTGTTCTCCGGCTTCGACGCCGAAACCGGCAGCTACGACCCGTCGACCTGGGCCTACCAGCCCGGCGAGCGGGACGAGACGCTGCAGCACCCGCGCACGGTGTTCCAGATCCTCAAGCGGCACTACGCCCGGTACACGCCCGAGATGGTCCGCGATGTCTGCGGCGTCGACACCGCGACCTTCGACTACCTCGCCCGCGCGGTCACCGCCAACTCCGGCCGGGAGCGCACCACCTGTTTCGCCTACGCGGTGGGCTGGACCCAGCACACCCTGGGCGCCCAGTACATCCGCACCGCGGCAATCCTGCAGCTGCTGCTGGGCAACATGGGCCGGCCGGGTGGCGGCATCATGGCGCTGCGCGGGCACGCCAGCATCCAGGGCTCCACCGACATCCCGACGCTCTACAACCTGCTGCCCGGCTACCTGCCGATGCCCACCGCCCGGCACGACACCCTCACCGGCTACCTGGATGCGTTCCGGTCCACCACACAGAAGGGCTTCTGGGCCGACGCCGACGCCTACCTGGTCAGCCTGCTCAAGGCGTGGTGGGGCGAGCACGCCCGCGCCGACAACGACTGGGCCTACGACTACCTGCCCCGGCTGACCGGCGCGCACGGCACCTACCAGACCGTGACCGGGATGCTGGCCGGCGAGGTGCAGGGCTACTTCCTGTTCGGCCAGAACCCGGCGGTCGGCTCGGCCAACGGCCGCCAGCAGCGGCTGGGCATGTCGCACCTGAAATGGCTGGTGGTGCGCGACCTGAACATGATCGAGTCGGCCACCTGGTGGCGAGACGGCCCGGAAATCGCCTCCGGCGAGCTGCACACCGAAGACATCGACACCGAGGTGTTCTTCCTGCCGGCCGCCTCCCACGTGGAGAAGGCCGGCACGTTCACCCAGACCCAGCGGCTGCTGCAGTGGCGGCACCGGGCGGTCGCGCCCCCCGGCGACTGCATCAGCGACCTGGATTTCGTCGTCGCGCTGGGCAACCGGATCCGCACCAAGCTGGCCGGCTCCACCGATCCCCGGGATCGGCCGCTGCTCGACCTGGTCTGGGACTACCCCGTCGACTCCCACGGCGATCCCGATCCGGAGTTCGTGCTCGCCGAGATCAACGGGCACGACGCCGACGGACAGCCACTGTCGGCCTTCACCCAGTTGCGGGCCGACGGCTCTACCGCTGCCGGCTGCTGGATCTACACCGGGGTGTACGCGGGCGGGGTCAACCACGCCGCCCGCCGGGTGCCGCGCGGGGGTTCTGGCCCCAGCCAGTCGCAGTGGGGCTGGGCCTGGCCCGCCGATCGCCGGATCCTCTACAACCGGGCCTCGGCCGACCCGGACGGCAACCCGTGGAGCGAACGCAAACGCTACATCTGGTGGGACGCCGAGCAGTGCCGTTGGGTGGGAGATGACGTGCCGGACTTCGTGATCGACCGCGCGCCGGGTTCATCTCCCGACCCCGGTCTGGGCGGTCCGGCGGCTCTGTGCGGCGACGACCCGTTCGTGATGCAGCCGGACGGCAAGGGCTGGCTGTTCGCCCCGAAGGGGGTGGTGGACGGGCCGCTCCCGACGCACTACGAGCCGCAGGAGTCGCCGGTCGCCAATGCGCTGCACCGCCAGCAGCGCAATCCGGCGCGAATCATCTTCCCGCGCAACGACAATCTGTCCGCTCCCAGTGCCGGCGAACCGGGCGCGCAGGTGTACCCGTACGTGTTCACCACCTACCGGCTGACCGAACACCACACCGCGGGCGGCATGAGCCGCTGGCTGCCGTATCTGGCCGAGCTGCAACCGGAGATGTTCTGCGAGATCTCCCCGGAACTGGCCGCCGAGCGCGGCCTGGAGAACTTCGGCTGGGCCACCCTCATCTCCCCGCGCGCGGCGATCGAGGCACGGGTGCTCGTCACCGAACGGGTGAAGCCGCTACAGGTGGGCGGGCACACGGTGCACCAGATCGGACTGCCCTACCACTGGGGGGTGGGTGGCAGTGGTGCCGTCGTGAGCGGCGACGCCGCCAACGACCTGCTCGGGGTGACCCTGGACCCCAACGTGCAGATCCAGGAGTCCAAAGCCGGCTCCTGCGACATCCGGCCGGGCCGGCGGCCGCGCGGTGCGGCACTGCTGGCGCTCGTCGCGGAGTATCAATCCCGCGCCGGGCTGACCCCGCAGACCGGCAACGAAAGGCGGGACTGATGGGCCAGCTGTCCGGACCGACCGACCCCGCCGCCGATGCCCGGTGGGCAGATCCCAAGCCACGCAAGGGGTTCTTCACCGACACCTCGATCTGCATCGGCTGCAAAGCCTGCGAGGTGGCCTGCAAGGAGTGGAACCACGTGCCCCAAGACGGGGATCTGGAACTGCTCGGGTCGTCGTACGACAACACCGGCGCTCTGGGCGCCGACACCTGGCGGCACGTCGCGTTCATCGAGCAGAGCCGGGACCGCATCGAGACGGCCCGCGAGTCCGGTCGCCGCCTGATCGACCTGGGCATGCCCGCGATGCCGGGCGCCGCGCAGTCGGTGCGACCGCCGGACACCGACCAGTTCCGCTGGCTGATGGCCTCGGATGTGTGCAAGCACTGCACGCACGCCGGATGCCTGGACGTCTGCCCGACGGGCGCCCTGTTCCGCACCGAGTTTTCGACGGTGGTGGTGCAGGACGACGTGTGCAACGGCTGCGGCGCCTGCGTGCCGGCCTGCCCGTTCGGGGTGATCGAGCGCCGCGCCGGGGGCACAGCCGTGGTCGGTGAGCGCGGGCACGGGATCGCCCAGAAGTGCACCATGTGTTACGACCGGCTGGTGGACGGCCAGACGCCGGCGTGCGCCAAGACCTGCCCGACTGAGTCGATCCGCTTCGGTGACCATGACGACCTGGTCGGCCTGGCGCGCGCCCGGGTCGCCGACCTGCACGCCCAGGGCCGCACCGAGGCCCGACTGTACGGCGCCAACGAGAACGACGGTGTCGGCGGCACCGGGTCGATCTTCCTGCTGCTCGACGAGCCCGAGGTGTACGGGCTGCCACCCGATCCGCGGGTGCCCACCGCGGATCTGCCGCGGATGTTCCACCGGGCCACCCTGGCCGGGGTGGGCATGCTGGCCGCGGCCGGATGGGCGTTCCTGCGGGGCCGGTCGTGACCGCGGCGCCCGATTCCGGCCGCAAACGCCGACGCCGCGGCGGTTCCGGTGACGGCGGCCGGGAGATGCCGATGGTGCCCGACGTCACGTTCACCTCCTACTACGGGCGCCCGGTGGTCAAGCCGGCACCGTGGGATCACGAGATTCCGGCGTACCTGTTCCTGGGCGGGCTGGCCGGCGGCTCCGGCCTGCTGGCCGGTGGCGCCCAGCTGACCGGGCGGCCGAGGCTGCGGCGCAACTCGCGGCTGGCGGCGCTGGCCGCGGTCATCTTGAGCACAGCGGCGTTGATCAGCGACCTGGGTCGACCGGAGCGCTTCCTGAATATGCTGCGCACCTTCAAGCCGACCTCGCCGATGAACGTCGGCTCCTGGATTCTTGCCTTCTTCGGGGCCGGGGCGGGGATCGCCGCCGCCGCCGAGGTGGATCGGATGACCGGCGCGCGGCTGCCGCTGGGGCCGCTGCGCCGCGTGCTGCGGCTGACCGAGGGGGCCGCCGGTGTGCAGGCGGCGGCGTTCGGGCCGCCACTGGCCGCCTACACCGCGGTGCTGCTGTCCGACACCGCCACCCCGACCTGGAACGACGCCCGCGAGGATCTGCCGTTCGTGTTCGTCGCCTCGGCGAGCCTGGCTGCCGGCGGGCTGGCGATGGTGACCACGCCGGTTCTCGAGGCCGGCCCGGCCCGGCAGCTGGCGGTGCTCGGTGTCCTGGGTGACTTGGTGGCGATGCGGGTCATGCGACACCGGATGGACCCGGTCGCCGCCGAGCCGCTGCATCGCGGTCGCGCCGGTGTGATGCTGCGCTGCAGCGAGGGGCTGGCCCTGGCCGGCGGCGTCGGGACGCTGCTGGGTGGACGCCGCCGCCGTGTCGCCGCCCTGTCCGGGTTGTGCCTGCTGGCCGCCTCGGCGCTGACCCGCTTCGGCGTTTTCGAGGCCGGCATCGAATCGGCGAAGGATCCGCGCTACACCATCGAGCCGCAGCAGCGCCGGCTGGCGGCCCGCCGTGCGGCAGGCGACAGCGGGGATTCGATCACCACTGCGGGTTAATATCGGCCATGGCACCAGGAGACCCGGCGGCCTGCGATCGCGCCGATGTGACGTTCCTCTCCGCCGGCGTAGGTTGCGCCGCCTGGCTATACCGTCCGGTCGACGCCGATGGGAACGTGCCCTGCGTGGTGATGGCTCACGGCTTCGGACTGACCCGCAGCGACAAGCTGAGCCTGTACGCCGAAGCGCTGACGCGGGCCGGCGCGGCGGTGCTGGTCTATGACCACCGCTACCTCGGAGACTCGGAAGGTGAACCGCGCCAACGCATCCGGATTCCCGAACAGCTGGACGACCGCTTTGCGGCTATCGCGTTCGCGCGCACACTCGACGGGCTGGACCCCGACCGGATCATCGTGTGGGGTTACTCGCTGAGCGGCGGTACCGCAATCGAGGCGGCCGCGGCAGATCAGCGGGTGGCCGGCGCAATCCTGCTCTGCCCGTTTACCGACGGCCGGTGGCGAACAAACCACGGCACGCGGACGCAGCCCCGCAACGCGGTATGGCTCGTGCGGCAGGCGATGAGGGATGCAGTGATTCCGGTGACTGCCGCGCCGGGCGAGCACGCCGCGATGACCTTCCCCGGTGAATTCGACGGCTTTCGCTCTGTTGTGAGCCCGGGCTGGCGCAACGAAGTACACGCCGGCCTGGCGTTGCCGCTGCCGTTCTATCGCCCGGTTGCCAAGGCTCGAAAACTTCGCTGCCCGATGCTCATTCAGGCAGGCCGGCGCGACGTCTCGGTGTCGACGCGTGGTATCGATCAACTCGCGCGGCGGGCGCGATGCGCAGTGCTGAAGCGCTACGACCTCGATCACTTTGAGCCGTTTCACGACGTTCATGCGGCGCAGATCATCGGCGACCAGGTGGACTGGCTGGCGAGCGTCATCCGTTGAGTGTTCCCACGGCCAAAATCACCCGGTGGTTCTCTCATCAGCTCGTGCCGCAAGCCACCCCTGGTAGTCCCAGCGCTGAGCTTGCTCCCGGGATCGGGCCAATGCCGATACGATATTCACCGTCTTGGTATGCACGCCCGCGATCCGCATGACCTTGCGCAGCGCTTCATCATCAAGGTCGATTTGGGTTACCTCAATCCGCGATCTTCTCTAACGCCGAGCCCTTGTGCATGGCGATGTGATCGGTTTTGTCACTTTTGATTTCGTACTGGGGCTCCTCCGGGCTGCAGTGCCGGGTGTGGCCCTTGTAGTCGGTGTCGCAGGTGTGCACCTTGACGATCTTGCCGCTGACGTGGCCGGCTTCGGAGTTCCACCGGACGTGGTCGCCGACCTTGAAACGCTCGCTCATCGGTCCAGCCTACGGAGGACCATGGAAGCCCACGAACAAGACGGGCCACATCCACTATGTGAAATCTGTAGGCATTCGGGAACTTCGCCAGAACGCATCGCAGATCGTCGAGGCAGCAGAAGCCGGCGCAGCGCACCGGGTGACCAACCATGGCAAAGGCAATGGCGGCGTCGTTATCGGCCGCCCGCTGCTGACGGTCATTGAACTGTGATTCCCTCGCCGGCCACGGTATGCCCGATCACGGGATACCCCGGAAGCTCACCGACAACCAGCAAACCGCCCGATGTCTGCGCGTCGGCACACAGCAACAGGTCGTCCTCGGTGACCCCGCACCCGGTACGCAGGTGCGCGCGCACCCAGTCCAGGTTGCGCCGGGTGCCGCCGGAGACGAACCCGTCGCGCAAAGCATCCCGGGCACCGGCGATTACGGGCACCGCGGCGGCCTCGATGATCGCGCCCACACCCGACGCCCGGCACATCTTGTACAGATGACCCAGCAGTCCGAACCCGGTGACGTCGGTGGCTGCCCGGACGCCGGCCGCCAACGCGGCATCGGCCGCATCGCGGTTGAGCTGAGTCATCACCGCCACCGCCTCGGCGAACACCTCGCCGGTGCGCTTGTGCCGGTTGTTGAGCAGCCCGACCCCGATCGGCTTGGTCAGCGTCAGCGGCAGCCCGGGCGCAGCCGAGTCATTGCGCAGCAGCCGATTCGGGTCGGCGACACCGGTCACGGCCATGCCGTATTTCGGCTCCGGGTCATCGATCGAATGCCCGCCGATCAGCGGGCAACCGGCCTGCGCGGCTACCTCCATCCCGCCGCGCAGCACCTCGGTCAGCAACTCCAGGGGAAGCACCTCGCGCGGCCAGCCGACCAGGTTGATCGCGACGACGGGCCGCCCACCCATCGCGTAGACATCCGACAGCGCGTTGGCCGCGGCGATCCGGCCCCAGTCGTACGCGTCGTCGACCACGGGCGTGAAGAAGTCCGCCGTCGACAGCACCGCGAGGTCATCGCGCAGGCGCACCGCGGCGGCGTCGTCACCGTCGTCGAGTCCGACCAGCACGCTGCCGCCGGACTGGCCGGTCAAGCCGCGCACCGCCTCCTCGAGCTCGCCGGGCGGGATCTTGCAGGCGCAGCCACCACCGCGGGCATACCCGGTCAGCCGAATCATCCGTCGAGGCTATGCCGTCGCTCTCCTCGGCGGGACGCACAGGGACTAGGTTTGGCAGCGGAGGCGTCCGGGTCCTGGTGGGCCCCCCGGTCTTCAAAACCGGTGAGGCCGAGCAGCTCGGCCTGGCGGGTTCGATTCCCGTCCGCCTCCGCCAACCGACCCAGCAGGAGGGATCGTGAGTCAGGTCGATCCACGCCGCGCCATCCCGCGCACCGATCACCTGCTTACCCTGCCGGCGGTGCGCAGATCACGAGAGATGCTGGGCGACACCGCTGTTCGCGCCCTGGTGCGCGATATTCAGCAGCAGGCCAGGCGTGGCGACCTGGCACCGGACCAGGTGCAGTCGACGCTGCTGGACCGGCTTCGCGCACACCCCCCGACCACGTTGCGACCGGTGCTCAACGCCACCGGCGTGGTGGTGCACACCAACCTGGGCCGCGCTCCGCTCTCCGCGGCCGCGCTGGACGCGCTGCTGATCGCCGGCGGCTATGTCGACGTCGAGATCGACCTGGCCAGCGGCACCCGAACCAAGCGTGGGGCCGCCGCCCGCGCCGCGCTGCTGGCCGTCTGCCCGGACGCACAGGACGCGCTGGTGGTCAACAACGGCGCTGCCGCGCTGGTGCTGGCCACCACCGCCCTATCCACGGGCAGCGAGGTGGTGGTCAGCCGTGGCGAGCTGATCGAGATCGGCGCCGGCTTCCGGCTGCCCGACCTGATCGCTTCGACCGGTGCGAGGCTGCGCGAGGTGGGCACCACCAACCGCACCCACCTGCGCGACTACGCCGACGCGCTGGGCCCGCAGACCGGCTGCATCCTCAAGGTCCATCCGAGCAACTTCGCCGTGCACGGGTTCACCGCCGCGGTGCCGTTGCGTGACCTCCGCACGCTGGCCGACGACCACGGCGTGCCCCTGCTGGCCGACCTGGGCAGCGGGCTGCTGGCGCCCGACCCGGTGCTGCCCGGCGAGCCGGATGCGGCCACCGCCCTGGCCGACGGCGCCGATGTCGTCACCGCCAGCGGCGACAAACTGCTGGGCGGGCCGCAGGCCGGCCTGCTGCTCGGGCGGGCCGAGGTGATCTCCCGGTTGGCCCGTCATCCGCTGGCCCGCGCGGTGCGCGCCGACAAGCTGGCGCTGGCAGCGCTGGAGGCCACCATCACCGGACCGCAGCCACCGGTCACCCGGGCACTGCACGCCGACCCCGATCGGTTGCGTGAGCGGTGCGGGCGGCTCGCCGACGCCGTCGGCGCAACCGTGGTCCCGCACAACGGCCGGGTCGGCGGTGGCGGCGCCCCGGGAGTTCCGCTGCCCGGCTGGGCAATTCGACTACCGGAGTCGGCAGCGGCCCGGCTGCGCGGCGGTGATCCGGCCGTGCTGCCGCGGGTACACGACGGCGCCTGCCTGGTCGACCTGCGCTGCGTTCCCGAGGCCGACGATGAGCGGTTGCTGGCCGCGGTGCGCACGGCGCTGGGTTGACCATGTTCACCGTCGCCACCGCCGGCCACGTCGACCACGGCAAGTCCGCGCTGGTGCAGGCCCTGACCGGGATGCAGCCCGACCGGTGGGCCGAAGAGCGTCGCCGCGGGCTCACCATCGACCTCGGCTTCGCCTGGACCACCCTGGCATCTGGGCGGAAGCTGGCATTCGTCGACGTTCCCGGCCACCAACGCTTCCTCGGCAACGCCCTGGCCGGGCTGGGCCCGGCCGGCGTGGTGTGCTTCGTGGTGGCCGCCGACCGGGGCTGGCAGGCCCAATCGTCAGATCATCGCGATGTCATAGCCGCACTGGGGATCTCCCACGGGGTCATCGCGCTGACCCGCACCGACCTGGCCGCTTCCGATCGCGTCGGCGATGTGCTCGCCCGGGCTCGCGCCGAACTGGCCGCGACCGGCCTGCGTGACGCCCCGGCGATCCCGGTGTCCGCGCTGCACGGCACCGGCCTGACAGAGTTGCGGGCAGCCCTCGACGGCGTGCTGGACCGGGTTGCGCCGTCGAGGCCGACCGGACGGGTGCGGCTGTGGCTGGACCGCTCCTTCACCATCGGCGGCGCCGGCACCGTGGTGACCGGCACCCTGACAGCGGGCACACTGCACCGCGGCGACCGGCTGCAACTACTCGGCCCGGGTCAATCGCAGGAGGTCACGGTGCGCGGCTTGCAGAGCTGCGGCCTGGCCTACCCGGAAGTCCAGCCGACGACCCGGGTGGCGGTCAACCTGCGGGGGGTGGCTGCCGGCGACGTGCACCGCGGCGCCGCGCTGGCCACCCCCGGCGAATGGCTGTGCACCCGGGCCGTCGACGTCCACCGCAGCACCGGTGTGCCGTTTTCCGATGCGCCCGGGCAGCTGACCGCGCGCATCGGCACGGCAGCCGTACCGGCACGGTTACGCCGCTTCGACGACGACCACGCCCGGCTTACGCTGGAACACCCGCTGCCACTCGAGCTTTCGGATCGACTCGTGCTGCACGACCCGGGCGGACGACGGGTGCTGGGCGGGGTGCAGGTGCTCGACGCCGACCCTCCGGCACTGCGACGCCGGGGTGACAGCGCCCGCGCGCTGGCCAGAATGGCTGCCGGCGCCGATGTGGCCAGCGCGGTGGCCTCTCGCGGGGCGATCAGCGAACGGCAGCTACGTCTACTCGGCTACGACTGTTCGCAGACCCCTGCCGATGTTCGGGTGCACGACGGCTGGTGGGTACACGCGCCGACCTATGACGGCTGGCGCAGGCGGTTGCGTGCCGCGGTGTGCGAGCTACACCAACGCAATCCACTTGCGGACGGGTTATCGCGGGGCGCAGCCCGTGATCTGCTCGGACTTCCCGACGAGGCGCTGCTCGACCGGGTTGTACCCGAAGCCGAACTGGAACAGTGTGCCGGGAGAATCAGACTGCCCGGCAGCCGCTCTGACCTGGGGCTCGCCGAGGAAGCGGTGGCCGAGTTGGAGCGGCGACTGGCCGCGGAGCCGTTCCGCGCCCCGGAGGCCGACGAGCTGGCCGCGCTGCACCTCGGTGTCCGCGAACTCGCGGCCGCCGGACGCGCCGGGCGTCTGCTGCGTCTGACCGACGCGGTGGTGCTGCTGCCAACGGCTCCCGCGCTGGCGATGCGCGAATTGGCGCAGCTGACACAGCCATTCACCGCCACCCAGGCCAAGCAGGCACTCGGGACCACCCGGCGGGTGGCGATCCCGCTGCTGGAACACCTCGATGCGCGCGGCTGGACGCGCAGGATTGATGCCATCCGGCGGGAAGTGGTGCACTGAGATCCGTTGACTCAGCGCCGCTCCCCGCCTCAGACCAGTGGCCGGCCGGTCCGCATCCGCCACCGCATATCCCACATCAGTGCGGTGAACGGCAACTGGCGCAACGGCTTCGGCGTGACCCCGTTGACCACCCGCAGCACCTCGATCAGCGTGTCGAACTGGCGCTGTTTACCGGTATCCCAGGGCAATTTCATCTCGTCGCGGAAACGCTGCGGCAGAAACCCGGTGGTGATGAACAGCATCGGCTGCTCGACCAGCTTGTGCAGCGGGCCGGGCAGGGTCACGCCGCGCATGCGGACCGCGGCGATCCGGTACAGATAATCGTGCACCGGGCCGTCGATGTGAATGTTGTTGTCCAACTGGTCCTGCCAGTAGGCGTCGAACGCGACCCGATCGGCCGGCCACATCTCCGGTCGTACCTGCAGTGCGGTGCCGAAGATCTTCCCCTGCTGGTACATGACATCGGCCATGTCGTCATCGAGTTCGCCATAGAACATCCGGTACAGGTCGACCGAACCCTTGTACAGGCAGGCCGCCACCCAGAGTTGCAGTTCCGGATCGAAGGCGTTGTATTTCACCGGGCTGTCCGGCGTGGACCGGACCTGGCGGTGGGCGACGTCGATCGCCTCCTTGAAGGCCTTCTTCTCTTCGTCGGTCCCCAGGGCGATCATCGCCAGGTAGCCGATCGTGGTGCGGGCCCGTTTGAACGGGTGGATATCCGCGCGCCCGGTCTCCACCCGGCTCTCCAGCACGCCATAGCCCACCTGCGGCCGGGCCAGCTGCATGATCACGTTGGCGGAGCCGGCAATCAGCGACAAGCCGAAGAGCCCGTCGGTCATGTCGACGTCGCCGATCCGGGGGGCACGCCGTCGCCGCGGGTCCGGCGGCTCGCCGACTCTGCGTTCTACCTGCGGCAACGACTCCTCCACTGTCATGGCTGCACCCACCCGATCCGCCCGAAAATTCTGACAACGCTCGTTTCCCGATATTGCCCCGCCCCGCTTCGGGTGTCAATGCCAATATGGTCGCCATGGTCGCCATCAAGACGTCGCGCGCCTACGCCGGCGTCGACGCCGCCCAGCGACTGGCAGCACGGCGGGCCCGGCTACTGGAGGCCGGGTTGAGCCTGCTCGGAGCCGAACTGCCCGATGCCGCCGAATTGACGGTGCGGAGCATCTGCCGGGAAGCCGGGCTGACCGTGCGCTACTTCTACGAGAGCTTCACCGACAAAGACGAATTCGTCAGTGCGGTCTTCGACTGGGTTATCGCCGACCTGGCCGGCAACACCCGGGCCGCCATGGACGCGGTCCCGATCGAAGAACAAACCCGCGCCGGGATGGGCTACATCGTGCGGACCATCGCCGGTGACGCCCGGATCGGGCGACTGCTGTTCAGCGTGAAGCTGAGCAACGCGGTGGTGGTGCGCAAACGGATGGAATCCGGTGCGCTGCTGGCGATGTTGTCCGGTCAGCACGCCGGAACGGTGTTGCACCTGCCGGAGAACGATCGGATCAAGGCCGCCGCACACTTCGTGGTCGGCGGCGTGGCGCAGACGATCAGCGCCTGGCTGGCCCGGGAGGTGCGGTTCGGGCCCGACGAGTTGGTCGATCAGTTGACGGCGCTGCTCGACAGGCTCGGCGATCCCGATCTGTACCGCGACTGATACCGACTAATGCGCCGGCGGCAGCCGCCGGTCCGCTGCGGTCCTGGGCTCGACCCTGGCGGCGTCGGCGGTGAACTCCTTGGTCCAGCAGGCGAATTCGATGGTGATTCCGTCGGGGTCGTGAAAGTAGAAGGACCGCACGTATACCCCGGGGTGCACGATGGCCGAGGCCTGCATCTCGGAGTCGTCGTGGTTGAGCACCGGACCGACCCGCACGCCCTTGTCCTTGAGCTTCTGCCGATACTCGTCGAATTTCTCGGCCGGCACGTGCAGTGCCAGGTGGTTCAGGCTGCTCACCGCACTGCTGAACTCGCCGATACCCGGGAGGGCCGCAGGTGCCGATATTCCGGGCACGCCGTCCGGTGCGTCACGGAACCAGAAGAATGCCACGCAGTCACCGTTGCCGGCATCGAAGAAGAAGTGCTGCCCCATCCCGCCGGGCAGATCGAGCGACTTGATCAGCGGCATGCCCAGGGTGTTGCTGTAGAAGTCCACGGTGCGGGCCATATCGGAACAGACCAGCGCGACATGGTTGATCCCGCCGATCTCGAACTCGGTGTTGGTGAAATTCGGCTTGATCACCGCGCGACTCCCATCCGCCTCGACGGGAGCACCGCCTGGCCATAATGTAGAACTGAACCTAACATCAGATTCAGTTCTTTGCCAGGGCTCCCAGGAAGGGACCACCGCAGGTGTCGACCGAATCCACCCGGCCCGCCCGGCGGGTCGAGTTGCCCACCCACCGCGGCCGGCGAACCCAGGCCGCCATCGACGCCGCCGCTCGCGCGGTCATCGCCCGCAAAGGCATCCTGGCCACCACCGTTGCCGACATCGCGGCCGAAGCGGACCGGTCGGCGGCGTCGTTCTACAACTACTACGACTCCAAAGAGGCGATGGTCCGGCAGTGGGCGCTGCGCTTCCGCGACGAGGCGAATCAGCGGGCCGCTGCCGTGACCAGGCACGGGCTGTCCGATCGGGAACGGGCGCACCAAGCGGCGGCGGCCCATTGGCACACCTACCGCAACCGGCTCGCCGAGATGATCAGCGTGTCCCAGCTGGCCATGGTCAACGAGGATTTCGCCGCGCACTGGGCCCAGATGTGCTCGATCCCGATTGATTTCATCACCGAGATGGTGAAGCGGGCCCAGGCCGACGGCGCCGGCGCCGGCGACGACCCGCACCTGATCGCGGTGGCGATCGTGGCGATGTTCAACCAGTTCTGCTACATCCAACTCAGCGGGAGCCGGGCCGACGAGGCTGACGACGAAGCGTGCATCAACACCCTGGCCAACATCTTCTACCGGGCCATCTACTGCAAGGAGACCCCCTGACATGTCAGCAAGACCGGAAGTCACCCGGGAGTTCATCGGGCTGCCCTCCCCCACTGCGGCGCGGGCCGGTGCCGGTGGCCACCCCTGCCAGGGGCTGTACCACCGCCCGGCGGGCGGCAGGCCGAAGGTGGCGATGATCGCCACCCATTATCAGATCGACTTCTCCGAGCACTACCTCGCCGCCTACATGGCGGCCCGCGGCATCGGGTTCCTGGGCTGGAACACCCGGTTCCGCGGTTTCGAGAGCAGTTTCCTGCTCGACCACGCACTGGTCGACATCGGCGTCGGAGTGCGCTGGCTGCGCGAGGTTGCCGGTGTGGAAACGATTGTGCTGCTCGGAAATTCCGGTGGTGGCTCGTTGATGTCGGCCTACCAGTCGCAGGCCGTCGAACCGAACGTCACCCCGATGCCCGGACTGCGGCCGGCCGCCGGCGTGACCGAACTGCCCGCCGCCGACGGCTACGTCGCCACCGCGGCCCACCTCGGCCGGCCGGAAGTGCTGACCGCCTGGATGGACGGCGCCGTCGTCGACGAGAACGACCCGGTGGCGACCGATCCCGACCTCGATCTGTTCGACGAGCGCAACGGTCCCCCGTACTCGCAGGAGTTCGTGGCCCGGTACCGCGCCGCTCAGGTCGCGCGCAACAACGCCATCACCGACTGGGCCGAAGCGGAGCTGAAACGCGTCCAGGCGGCGGGGTTTTTCGACCGGCCGTTCACGGTGATGCGCACCTGGGCCGACCCCCGCATGGTCGACCCGACCATCGAACCGACCAATCGCACCCCCAACATGTGTTACGCCGGGGTGCCGGTGAAGGCCAATCGGTCCGCGCTCGGAATCGCCGCGGCCTGCACGCTGCGCAACTGGTTGGGCATGTGGAGCCTGCGCACCGCACAGACCCGGGCCGCACCGCACCTGGCCCGGGTCGCCGTTCCCGCACTGGTCATCAACGCCACCGCCGACACCGGGGTGTTCCCGTCCGATGCGCAAGCGATCTACGACGCGCTGGCCGCCACCGACAAGAGCCGCCACGACATCGACGCCGATCACTACTTCCTCACCGCCGATGCCCGCGACCAGCAGGCCGACACCATCGCCGAGTGGATCGGAAAGCGGTGGCGGTAAAGGCATTGCGAGTTCTCGCCCACTTCGTTCCGGGGCGATCTGTGCTGGATCTGGTCGAACCCGAATCCGATTGGCTGGACATCCGGTGGTGCGCCGCCGATGACGACGCCACCTTCTACCGCGAACTGCCCGCCGCCGAGGTGATCTGGCATGTGCTGCGGCCGGTCTCGGGCGAAGACCTGCGGCGCGGTCGAAGGCTGCGACTGGTGCAGAAACTCGGGGTCGGCATCAACACCGTCGACGTCGAGGCCGCCACCCGACTCGGTATCGCGGTGTCCAACATGCCCGGCGCCAACGCCGCCTCGGTGGCCGAGGGCACGGTGCTGCTGATGCTGGCCGCGCTGCGGAGGCTTCTCGCACTCGACCGCGCCACCCGCGAGGGCCGAGGCTGGCCGAGTGATCCCGCCCTGGGCGAGCACTGCCGTGACATCGGCGGCTGCACCGTCGGCCTGGTCGGCTACGGCAGCGTCGCCAAGCACGTCGACCGGATCGTCACCGCGATGGGAGCCACCGTGCTGCACACCAGCACCGCCGACAGCGGACTGCCCGGCTGGCGGCCGCTGCCACGACTGCTGGCCGAATCCGACGTAGTCTCGCTGCACCTGCCGCTGACCGGGGCGACGCGGCATCTGATAGACCGGGCGGCGCTGTCTCAGATGCGGCACGGCGCGGTGCTGGTCAACACCTCCCGCGGGCCGATCGTCGAGGAACCCGCCCTGGTGGACGCGCTGCGCGATGGCCGGCTGGCCGCGGCCGGGCTGGATGTGTTCGCCGTGGAGCCGATCCCACCGGGCAATCCGCTGCTGGCGCTGCACAACGTGGTACTGACCCCGCACGTCAGCTGGTACACCGCGGACACCATGCGCCGATATCTGATCCAGGCCGTCGCGAACTGCCGGCGACTGCACGGCGGGCAACCGCTGGCGAACACCGTGAACCCGCCACCCGGGACAACCCGCTCCCAACCCACCGGTTAATAGATAGGCTGCGCGCATGCCGATTGCGATAACCACCGAACATCAGGACCTCGCCGACTCCGTGCGCGCTTTCGTGGCCCGGGTCGCGCCGTCCGAGCTGCTGCACGCCACCATGGAGAGCCCGCTCGACAACCCGCCGCCGTACTGGCGGGCCGCCGCCGAGCAGGGCCTGCCGGGCGTGCACCTGGCCGAGTCGGTGGGCGGGCAGGGCTTCGGGGTCCTGGAGTTGGCGGTGGTGCTCGCCGAGTTCGGCTACGGCGCGGTGCCCGGGCCGTTCGTGCCGTCGGCCATTGCCAGCGCCCTGATCGCCGCCCACAACCCGGGCGAGCAGTTGCTCTCCGAACTGGCCTCCGGCGATGTCATCGCCGCCTACGCGCTGCAGTCCGGGCTGACCGCCACCAGGCACGGCGATGCCCTGGTGATCCGCGGCGAAGCCCGCGCGGTGCCGGCCGCGGCGCAGGCTGCGCTGCTGGTGTTGCCGGTGGCGATCGACAGCGGCGACCGGTGGGTGCTGCTGCGCGCCGACCAGCTGGAGATCGAACCGGTGGCCGGCGTGGACCCGCTGCGGCCGATCGCCCACGTGCGGGCCAACGCGGTGGAGATCGGCGACGACGCGGTGCTGGACGGCCTCAGCCATGCGCACGCCCACGCGCTGATCTCGACCCTGCTCAGCGCGGAGGCGGTCGGCGTCGCCCGGTGGGCAACCGACACCGCGACCGCCTACGCCAAGATCCGCGAGCAGTTCGGCCGGCCGATCGGCCAGTTCCAGGCCATCAAGCACAAGTGCGCCGAGATGATCGCCGACACCGAGCGCGCCACCGCCGCCGTGTGGGACGCCGCCCGCGCCTTGGACGAGCCGGGCGAGGCCGCCGCAGCGTTCGAGTTCGCCGCTGCCGTGGCCGCCACGCTGGCACCGGCCGCGGCTCAGCGCTGCACTCAGGACTGCATCCAGGTGCACGGCGGCATCGGCTTCACCTGGGAACACGACGCCGGCGTGTTCTATCGGCGCGCACTGATGCTGGCCGCCTCGTTCGGCCACCGCAGCGACTACCCGCAACGGGTCGTCGACACCGCCACCGGCACCGGGATGCGCAGCATCGACATCGACCTGGACCCCGACACCGAGAAGCTGCGCGACGAGATCTGCACGGAAGTTGCTGCGCTCAAGGCGATTCCGCGGGACGAGCGGACCGTCGCGATCGCCGAGGGGGGCTGGGTGCTGCCGTATCTGCCCAAGCCGTGGGGGCGGGCCGCCAGCCCGATCGAGCAGATCATCGTCGAGCAGGAGTTCCGCACCGGCCAGGTCCGGCGCCAGCCGATGGGCATCGCGGCGTGGATCATCCCGTCGATCGTGGCGTTCGGCACCGACGTGCAGCAGCAGCGGTTCCTGCCGCCGACCTTCCGCGGCCAAATGGTGTGGTGCCAGTTGTTTTCCGAGCCGGGTGCCGGTTCCGACCTGGCCAGCCTGACCACCAAGGCGACCAAGGTGGACGGCGGGTGGCGGATCACCGGCCAGAAGATCTGGACGTCGGCGGCGCAGTTCTCGGCGTGGGGTGCGCTGCTGGCGCGGACCGACTCCGGCGTCCCCAAGCATGACGGCATCACCTACTTCCTGCTGGACATGAAGAGCGAGGGGGTCACGGTCAGCCCGCTGCGCGAACTCACCGGCGGGGCGATGTTCAACACCGTCTTCATCGACGACGTGTTCGTACCCGACGATCTGGTGCTCGGCGAGGTCAACCGCGGCTGGGAGGTCAGCCGCAACACGCTGACCGCGGAACGGGTTTCGATCGGCGGTAGCGAACTGCCGTTCCTGGCCAGCCTCGACGAGTTGGTGGAGTTCGTCGCCGAGGGCCACTTCGACCAGGTTCAGCGGCACCGGGCCGGCCAACTCATCGCCGAAGGGCACGCAGCCAAACTGCTCAACCTGCGTTCCACCCTGCTGACGCTGGCCGGAAAGGATCCGATGCCCGCGGCGGCGATCTCCAAACTGCTGTCGATGCGCACCGGCCAGGGGTACGCCGAGTTCGCTGTGGGCACATTCGGCATCGAAGCGGCGATCGGTGACGCAGACCAACTTCCGGGGAAATGGGCGGAATACCTGCTGTACAGCCGAGCGACCACCATCTACGGCGGCACGTCCGAGGTACAGCTCAACATCATCGCTGAGCGGTTGCTGGGCTTGCCCCGTGACCCGTAGATCGGCTGGCCGCGTGAACCATCCCCCGCCTGGGCGCCCGCCCAGCACTGGCACTAGGTTCCCCATGTGACCGAATCCCGCCCGCGCCGTCGCGACCAGGCCACCGCCGGTGAGCGCGAAATGTTGGAGTCGTTCCTGAACGACTACCGCGACATCGTGGTGCGCAAGGTTTCCGGCTGCTCCGACGCCGACGCCGGACGCCGGCTGGTCTCCTCGGCGACGTCGGTGGGCGGCCTGGTCAAACACCTGCGCTGGGTGGAGTACGGCTGGTTCGACCAGTTGCTGCAGGAACGCGTCGACGACAACCGCCGGCCGCACGAGCGGGCCGGCGAGTTCGAGTTCTTCCCTGAAGACGAGTTGGCCACGCTGATCGACGAATACCGGCAGCAGTGCGAGCAGTCCCGGCTGATCGCCGCGAAATACCCACTGGACCACGCTGTTCCGCACCAGCGAATCGGCAAGGTGTCACTGCGCTGGATCTACCTCCACATGATCGAGGATACCGCCCGGCACGCCGGCCACATCGACATCCTGCGCGAACAACTCGACGGCGCAACCGGCTTCGACTGAGACCACCCCGCCGCGGCCGCGGCGGCCTACAGCTCGCGGAGTTCGCGCTTGAGGATCTTGCCGGTGGGGTTGCGCGGCAGCTCGTCGAGGAACACCACGTCGCGCGGCACCTTGTAGCGGGCCAGATGCTCTTTCACGTAGATCTTGACATCGTCCTCATCGAGGCTGGACTCGGGTTTCTTGACGACGAACGCGCGCAACCGGGCACCGAAGTCCTTGTCCTCCACCCCCAGCGCGGTCGCTTCGATCACATCGGGGTGCCCGCTGATCAGATCCTCGACCTCGGCCGGGAACACGTTCTCGCCGCCGGAGACGATCATCTCGTCGTCGCGGCCGCTGACGTAGAGCAGGCCGCGTTCGTCGAAGTAGCCGACGTCGCCGGACGACATCAGCCCGTCGATGATCTGCTTGCCGCCACCGCCGGTGTACCCCTCGAACGGGAAGAAGTTGCCGACGAAGATCCGCCCGACCTGGCCCTGCGGCAGTTCGTGGCCGTTGTCGTCGAGAATCTTGACCTTGACGCCCTTGACCACCGGACCCACCGTCGCCGGGTTGAACTGCAGGTCTTCCGGCCGGGCGATGGTGGCGAACGCCACCTCGGTGGAGCCGTACATGTTGTAGACCACCGGACCCAGGTCCTTCATCGCCCGGCTGGCCAGCTCGGCGCCCAACTGGGAACCGGACACGAACACGATCCGCAGCGCCGACAGGTCCGGGCGGGGCTCGGTCTTCTCCAGTTGGTCCAGGATGCGCGACAGCATCACCGGGACGACGACGATGCCGGTCGCCCGGTGTTTCTCCAGGTCTTCGAGGACCGTCGCCGGCTTGAACCGGCGGCGCAGTATCAGCGTGGAGCCGAAGAACATCGCCAGCGTCGCGTGCAGGTAGCCCAGTGCGTGGAACATCGGCGACGGCAGCGACGTCACCTCGCCGGCTTTGAACGGAACGTGCGACAGGATGCCGCCGACCGGCGCCAGCGTGGCCGGGGTGGCCCGGTTGGCGCCCTTGGGGGTGCCGGTGGTGCCGGACGTCAGGATGATGATCGACGCGTGCTTGGTCACCTTCGGCGCGGGCGCCTTGCTGCTGCGTGCGATCAGGTCGGCCAGCGTCTCGTCGGTGCTGCCCGACGGCTCCGTGCTGTCCGGGTTGACCCCCAGCGCGCGCAGTCTGCCCAGTGGCGGCTCGGACTGCGCGACGGCGGCGGTGTACTCGTCGTCGTAGATGATGACCTTGGCGCCCTCGCGCTCGGAGACATCCTTGATCTGCGGGCCGGAGAATTCGCTGTTGAGCATGATCAACCGGGCACCGACCCGCGCGCAGCCGTAGTTGGCGATCAAGAACCAGCGGTGGTTGCGGGCCAGGATGGCCACCCCGTCACCGCCGCGGACCCCCATCGCCAGCAGGGCGTTGGCGACCGCGTTGGTGGCATCGTCGAGTTCTTTGAAGGTGAGCGTGCCGTCGTCGTCGATGATCGCGATGCCGTTCGGGTTGCGGCGGGCGTTGAACGCCGGAATCATGCCCAATTCGCCCCAGCGCACGGCGTCGGCGACCGCGGCCGCGATGACCTGCGGCGACTCCAGCTTCAGCACGCCGGATTCGAATATCTTGCGGGCATAGTGCAGTTCAGCCGAACCCCGCTCGACATACTCCTGCAGCTTCGCCGCCACTTGCCCGGGCAGGTCGGTCAGATTTGCCATGACTGCACCTTATGTGACCGTGGTCGCCGGGCAACCCGGAATCAGCATCAACCCGCGGCCGGCCGGCCAGGCGTGATCGGCATACCGGATTCGATCCGCCACCACCTAGCCGTCGCCGTCGACCACCGACTACAGTCCCTGGCCGAAAGGATAGGGGCGCGTAGTTGACCGGCTGGCAGTTCTGGATCGACCGCGGCGGCACGTTCACCGACATCGTGGCGCGCCGGCCCGACGGGCGGTTGCTCACCCACAAGCTGCTGTCCGAAGACCCGTTGCGGTATCGAGACGCCGCGGTTGCCGGCATCCGGGCGTTGCTCGGGGTGGCCGACGGTGAGCCGGTTCCGGCCGGACGGATCGACGCCGTGCGGATGGGCACCACCGTCGCCACCAACGCGCTGCTGGAACGCGCCGGGGAGCGAACCCTGCTGGTGATCACCCGCGGGTTCGGCGACGCGTTGCGCATCGGATACCAGAACCGGCCGCGGATCTTCGACCGGCACATCGTGCTGCCCGAACAGCTCTACGAGCGGACCGTCGAGGTCGACGAACGCGTCACCGCCGACGGCACCGTGCTGGCCTCGCCCAACCTCGATGCGCTGGCCGCCGATCTGCGAAGCGCCTACGCCGACGGCATCCGGACCGTCGCGGTGGTCTGCCTGCACAGCTATCTGCACCCGGAGCACGAGCGGCGGATCGGCAACCTCGCCGAGCGGGTCGGCTTCACCCAGATCTCGCTGTCGAGCGAGGTCAGCCCGGTGCTGAAGCTGATCCCGCGCGGGGACACCACCGTTGTCGACGCCTATCTGTCGCCGGTGCTGCGGCACTACGTCGACCAGGTGGCCGATCAGCTGCCCGAGGTGCGGTTGATGTTCATGCAGTCCAACGGCGGGCTCGCGCAGGCAAATCACTTTCGGGGCAAGGACGCCGTCCTCTCCGGGCCGGCCGGGGGCATCGTCGGGATGGTGCGGATGTCGGCGCTGGCCGGGTTCGACCACGTCATCGGTTTCGACATGGGAGGCACCTCGACGGACGTATCGCATTACGCGGGTGACTACGAGCGCGTGTTCAACACCGAGGTCGCCGGGGTACGACTGCGCGCCCCCATGCTCGACATCCACACGGTGGCCGCCGGCGGCGGGTCGATCCTGCATTTCGAGGGTGGCCGCTACCGGGTGGGCCCGGACTCCGCCGGCGCCGACCCGGGGCCGGCCTGCTACCGCGGCGGCGGCCCGCTCACCGTCACCGACGCCAACGTGATGCTCGGCCGTGTCCAGCCGGACCACTTCCCCGCCGTCTTCGGGACGGGCGGCGATCAGCGGTTGGACGCCGCCGTGGTGCGACAGCGCTTCACCGACCTGGCCGCGGCGATCCGCTCGCACACCGGCGATCACCGCACACCCGAGGAGGTCGCCGAGGGGTTCCTGCAGATCGCGGTGACGAACATGGCCAACGCGGTCAAGAAGATCTCGGTGCAGAAGGGGCACGACGTAACCGGATACGCACTGACCACGTTCGGTGGTGCCGGCGGCCAGCACGCCTGCTCGGTCGCCGACGAACTGGGGATCACCACCGTGCTGGTCCCGCCGCTGGCCGGGGTGCTCTCCGCGCTCGGCATCGGTTTGGCCGACACCACCGCGATGCGCGAACAGGCGGTGGAGACCCGCCTGGACGCCACCGCCTCGACCAGGCTGACCGACATCGCCGACACCCTCGAGCAGACCACCCGTGCCGAACTGTCCGACCAGGACATCCCGGCCGGCGAGGTCCGGGTCGTACGGCGGGTGCACCTGCGCTACCAGGGAACCGACACCTCGATCCCGGTCGAACTGGGCGATCCGGACACCATGACCGCGACCTTCGAGGCCATCCATCAGAAGATGTACTCGTTCCTGATGGACCGCCCGCTGATCGCCGAGGCGATCGCCGTCGAGGCGGTCGGGCTCGGCGAACAACCGGACTTGTCACATCTGAGCACCGCCGCCGAGGCCGCAGAACCGCCAGGCAATGTCTCGCTGTATTCGGGGGGCGCATTTCGCGAGGCCCCACTGCTGCACCGGGAACAGCTGCGGTCCGGCGACACCGTCATCGGCCCGGCGATCATCGCCGAGGCCAACGCCACCACGGTGATCGACGCCGGCTGGCGGGCGACCGTGACCGCCACCGGGCATCTGGTGATCCGGCGGACGGCGGCTGTCAGGGCAGCGGATACGGCCACCCGGGCCGACCCGGTGCGGCTGGAGATCTTCAACAACCTGTTCATGTCGATCGCCGAGCAGATGGGCACCCGACTGGAGGCCACCGCCCAATCGGTGAATATTCGCGAGCGACTGGACTTTTCCTGCGCACTGTTCGACCCGGGCGGCGACCTGGTGGCCAATGCCCCGCACATCCCGGTGCACCTGGGCTCGATGGGCGCATGCGTGAAGGAAGTGCTCCGCCGGCGCGCCGGACGAATGGCGCCTGGTCAGGTGTACGCCGTCAACGACCCCTACCACGGCGGCACCCACCTGCCGGACATCACCGTGATAACCCCGGTGTTCGACGAGGCCGGCGAGCATGCCCTGTTCTTCGTCGCGACCCGCGGCCACCATGCCGAGATCGGCGGGATCGCACCGGGTTCCATGCCCGCCGACAGCCGCACCGTCAACGACGAGGGGGTGCTGTTCGACAACTGGCTGCTGGTGGAGGACGGCCGGTTCCGCGATTCCGAGACACGGCGGCTGCTCACCGAGGGTCCGTTCGGCTCCCGCAGCCCCGACACCAACCTCGCCGACCTGCGCGCGCAGATCGCCGCCAACGCCAAGGGTGTCGACGAGGTCGCGAAGATGATCCGCCACTTCGGCCTCGATGCCGTGCAGGCCTATATGCGCCATGTTCAGGACAACGCCGAGGAGGCGGTGCGCCGCGTCATCGACCGGCTCGATGACGGCGAATACCGCTACCCGATGGATTCCGGTGCCGCGATCGTGGTCCGGGTGCGCGTGCACCGCGAAACTCGAAGCGCCACCATCGACTTCACCGGGACGTCCGCCCAGTTGGGCACGAACTTCAACGCACCGTCGGCGGTGGCGACCGCAGCGGTGCTCTACGTGTTCCGCACCCTGGTGGCCGACGACATCCCACTCAATGACGGCTGCCTGCGCCCGCTGCGCATCGTGATTCCAGCCGGGTCGATGCTGGCGCCGGAGTACCCCGCCGCGGTGGTGGCGGGCAATGTGGAGACCTCGCAGGCGATCACCGGGGCACTGCTGGGCGCACTGGGCGTGCAGGCCGAGGGCTCCGGCACGATGAACAATGTCACGTTCGGCAACGAGCGCTACCAGTACTACGAGACGATCGGGTCGGGATCCGGCGCCGGCGACGGGTTCGACGGCGCCTCGGTGGTGCAGACGCACATGACGAACTCCCGGCTGACCGATCCGGAGGTGCTGGAGCTGCGGCTGCCGGTGCTGCTGCGGGAGTTCGCGATCCGCCGCGGCAGCGGCGGCTCCGGGGAATGGCACGGCGGCGACGGCGCCATCCGCCGCATCGAGTTCACCGAGCCGATGACCGTGAGCACCCTGTCGGGGCACCGCGCTGTCCCGCCCTACGGCATGGCGGGCGGGTCACCCGGACAGCTGGGCCGCAACCGGGTGGAGCGCGCCGACGGCAGCCGCGTGGAGCTGCCCGGCTGCGCCTGCGTTCAGGTCCGGCCCGGCGACGTGCTGGTGATCGAAACCCCCGGCGGGGGCGGGTATGGCAGGCCCGGTGTCGATTAGGATCCGGCCGATGCGAGAGCGGTGGAGTCGGCGCGGTTTCCTGGGGCTTTGCGGTGCCACCGGAGCCGCGGCACTGCTGCCGGCGGGCTGCTCATCTGACCATGCCGACGAGACCGACCCGGGCCGGCCGGTGACGATCTCGCACCTCTTCGGCGAAACGACCATCCCGGAGCCGCCCAAACGGGTGGCCTGCGCCGGCTACACCGGCCAGGACGACCTGCTGGCCCTGGGTGTCGTGCCGATCGCGGTGACCCAGTGGTTCGGCAACCAGCCCTTCGCGGTGTGGCCGTGGGCGCAACCCAGGCTCGGTGCCGCCCGTCCGGCAGTGCTCGACTTGGACAACGGCATCGACGTGGACAAGATCGCGAGCCTGAGGCCGGACCTGATCGTGGCGACCAACGCCGGGCTCGACGCCGACACCTACCGGAGGCTGTCGGCCATCGCCCCGACCGTTGCGCAGTCGGACGGCGACGCGTTCTTCGAACCCTGGAGAGACCAGGCCACCACCATCGGCCGGGCGGTTCATCAGCCCGCCGCGATGCGGTCGCTGATCGATGGGGTCGATCGCGGATTCGCCGACGCGGCAAGGGCGCACCCGGTGTTCAAGGACAAGAAGGCCCTGCTGCTGCAGGGCCGACTGGAGCGGGGCAACGCCGTCGCAGTCCAGGGCTGGCGCACCGAATTCCTGACCCGGTTGGGACTCGCCGTCACCGATGCGCCCGGCACCATCGGCCACGACCGACTCGAATCCACACTCGGTACGGCCGACGTGTTGATCTGGGCCACCGAGAGCGACGACGAGCAGCACGCGCTGCTGGCCGATCCCGGCATCGCCGCGGTGGCACGCCGCAGCGTCTTCACCACCACCGAACTGGCCGGAGCGATCGCCTTCGCCTCCCCGCTGAGCTACCCCCTGGTGGCCGATCAGCTGCCGGACCTGATCGCCGCGGCCGTCGGGTAGCCGGGCCAACCGGCCGCCGGTCCCGCAACCGGTGTGCGGGCGAAGTCCCCCTGCGCCGGCCCGCGTTACGGCATACTTCCACATATGAGCACACACACCGCCGAATCCGGTCAGCTGTTCCACCGCGTAGCGAACTACACCGTCGCCTTCGGCGTCGTCAACGTGATCCTCGGTGCCGTCATGCTGGCCTGGCCGCTGCCCTCGCTCGTGGTCGCGGCCGTCTTGTTCGGCGTGTATCTGGCCGCGTCCGGTATCTCGCAGTTCGTCATGGCAGTGAGCCTGCCGGTCGCCTCGGCCGGCGGCAGGGTCTTGCTGCTGCTGAGCGGCGCGGCGTCGATCATCTTGGCGGTGCTGGCATTCCGCCACTTCGGCGAGGGCTACGCGATCCTGCTGCTGGCCATCTGGATCGCAATCGGCTTCATCTTCCGCGGTGTGTCGGCGACGGCGGCCGCGATCAGCGATCCGGCTTACCCCGGCCGGGGACTGGCGATCTTCTTCGGGGTCATCAGCGTCATCGCCGGCGTCGTGGTCCTCGCCTACCCGTTCGACTCGACCTTCACGCTGACGGTGTTCGCCGGCGCCTGGCTGGTGATCATCGGGGTGATGGAGATCGTGTCGGGCTTCGGCCTGCGCAATGGTGTGCGCAGGATCGCCTCCGACGCCGCCTGATCCGGCGTAGCAGCCGCGGACCGGCACCGCACGCTTCGCAGGCAATGCCCGGGCGGACGCCGAGTCGGCGCGCCCTTAGTAAGGCGGTTCTGGCAGAGCCCGGAATCTCGTGGCCGCCGACCCAGCCTACGGCTACGGTCGAAGCATGAGTGCGGCAACGGATCTGACGGCAACCGACGCCATCCTCGACTACGGCGATCGCGCACTGCTACTGCAGTTCGACCGCACCGCCGAGGTGCTGGCGTGGACGGCCGCGGTGCGGGAGGCCGCACTGCCCGGGGTGACCGACGTCGTACCGGCATCGCGGACGGTTCTGGTGAAGCTCGCCGAACCCCGCCACCAGGGAGCCACCAGGCAGCGGCTGCGGAAGCTGCGCGCCGACCCGGATGCGGTCGTCACCACGCCGCCGCAAGGCCACCCCGACGTGGTGATCGACGTGGTGTACGACGGCGCCGACCTTGCCGAGGTCGCCGAGCGCACCGGGCTGACCACCGCGCAGGTGGTCGAGGCCCACAGCGGATCTCCGTGGCTGGTGGCGTTCAGCGGATCCACACCGGGATTCGCCTACCTGATCGGCGGCGACCCGCGGTTGACGGTGCCGCGGCGGGCCGCGCAGCGACCCGAGGTGCCGGCCGGCGCGGTCGCGCTGGCCGGGGAATTCAGCGGCATCTACCCGCGTCGGGCACCGGGCGGCTGGCAGTTGCTCGGCCGCACCGACGCGGTGCTGTGGGATCTGGACCGGCCCAGCCCGACACTGCTGACACCCGGGCTGTCGGTCCGGTTCCGGGCCGTCTAGCGACGATCGCAAGCGCGGCGAAGCCGGGCACAGCAGGTCGGCGCCATGGGCATAGCGACGACGAGGAGGAGCACCGATGATCACGCTGGAAGTGTTGCGCACCGGGCCGCTGGCGCTGGTGCAGGATCAGGGCCGGCCGGGGATGGCCCACTTGGGGATCACCCGGTCCGGGGCCGCCGACCGGCGCGCGCACACACTGGCAAATCGGCTGCTGGCCAACCCCGACGACCGGGCCACCATCGAGGTGGCCTTCGGCGGTTTCTCCGCGCGGGTTCGGGGTGGCGACATCGACATCGCGGTGACCGGCGCCGACGCCGATCCGACCGTCGCCGGTGTCACCTTCGGCACCAACAGCATTCAGCATGTCCGCGACCGGGAGGTGATCTCGTTGGGCACCCCGCGAGCGGGACTGCGCAGCTACCTGAGCGTGCGCGGCGGTATCGACGTGTCGCCGGTTCTGGGCTCGCGCAGCTACGACGTGCTTACGGCGATCGGCCCGGCACCACTGCGCGCCGGCGACCTGCTGCCGGTCGGCGAACCGGTCGGCGGCTATCCCGAACTCGACCATGCCCCGGTGGGCTCCATCAGCGGCGACGTGGTGGAGGTGCGGGTGACACCCGGACCGCGCGATGACTGGTTCCTCGACCCGGATGTCATGGTCAGAACCAACTGGCTGGTGACCAATCACAGCGATCGGGTCGGGATGCGACTGGTCGGCATGCCGCTGGAATACCGCTGGCCGGACCGCCAACTGCCCGCCGAGGGCACCACCCGCGGCGCCATCCAGGTACTGCCGAGCGGATTTCCGGTGATCCTGGGACCCGACCATCCGGTGACCGGCGCCTACCCGGTGGTGGGGGTGGTGGTCGAGGAGGACGTCGACGCGCTCGCCCAGGTCGCCCCCGGGCAGACGGTGCGGATGCACTGGTCGCGGCCGCGGTAAGCCCTGCGGCCTGGTAGACCGGATGGTGTGCACACCCAGGTTCACACGGCACGCCTGGTCCATACCGCCGATCTCGACGGCGAGACGCGGCTCGGTGCCCGTCGAATGCTCACCGAGGCCTTCGACGGCCGCTTCACCGACACCGACTGGCAGCACGCACTCGGCGGCATGCATGCGCTGATCTGGCGGCACGGCGCCCTGATCGCCCACGGCGCGGTGGTGCAACGCCGATTGCTCCACGGCGACCGCTCGCTGCGCTGCGGTTACGTGGAAGCCGTGGCGGTACGCCAAGACTGGCGCGAGCAGGGATTGGCCACCGCGGTGCTCGACGCCTGCGAACAGGTGATCCGGGGCGCCTACCAACTGGGGGCCCTCAGTGCCGCGCGGCTCAGCCGTCGGCTCTACACGGGCCGCGGTTGGCTGCCCTGGCAGGGGGCGACCTCGGTGCTGGCCCCGGCCGGGCCGACCCGCACGCCGGATGCCGACGGAACCGTCTTCGTGCTGCCGGCGGAGCTCGGACTCGACGACCTGGACATCGAAGGCGACCTGAGCTGCGACTGGCGCGACGGCGAAATCTGGTAACCGGGCCTAGCCAGTCTAATTTTTAGCCTTTCTCAGCTTTTCCGTCGATATCCGCCAGCAGATGGCTGTATATTCCCCCGCGGTCACCCCACCGAATACCGCCCAGCCGAGCTCAGCGTGACCGAACTTCGATCACGTAGGGAGACCGTCATGGCGCGCGCGCACCGCATCATGAACTGGGATCCCGAGGACACCGCCGCCTGGGAGGCCGGCAACAAGGCAATCGCCAGGCGCAATCTGATCTGCGCGGTGATCGCCGACCATGCGGCGTTCTCCATCTGGTCCATCTGGTCGGTGCTGGTGCTGTTCATGCCGGCCTCCGTCTACGGCTTTTCGGCCGGCGACAAATTCCTGGTGGGAGCGGTTGCCACCCTGGTCGGCGGGTGTGTGCGCATCCCCTACACGCTGGGCATCACCAGGTTCGGCGGTCGCACCTGGACCACGCTGGCGACGCTGGTGCTACTGATACCCACCGCCGGAACGATCGTGCTGTTGGCCCACCCGGGGCTGCCGCTGTGGCCATACCTGGTGTGCGCGGGGCTGACCGGCCTCGGCGGTGGCAACTACACGGCGTCGCTGACCAACATCAACGCCTTCTACCCGCAGCGCCGCAAGGGCTGGGCCCTCGCGGTCGATGCCGGCGGGGCCAACCTCGGGGTTGCGGTCATCCAACTGGTCGGACTACTGGTGCTCGCCACCGCGGGCAACCGGGCGCCCTACTGGGTGAGCGCGATCTACCTGGTGCTGCTGGCGGTCGCCGGTGGCACCGCGGCCCTGCTGATGGACGATCTGGACCACTCCATCGAGCTCGCCCACTATCGGTCGCTGCTGTCGGAGTTTCACACCTGGGTGATCACGGTGCTCTACATCGGCGCCTTCGGCTCGTTCATCGGACTGGTGTTCGCATTCGGCCGGGTGCTGTACATCAATTTCCTGGCGGGTGGGCAGAGTGCGGCGGACGCAGCGCTGCACGTCGCCCAGGTCGCCTTCCTCGGCCCGCTGCTGGGATCACTGGCCCGGGTGTACGGCGGCCGGCTGTCCGACCGGGTCGGCGGCAGCCGTGTCACCCTCGCGGTCTTCGCCGGCATGACCCTGGCCACCGGACTGCTGGTCGCCGTCAGCATCCACGGCGAACGCACCCCGGGACCGGCCACCCCGGCGGCGATGGCCGGCTACGTGGCCGGCTTCGTCACGCTGTTCATCCTGTCCGGTCTGGGCAGCGCAGCGATATTCAAGATGATCCCGTCGATCTTCCAGGCACGGAGCCACTCGTTGGACGTCAGCGAAACCGAGCGCCGGCACTGGGCGCGCGCCATGTCCGGGGCGATGCTCGGCTTCGCCGGCGCCGTCGGCGCGTTCGGCGGTGTTGCGATCAATCTGGGATTGCGGGAGTCCTACGCACGCACCGGTGAGGCGACGCTCGCGCTGTGGTTCTTCATGGCCTACTACCTCGTCGCCGCGACGGTGACGTGGGCCGTCTACCTGCGCCGGCCGGCCTCCGCACGCACTGGTTCGGTGCCCGAATCCGCGCCGGCGCCGCTGTGATCATCGCTGGTTCGCGCGCCGCAGCGGGCACACCCGCGCCCGCGGACGGCACCAGGGCAGGGGCGACCGGCGGGCCGAATCGAATATCGGCCCGCTACGTCCGCATAACCGGCCGATGCCCACTCCAGGAATCAACCCCTTTAATCATCGAAACCACGGAACCTCCCGCTGGCGGCAAAATCTCCGGTTCCGTACCGGACCGCCATTCCGGGTCGCCAGCGACCGAATCGTCGTGTATGGTCCACGTGACCGTTTAGGAGATGCCGATGCCTATTACTTTTGGACGCCCCGTCGAGGTGGCGCAAGCACCGGTGAACGTGCTTGATCCGGCGCATCCGGCAGGCATCGATGATCGGCACACCCCCGAAATCAGCGGGGATTGACACCGGCCATGTCCCGGGCCATCTCCCTCCGATTCGGCCATCCCGCCGCGATGGCCGGCGTTGCGCTGCGCGCGGCGCCGCACCGGTCGTCCGGCCTGCAGCCGGGCCAGCTGACCAGCCACGCTTCGGCGTTCAACGCCACCGCGGTGTGGCGCCAGTGCAACCTCGAGGGATATCTCGAGCGCAAGCTGCACCGACAGTGGCGCACCAGGGGCTCTTAGACCCCCGCGATCGGCTCCCGCGAAGCCCCTCGCCACCGACCCGAGGCCATCCCGCCGCGCGCTGTCCGAAGTCACCCAAGACGCGACGCAGGCGGCCAGGGCACCCGGTCCGCCTCCGCCGGCGCCGGCCACCCCCGCGACGGCCGTAGGCGACCTCCAATGGCGCGGATAACGTTGACAAAGCAGAGCCCACGTCGGCAGTGACAAAATAAATAGAATTCACTTAAATTTCACTGAATTCGAATTGACGATAATTGCAATTGGTATTTGGCTCCGTGTATTCACCGCCCTTTGGGGCGGTCCCGCATCAGCCAGATAGCGGATCCGAGGTTGAATCATATGGATTTCGGTCTTCTACCTCCCGAGGTTAACTCCGGCAGGATGTATGCCGGGGCCGGACCTGGGCCTTTGCTGGCCGCAGCGTCGGCGTGGGACGGCCTGGCAGTAGAGCTGCACAACATGGCGGCGGCCTACGACTCGGCGGTCGCGGAGTTGGGCACTGATTGGCAGGGGCCCTCGGCGGCGGCCATGGCGGCCGCCGCCGCACCCTATACCGGCTGGCTGACCACCACCGCGGCGCAGGCTGAGCAATCCGCCACCCAGGGCAGGGCGGCGGCGGCGGCCTACGAGGCGGCGTTCGCTGCGACCGTGCCGCCGCCGGTGATCGCCGCCAACCGCAGCCTGCTGGCGGCGCTGGTGGCGACGAACTTCCTGGGCCAGAACACTCCGGCGATCGCGGCCACCGAAGCCCACTACGCCGAGATGTGGGCCCAGGACGCCACCGCGATGTACGGCTATGCGGCCTCCTCGTCAGTGGCCACCCAGCTGCTGCCGTTCACCGAGCCGCCGCAGACCGCCAACCCCGCGGCCGCGGCCAATCAGTCGGCCGCGATCGCCCAGACGGCCGGCGCCGCGGCCGCCTCGAATGTGCAGACGCAGCTGGGCCAGTTGTCCGCACTGGCGTCGAACACACTGGCGGGCAGCGCGGCAGCCACCACGTCGTCGCCGATCATCGACGCGATCGACGCCGCATTGGCCAACCTCGCCTCGTTTATGGCGACCATCACCGGGCCGTACTCCCCCGTCGGGTGGATCGGCATCCCCGGCGGCTGGTGGTTGACGGCCATGCAGGTCCTCGGCACCGCCCAGAACGTGCCGGGGGTGCTCAGCCTGCTCAACGGGCCGGCCCCGATCAGCGGGGCGCTGAGCCCCATTTCGGGTGGCTACGTCTCCTACGAGGCGCCGGTGCCCGGCACCCCTGCGGTGGGCCGCGGCCTGGTGCTGGCGTCAGCCGGCGGTTCCGCGTCGGTCGGGGCACTGTCGGTGCCGACGGGTTGGTCCTCGGCCGCCCCGTCGATCAAGCTCGCTTCGGTGCTGCCGAGTGTCAGCCCCGGTGCCGCGGCGGCACTCGCCGGCTCCGGCGAGACGGGCCTGTTCAGCGAGATGGCGATGTCAAGCCTGGCGGGGCGTGCACTCGCCGGTACCGCGGCCCAATCCGTGGTGGGCACCACGGCGCGGGTCATCGACCGCAAGTCCACCGTCCTCGACGAGGACCCCAACTCGGTCACCATCGTGGTGATCCAGCCGGGCGACGACTGAGCCTGCGAACCACACCCGACCAGCGTGCGCAGCTAGGAGAAGATATGACCTTTGTAACCACACAGCCGGAAACCCTGGTGGCGGTGGCCACCAACCTGAGCGGTGTCGGCTCGTCGATGAGCGCCCAGAACGCCGCCGTCGCGGCACCGACAACCGGAGTGCTCCCAGCGGCCACCGACGAGGTTTCGACGCTGACCGCGTGGCAGTTCGCCGCTCACGGCCAGCTGTATCAGGCGGTCAGCGCGCAGGCCGCGGCGATTCACCAGATGTTCGTCGACACCCTGCTGACCAGCGCCGGTTCGTATGCGGCAGCTGAAGCCGCCAACGCCGCAGCGGCCGGCTGACAAGACAGGCAGGTCTGGCAATGGATTTCGCAACACTACCGCCGGAGATCATCTCCGCTCAGATGTATTCCGGCCCCGGTTCGGGGCCGATGCTGGCCGCCGCCACGGCCTGGGACGGGCTCGCCGCCGAACTGCAAGCCGCGGCAGACTCCTATGGATCGGCGATCTCCGGGCTGACGGGCGAGTCGTGGACCGGCCCGTCGTCGGTGGCGATGACCGCCGCCGCCACACCGTTTGTGGCCTGGATGGCGACCGCATCGGCACAGGCCAAAGAAGCCGCACTGCAGGCCAGGGCGGCGGCCAGCGCCTACGAAACCGCGTTCGCCGCCACCGTGCCGCCGCCGGCGATCGCCGCCAACCGCACCCAGTTGGCGTCGCTGGTGGCCACCAATGTCCTCGGCCAGAACACCGCGGCGATCGCGGTCACCGAAGCGCAGTACCGCGCGATGTGGGCCCAGGATTCGGCCGCCATGTACGGCTACGCCGGTGCGGCGGCAGCCGCGGCGCAGCTGACGCCGTTCACCACACCGCCGCAGACCACCAATGCCGGCGGGCAGGCGGCACAGGGTGCGGCCGTCGCGAACGCCACCGCCGCGTCGACCGGCTCGGCCGCCCTGGACGCACTGGCCAGCGGCGATCTGCTCGGCCTCATCCCAGGAGTCCTCAAAGACCTCGCCACCGCGGCCTCGCAGGGCACCATGACCCTGGGCGGTCTGATCAACGGCGCGGCAGGATCGGGCTCGGCGGCATCGATCTACCAGAACTCGTTTGCCACCCTCTCGTCCATCGGAAAGTTCAGCACCGTCATCAACGACAGCATGAGCGTGCCCAACATGGGCATGGTGCAGTTCAAGACGTTCTGGCACCCGCCTGCGCTGCCCGACATCCCGAAGTCGGCCCTGGGCGCCGGGCTCGGCGGCAACGGCATGTCGACCTCCGCCGGTCTGCGCAGCGCCGTTTCGGCGAGTGTCGGCGAGGCACCCGTCGTCGGCTCGCTTTCGGTGCCGCCGGGCTGGGCCACCGCCACCCCGGCGATTCGGCTGGCCACCAACGTGTTACCGGCCACCAGCGTGGCCGCGGCGCCGATGGCCGACCTCGCGACGGGCGCCCTCGGCGCGGGGGCGATGGGCAGCCTGGCCGGCGGCGCGCTCGGCGGTTCGGCGCCGCGGATCACCAGCGTCCGCGGCCGCAGCACCGGCAACGGCAAGAACGCGCCGGTCAAGCTCGACCGGGTGCTCGCGAAACTGCAGCAGAGCCGGGACGAGGTGCAGCACTGGCAGGTCGATCAGGCCGGACTGGACGATCTGCTCGACGAGCTGTCGAAAAAGCCCGGCTTCCACGCGGTGCATGTCGCCCCCGGCGGCGACGCACCGGCCAGCACCCCCGAATCGTCGTTGGGATAACCACAGCGCCACCGTCGCCCGCACTGAATCGAGAACCGCCATGAAGCTTCGTCTAGCACTCCTCGGTGTTTCCAGCACCCTGATCCTCGCCGTGCCCGCACACGCCGAACCGGACGGCGAGGCTCCCACCGAGATCGACAGCGGCGCCTTCCTCGCCTCCCTGCAGGCCGCCGGGTTCACCTACACCAGTACGGATCAGGTGATCGCGGCCGGCAAGACGGTGTGCGATCTGGCCAACCGGGGTGAACCCGGCCTGGAGCTCATCACGGACCTCAAAGCCAACAATCCCGGCTTGTCGACGGATCGCGCCGCGCAGTTCGCCGCGATCGCAGCCCGCACCTACTGCCCGCACCACCTGACCCCCAAGAGCAAGTAGTCAGTACCGGAGCGCCGCCGCGCTCACCCCATCAGTCACCGACTGCCGAAACCAAACATGAGAGACCGCAATGCTTTACGAATTCTGGCACAACTTCACCCATAACCTGTTCAAGCCCCTGCTGCTGTTCTTCTACCTCGGGTTCCTGATCCCGATCCTGAAGGTGCAGTTCGAGTTCCCCTACGTCATCTACCAGGGCCTGACGATGTACCTGCTGCTGGCCATCGGCTGGCGCGGCGGCGAAGAACTCGCCAAGATCGACCCGTCGAGCATCGCCAACGTCGCCGGCTTCATGATGCTGGGCTTCGTTCTCAACTTCGTCATCGGCATCATCGCCTACGGGCTGCTGACCCGGATGACATCGATGCGGCGCATCGACAAAGCGACGGTCGCCGGCTACTACGGATCGGACTCGGCGGGCACCTTCGCCACCTGTCTGGGCGTGCTGGCCGCCATCGGCATGGCATTCGACGCCTACATGCCGGTGATGCTGGCCATCATGGAGATTCCCGGCTGCCTGGTGGTGCTCTACCTGGTGGCGCGGTTGCGGCAGCGCGGGATGGATTCGAAGGGCAACATGCCCGGCGAGCCCGGTTACAGCCCGGAGGCCGACCGCGAGCTGGTCGGGGCCGCCCAGCTCAGTCCGGGCCACCACGCCGGCGCCCAGCACGACCGGTCCGGCGGCGAGGAGTTGACGATTCCGCTGGAACACTCCCCGCGCGCCGAGGCGACGACTGCCGGCGGGACCGCGGTCGCGCGGCCCAACCTGATCACCGGAAAGCTGTTGCGCGAAGTTCTGCTCAACCCCGGGCTGTACCTGCTGTTCGGCGGCATCGCCATCGGCTTCATCGGTGGCCTGCAGGGCGACAAGGTCATGCACGACGGCAACACCGTCTTCGTGGCCGGCTTCCAGGGCATGCTCTGCCTGTTCCTGCTCGAGATGGGCATGACCGCCTCGCGCAAGTTGAAGGACCTGAAGGCCGCCGGCCGCGGCTTCATCGCGTACGGCCTGCTCGCGCCGAACCTGTTCGCGACGCTGGGACTCACCGTCATGCACAGCTACGCCCACCTGACCCACCACCACTTCCAGCCGGGCGACTACGTGTTGTTCGCGGTGCTGTGCGGTGCGGCGTCATACATCGCCGTGCCGGCAGTCCAGCGTCTCGCCATCCCGGAGGCCAGTCCGACGCTGCCGCTGGCGGCATCGCTGGGCCTGACGTTCTCCTACAACGTCACCGTCGGAATTCCGCTCTACATTCAGCTGTCCCACGTCATGAACCATTGGTTCCCGCTGAGCTGAGGCACCACGGCTCCCGGCGCCCCGGCTGCCGGACCCACCAGTTCCACACCGCTGCCCACCCGGACAGCGTCAGTACATTCACGCACCGGTCAGTGTCGCCCGGGTTTCGAACACCAAGGGAGGCTTCATGGTGCGCACACATCGCATCACCAACTGGGACGCTGAGGACATCGCCGCGTGGGAGGCCGGCAACAAGTCCATCGCCCGCCGCAACCTGATCTGGTCGACGGTGACCATGCACATCGCCTTCTCGATCTGGTCACTGTGGTCGGTGATGGTGCTGTTCATGCCCGAATCCGTCTACGGCCTGACCGCGGGTGACAAGCTGCTGCTGGGCGCGACCGCCACCCTGGTCGGGGCCTGTGCGCGGGTCCCCTACGTCTCGGCCACCGCGAAGTTCGGCGGCCGCAACTGGGCGGTGATCTCCTCGCTGGTGCTGCTGATTCCGGTGGCCGGCACGCTGGTGCTGCTGGAGAACCCGGGGCAGCCGCTGTGGATGTTCCAGGTGTGCGCGGCGCTGACCGGACTGGGTGGCGGAAACTACGCGGCATCGCTGGCCAACGTCGACGCGTTCTACCCGCAGCGCCTCAAGGGTTTCGCATTGGGTGTGACCGGCGGCATCGGCAACCTGGGGGTGGCGGCCATCCAATTGGTGGGCCTGCTGGTGATCTCCCTGGCCGGCCACCGCCAGCCCTACTGGGTCTGCGGGCTGTATCTGGCGCTCCTCGCCGTTGCCGGTGTCGGCGCGGCTCTGTGCATGGACAATCTCGACCACGGCATGGACGAGGTCGGCACCGTCCGGTCGATCCTGTCGGTGCCGGACAGTTGGGCGATCGCGGCGCTGTACAGCGCGGCCTTCGGCTCGTTCATCGGGTTCGCGTTCGCCTTCGTCCAGGTGCTGCTCGTCAACTTCGAAAAGAGCGGCCAAAGCCCCGAGCAGGCTTCCCTGCACGCCGCCCAGATCGCCTTCATCGGGCCGTTGCTGGGCGCGCTCTTCCGGATCTACGGCGGTCACGTGGCGGATCGCCGGGGTGGCGGCCGTGTCACGTTCGCCGTCTTCGTCGCGATGATATTGGCCACCGGAGCGCTCGCCGCAACGAGCGCCCACGACGACCACCACCCGGGACCGGTGTCCACCGCCACGGTGGTGCTCTACGTCGGCGGCTTCATCGTGCTGTTCATCCTCGCCGGGATGGGCAACGGATCGGTGCTCAAGATGATCCCGTCGATCTTCGAGGCCCGCAGTCATTCGCTGGACCTCGAGGAAGCCGAACGCCGGCACTGGTCGCGTTCGCACTCCGGCGCCCTGATCGGGTTCGCCACCGCGGTGGGGGCACTCGGCGGGGTGGGAATCGACCTGATCCTGCGGGACTCCTACGAGGACTACGGCACCGAGACGCCGGCATTCTGGACTTTCGTGGCCTGCTACTGCATGGCGGCGGTGCTGACCTGGGTGATGTACGTGCGTCCGCGACGCCCGGCCCCGGCGGTGCCGGGCTCGGAAAAGGCCGACCCGGTACTGGTGTGACCCACACCGCAACTGGTCGAAACTAATCGGAAAATGCCCGTTAACACATCCGAAATCGGTTGCACGTAAACCGAATACATGAGCCAGCCAGAATCAGCGCCACTGGCCGGCTATCGCGTCGCGGTGACGTCGGCGCGGCGCGCCCAGGAACTGTGCGCGCTGCTGCACCGGTACGGCGCGACAGTCGACGCCGCCCCTGCCATCGCGCTGGTCAACATGTCCGACGACAGCGAGTTGCGCCGTCAGACCGAAGCCGTTCTGGCGGCCCCACCGGACGTTCTGATTGCGATGACGGCCACCGGATTCCGCGGTTGGATCACCGCCAGCGACGGCTGGGGCCTGCGGGCCAGGCTGATTGCCGCACTGTCCGGGGCCCGAATCGTCTCCCGCGGACCAAAAGCGACCGGCGCACTGCGCGAGGCCGGACTGATGGAGGATTGGTCGTCGCATACCGGGTCGTCACGCGAGATACTGGACCACCTCGATGATCTCGGGGTGGTCGGCAAGCGGGTAGCGGTCCAGCTGCACGGCGCCACCGACAGCTGCGATCCGGTACCCGAATTGCTCGATGAGCTTTCGGCAGCGGGTGCCGACGTGCTGCCCGTCCGGGCATACCACTGGCGCACAACCGAACCCGGTGGTGAGTTCGATCAGCTGCTCTTCGGCATCACCCGGCGCCAGTTCGACGCCGTTGCGTTCACATCCGCACCCGCCGTGGTGGCGACACTGCTGCGTGCGATGGAGCTGGGCGTTGCCGACGAACTTCTGGCCGCACTGCGTTGCGATGTGCGGGCCATGTGCGTGGGGCCGGTGACTGCAGGACCACTGACCCGGCTGGATATTCCCACCTCGTCACCGCACCGGATGCGGTTGGGGGCGTTGGCCCGTCACATCGCCGACGAACTGCCGCTGCTGAGCGGCAACACGGTGCACGCCGCCGGTCACCGATTGGAGATCCGACGCAGCTGCGTGCTGGTCGACGGCACGGTCCGCGCGTTGGCCCCTGCCGAGCTGGCGCTGCTGCACCGGCTGGCACAGCAGCCCGGCACTGTCATCGGCAGCGGAGATCTGCTGCGAACCCTCCCGGGCGGCAGCACCAGCGGTCACGCGCTGGAGACAGCGATATTTCGACTTCGATCCGCCCTGGGCGACAAACAGATCGTGGCCAACGTGGTCAAACGGGGCTACCGCCTGGCCGTGGACGAGGACTGGGGTGCGGCATGACGCTGATCCTGGCGGCACACGGCACCCGCAAACCGGCGGGGGTCGCCATGATCGCCGACCTCGCCGAACGCGTCGGTGCGCAGCTACGCCAGCCGGTGCGGGTCGCTTTCGTCGACGTACTGGGCCCCACCCCGACCGAGATCCTCGCCGGCATGGCCGACGCCGGTCGTCCGGCGATCGTGGTGCCGGCCTTCCTGTCCCGCGGGTATCACGTCCGTACCGACCTGCCGGCCCATGTAGCGGCGAGCGGACACCCGGACGTCACCGTCACGCCGGCACTGGGCCCGGGACCGCAGATGGTCCGGCTGATCGCGGCGCGGCTTGTCGAATCGGGTTGGCAGGCTGATGATTCGGTGATCCTGGCCGCTGCAGGAACATCGGATCCGGCGGCCCGCGCAGATCTGCACCTGACCGCGCGGATGCTCTCCGAGTGGGTCGGGTCACCCGTCGAGTTGGCATTCGCCGCCACCGGCGACCCCGGTGTCGCCGACGCGGTGGCAACCCAGCGCGGCCAGGGCGCTCGTCGCGTGGCGATCGCCTCATATCTGCTGGCGGACGGCCTGTTTCAGGAGCGCTTGCGCAGCTCTGGCGCCGACCTGGTCGCCGAACCGCTGGGCACGCACACCGCCATCCCCTGGTTGATCGCAGACCGGTTCCGGCGTGCCGGCACGCTCAGCCGACTCAGCGCTTCTTAGCGACCGTCAGCAGCACGGTGGAGTCCTCCATGGCGCTGAGCGCATGAACCGATTCGGGTACCACCAGAAGGTCACCGGCCCGCCCGATCCAGGAGTCGTCACCAGAGGTCAGCCGCACCCGGCCGGTCAGCACATGCACGGTCGCGTCGTCGGCGGAGCTGTCGTGATCGTGCAGCGAGTGCCCTTCCCGCAGCGCGATGACGGTCTGCCGCAGAACACGCTCGTGGCCGCCCACCACGGTGGTCGCACTGCGTCCGCTGGCTTCGGCACCGGCTCGGTCGAGTTGGTCGCGGCCCAAGGCCGTCAGGGAAAATTTTCTCATCTGCGAAAATCCGTCCTACCGGGCGGCGCGGCGCGCCGGGACTGATTCACAGCCTACCGCCACCGCAGGCGCGGGCAGACCCGAAATCACCGAATTTCGATCGACGAAGGGGCGCTGTCGGGACCGCCCACCAGCAGGCGTCCGGTCAGGCGGCGGCCCGGCCGGACACCGTCCTGCCGATCTGGATACGACCCTCGACGACCCGAGCCGGGAACACCCGCACCGACACCCTCGGGTCGTCGAGGCAGCGTCCGTCTTCGAGCGCGAACGCCTGCTTCTTGAGCGGCGAGACCACGGTCGGGCGGCCACCGCGATCGCCCACCAGCCCGCGGGAGAGCACAGCAGCCCCGGTGAACGGGTCGATATTGCAGACCGCATGCACCGAACCGTCCTCGAGCCGGAACAGCGCCGCCTGGGAGCCGTTGTCGAGCAGGACGCCCACACCGCGCCCGGGGATGAGCAGGTTGTAGTCGCAGGCGGTGGTCCAGGCCTGGATGTCGTTGAGCAGCTTCATGATTCCTCCTCGGTATGCAGTTGCGGCCGAAATCGGGGCATGCCGATCGGCACCGGAATCTTGCGTCCGGCGCGTTCGGTGAACGTCACGGTGGGGTCCGCGGCGTCGGGGGCGTTGACGAAGGACACGAACCGCGACAGCTTGTCCGGGTCGGTCAGCACGCCCTTCCATTCGCAGGAATAGGTTTCGACGTGACGGGCCATCGCGGCCTCGAACTCCTCCGCCAGGCCGAGGGTGTCGTCGCACACCACCTCTCGCAGGTGGTCCAGGCCGCCCTCCAGCGACTCGATCCACGGCGCGGTGCGCTGCAATCGATCGGCGGTGCGGATGTAGAACATCAGGAACCTGTCGATGTAGCGGACCAGAGTCTCGCCGTCGAGGTCGGCGGCCAGCAACTGGGCATGCTTGGGGGTCATGCCGCCGTTGCCGCCGACGTAGAGGTTCCAACCACTTTCGGTGGCGATCACCCCGACATCCTTGCCGCGGGCCTCGGCACATTCGCGGGCACAGCCGGACACCCCCATCTTGATCTTGTGTGGCGCGCGCAGACCCCGGTAGCGCAGCTCCAGGTCGATGGCCAGTTGTACCGAGTCCTGAACGCCGTAACGGCACCAATCGCTGCCCACACAGCTCTTCACGGTCCGCAACGACTTCCCGTAGGCCTGGCCGGATTCCATGCCGGCGTCGACCAGTCGCCGCCAGATCTCCGGCAGCTGGTCGACCCGGGCGCCGAACATGTCGATGCGCTGGCCGCCGGTGATCTTGGTGTAGAGACCGAAGTCCTGGGCTATCTGCCCGATCAGGATCAAATGCTCGGGCTTGATGTCCCCGCCGGGAACGCGCGGCACCACCGAGTAGCTGCCGTTGCGCTGGATGTTGGCCAGGAAATGGTCGTTGGAGTCCTGTAGCGATGCCTGCTCGCCGTCCAGGATGCGCTCGGCTCCGGTCGACGCCAGGATCGAGGCGACGGTGGGTTTGCAGATGTCGCAACCCTTTCCGCGGCCGAACCGCTCCAGCAGCCCGGAGAAGGTGCGAATCCGGGTGGCGGCGACGATCTCGAACAGCTCGGCACGCGACTGGGTGAAGTGCTCGCACAGCGCCTTGGATTGCGCCACACCCTCGGCTTCCAGCAACTGCTTGAGCAGCGGTATGCACGAACCGCACGCGGTGCCGGCGCCGGTGCAGGACTTGAGTGCCGGTACGTCGGCGCAGCCGGCCGAGATGGCGTCGGTGAGCGTCGCCTTGGTGACGTTGTTGCAGGAACAGATCTGAGCGGTTCCCGGCAGCGCGGCGACACCCAGAGCTGCTGCGCCGCCCTGCGACTGCGCCGGGGCGATCAACTGCAGCGGGTCGCCGGGCAACTGCAGGCCGACCATCGGCCGCAGCACGCCGTACGCCGATGCGTCACCGACCAGAATGCCGCCCAGCAACGTCTTGGCGTCATCGGAGAGCACCAACTTCGCGTAGGTCTGGTTGACCGCGTCGTTGACGACGACCGCCAGGCAGTTCTCGGCCGTCCCCAGGGCATCCCCGAAGCTGGCGACGTCGACGCCGAGCAGCTTGAGTTTGGTCGAGGTGTCGACTTCACCGAACTCGGCGGTGCCGTCGAGCAGCCGGTCGGCCACCACCTCGGCGCTGGTGTAGCCGGGGCCGACCAGTCCGTAACTCCGACCGCCGATGGCGGCCACCTCGCCGACGGCGTAGATGTCGGGATCGCTGGTCGCACAGGAGAGGTCGGTCAGCACACCGCCCCGGTCGGCGATCCGCAGACCGGCGGCCGCGGCCAGTTCGTCGCGCGGACGCACCCCGGTGGCGAAGACCACCAGACCGGCGTCGATCGCGGTGTCGTCCGAGAGTCGCACCCGCAACCGGTCTTCGTCCGCCACGATCGCCTTCGTGCCCACGCCGACATGCACCGCGATCCCCAGGCCGGCGATCATCCGGCCCAGCAGCACGCCACCGCCCTCGTCGAGTTGCTGAGGCATCAGCCACGGCGCCATCTCGACGATGTGCGGGATCAGCCCGTAACCGCGCAGCGCGTTGGCCGCCTCCAACCCCAGCAACCCGCCGCCGATCACCACGCCGACCCGGGTGCCCCCGGCGTCCAGCGTGCGCTGCATGTCGACCCGGAGGCCGTCGAGGTCGTCCAGCGTGCGGTAGACGTGGCAGCCGGGCAGGTCATGGCCGGGCACCGGCGGGACGAACGCATAGGAACCGGTCGCCAGCACCAATCTGTCGTAGCGGTGCCGCTCACCGGCGGCTGTCAGCACCGACTTGGCATCCCGGTCGATCCCGGTGACCCGGGTGCTCAGCAGCAGGCGCACCCGGGGATCCCCGGGGTAGTCGTTACCCGGCAGGGCCAGCCGGGACCGGTCCCAGCCGTCGGTGTAGGCGGTCAGTCCCACCCGGTCGTAGGCGGCGTCGGCCTCCTCGGCCAGCACGGTCACCCGCCAGCCGTCCGAGCCGCCGCGATCCCGCAGCGCCTCCACCAGGCGATGCCCGACCATGCCGTGCCCGACCACGACCAGGTCGCGGCATGGGGCACCGGCGCAGGAGTGGCCGATCGAGGTCATGACGCGAGGCTAGGTCTGCGACGTTGCCGCGATGTCGCCCCGCGTGACAGGCCCGTTACGGTGCCCTCACAACCCGCGGAGACCGCTGTGAGCCTTTTCACTCAGAGCGAACGCTCGTCGGAACTTTAGCGTGGTCGACTCAAGTTACATCCATTAGACGGCCCGATGCCCGGACCGGCCACGCAACGACAACCCGACACGCAGAGGAGAGATCGAAATGAGCAACCTGACACTGTGGTCACGGCCCTTCGCCACCGACCGATGGGTCCGTGACTTCTTCGGACCGGCGACCCTGAACGACTGGTCGGTGGCCCTGCCGAGCGGTTTCAGCCCGGCGGCGGAGATCACCCGCGACGGTGACGACGCGGTGATCCGGCTGGAACTTCCCGGGGTCGACGTCGACAAGGACGTCACCGTGGAGCTGGACGGCAACGACCTGGTCATTCACGGCGAACGGCGCGACGAGTACGCCGGCCAGGACCCCGCCAACGACGGTCGCACCCTGCGAGAGGTCCGCTACGGGTCATTCCGCCGGTCGTTCACACTGCCCACGCACATCACCGGCGACGCGGTCTCGGCGTCCTACGACGCCGGTGTGCTGACGGTCCGGGTGACCGGTGCTCACGGCGGCGCTCCGACACAGCGCATCGCGATCACCAAGTAACACCGCCCCGCCAAGAAGCCCCCGCCCTGCGGGGGCTTCTTGCTGCCTGCACCCGGCGACTTCCTCGGTGATCTCTCTCACGTCCCATTCGGGATGTGGCTAGCATCAGGTGACGTACCGTGACCGATGAACCGGCGGCTTGAGGAGGTCCCGTGTCGAGTGGACTCGACGAACTCCGCGAACTGATCGGCGGTCCACAACGCCGTGTGACCTCGTGGAATTCGCGGTACGGCGATGCTCCAGCACCCGGCTCGATCGCTTCGGGCGCGGAACGGATTCTCGGCCAACCGGGCCTGGAACGATTCGGCGTCTCGTGCGCGGTCGAGAAGATCCAGCTTCCCGACACCGAATATGATGCTGAATTCCGGCGGGACGTCGACGACGAGGGTCTCGGCGGCCAGTTCAGAACCTGACAACCCCGCAAACATCGGGTGCGTTAGCGTGAGCACCCGTCACGTAACCAGCCGAACGAGGACCAGCCCAGATGAGCGCACCGACCACGAACCGCAGCACAGCCGGCGTCTTCTCCTCCACCCGAGCCCGCATCGCGGCCAAGACGCTGCGCAGCGACCGATGGTGGCTGTCGCCGCTGCGGGTCAACCTCGGACTGGACGCGTTCATCGTCTACGCGACCGTCCGGGCGTTCTGGGGCAGCGGCTACTGGGTGGACAAGTACCACTACCTGACGCCTTTCTACTCGCCCTGTGTCAGCGCCTCCTGCGTACCGAACTCCAGCCACCTGGGCGTCTGGCTGCCGGAGTTCCCCCGCTGGATTCCGCTGGGCGCCCTGGTGCTGCCGATCCTGCTGTGCTTCCGGCTGACCTGCTACTACTACCGCAAGGCCTACTACCGGGCCTACTGGCAATCGCCGTCGGCCTGCGCGGTGCCCGAACCCCGCGCCCACTACACCGGTGAGACCCGTTTCCCGCTGATCGTCCAGAACGGCCACCGGTACTTCTTCTACGCCGCCTTCGCGCTGGCCGCACTGAACACCTACGACGCCATCATGGCGCTGCACTCCGATGACGGGCCGGGTGGCTTCGGGTTCGGCGTGGGCAACATCGTGCTGCTGGTCAACGTGGCGATGCTGTGGGCCTACACCGGTGGCTGCCACTCCTGCCGGCACGTGTTCGGCGGCCGGCTCACCCACTTCTCCAAGCACCCGGTCCGCTACTGGTTCTGGACCAAGATCAGCTGGTTCAACGGCTATCACATGCAGTTCGCCTGGATCACCCTGGGCACGCTGGCGTTCACCGACTTCTACATCTGGATGGTGTCCACCGGCGTCATCACCGACTTCCGGTTCATCGGCTGACACGTTTCTTTCGGACCGAACAGCACAAACAGACGAGTGAGGATTCATGGTTGAAGTCGAGCGGCACACCTACGACGTGGTCGTGATCGGTGCCGGCGGCGCGGGGCTGCGCGCGGTCATCGAGGCCCGCCAGCAGGGGTTGAGCGTGGCGGTGGTGTGCAAGTCGCTGTTCGGCAAGGCGCACACCGTGATGGCCGAGGGCGGCGCCGCCGCCTCGATGGGCAACGTCAACGCCAAGGACAACTGGCAGGTCCACTTCGGCGACACCATGCGCGGCGGCAAGTTCCTCAACAACTGGCGGATGGCCGAGCTGCACGCCAAAGAGGCCCCGGAGCGCATCTGGGAGCTGGAGACCTACGGCGCGCTGTTCGACCGCACCAAAGAGGGCAAGATCAGCCAGCGGAACTTCGGCGGCCACACCTATCCGCGGCTGGCCCACGTCGGTGACCGCACCGGCCTGGAGCTGATCCGCACCCTGCAGCAGAAGGTGGTCTCGCTGCAACAGGACGACCACGCCGAGTTCGGCGACTACGAGGCCAAGATCAAGGTCTTCCACGAATGCACCATCACCGAGCTGCTCAAGGACAACGGCCGCATCTCCGGGGCGTTCGGCTACTGGCGGGAGACCGGCAAGTTCATCGTGTTCGAGGCGCCGGCGGTGGTGCTGGCCACCGGCGGCATCGGCAAGTCGTTCAAGGTGACGTCGAACTCCTGGGAGTACACCGGCGACGGCCACGCGCTGGCGCTGCGCGCCGGCGCGACGCTGATCAACATGGAGTTCGTCCAGTTCCACCCGACCGGCATGGTGTGGCCGCCCAGCGTGAAGGGGATTCTGGTCACCGAGGGCGTCCGCGGCGACGGCGGAGTGCTCAAGAACTCCGACGGCACCCGGTTCATGTTCGACTACATCCCGCCGGTGTTCAAAGGCCAGTACGCCGAGTCGGAAGCCGAGGCCGACCAGTGGCTCAAGGACAACGACTCGGCGCGGCGCACGCCCGACCTGCTGCCCCGCGACGAAGTGGCCCGCGCGATCAACTCCGAGGTCAAAGCGGGCCGCGGCTCGCCGCACGGCGGGGTGTTCCTCGACATCGCGTCGCGGTTGACACCGGCGGAGATCAAGCGCCGGCTGCCGTCGATGTACCACCAGTTCATGCAGCTGGCCGAGGTCGACATCACCAAGGACGCCATGGAGGTCGGGCCGACCTGCCACTACGTGATGGGCGGCATCGAGGTCGACCCGGACAGTGGCGCGGCCATCGTCCCGGGACTGTTCGCCGCCGGTGAGTGTTCCGGCGGGATGCACGGCTCCAACCGGCTGGGTGGCAACTCGCTCTCCGACCTGCTGGTGTTCGGTCGCCGCGCCGGCCTGGGCGCCGCCGAGTACGTCAAAGCACTGGACAGCCGGCCTGCCGTCTCCGCCGCAGCCGTCGACGGCGCCGCCGAACTGGCTCTGGCGCCGCTCAACAGGACCGGCGACGCGGCCAGGGCCGAGAACCCCTACACCCTGCACGCCGAACTCCAGAACTCGATGAACGACCTGGTCGGCATCATCCGCAACGCGGCCGAACTGGAGCAGGCGCTGGTCAACCTGGAGGGCTTCAAGGCCCGGTTCGCCAACCTGGCCGTCGAGGGCGGCCGGCACTACAACCCCGGCTGGCATCTGGCCGTGGACCTGCGCAACATGCTGCTGGTCAGCGAGTGTGTGGCCAAGGCCGCACTGCAGCGCACCGAGAGCCGCGGCGGTCACACCCGCGACGACTGCCCGGGGATGGACTCCACCTGGCGCAAGACCCTGCTGGTCTGCCGGGTCAGCGATGGCAGCGTGATCCCCGACATCCTGGTCACCCGGGAGCCGCAGCCGGGGATGCGGGAGGATCTGCTGGACCTGTTCGAGATCGCCGAACTCGAGAAGTACTACACCGACGAAGAGCTGGCCCAGCACCCAGGACGGAGAGCCTAATGACTTACGACGCTCAGCTACGGGTCTGGCGTGGCGACGAGAACGGCGGCGAGCTGCACAACTACACCGTCGAGGTCAACGAGGGCGAGGTGGTCCTCGACATCATCCATCGGCTGCAGCAGACCCAGACCCCCGACTTGGCGGTGCGCTGGAACTGCAAGGCCGGCAAGTGCGGGTCGTGTTCGGCGGAGATCAACGGCTATCCCCGACTGATGTGCATGACCCGGATGTCGATGTTCTCCCCGGACCAGACGGTCACGGTCACCCCGCTGCGGACCTTCCCGGTGACCCGCGACCTGGTCACCGACGTGTCGTTCAACTATGAAAAAGCCCGGCAGATCCCGTCGTTCAAGCCGCCGGAGGGACTCAAGCCCGGCGAGTACCGGATGCAGCAGCAGGATGTGGAGCGTTCCCAGGAGTTCCGCAAGTGCATCGAGTGCTTCCTGTGCCAGAACGTCTGCCACGTGATCCGCGACCACGAGGAGAACAAGCCCGCGTTCGCCGGCCCACGGTTCTTCATCCGGCTCGCCGAACTGGAGATGCACCCGCTGGACACCGCGGACCGGCGCGACATGGCGCAGGAGGAGGCCGGGTTGGGGCTGTGCAACATCACCAAGTGCTGCACCGACGTCTGCCCCGAACACATCAAGATCACCGACAACGCCATCATTCCGATGAAGGAGCGGGTGGCCGGCCATCGGTATGACCCGGTGGTCTGGGTGGGCAAGAAGCTCTTCCGCCGCTAGCTCGGTACCGCGAGCAGACGCGAAAGCCCCCAAAACGGTCTGTTTTTGGGGGCTTTCGCGTCTGCTCGGCGAGGAGGGGCTAACCGCCCAGGCGACGGAACGCGCTGCGATGGAAGACGATCGGCGCCACCTCCGGGTGCACCGTGAGGTCACTGACCCGCAGCACGACGATGGTGTGATCGCCGGCCGGGACGAGTTGTTCGACCGCACTCTCCAGCCACACGCTGGTGCCCTTGATGAACACCGCCCCGCCCCCGCTGGAGACCGTGTCCAGCCCGGCGAACCGGTCCCCGGTTTTGGCGGCCAGCGTGCGGGCCGCCGCATCGTGCGCCTCGCCGAGCACGCTGATGCCCAGCATCGGCACGTCTTTGAGCTTCGGCCAGGTCGTCGACGTGTTCTGCACGCAGAACGACACCAGCGGCGGATCCAGCGAAACCGGCACGAAGGTGCTGGCCGCCAAGCCGATCCGGCTGCCGTCGACCTCGGCCGCGACCGCGACGACACCCGATGGGAAGTGCCCGAACGCCTCGCGCAACGACATCGGCGTCAGTTTGCTCTGCGCACTCACGGGGCGTTCACCGGGACCGGCGTCATCATCGCCTGACCCTACCCGGTACCGGCCGTGAGCCCGCGTTCAGCACCGGACCGGCCGTCTGGCCAACCGGTTGGTTAGTTTGGTGATGCAACGTAGCTCACACTCGCTTGCCAGAAAAATTTTAACGAGTATATTTCAAATCACGTTACTGGTGGGTAACTTATACCGAGTACCCAACCATCAGGTGGCGTTCTCATCGAGGAGGAGCTTGCAGTGAGCCACTACAAGAGCAATGTCCGTGACCAGGTGTTCAACCTGTTCGAGGTCTTCGGGCTGGACCGGGTGTTCGGCGAGGGCGGCTATGCCGACCTCGACGTCGACACCGCGCGGGAGATGCTCGACGAGATGGTCCGGTTGGCCGAGGGCCCGATCGCCGACTCGTTCACCGACGGCGACCGCAACCCTCCCGTTTTCGACCCGGAGACCCACTCGGTCGCGCTGCCCGAGTCCTTCAAGAAGTCGGTGCGCGCCACGCTCGAGGCCGGCTGGGACAAGGTCGGCATCGCCGAGGAACTCGGCGGCGTGCCGATGCCCAAGGCACTGGTGTGGGCACTGCAAGAGCACATCCTGGGGGCCAACCCGGCGGTGTGGATGTATGCCGGCGGCGCCGGCTTCGCCAACATCTTCTACCACATCGCCACCGAGGAGCAGAAGAAGTGGGCGATCATCGCCGCCGAGCGCGGTTGGGGCTCGACGATGGTGCTGACCGAGCCGGACGCCGGCTCCGACGTCGGCGCCGGGCGCACCAAGGCCGTGCAGCAGGACGACGGCTCCTGGCACATCGACGGGGTGAAGCGGTTCATCACCTCCGCGGACTCCGACGACCTGTTCGAGAACATCTTCCACCTGGTGCTGGCCCGGCCCGAGGGCGCCAAGCCGGGCACCAAGGGCCTCTCGCTGTTCTTCGTGCCGAAGTTCCTGTTCGACTTCTCAACCGGTGAGCTTGGCGAACGCAACGGCGTGTTCGTCACCAACGTCGAGCACAAGATGGGGCTGAAGGTTTCGGCCACCTGCGAGCTGACCTTCGGCCAGCACGGGGTGCCCGCCAAGGGCTGGCTGGTCGGCGAGGTGCACAACGGTATCGCGCAGATGTTCGACGTCATCGAACAGGCCCGGATGATGGTGGGCACCAAGGCCATCGCGACGCTGTCCACCGGCTACCTCAACGCGCTGGCCTACGCCAAGGAGCGGGTGCAGGGCGCGGACCTGACCCAGATGACCGACAAGACCGCGCCCCGGGTGACCATCACCCATCACCCCGACGTGCGCCGGTCGCTGATGACCCAGAAGGCCTACGCCGAGGGACTGCGGGCGCTCTACATCTACACCGCCAGCTACCAGGACGCCGCCGTCGCCAAGGCCCTGCACGGTGTTGAGGCCGATCTCGCCGTCCGCATCAACGACCTGATGCTGCCGATCGTCAAGGGGGTGGGTTCCGAGCAGGCCTACGCCAAGCTCACCGAGAGCCTGCAGACCCTGGGCGGGTCCGGATTCCTGCAGGACTACCCGATCGAGCAGTACATCCGCGACGCCAAGATCGACTCGCT
>CAZGGK010000034.1:0-49498 GCA_964525125.1 uncultured Mycobacterium sp.
CGCTGCACCGCAACATCGCCTACGCGGTGGCCACCGAGAGCGTGCGGATGCTGGCCCCGATCCCGGGCAAGTCCGCCGTCGGCATCGAGGTGCCCAACACCGACCGGGAGATGGTGCGGCTGGCCGACGTGCTGACCGCGCCATCGACCCGCCGCGATCACCACCCGCTGGTGATCGGGCTGGGCAAGGACATCGAGGGCGACTTCATCTCGGCCAACCTGGCGAAGATGCCGCACCTGCTGGTGGCCGGCTCGACCGGCTCGGGCAAGTCCAGCTTCGTCAACTCGATGCTGGTGTCGCTGCTGGCGCGGGCCACTCCCGAGGAGGTCAGGATGATCCTGATCGACCCGAAGATGGTGGAACTCACCCCGTATGAGGGCATTCCGCATCTGATCACCCCGATCATCACCGCGCCCAAGAAGGCGGCGGCCGCACTGGCCTGGCTGGTCGAGGAGATGGAGCAGCGCTACCAGGACATGCAGGCCTCCCGGGTGCGCCACATCGACGTCTTCAACGAGAAGGTGCGGTCCGGCGAGATCACGGCCCCGCTGGGCAGCGAGCGGGTGTACCGGCCCTACCCCTACATCCTGGCGATCGTCGACGAGTTGGCCGACCTGATGATGACCGCTCCGCGCGATGTCGAGGACGCCATCGTGCGGATCACCCAGAAGGCCCGCGCGGCCGGCATCCACCTGGTGCTGGCCACCCAGCGGCCGTCGGTGGACGTGGTGACCGGGCTGATCAAGACCAACGTGCCGTCGCGGCTGGCGTTCGCCACGTCGTCGCTGACCGATTCCCGGGTCATCCTGGACCAGGCCGGCGCGGAGAAGCTGATCGGCATGGGCGACGGGCTGTTCCTGCCGATGGGCGCCAACAAGCCGATCCGGCTGCAGGGCGCGTTCATCACCGACGAGGAGATTCACGCCGTCGTCTCCGCCTGCAAGGACCAGGCCGAGCCCGAGTACACCGAGGGTGTCACCGCTGCCAAGCCCGGCGGCGAGCGCACCGATGTCGATCCCGACATCGGCGACGACATGGACGTCTTCCTGCAAGCCGTCGAGCTGGTGGTGTCCAGCCAGTTCGGCTCCACCTCGATGCTGCAGCGCAAGCTGCGGGTGGGCTTCGCCAAGGCCGGCCGGCTGATGGACCTGATGGAGACCCGCGACATCGTCGGGCCGTCCGAGGGCTCCAAGGCCCGGCAGGTGCTGGTCAAGCCCGACGAACTGGCCGCGACGCTGATGCTGATCCGGGGCGGCGGCGAGGGTCTGGACGCCGACGAGTCCGATTAGCGGCGAACGTGTACTGAGCGCGAGATTTGGATCGATTTTTCGCGCTCAGTGCACGTTCGGCGTCGGCCGGTCAGGCGGTGACAATCAACTTCAGACCGTGCCGGTCCCGGGTCACCCGGCGGCGCTTGGCCCGGATCAGCAGCCGGGCCACCGCTTTTTCGACGCCGCGGGCCAGCTCGTCGGCGTCGGGTACGGCGAAGTCGGCCAGAATCCCGAAAAACAACTTGTCGGCGTAGCTCAGGACTGCCGCAGCGGTCCGCAACTGCACTCCGATGGGCGGGATGGGCAGCAGTTGGACGACGTCGCACCCCATGATCCGCAGCGGTAGGTGCGGGCCGGGGACGTTGACCGCCAGGGTTGCCACGTTGCGTTGCGGTAGCCGGGACAGCAGGTCCATCGTCCATGCGGTCACCGGGAATGGGAGCACGTGCGCGGCGGCCGCGACGATATTGTCGGCGGAGTCGCGGGCGGCGGCTTTCATTCTGGCCATCCGGGCGTGCACCATCCGCAACCGCAACACCGGGTTGTCCTGCTCGACCGGCAGATAGGGCAGCATCACCGCCTGGCGGGTGTCGGTCGGGTGTTGTGCGCCGGGCGCCGGCATCGCCATCGGCACCAGGGTGCGCAGCGACTCGGCATGCGGTTGCTCACCGCGACGCAGCAGCATGTTGCGGTAGCTCTCGGCGAGCGCGGCCAGGGCGACGTCGTTGACGGTGACGTCGAAGGTCCGGCAGATCTGCTCGACGTCGGCGAGGGCGACGCGTGCCGCGGTGTAGCGGCGCCGTGAGGTGATCGGGCCGTTCAGCGACGACCCCGGGCTCAGCAGGCCGGCCGCGAGTTCGGTCGAACTGTGCAGCGCCTGGCGGGCGAGCGCGACCGCATCCAGGGCGATCTGCGCCGTTTCGCGCAGCATGCCCAGCCAGCCGCCGGGCCGCTCCACCGGTACCGGCGCAGCGGCCAACCGGCTGCCGGCCGGGTGATGGCTGACGCAACGATCGATGGCCGCGGCTTCGGCCATGTCGCTCATGCCGTTGTCGGACAGCCCGGTGAGGATGTGGACGGTGGCGACGGCGTCGGCGACACACGGGTGGACCTTCATCAGCATCGCCCACCGGTCGCCGGCGAGCCCGTCGATGATCCAGATCTCCCACAGCGGCCGACTGCGCTCCAACCGCCAGGACATCACGTCGGCAACCACCCGGAACAGTTCGTCGTCGCCGCCGGGGGCGGGCACCGCGATGCGGCAGACGTGATTGGCCAGGTTGAAGTTGTCGTCGTCGACCCACTCGGGCGCGTTCAGATCCAGCACCTGCCGCCGCAACCGCTGCGCGAAACGTGGGCAGACCGCGATCCGGTCGCCCAGAGTCGACAGCAGGGACTGGTAGTCGGGCATCGGCCCGTCCAGAATCGCCAGGCCGCCGATGCCCAGCTTGGTGTGTTGGTCGGCGTCCTCGGCGTGCAGAAAGGCGGTGTCGAGCGTTGTCAGTTGTTGCGCCACCGTGGTCTCCAAGGCCTCTGAGTATCTGCAACTTCCAGTACCACTATCGCGAATTGCAGGGTGTCCGGGACAGGGCCAGAAGTCCCAAGAATCCAGTCGGATCTAGAGCACCAGCAGCATCCGGGTATTGCCGAGGGTGTTGGGCTTGACGTAGCTGAGGTCGAGGAATTCGGCCACCCCGATGTCGTAGGACCGCTGCATCTCCTCGAAAATCTCCGGGGTGACCGGGGTGCCGTCGATTTCGGTGAAGCCGTGCCGCGCGAAGAACTCGGTTTCGAAGGTCAGCACGAAGACCCGCCGCAACTCCAACTCGCGGGCCACCCGCAGCAACTGCGCGACGATGGCGTGACCGACCCCGTGCCGGGTCAGCGCCGGGTCGACGGCGATGGTGCGCACTTCGCCGAGGTCGGACCAGAGCACGTGCAGGGCGCCGCAGCCCACCACCTGCCCGGCCTGCTCGGCGACCCAGAATTCCTGGACGCTCTCGTAGAGCGTGACCAGATTCTTCTCCAGCAGAATCTTGCCCGCGTAGATGTCCACCAGTCGCTTGATCGCCGGCACATCCGACGTGCGGGCACGCCGGATCAGGGGCTGTTCGGCCGGTGGATCACCCGCTGGGCGCACGCCATGCACAGTATCGGCTTCCGATCGGCTGCGGTCAGCCAACCGGGTAACCGATATTCTGTTTGCCGTGTCGGGACAGCCGCGGGCCGAGTCGGTGGTGGCGCATGTCCGGACACTGAACCCGGCCAATGCGCTGACCGTGCTGCGGTTGGTTTTGGTGCCGATTTTTCTGTATGCGCTCTTTGCCGGTGACGGTCACCAAACCACAAGTCGCATTGTGGCTTTCGTCATCTTTGCCGTGGCTGTCATTACCGACCGGCTGGACGGTGCGCTGGCCCGCAACTACGGAATGGTGACCAAATTCGGGATGCTTGCCGACCCGATCGCGGACAAGGCGCTGATCGGTGCGGCGCTGATCGGGCTGTCGGTCCTCGGCGACCTGCCCTGGTGGGTCACCCTGCTGATCCTGGCCAGGGAGGTCGGCATCACCGCGCTGCGATTCGTGGTGCTGCGCCACGGCGTCATCCCCGCCAGCCGGGGCGGAAAACTCAAGACGCTGGTGCAGGCGATGGCGATCGGATTGTTCGTCCTGCCGCTGCCGGCCGGGCCGTGGCTGGTGACGGCCCAGGTGATGATGGCAGTCGCCGTCGTGCTGACGGTGGTGACCGGGGTGGACTATGTGATCTCCGCGGTGACCGACATGCGCGGCCTGCTGGTGCGGCATTGAGTTGTCCGGGTCAACCGGGAACCCGGACGCCCACGGTCGGCGTTGACCCAGATGACGGTCATGAGTGGAGTCGACGGGCAAGGGGAAGATCGCGATGACGGTGTTACTTCGTGAGGTGGTCGGCGATGTGCTGCGCCGGGCCCGGACATCGCAGGGCCGCACCTTGCGGGAGGTGTCCGATTCGGCACGGGTCAGCCTGGGTTACCTGTCCGAGGTCGAACGGGGTCGCAAGGAGGCGTCCAGCGAGTTGTTGAACGCGATCTGTGGCGCGCTGGACGTTTCGATGTCGGCGGTGCTGCTCGCGGCGGGCGAGCGGATGGCGCGAGTCGAGCGCACGGCACCCCGGACCGCCACTAACATCGACGCCAGCACCAAGGTCGTCATCCCACCGGTGACCGCCATGGCATCGGTGTGATGCCGGGGCGAAGTCCGACGCGCCGCACACCGGCAGAATAAATTGGGGCAGAGGTATGCAAAGGTATCCGGCAGCATCAACGATCAGACGGAGCTGACTCATGGCCAACCCGTTCGTCAAGGCGTGGAAGTATCTGATGGCGCTGTTCAACGCCAAGATCGACGAGCACGCCGATCCCAAGGTGCAGATCCAGCAGGCCGTCGAGGAGGCGCAGCGCCAGCACCAGGCGCTGACCCAGCAGGCTGCGCAGGTGATCGGAAACCAGCGGCAGTTGGAGATGCGGCTCAACCGGCAGCTGGCCGACGTGGAGAAACTCCAGGTCAACGTGCGCCAAGCCGTCACATTGGCGGACCGGGAGACCGCGGCCGGCGATGCGGCGAAGGCCACCGAGTACAACAATGCCGCCGAGGCATTCGCCGCACAACTGGTCACCGCCGAACAGAGCGTCGAGGATCTGAAGGCCCTGCACGACCAGGCGCTGTCGGCCGCCCAGCAGGCCAAGCGAGCCGTCGAACAGAACGCAATGGTGTTGCAGCAGAAGATCGCCGAGCGCACCAAGCTGCTCAGCCAGCTCGAGCAGGCGAAGATGCAGGAGCAGGTCAGCGCATCACTGCGGTCGATGAGCGAGATCGCCGCCCCCGGTACCACGCCCAGCCTCGACGAGGTGCGCGAGAAGATCGAGCGCCGGTACGCCAACGCCATCGGCGCCACCGAGCTGGCGCAGGGCTCGGTGCAGGGCCGCATGCTCGAGGTCGAGCAGGCCGGCGTGCAGATGGCCGGCCACTCGCGGCTGGAGCAGATCCGGGCATCGATGCGCGGCGAGGCGCTGCCGGCCGGGGGCGCTACGGGCGGCGTACCCACCCCGGCGGCACCGCACCAGGGCGTCGGCGCTGCTCCGGAACAATCCCTGGGCCAGTAAGGCGATGACAGTGGCAATCGACGGGCGCGCCCGGCCGCGGCGCGGCCTGATGCAGCGCGGCATCGACCGTGCCAGCGAGGCGGCCGACATCCTGGCGGAGAAGCTGAGCAGGATCGCCGACCCCCGCGCCAGGTTGCTGCGCAAGCGCCGGTGGGCGCTGCGGCTGAGTGCCTTCTTCGGCGCCGCATCCCTGTTCTGGGTGCTGGTGACGGCCATGCTGGCGGCGTGGGCCACCCCGGTCTGGGTGCTGCTGATCACCGGGGTGATCGCGGCGGGCGCGGTGGCCCCGGCGACACTGCTGCTGCTGCGGTACCGGTGGCTGCGGTCGGTGCCGCTGCCGGCGCGGCGGCCGGGCGCTGCCCGCCGGCTGCCGTCACCGCGGTCGGCGGCCCGGCCGGCGATGGCCGCGCTGGGCGCTTCCGAGCGGGGGATGTTCTCGCTGCTGGGCGTGTTGGAGCGAGGCCAACTGCTGCCCGCCGGCGAACTTGCCGACCTGGCCGCGACGGCGAATCGGACGGCAGCGGCCATGGTGGCGACGGCCGCCGAGGTGGCGTCGATGGAGCGTGCGGCGCAACTCGCCCCGGAGGCCGGCGCGCAACTGGCGCCGACGATCAACGCGTTCACCGCGCAGTTGGCTTCCGGTGTCCGCCAGTACAACGAAATGGTCACCGCTGCAGCGCAACTGGTGGCGTCAACGGATTCCCCGATGTCGCGGCAGCGGTACCGGGGCGAATTGGCCGATGCGACCGATCGGCTGGTCGGCTGGGCCCAGGCGTTCGACGAGCTCGGCCGGTCGGCCTAGCAGGTCCTGACAGGGCCTAGAAGGTCGGCCGCAGCGACGGGAACACCGTCGCGGCCACTGCCCGCACCGTCGCCTTGAACATGTCGAAGAAGTCGAAGTAGTCGCGCCACAACGTGATCCGGCCTTCGTGCACCTCGAAGACCCCGCACACCCAGAACTGCAGCCGCAGCGGACCGATGATCAGCGCGTCGCTGCGTTCGGTGAGCACCACAGAACCGTCGGCGGCACTGCGATGGGTCTTGACTTCGAACCGTGCGCGGCCCCGCATCCGGTGGAACACGCCGATGGTGGCGGTCCGGCCGTGGATGGTCGGCAGTCCGACGTTCTGGTACACCACGTCATCGGCGAGGGCTGCGCCCGCGGTGTCGAGATCGTCGTCGGCCAGCGCGTTGAGGAAGACCTCCACGGTGCGGATGTTGGCGGCGTCGTCGGTGGAGGTTTGTCCGGATGAGGGTTCGGTCATGCCTGTCAGCCTAAGGTGGTGGGGCTGTGGCACGGTAGGGCGATGCGCGTGGTGGTGATCGCCGGGCCGGATGCCGGCCATGCGTTTCCGGCGCTTGCGCTGTGCCGCCGGTTCGCGGCCGCCGGTGACCTGCCTACGCTGCTGACCGGTGTGGACCGGCTGGCCACCGCGCGTTCCGCCGGCGTGGCTGCCGTCGAACTGGCCGGGCTGGATCCCACCGCGGCCGACGACGATCACGACGCGGGCGCCAAGATCCACGAGCGCGCCGCAAGGATGGCGGTGCAGAACCTGGACGGGCTGCGGGCGCTGGCGCCGGATCTGGTGGTCTCCGACGTCATCACCGCCTGCGGCGGCATGGCCGCTGAACTGCTGGGCGTGCCGTGGATCGAACTGAGTCCGCACCCGCTCTACCTGCCGTCGAAGGGCCTGCCGCCGATCGGCAGCGGGCTGGCTCCCGGTGTCGGCATCCGGGGCCGGCTGCGGGACGGGGCGCTGCGGGCATTGACGGCGCGGTCCGTGCGGGCCGGGCTGCGGCAGCGTACGGCGGCCCGGGCGGGGATCGGCCTGCCGGCCCGCGACCCCGGGCCGCTGCGCCGGCTCATCGCCACCCTGCCCGCGCTGGAGGTGCCCCGGCCGGACTGGCCGGCCGAGGCCGTCGTGGTGGGGCCGCTGCACTTCGAGCCCACCGAGCAGCTCTTGCGGGTGCCGCCGGGTCCCGGCCCGGTGGTGGTGGTGGCGCCCTCGACCGCGCAGACCGGGGCGGCCGGGCTGGCGGAGGTGGCCCTGGACGCTCTGGTGCCCGGTGCCGGGTTGCCCGCCGGCGCCCGGGTGGTGGTGTCGAGGCTGGCCGGCCCGGAGCTCACGGTGCCGGACTGGGCGGTAGTCGGGCTGGGCCGCCAGGACTCGCTGTTGGCCCATGCCGATCTGGTGGTCTGCGGCGGCGGGCACGGCATGGTGGCAAAAACCCTGCTGGCCGGGGTGCCGATGGTCGTCGTCCCCGGCGGTGGTGATCAATGGGAGCTGGCCAATCGTGTGGTGCGCCAGGGCAGTGGCCTGCTGGTCCGGCCCTTGACCGGGCAGGCCCTGGCGGGTGCGGCCGGCACGGTGCTGGCATCCCCGGGTTACCGTGCCGCGGCCCGGCGAGCCGCCGCCGGGGCCGCCGGGGTGGCCGACCCGGTTGAGGTGTGCCGCGATGCGCTGGCAGGTGCCGGATAGGTTGGGCAGGTGCGGCTGACCGAATTCCACGAACGCGTCACCCTGCGGTTCGGGGAGGTCTACGGTGCCTCGGTGGTGACGGACCACGTGTTGACCGCGCTGGGGGGTCGCACCTCAGCGCAGGCGATCGAGGCCGGGGTGGAACCGCGCGACGTGTGGTGGGCGCTGTGTGCGGACTTCGACGTGCCGCGCGATCAGTGGTGAGCTTCGTGGCCGGCACGGCGTGTCACGCTTGAATCGAACATCAGTTCGCCTACTGTGGATGAAGTTCGGCGCCTGTCGGACCCCACCGCTAGCGTCACGGCCAACCGACCTCAGACCGGTCGACCGAGTACCGAACCACAGGAGAAATGTCATGCCGCAAGCACCTGACCGCGAGAAGGCCCTCGAACTGGCGATGGCCCAGATCGAGAAGAGTTACGGCAAAGGCTCGGTGATGCGCCTCGGTGATGAGGTGCGCCAGCCCATCTCGGTCATCCCGACCGGGTCCATTGCCCTGGACGTGGCACTGGGCATCGGCGGCCTGCCGCGCGGGCGGATCATCGAGATCTACGGCCCGGAGTCCTCGGGTAAGACCACCGTGGCGTTGCACGCGGTGGCCAACGCCCAGGCCGCCGGCGGGATCGCCGCCTTCATCGACGCCGAGCACGCACTGGACCCCGAGTACGCCAAGAAACTCGGGGTGGACACCGACTCGTTGCTGGTGTCCCAGCCCGACACCGGCGAGCAGGCACTGGAGATCGCCGACATGCTGATCCGCTCCGGCGCGCTGGACATCCTGGTCGTCGACTCGGTGGCCGCACTGGTGCCGCGCGCGGAGATCGAAGGCGAGATGGGCGACAGCCACGTCGGCCTGCAGGCCCGGCTGATGAGCCAGGCGATGCGGAAAATGACCGGCGCACTGAGCAATTCGGGCACCACGGCGATCTTCATCAACCAGTTGCGGGAGAAGGTAGGGGTGTTTTTCGGCAGCCCCGAGGTGACCACGGGCGGAAAGGCCCTGAAGTTCTACGCCTCGGTGCGGCTGGACGTCCGGCGCATCGAGACGCTCAAGGACGGCACCGACGCGGTGGGCAACCGCACCCGGATCAAGGTGGTCAAGAACAAGTGCAGCCCCCCGTTCAAACAAGCCGAGTTCGACATCCTGTATGGCCGGGGCATCAGCCGTGAGGGTTCGCTGATCGACATGGGCGTGGACCAGGGCTTCATCCGCAAGTCCGGCTCCTGGTTCACCTACGACGGCGAACAGCTCGGGCAGGGCAAGGAGAACGCCCGCAACTTCCTGATGGAGAACGTCGATGTGGCCAACGAGATCGAGAAGAAGATCAAGGAGAAGCTCGGCATCGGCGCCGTTCTGACCGATGAGCTGGGCTCGGCCGATGACGTACTGCCCGCCCCCGCGGACTTCTGAGTCTGCCGGGGCCGCCGATCCGAAACGCGAGGAGCAGGCGCGGGCGCTGTGCTTGCGTCTGCTCACCGCGCGGGCCCGGACGCGAGCGGAGCTGGCCGGTCAGCTGACCAAACGCGGCTACCCGGACGATGTCAGCGCACGGGTACTCGACCGGCTTGCCGCGGTGGGCCTGGTCGACGACACCGGGTTCGCCCAGCAGTGGGTGCAGTCCCGGCGGGCCCGCTCCGGGAAGAGTAACCAGGCGATCGCCGCGGAGCTGCGCACCAAGGGCATCGACGGCGACGTGATCGCCGCGACGCTGGGCGACGTGGACGGCGGCGACGAACGGGATCGGGCCGGACAGCTGGTGCGGGCCAAACTGCGCCGGGAACGCCTGGTGGACGACGACGTGCGGGTCAGCCGCCGGCTGGTGGCGATGCTGGCGCGCCGGGGCTATCCCCAATCGCTGGCCTACGGCGTAGTGAGCGCCGAGTTGGCCACCGAACGGGAACGCCGCCGGGTCTAAGGCGGAGCCGGGCAGGGCTCGGCCCGATCGAGGCCGGCGCTACTCGGAGCTGTCCTCGGCGCCGGTGAAGATCTCCTTGGTCCGCTCGACGGCGTGGGTGGCGATGTCCAGGGAGTTCTCGACGATGCCGCTCGCGCCACCGGAGATGTCGCCGCGGATGATGTCACTGGCGTTCTCGACGATGTCCGAAGCCTTCTCCACCGCGTGTGCCGCGATGTCGCGGGCGGCGTCGAACGCGTCCTTGGGGGTGAGTGCCATGGGAGTCTCCTGTCCGTAGCGGTATCGAGTCGACTCTAGACCGGCGGACGGACAAATGCAGCGGCTGAATCCGGCTTAGCCTGAGGCTAAACCACCGGGGCCGCCGGGGTGCCCTCCGGTTCGATTGTCGCGGCCTGCAGCGGGTCCGCGCGGCGGGACCTGCGCAACCGGCGCTCGAACCAGGTGGCGCCGGCGGACAGGCCGAGGTTCGCGGCGATCATCAATGCGGCGATGACCACCAGCGCAGCCAGGTAGTTGCCGTAGGTGGAACCGACCACGGTGCCCTGCCGCACCATCTCGACGAAGGTGATCTGGTAGCCGATGGCGGTGTCCTTGAGCACCACCACCAGCTGCGAGACCAGCACCGGCAGCATCGCCGTGACGGCCTGCGGCAGCAGCACCAGCCGCATGCTCTGGACCCAGTTCAGGCCCAATGCCGCGGCCGCCTCGGACTGCCCGGCCGGCAGCGCGTTCACTCCGGCGCGGACGATTTCGGCGATGACGGCGCCGTTGTACAGGGTCAGGCCGGTGATCACCCCGGCCAGCGCCAACTGCGGCGCCGGGAAGACATCGAACAGCCCGTACAGGAAATAGGCGAAGATCATCATGACCAGCACCGGCACCGCCCGGAAGAACTCCACCACCACCGCGCACAACCAGTGGATTCCGGGTGCGCCCGACAGCCGGCCGACCCCCAGCAGCACCCCGAGCAACAACGCCAGGGCGATCGACCAGACCGCGGCGGTCAGCGTGCCCGTCACCCCCGGCAGCACATAGGTGCGCCATAGGTCGGCGGTCAGAAACGGCGCCCACTTCTCCGCCGCCAACTGGCCCTTGGCATCCAGCCGTGCGTACACCACCCAGACGACCGCTCCGGCGACCAGCAGGGTCAGCGCCGAGAGGATGCGGTTGCGGATGCGGGCCCGCGGGCCGGCCGCATCGAACAGCACCGTCGCCGATGTCGCCGAAGTCACCTCGCCACCGCCCAGCGCCGGCCCAGGTAGCCGAAGAGCAAGCCCAGCGGCAGGGTGAGGATCACGAAGCCGGCCGCAAAGATCACCCCCACCGTCATCAGCGCCGCGGTGTTCTCGATGATGGCTTTCATCAGCAGCGCCGCCTCGGCAACGCCGATCGCCGACGCGATGGTGGTGTTCTTGGCCAGGGCGATCAGCACCGAGCCCAGCGGGATGATCACCGCCCGAAAAGCCTGCGGCAGCAGAATGATCCGCAAATTCTGCGCGAAGGTCAGGCCCAGAGACCGCGCGGCCTCGGCCTGTCCCAGCGGGACGGTGTTGACACCCGATCGCACCGTTTCGCAGACGAACGCGGCGGTGTAGATCGTCAGCCCCAGCACCGCCAGCCGGAAGTTGCTGTCGTCGATCGAGGTCGGCGAGCGTGGGTCGACCAGTGTCAGGCCCAGCGTCTGGGCCAGGCCGAAGGAACAGAACAGCAGCATCAGGGTCAGCGGGGTGTTGCGCACCAGGTGGACGTATCCGGTGCCGATCCAGCGCAGCGCCGGCACCGGGGAGAGACGCATGGTGGCCAGCGCGGTGCCGAGGACGAGGGCCCCGACACCGGCGAGCAGCGTCAACTCGACGGTGACCGCGAATGCCGCGAAGATCTGACCCGAGTACTCGGTGAACACCTCCACGCCGCGCTCCTGTGACCTCGTAGTGAATCCGGCTCAGTACCGGTCGACTTTGGGAGGGGCGGGGACGGGGTAGCCGGAGGCGCCGAGATTCTTCTCGAACGCGGCTTGCCACGACCCGTCCCGCTCCATCTGCTCGAGCGCATTGTTGATCCGGTCGCGCAGGTCGCCGCGGTCCTTCTTCAGACCGATCCCGTATTGCTCGGCCGAGAACGGTTCGCCCACCAGTTTGAACGACCCGGGCCGCTGCGCGGCGAACCCGGCCAGGATCACGTCATCGGTGGTGACCGCGTCGATCGCGCGGTTGCGGAGAGCTTCGACACAGGCCGAGTAGGTGTCGTAGCGCTGCAACTGCACACCCGGGTAGCGATCCTTGATCCGCTGCGCCGGGGTGGAGCCGGATACCGAGCAGAGTTTCTTGTTCCGCGCCAGCGACGCCGGGCCGGTGATGTCGGTGTTGTCCGCCCGGACCAGCAGGGACTGCCCGGCGAGCAGGTAGGGGCCGGCGAAGTCGATCTTCAGCCGGCGGGCGTCGGTGATCGAGTAGGTCGCCACGATGTAGTCGACCTGACCGTTGCGGATCAGCATCTCCCGCTGACCCGACGGCGCCTCGATCCAGTTGATGCGTTCGGGTGCATAACCGAGTTGAGCGGCGACATAGCGGGCGACGTCGATGTCGAACCCGCTGAGCGTCCCGTTCGGGCTCTTCATCCCGAGTCCGGGCTGGTCGAACTTGACGCCGATGGAAATCCTCCCGTCCGGCCCCTTCGAACAACCGGCCGAAGCCGCCAAGGCCGCCGCGACAAGGGTGAAGACCGCACAGATGTGCCCCAGCGCGCGCAACGGCTCGCTGCCCATGCTGCGGGTCCTTTCGTCCTGCCCGGTGTTCCGGCGGCTAGCGGTTGAGGATCTTGCCGAGGAAGTCTTTCGCGCGGTCGGTTTTCGGGTCGGCGAAGAAGACGCCGGGTTCGGCGTCCTCGATGACCGCCCCGTCGGCCATGAACACGACCCGATCGGCTGCGCGCCGGGCGAAGCCCATCTCGTGGGTCACCACCACCATCGTCATCCCGTCGCCGGCCAGTGTGCTCATCACCGTCAGCACCTCGTTGATCATCTCGGGATCCAGTGCGCTGGTCGGCTCGTCGAACAGCATCACCTTGGGGTGCATCGCCAGTGAGCGTGCGATCGCCACCCGCTGCTGCTGGCCACCGGACAACTGGGCGGGGTGCTTGTGGGCCTGGTCGGCTACCCCGACCCGCTCCAGCAGCCCCAGAGCCTGTTGCTCGGCGCTCCGTCGGGACATCTTGTGCACCCTCATCGGTGCCAGTGTGACGTTCTCCAGGATGGTCATGTGCGGAAACAGGTTGAACGACTGGAACACCATCCCGACCTGGGCGCGTAGCCGCGCCAGCGGGCGGCCCTCGGCCGGCAATGGTTCGCCGTCGATGGCGATGACCCCCGAGTCCACGGTCTCCAGCCGGTTGATGGTGCGGCACAGCGTGGACTTTCCCGACCCGGACGGGCCCAGGATCGCCACCACCTGGCCCGGATCGACGTCCAGGTCGATGTCTTTGAGCACATGCAGGCCGCCGAAGTATTTGTTGACACCCCTGATCGAGATCATCGGGATACCCGACCCGGGGCTTGTCATGGGTTAAGACCCTACCCAGGGCGTCGGGGAAACAGTGAGGCAAATCCGGTGGCAGTCCCGGCCGTACCATGGGCTTCGTGACTTCGACGACGGCCTCCGGGCTCCCGCGCACCTACTCCGTGCAGACCTACGGCTGTCAGATGAACGTGCACGACTCCGAGCGACTGGCCGGCATGCTGGAGGCGGCCGGCTACCGGCGCGCACCCGAGGACGCCGACGCCGATGTGGTGGTCTTCAACACCTGCGCCGTGCGGGAGAACGCCGACAACAAGCTGTACGGCAACCTCAGCCACCTGGCGCCGCGCAAGCGGGCCAACCCCGACATGCAGATCGCGGTCGGCGGCTGCCTGGCGCAGAAGGACAAGGAAAGCGTGCTGCGCAGGGCGCCGTGGGTCGACGTGGTGTTCGGTACCCACAACATCGGGTCGCTGCCGGTGCTGCTGGAACGGGCCCGGCACAACAACGCCGCCCAGGTGGAGATCGTCGAGGCGCTGCGGGAGTTCCCGTCGTCGCTGCCGGCGGCCCGCGAATCGGCTTATGCGGCTTGGGTCTCCATCTCGGTCGGCTGCAACAACAGCTGTACCTTCTGCATCGTGCCGTCGCTGCGCGGCAGGGAGGTCGACCGCGACCCGGCCGACATCCTGGCCGAGGTGCAGGCCCTGGCGAACGCCGGGGTGCTCGAGATCACCCTGTTGGGGCAGAACGTCAATGCCTACGGGGTCTCGTTCGCCGACCCGGGCCTCTCGCGGGACCGGGGCGCCTTCGCGGCGCTGCTGCGCGACTGCGGGCGCATCGACGGACTGGAGCGGATCCGCTTCACCTCACCGCACCCGGCCGAGTTCACCGACGACGTCATCGAGGCGATGGCGCAGACACCGAAGGTGTGCCCGGCGCTGCATATGCCGCTGCAGTCCGGGTCCGATCGGGTGCTGCGGGCGATGCGCCGTTCCTACCGCGCCGAGCGGTACCTGGGCATCCTGGACCGGGTGCGGGCCGCCATACCTGACGCCGCCATCACCACCGACCTGATCGTCGGGTTCCCCGGCGAGACCGAACAGGACTTCCAGGCCACCCTCGAGGTGGTGCGGGCCGCCCGGTTCTCCGCCGCATTCACCTTCCAGTACTCCAAGCGTCCCGGCACGCCGGCGGCCGAACTGCCCGGCCAGATTCCGAAAGCCGTTGTGCAACAACGCTATGAACGGTTGATCGAACTGCAGGAAGAGATCTCGCTGGTGGAGAACCAGGCGCAGGTCGGGCGTAGGGTCGAGGTGCTGGTCGCCCTCGGCGAGGGACGTAAGGACGCGCACACCGCGCGGATGAGCGGTCGGGCCCGGGACGGTCGGCTGGTGCATTTCGCTCCCGGGGGCCAGCAGGTGCGGCCCGGTGACGTCGTGACCACCGCGGTGACCGGTGCCGCTCCGCACCACCTGCTCGCCGACGGTCCGATCCTGACCCATCGCCGCACCCGGGCCGGTGACGCCCACGGCGACGGTCCGCGCGGGGTCGGTCTGGGCATCCCCCGGGTGGGTCCGCCGCCCGCCGCAGCGGCCGTCACGTCGGGGTGCGTGCGATGAGCCGTGCGGGAGACCACCATCGCCGCCTGGATGCCTACCGCGCCGACTTCGAATCGGTGGAGCGTCGCGTTGCCGGTGAAATCGAGCCCGGCGGCCGGGCCTTGGTTGTCCTGATCGGTGTGTGCGTGCTGCTGGTGTCGTTCCTGATGCCCTACACCGGTCACGTCCGCGGCTGGGATGTGCTGTCCGCGGGCGACGACGCGACGGCGGCCGGTGTGACGCTGCCGCTGCGGTTGTTCATGTGGCTGTCGCTGGTGTTCGGTGTCGGCTTCTCGCTGCTGGCCCTGCTGACCCGGCGGTGGGCGGTGGCCTGGCTGGCGCTGGCGGGCTCGGCGCTGGACAGTGCGGTGGGACTGCTCGCGGTGTGGTCGCGGCAGACGGTCGCCGAAGGCTACCCGGGGCCCGGCGCAGGACTGCTCGTGGCATGGCTGACCATGATCGTGCTGACGTTCCACTGGGCCCGGCTGGTCTGGTCGCGCACCGCGGTCCAACTCGCCGCCGAGGCGCAGCGCCGGCACGCCGCCGCCCAACACCGGTCCGGCGGCCTGCTCGACGACCTCGACGGTCCCGGGGCCGCACCGCCGCCCGGATAGCAGCGCCGCGGGGTCAGGATCTGCGGGTCAGTGCCCGCTCGGCGGCCTGTGCCCATTCGCGCCACTGCTCGGCGCTGGCCCGGGCCTCCTTTTCATCCTTGTCGCGCCCGGCGGCCTGCGCCCGTTGCGCCTGGCGCTCGAACTGTTCGGCGCGGGCGCGGAACTGCGCGGCCCGAGCCTCGGCCTCCTTGTCCACCCCGCCGGTGTCGGGGACGTCGCGGACCTTCTTCTCCACCGCGCGCAACCGCCGCTCCAGGTCGGCGGAGCGTTCCCGCGGCACCTTGCCGACCGCATCCCAGCGGGTCAGGATCGACCGCAGCGCCGCCCGGGCGGCGTCGCGGTTGGCCGGGTCGAGTCGTTCCGCCTCGGCCAGCAACGCCTCCTTGGCGGTGATGTTGGCCTCCTGGGCGGCGTCGCGTTCGGCATCCGCCGCGTTGCGCGCGCTGAAAAAGGTGTCCTGCGCGGCCTTGAAACGCTGCCACAGCGCGTCATCGACGTCCCTGGCGGTCCGCCCGACCGCCTTCCACTCGGTCAGCAGCTCGCGGAACGCCGCGCTGGTGGCGGCCCAGTCGGTGGATGTGTTCAGCTCCTCGGCCCGCCGGCACAGCCGCTCCTTGGCCGCCCGGGCACCGACCCGCTCCCGGTCGAGCTCGGCGAAGTGCGACCCCCGGCGCCGGTTGAACGCGTCGCGGGCCGCGGAGTAGCGCTTCCAGAGCGCGTCGTCGACCTTGCGGTCCAGGCCGCTGATCGTCTTCCATTCGTCCAGAATGGCGCGCAGCCGGTCGCCGGCGGTCTTCCACTGGGTGGAGTTGCCGGCCAGCTCCTCGGCCTCGGCTGCCAGCGCTTCCTTGCGGGCGGCCGCCGCGGCGCGCTCCTCGTCGCGCCGTACCCGGTGCTGCGCGGCCACGGCGTCGGCGTGCTCACCGATGGCGGCCAACCGCACGGCCAGCGCGTCCACGTCGCCGAGCACGTTCGCCGTCGGCAGCGCCTGGGCCAGCGCTGTCGCGGTCGCCTTGATCTTGCGGGCGTCCCCGCTGCCCGACGCCAGCCGCTCCTCCAGCAGCGTGATCTCGGTGCTCAGGTCGTCGAATCGCCGGCCGAAATGGGCGAAAGCCGCCTCGGCGTCGCCGGCCTGCCAGGATCCGATCATGCGTTCGCCGGCCGAACCGACCAGCCACACCGTGCCGTCGTCGTCGACGCGCCCGAACCGGTGCGGATCGCTGCGCGGCGGTCCGGCGGGCTGCGGGCCGGCCGGGCGGGCAGTGGGCCGGGGTCCGGGCCGGGGTCCCGGGCGTGGCCCGGGCACGGGGGTGTCGCTGTCAGTGGTCATACGCTGGGTCACCTACCCTTCGCGCGGGTAGCTAACCCACGCACCTGCCGCGCACCGCGGCGCCGTTTCTTGCAACCGACTACAACAGGTATTCAAGCAGCTTGCCACCGGGCGCGGTGCCGCCCGGGGGGAGCTTGACGGGAAGGGGAGCACCGATCAGCAGGGAAGGCATCGCCGCACTGCTCGCACTGGGCGCCGCGCTGTTCATCGCGATCTCCGATGTGATCCACCAGCGGACCGCTCATGACGTCGATGGGTCGCTCGGCCCGATTGCCTTGTTCGCCCGGTTGCTGGGTGATCGGCGCTGGTGGTCGGGGAGCGCGGTGGCCGGCGTGGGGTTCGGGTTGCAGGCCGCGGCTCTCGGGTTGGGCTCGGTGCTGCTGGTCGAGGCGGTGCTGGTGACATCGCTGCTGTTCGCCCTGCCGATAAGCGCACGGCTCTCCAGCCGTCGGCTGAGCCGTTCGCTGTGGTTGTGGGCGGCGCTGCTGGCAGCCGCCGAAGCGGTCTTCATCACGGTCGGGCACCCCACAGCCGGGCAGTCGCGGGCCGACTTGGGCACCTGGTCGCAGGCGCTCGCCGTGCTGGTGCCGGTGCTGGTGTGCTGCCTGCTGGGGGCGCGCATCTGGCCGGGCCGGGTGGCCGCGGTGCTGCTGGCGGTGGTTTCGGCGACCTCGTGGGGATTGTTCGCGGTGCTCACCAAGGGGGTTGTCGGGTTGCTCGGCCGCGGCCCCGGCGAGTTGCTGGCCGCCCCGGAGTTCTACGGGTGGGCGGCGGTCGCACTGGCCGGGACGGTGTTCCAGCAGTCGTCGTTCCGGGCCGGACCGCTGACCGCCTCGCTGCCGACCATGACGGTGGTGGAACCGGTGGTGGCGGGAGTGCTGAGTGTGGCGCTGCTGGGCGAGGTGCTACGGCCCGGGCGGGCGGGTGTGGTCACCCTGACCGTGGCCGTGGTCGTGATGATTGCCGCGACCGTGGCACTGTCGCGCAGCGAGGCACTGGGCGGGGACGGGCGGGGATAGGCGGGGATAGGCGGGGATGGCGAGCCCGCGCAACCCCGGATCGTTCCCCCGCTTCGGTGGACAGCGGTGATCCGGCGGGTATGTTTTGCGGTTGAGGAGGCCAGAATTGTCGACCGCGAATATCGTTGCCGCGTTGCTCGCGCTGTGCGCCGCGTTGGCGTCCGCGGTCGGTGATGTGGTTCGTCAGCGCTCCGCCCAGGAGATCACCGACAAGCAGGTCGGCCACCTGGAACTGTTCCGGATGTCCCTGCGGGACCCCCGCTGGTGGGGGGGTGGGCTCGCCGCGGTGGCCAACTACGTCCTGCAGGCGGGCGCGCTGGCGGTCGGCTCGGTGATGCTGGTGACCGGACTGCAGGTGACGGCGCTGCTCTTCGCGCTGCCGATCTACGCGTGGCTGATCCGCAGCCGGGTGAGCCGCTGGGAGTGGGCGTGGGCGGGCCTGCTGGCGGCGGCGCTGGCGGTGGTGGTGGTGGTGGGCGATCCCACCGAGGGCGCCGCGCGGGCGTCATGGCAGGTTTGGCTGCTGGTCGCGCTGGTGCTGGGACCGATATTGGTGGCGTGCGTGCTGGGTGCCCGGATGTTTGCGGGCCGGCCGATCGCCGCGGTGTTGCTGGCGGTGGTCGCGGGTTCCTCGCTGGCGCTGTTCGCGGTGCTCACCAAGGGACTGGTCGAGGTGCTCAAGCACGACGGGCTCGCCGGGGTGCTGCGGGCACCCGAACTGCTGCCCTGGCTGCTGTCGACGCTGGCCGGGATGATCTTCCAGCAGTCGGCCTTCCGGGCCGGGGCGCTGACCGCGTCGATGCCGACCATGACGGTGGCGAAGCCGATGGTGGCGACGCTGCTCGGGGTGCTGGTGCTGGGCGAGTCGCTGAATGCCGGGGGTATCGAGGACGTGGTGGTGGCCGTCGGCGTGGTGGTCGTGGTGATCGCGACCGCGGCGCTGGCCCGCGGTGAGGCCGCAACGGTGGCGGCCGAGGCCGGCGGCAGTGACGCCGGAGGAAAAGACACGGCACCGTCCGAGCCGTCGCCGGCCGGACGATAGCTTTGACGGCGTGCTGGGCGCCATCGCGATCGTGCCGTCGGCGCCGGTGCTGGTACCCGAGCTCAGTGGTGCGGCGGCCGGTGAGCTGGCCGATCTGCGGGCTGCGGTGTTCGCGGCTGCCGAGGTGCTGCCGGCCCGCTGGGTCGCGATCGGCGCCGGGCCGTGCGATGCGGTGTTCGGTCCTGAGTGCAGCGGCACCTTCGCCGGGTTCGGCGTCGACGTGGGTGTCGGGTTGTCCGCTCCGGCCGACCGGCTGACCGACCTGCCGCTGTGCGCACTGATGGCCGGCTGGCTGCGGGGCCGGGTGCGGCCCGGCGCGCGCGTGCAGGCACGGGTCTACGCGGGGCCGGACGCGGTCGCCCACGGGCGGGCGCTGCGCGCCGAGATCGAGCAGTCGTCCGAGCCGATCGGAGTGCTGGTGGTCGCCGACGGCGCAAACACGCTGACCGCGGCCGCACCGGGCGGCTTCCACCCGGACGACGTGGTCGTGCAGCAGCGCCTCGACGAGGCGCTGGCCCGCGGCGACACCGCCGCGCTGACCGGGTTGCCGTCGCAGGTTGTCGGCCGCGCCGGGTTCGCGGTGCTGGCCGGGCTGGCCGGGGGCGGGCCGGCCGGCGTCGAGGAGTTGTACCGGGGTGCCCCCTACGGGGTGGGCCACTTCGCCGGTGTCTGGCAGCCATGAGACCGGTCGCGATCGTCGGCCCGACCGGAACGGGCAAGTCGGCACTGGCGCTGGCGCTCGCCGAAGCACTGGGCGGCGAGATCGGCGCGGAAGTCGTCAACGCCGACGCCATGCAGCTCTATCGCGGCATGGACATCGGTACCGCGAAACTCACAGTGGCCGAACGCCGCGGCATCCCGCACCACCAGCTCGACGTGCTCGACGTGACCGAAACCGCGACCGTCGCCCGCTACCAGGCCGCGGCCGCCGCCGACGTGGCGGCGATCGCGGCCCGCGGAGCGGTCCCGATCGTGGTCGGCGGCTCGATGCTCTACCTGCAGGCGCTACTGGACGACTGGTCGTTCCCGGCCACCGACCCGGTGGTGCGGGTGCGCTGGGAGCGGCGGCTCGCCGAGATCGGGGTAGCGGCACTGCACGCCGAGCTGGCCGCCCGCGACCCGGCCGCGGCGGCAACCATCCTGGCAGGCGACGGCCGCCGGATCGTACGGGCGCTGGAGGTGGGGGAGCTGACCGGCGCGCCGTTCGCCGCGTCGGCGCCGATGATCGGCGCCCCCCGGTGGGACACCGTGATCATCGGCCTGGACTGCGACACGGCGCTGCTCGACGAGCGACTGGCGCGGCGCACCGAGACGATGTTTCACCTCGGCTTGGTCGAGGAGGTGGCCGGACTGCTGGAACGGGGTCTGCGGGACGGGGTCACCGCGTCCCGGGCGCTGGGGTACGCGCAGGTGATCGCGGCGCTGGACGCGGGCGGCGGGGACGTCGACCTGGCGGCGGCCCGCGAGCGGACGTTCGTCGGGACCCGTCGGTATGTGCGTCGTCAGCGGTCGTGGTTCCGCCGCGACCACCGCATCCACTGGCTGGACAGCGCCTCCGGCGACCTGGTCGCGGCGGCGCTGGGGGTGTGGCGCCACGTATCCTGAGCAGGTGATCTTCGCCAAGGGCCACGGCACCCAGAATGACTTCGTGCTGCTGGCGGACCTGGGTGCGGAGCTGGAGCTGGCGCCCGCTGCCGTGGCCGCGCTGTGCGACCGGCGCCGCGGGCTCGGCGCCGACGGGATTCTGCGGGTGACCACCGCAGGGGCCCTGCTGTCGGCCGGCGTCCTGGACCGGTTGCCGGAAGGCGTGCGGGGGAGCGACTGGTTCATGGACTACCGCAACGCCGACGGCTCGCCTGCCGAGATGTGCGGCAACGGGGTACGGGTGTTCGCGCACTACCTGCGGGCGTCCGGACTGGAAGCCGGCGACGAGTTCGTGGTCGGCTCGCTGGCCGGTCCGCGGCCGGTCACCGTGCACCGGGCCGACGAGGTCGGCGCCGACATCAGCGTCGACATGGGCAGAGCCAACCGGTTCGGGGTAGGGGAGGCGATCGTCGGTGGCCGACTGTTCGCGGGGCTGGCCATCGATGTCGGCAACCCGCACCTGGCGTGTGTGGATCCCGACCTGACCGTCGAGGAGCTGGCGGCACTGGACGTTGCCGCGCCGGTCTGGTTCGACGGTGACCGGTTCCCCGCCGGGGTGAACGTGGAGGTTGTGACCGCACCGGACCGCGATGCGGTGTCGATGCGGGTGCACGAACGGGGGGTGGGCGAGACCCGGTCGTGTGGAACCGGGACCGTCGCCGCAGCTGTCGCCGCGCTGGCCGGTGCCGGGTCCGCCACCGGGAGGCTTCAGGTCCGAATCCCCGGCGGTGAGGTCACCGTCACCGTCACCGACACCACCAGCTATCTGCGCGGGCCGTCGGTGCTGGTGGCACATGGGGAGATCGCCGGCGGATGGTGGGCGGCGCAGTGAGATCTCCGGAGGAGCTGCCCAGCGTCGGCGAACTGGCCCTGGAGGACCGTTCCGCGCTGCGCCGGGTCGCGGGGCTGTCCACCGAACTCGCCGACATCTCCGAGGTCGAATACCGCCGGCTGCGCCTCGAGCGGGTGGTGCTGGTCGGGGTGTGGACCGAGGGCAGTGCCGCCGATGCCGAGGCCAGCATGGCCGAACTGGCCGCGCTCGCCGAAACCGCCGGCTCGCAGGTGCTCGACGGGTTGATCCAGCGCCGGGACAAGCCCGACCCGGCCACCTACATCGGCTCCGGAAAGACCGTCGAACTGCGGCAGACGGTGCTGGCCACCGGCGCCGACACCGTCATCTGCGACGGCGAACTGTCCCCGGCGCAGCTGACCGCGCTGGAGAAGGCGGTCAAGGTCAAGGTGATCGACCGGACCGCGTTGATCCTGGACATCTTCGCCCAGCACGCCACCAGCGCCGAAGGCAAAGCCCAGGTGTCGCTGGCGCAGATGGAGTACATGCTGCCGCGGCTGCGCGGCTGGGGTGAGTCGATGTCGCGGCAGGCCGGCGGGCGGGCCGGCGGCAGCGGTGGCGGGGTGGGGTTGCGCGGACCCGGCGAGACCAAGATCGAGACCGACCGTCGTCGCATCCGGGAGCGGATGGCCCGGCTGCGCCGCGAGATCAAGGCGATGAAACAGGTCCGCGACACCCAGCGGCACCGCCGGCTGAGCAGCGACGTGCCGTCGATCGCCATCGTCGGCTACACCAACGCCGGCAAATCCAGCCTGCTCAACGCGCTGACCGGGGCCGGCGTGCTGGTGCAGGATGCGCTGTTCGCCACCCTGGAACCCACCACCCGGCGCGGGCAGTTCACCGACGAAACCGGGGCCGGGCGTCCTTTTCTGCTCACCGACACCGTCGGGTTCGTGCGGCACCTGCCCACCCAACTGGTCGAGGCGTTCCGCTCCACCCTGGAGGAGGTCGCCGACGCCGACCTGCTGGTGCACGTCGTGGACGGTGCCGACGCCAGCCCGCTGTCCCAGGTCAACGCGGTGCGACAGGTGGTGGGTGAGGTGATAGCCGAACACGATGGCAAGCCTGCACCGGAACTGTTGGTGGTCAACAAGATCGACGCCGCCGATGACCTGGCGCTGGCCCAGCTGCGCCGCGCGCTGCCCGGGGCGGTGTTCGTCTCGGCACACACCGGGGAGGGCCTCGACCAGCTGATGGCGCGGATGGGCGAACTGGTGGTGCCGCGCGACGTCGCGGTGGACGTGACGATCCCGTATCACCGGGGCGATCTGGTGGCCCGGCTGCACAGCGAGGGCCGGGTGGATGCCACCGAGCACACTCCCGCCGGCACCCGGATCCGGGCCCGGGTCGGCGAGTCGCTGGCCGCCGCGATGGGTGAATTCGTCACGACCTGATGCGGCACACCCCCGGGCGGGCTTTACTGACTGCATGCCGACCACTCCCCGGGTGCCGCCCGCGAAACTGGCCCGTGCCGTCGAGCGGCTTCGCCACCACCTCTACCGGCTGCATCAGCGACTGGCGCCCGCGCCGGTGGTGATGGGGGAGCTGCTTTTGGCCGGATGGATGTCGCAGGCGCTCACGGCGGCCGCCGACCTTCGGGTGGCCGATGCGCTGGCCGACGGGCCGCTGCCGATCGACGAGCTGGCCAAGCGGGTGGGCGCTGACGCCGATGCACTCGGGAGACTGCTGCGGGCGCTGATCAGCCGCGGGGTTTTTGCCCGCCGTCGCGACGGCCGGTATCAACTCAACCCGCTGGCCGACACACTGCGCCGCGACGCACCGGTGTCGATGGCCGGTGCGGCCCGGTTCTACGGATCGCGGCAACACCGCGAGCACTGGAGCGCGCTGGCCGATGCGGTTCGGACCGGCGAGGCGGTGATCCCGATGTTGCGGGGCAAGGAGGTTTTCGACTATCTCGCCGAGGAGCCCGAACTCGGCGAGCTCTTCAACCAGGCGATGACCAGCATGTCGGAGGCGGCGATCGCACCGGTGGTGGCGGCCTACGACTTCAGCCGGTATCCGACGATCGCCGACGTGGGTGGCGGCCACGGCCGGTTGCTGGCCGCGATCCTGGCGGCGGCGCCGGATACCCGGGGTGTGTTGTACGACCTGCCGCAGGTGGTGGCCGGCGCGCCGGCGCTGTTGCAGCAGCACGGGGTAGCCGGCCGGGTGCGGATAGTGGAGGGGTCGTTCTTCGACGGCGTCCCGGCTGGCGCGGACGCCTACGTGCTCAAGAACATCATCCATGACTGGCCCGACGAGCAGGCCGTGCAGATCCTGTCCAGCGTGCGCGCCGCGGCCTCCGACGGTGCGACGGTGCTGCTGGTCGAACTGGTGATTCCCGAACACAACCGCGAGTACATCGGCAAATGGGTCGACCTGGAGATGCTGGTGTGCCTCGCGGCCCGCGAGCGCACGGCTGCGGAATACCGCGACCTGCTGCATCGGGCAGGATTCCGGCTGACCCGGGTGGTACCGACGGCCGCACCGTTCAGCGTCATCGAGGCGACCGCGGCGTAAGCGCAGTACCGCTGGTCCGACCAACCGCCCGGTTGGTCTATCCTCGTGCCAACGTGTCGCATCCCACATCCGAGAGGTCGGTTCCATGACTAGCGCCGTCAAATACCAGCGCACCCTGTTCGAGCCCGAGCACGAGTTGTTCCGGGAGTCCTACCGCGGCTTCCTGGACCGCCACGTCGCCCCGCATCACGACGACTGGGAGAAGGCCAAGATCGTCGATCGCGGCATCTGGCTGGAGGCCGGCAAGCAGGGCTTCCTGGGGATGGCGGTGCCGGAGGAGTACGGCGGTGGCGGCAACCCGGACTTCCGCTACAACACGATCATCACCGAGGAGACCACCGCGGGCCGTTACAGCGGCATCGGCTTCGGGCTGCATAACGACGTCGTCGCCCCCTACCTGCTGGAACTTGCCAACGAGGAGCAGAAGCAACGCTGGCTGCCCAAGTTCTGCACCGGGGAGCTGATCACCGCGATCGCGATGACCGAACCGGGCACCGGCAGCGACCTGCAGGGCATCAAGACCCGCGCCGTCAAACACGGTGACCACTACGTCCTCAACGGGTCCAAGACGTTCATCACCAACGGCATCCACTCCGACCTGGTCATCGTGGTCGCACAGACCGACCCGGAAAAAGGCGCCCAGGGATTCAGCCTGCTGGCCGTGGAACGCGGCATGGCGGGATTCGAGCGCGGTCGGCATCTGGACAAGATCGGGCTGGACGCCCAGGACACCGCCGAACTGTCGTTCACCGATGTGCACGTGCCGGTCGAGAACCTGCTCGGCCAGGAGGGCCTGGGCTTCATCTACCTGATGCAGAACCTGCCGCAGGAACGGATCTCGATCGCGATCATGGCGGCCGCGGCGATGGAAGCGGTACTGGAACAGACGATCGCCTACACCAAGGAGCGCAAGGCGTTCGGCAGGCCGATCGGCAGCTTCCAGAACAGCCGGTTCGTGCTGGCCGAGCTGGCCACCGAAGCCACCGTGGTGCGGATGATGGTCGACGAGTTCATCCGCCTGCACCTGGAAAAGAAGCTCACCGTGGAGCAGGCCGCGATGGCCAAGTGGTACACCACCGAGAAGCAGGTGCACCTGATCGACCGGTGTCTGCAGTTGCACGGCGGCTATGGCTACATGCGGGAATACCCGATCGCGCGCGCCTACCTGGATTCCCGGGTGCAGACGATTTATGGCGGCACCACCGAGATCATGAAGGAGATCATCGGACGCAGCCTGGGTGTTTGACCCCGTTCAGCCCCGTACGGCCCGCACCAGGCGGATGACTCCGGCAACGTCACCGGGCATCAATTCGGCATCGGCTCGGTATCTGTTTCCGTAATATCGGCTATATCGCTTCGCGATTGTCCGGCACTGAGGGAAAGTCTATAGCCGGAAATGATTGCCGAATTGGTTTTGACTGAGGAGGTTTGGTGACTGGGCGGCAAGGTCGACTTGGGACGACGGCGGTGCGCGCTGCGCTCGCTCTGGTGGCTTTCGTGGTCGGGGCGGGCGTCGCGCTGGCGTTGCCGATCGCCGGCGCGTCACCGGAGACCGACGCCCACGACGCCATCACCGCCGCGTGGGAGGCGGCCGGTGGGGACGCCTCGACACTGGGCGCCGTGCACGGCGATGTCTACCCGGTCGGTGGCGGGTTCGCGCAGGACTTCGCCGGTGGCAAGATTTTCTTCACCCCGGAGACCGGTGCCAGGTCGCTGTACGGCGCGGTTCTGGACAAGTACGAAGCCCTGGGCGGCGCGGCCAACAGTGATCTGGGCTTTCCGAACATCGACGAGGTTCCGGGGCTGGTCAGCCCCGACAGCCGGGTCGCCACCTTCTCGGCCACCGACAACCCGGTGATCTATTGGACACCCGAGCACGGCGCGTACGTGGTGCGCGGCCCGATCAACGCCGGCTGGGACAAGCTGGGCAGCTCGACCGGCGCGCTGGGCGTTCCGGTCGGGGACGAGAGTTACACCGCCGACGTCATCACCCAGAAGTTCAGCAACGGACAGCTGTCATGGAGCAGCCGGACCAAGAAGTTCACCAGTGTGCCTCCGGAGTTGGCCGGACAGCTCGCCGACCTGCAGATCCAGGACGACCCCACGGCGGCGATCAATCGGGCTTGGCGTGCCGCCGGTGGGGTATCGGGTCCGCTGGGTGCCAAGAGCGGCGATCAGTACCAGGTCGGCGGCGACGGGGTGGGTCAGGACTTCGCCGGCGGCAAGGTCTACTTCAGCCCGGCCACCGGCGCAAACGCGATCGCGGGCGAGATCCTGGCCAAATATGAGTCGCTGGGCGGGCCCGCCGGCAGCGACTTGGGGTTCCCGGTGGCCAACGAGGCCGACGGCGCCATCCCGAGTAGCCGGATCAGCACCTTCTCCGCCGACGACGAGCCGGTGATCTTCTTCACCCCGGACAACGGCGCCTTTGTGGTGCGGGGCGCGATGAAGACCGCCTGGGACAAGCTCGACGGGGCATCGGGTGCACTCGGCGCGCCGGTGGGCGACCAGGCCGTCGAGGGGGACATGGTCTCGCAGAAGTTCACCGGCGGCACCGTCGTCTGGAACAGGGCGGCCAACGCGTTCAGCACCGAGCCGGCCGGCCTGGCGAAAGCGCTTTCCGGGCTGCAGGTGCCCGGCATGAGCACCCTCAGCTCGGTGGCGGGCTCCGGCGGCGGAAATGGGCTGCAGTGGCGCTGGTGGTGGCTGGGGGCGGCCGTTATCGCCCTGGTCGTGGTGGGCGCGCTGGCATGGGCCATGCAGCGGCGGCGTGGTCGCCCGAGCGTCATCGCCGACGAGACCGCGCCCAGCGGGCTGGGGGCAGCCGCCGGCGACGAAGCCGTCGACGAGTGGGCGGACACATCCGGCGAATCCGAAACCACCGTCCGGTTGCCGAGCCACTACAGCGATTCGGCTGTCGGTTCGGACCTGGACGAGACCCCCTGGTCGAGCTATGTCGAAGCCGAAGCCGCCGAAGCCGAAGCCGCTGAATCCGCAGCCCCCGAAGCCGAAGCCGCCGATGATTCCGACGACGTCGACACCGCGCCCACCAGGATCCCGTCCGAGGCGCAGCTCGGCCGGGGCCGGCACGCCGTGGCCGAGGTGGCCGGCTCCGAGGCGGCCCCGGGTAGCGCCCGCGGTGGCGCATCGGGACAACCGATGATGCACCTGCCGCTCGCAGATCCGTACCAGGCGCCGGACGGGTATCCGGTGAAGGCAAGCGTGGGTTCCGGCCTCTATTACACCGTGGACAGCGCACTGTACGACGACACGCTGGCCGAAGTCTGGTTCGCCGACGAGGAAGCCGCACGGCTCAACGGGTTCGTCCGGGCGAGGTAGCGCGCTCAGGGCAGCGGCAGATTCCGCTCGCTGTCCGACCGGGCACCGAAGATGCGCCGTTCGTCCTCGGCGATCGGGATGTCGTTGATGCTGGACTCGCGGCGGCTCATCCGGCCGTCGGCGGCGAACTCCCACAGCTCGTTTCCGTAACTGCGCCACCACTGGCCGCCGGCGTCTCGGCTCTCGTACTGGTAGTGCACGGCGATCCGGTTGTCATCGCAGCACCACAGTTCCTTGCGCAAGGCGTAGTCGCGCTCGCGGGACCACTTGCGCCGCAGGAACTCCACGATCTGGTCGCGGCCGGCGATGAACTCGTCGCGGTTGCGCCACACCGAGTCCTCGGTGTAGCCCTGCGCCACCCGCTCCGGATCGCGGGTGTTCCAGGCGTCCTCCGCCGCCTGTACCTTCTGGCGTGCCGAGCGCTGTGTGAACGGCGGGCAGGGCGGCAGGTCTGCCGATCCATCGGCCATGGTGGTCCTCCTCGCCGGGGGTCAGGGCGCCAGTCGCGCTACCGCGTCGGCGGCCGGGACGATGCCGCCGATGCGGTGCATCGTCTCGCCGGCGTAGAGCGCCGACCGGTCCACCATCGCGGCATCCATGCCGGCCAGCGGCAGGGCCGGGGTGTACAGCGGCACCCTGACGTGCTGCAGCGCGACCATCGGGCCCAGCGCGCTCATCGGCAGCAGCCGGCTCAGCGGGGCGCCCAGCCGATTCAGGCCGCGGACCGGCAACGGCCCCAGCTCGGACCGAGCGCACCATCGGTCGGTGGCCGCGTTCGGGACGACTCGGTGCGCCAACGGCCAGCCCACCCCGAAGAGCAACGTGCGGATGGTCCGCTCGGCGCTCAGCACCCGGCGCTTGTAATCGGGGTGCGCGCGGGATTCGTCGGTGAGCAGAAACCGGGTCCCGGCAACCGCACCGGCAGCCCCGGCGGCCAGCAGCCTGCGGACGTCGTCGGAATCGGCCACCCCGCCGGCGGCCAGCACCGGGGCGCCGCCGGCCGCATCCAGCACCTCGGGCAGGGTTACCGCCAGCGGCCGATCGCCGACCAGGTGTCCGCCGGCCTCGACGCCCTGTGCCACCAGGCCGTCGGCGCCGGCGGAGAGTGCCCTGCGGGCCTGCGCGGCGCTACCGGCGGTGCACAGCGTCCGGATGCCCGCGCTGCGCAGCATCCCGATCCAGCGCGCCGGCGAGCCGTCGTGCAGCACCACCAACTTGATCCCGCCGGCAATGCAGGCGTCGACATGTGCGCGACGGGTGAACGGCACCAGCAGGTTGGCCGCCACCGGGTGCTTGCCGGCCACCGCCGTCGCCTGTCGCAGTTCGGCGGCGAAGCTGCGTACGTCTGTCATGCCGACCGTGCCCAGGGCACCGGCGGCCGACACCGCCCCGGCCAGATCGCCGCCGGCCACGCCGCCGCCCATGCCCGCCTGAACCACTGGATGGCTCAGCCCCAGCGATTCCAACAGGCTCATCGTGATCTCCTTCGCTGATTCTGCGGATGCTGCGCCGTCAGCCGATGCGGCCGCCGGCGGTCCGGTCGTCCGGGTGCGCTTCCGCTGCCCGCACGACCACGCAGCACCGGTCTTCGCGCGGGGCGAGCACGGCTCGTCGCGTCGACTCGTCCACGGCTTCGAGCATGCCCCGGATGAGTTGGAGATTGAGGTCGCAGACCAACTCGGTGTGCCGGCGCGCGAGCCGGTCGAACGGGCAGTTCCGCAGTTCGATATTGCCGGTGGGGGTCAGCTCCGGTTCGTAGCCCCATTCGGTCAGTGCCCCGATCACGCCGTGTTCGGCAGCGCTTGCCCGCCCGGCGCGGTGGGCCGCGGCGGAGACCGCGGATCGGACCGTTCCCGCGGTGTCGCCGGCCATCGCCGCGACCAACAGGTCGGCCAGCAGCCCGTAGTTGCGCGGCGGTACGGTCACCGACATCTCGGCTCGCGTGCGGGCATACCGTTTCGCCGGGCGACCGGCACCCGGGCCGGACCGCCCGGCCGCCCGGGCATAGCTGACCGACAGGATTCCGGCGTCGGCCAGCCGGTCCAGGTGATAGGCGGCCAATGTGCGGCTGATTCCGACCGCCGCCGCCGCGTCATCGCGTGCCACCGGCTGGTCGCAGGACGCGACGAACCGGTAGAGGCGACGCCGAACCGGATCGTCCAGACTGCTCAACCCGGCCAGCGGGTCGAGCCCGTCACGACCGGAGAGCTCCATCTCCCCAATGTAACACCAAAAAGACTTGACAAATAGGGTTGGCGATTGCCACTCTAAATATAACAAATATTGTTGGTACAGGAGGACGACATGCCGGCTGCCGCATATGCCGATCTGCGCCTGGTCGACGGACCGATGCCGGACCTTGCCGCCGCCGAAGAAGCTGCCATGGCATTCCTGCATGCGTTGGGCATCTCGACGGCGGGGGAGCAGTTGCGGGATACGCCCGGTCGGATGGCCCGTGCCTACGCCGAACTGTTCACCCCGGAGCCGTTCGCGGCCACGACCTTTCCCAACGACGAGGGCTATGACGAACTGGTCTTGGCCCGCGACATCCCGCTGCGGTCGGTCTGCGAACACCACCTGCTGCCGTTCACCGGGACGGCGTGTGTCGGCTACCTGCCCGGCGATCGCATTCTGGGTCTGTCCAAGCTGGCCCGGGTGGTCGGGTATTTCGCGTCTCGGCCCCAGATTCAGGAGCGGCTGACCAAACAGGTGGCCGACTGGCTCACCGATCATCTGCGACCGCGCGCGGTCGGTGTGGTGATCCGCGCCGAGCACACCTGCATGACGCTGCGCGGCGTGCAGGCCACCGGTTCCACCACCGTGACCTCGGCGTTGCTGGGCACGCTGCGAACCGACCCGCGGTCCCGCCAGGAGTTCTTCTCGCTCACCGGGATCGGCGACTGAGCGCGTGCCGGGCGGGCCTCCGTCAGATCTTGCGTATCACCGTGACGACCTTGCCCAGCACCACCGCGTCATTGCCCGGGATGGGGTCGAAGACCGGGTTGTGCGGCATCAGCCAGACTTGGCCGGCGCTGCGTTTGAAGGTCTTGACGGTAGCTTCGCCGTCGATCATCGCCGCGACGATGTCGCCGTTGTCGGCGACATTCTGCTGGCGCACCACCACCCAGTCGCCGTCGCAGATGGCTGCGTCGACCATCGATTCACCGACCACTTTGAGCAGGAACAACTCGCCCTCGCCGACCAACTCCCGGGGCAGCGGGAAGATATCTTCGACGGCCTCCTCGGCCAGGATCGGCCCGCCGGCGGCGATGCGTCCGAGCACCGGGACGAACGTCGGTTCGGGCAGCGCATCCGAACCGGCAACGTCGGTCGGGCGTGTCACCGCTGCGCCGCCATCCGGACCCCTGACATCGACCGCGCGGGGCCGGTTCGGGTCGCGGCGCAGGTAGCCCTTCCGTTCCAGCGTTCGCAATTGGTGGGCGACCGACGAGGTGGAGGTCAACCCGACGGCATCGCCGATCTCCCGGATGCTGGGCGGGTAGCCGCGGTCCGTCACCGAGGCGCGGATGACGTCCAGGATGGTGCGTTGCCGCGCGGTCAGCGCTGACTTGGGTGCCCTCTCGCCGGCCGGAGCGTGCGTGTTGTCGGTCATGCGCCCGAATCTAGTCGCTGCCACCGAAGAAATCAAACATGTGTTCGAGGTGTGTCGCGGCTCTCGATTCGATGTCGGTCGGCAGGTCTAGAGTCCGACGACACGTCGATCATGTGTTCGTAATTCGAACGTCTGGTCGAGTATTGTTCGAACAAGCGGGCGAATCGATTCACCTGGCGCCCGGGATGGAGGAGCACGACATGACACTCATCGAGAGCACGCCGGTGCGGGTCCGGCCGATCGGGCGTCCGATGCGGGAACGGGTGCGGCCGGACGGTCGCGGCAGGCCGGCGGGGCGGGCGCGCACACCCGGGACCGGGCCCTGGCCGTCCCGTCCGGGCGGTGCGCCGTTGGCCTACCGGAGCGCCGGGGTGCCGATGTCGCGGGCCGGGCACCGGCCCAGGCCGATCAGTCCGGCCGCCACTGTCGGACTGGCGCTGCTGGCCGGATTGATCACGGTGTGGCTGGGCTTGGTGGCGCAGTTCGGCACGGCGGCCGCGGGCCCGCCGGCGATGGTGCCGGACCAGCTGGGTGTGGTGCGGGTTGCGGCCGGGGAGAACCTGCAGCAGCTGGCGGCCCGGGTTGCCCCCGGCGCACCGACCGGCGAGGTGGTGCATCGGATCCGGGAATTGAACAGGCTGGACTCAGCGGCGGTGCAGGCTGGCCAGACGCTGATCGCGCCGCTCGGCTGATCCGCCGTGTCCAGCAGACCCGGGGCATGCCCCGGCGCTGCGGCGCGCCGGCCCGCGGCCGCGCAGGTACGCTCACAGTTGTCCCGATTGCCTGGGTTGTCAGCGTTGGCTGACCTCCGGCGTGGCGAAGGAGCGGCCATGCACTGCCCGTTTTGCCGGCATCCCGACTCCCGGGTGGTCGATTCCCGGGAGACCGATGAGGGTCAGGCCATTAGGCGTCGCCGCTCGTGCCCGGAGTGTGGACGGCGCTTCACCACGGTGGAGACCGCGGTGCTGGCTGTGGTCAAGCGCAGCGGCGTCACCGAGCCGTTCAGCCGGGAGAAGGTGATCAGCGGGGTGCGCCGGGCCTGCCAGGGCCGTCAGGTCGACGATGACGCGTTGAACCTGCTGGCTCAGCAGGTGGAAGACGCCGTGCGGGCAGCCGGCTCCCCGGAGGTGCCGAGCAACGAGGTGGGGCTGGCGATTCTGGGGCCGTTGCGGGAACTCGACGAGGTGGCTTACCTGCGCTTCGCCTCGGTGTATCGGTCTTTCTCGTCCGCCGACGATTTCGAGCGGGAGATCGAGGCACTGCGCGCGCATCGAGTCGCCCCCACCACCGGCTGACCGCGGCGAGGGAATTAGGGTGGCGCCATGTCAGGTCCTGCTTTGCATCCCGATCTCGAGGCGCTGGCGCCGTTGCTGGGTACCTGGGCTGGTGGTGGCGCCGGCGTCTACCCGACCATCGAGTCGTTCGACTATCTCGAGGAAGTGGTGTTCTCCCATGTCGGAAAACCGTTTCTGACCTACGCCCAGCGGACCAAGTCGACGTCTGACGGCAAGCCACTGCATGCCGAGACCGGGTATCTGCGGGTGCCCCAGCCGGGCCGGGTGGAGTGGGTTCTCGCGCATCCCAGCGGCATCACCGAGATCGAGGTGGGCAGCTTCACGGCGATCGGCAACGCCGTCGAGTTGGAGATGACGACGACCGCCATCGGGCTGACCCCCACGGCCAAGGACGTGACGGCGCTCGGTCGGCGATATCGGGTCGACGGTGACGAGCTGTGGTATTCGCTGGATATGGGCGCGGTGGGGCAGCCGGTGCAGAATCATCTCACCGCGGTGTTGCGGCGCGTCTGAACCAGCCGCATGATTTGATCGCTGGCCACTCGGCCGGCGATCCGCAACAGGCTCCGCGGATTCCGGCCGGCCTGGATCGGCGAACCCCGACCCCGGGGCTGTGGCGTTGCACCGAACCGCTGATCAGGCCGGATTATCGCCGTCGGGTTCTTTCCGGGCCTGCTGGGCGAGGAACCGCTCGAACTCCGCACCGATCTCGTCACCGCTGGGCAGGTCTTCTTCCCGAGCCAGCAGCGACCGGTTCTGCTGCGCCGCTATGAAGGCGTCGTATTGGCGTTCGAGCGCGGCAACCACCTGTGCCACCTCCGCGCTGGCCTCGACCTGCTCTTCGATCTTGGCTCGAATCTCGGCCGCCGCGTCGCTCAACCCGGCAACCGGCAGTTGCAGCGATCCGGTCTTGGCGACCTGCTCCAGCAGCGCCTGCGCGGCCTCGGGGTAATCGGTCTGAGCCAAGTAGTGCGGGACGTGCACGGTGAAACCGACCACTTCGTGACCGTGCTGGGCCAGCCGGTATTCCAGCAGGTTGGAGGCACTGCCGGGGACTTGGACCTCGGCGATCCAGGGGGTGTGGTCGGCGATCAACTCGCGGTTGTTGGAGTGCGCGGTCAGCGTGACCGGGCGGGTGTGCGGAACAGCCATCGGGATGGCGCCCAGTCCGATGGTCTGTCGCACCCCGAGCCGTTCGGCCAGCAGTCGAACCGCCGTGATGAATCGTTCCCATTTGAGGTCCGGTTCCATCCCGGCCAGCAGCAGAAACGGTGTTCCGACGCTGTCGTGCAGTGCGTACAGGCTCAACTCCGGTTCGGTGTAGCCGGTGAAGTGGTCGGTCTTGAACGTCATCAGCGGCCGCCGGGACCGGTAGTCGAGCAACTCGTCGATCGCGAACGAGGCAACCAGTTCGGTGTCCAGCGCGGCCTTGAGGTGCGCCGCAGCCAGCCGGATCGCGTGGCCGGCGTCGGAGAAGCCCTCCAATGCATGTATCAGCACCGGGCCCAATCCGTTCGGTGACGACAGTTGCGGTGCGGGCAGCTCCAGTTCGTACATGCCGCCCGGTTCCGGTTGGTAGTGCCGGCTCGCGTCGGGGTGTTGATGGTCGCCCATCGGATTCGCCTCCTTGTCACGGTGCCGGACGGCGCCCTGTGCTCCAGTCTCTCTCAGCCAGAGCGAACGGCCCAAGCACCCACTTGTGTGTTTCCAACGCGGTGCGGGCGGCGCCGATTCCGCCGGCCGGCCGGGCGCATGGTCAGGGTAGGTCGGCCGAGGGGTGCTGGGACGGGTGGTGTGAGCGGAATCGGTTCAGCGCGCGCAGCTTGTTCATGACGTCCAGCGCGGCGTTCTTGTATGCCTCGGAGAACGTGGGGTAGTTGAACACCGCGTCGACCAGGTATTCGACGGTGCCGCCGCACCCCATCACCGCCTGGCCGATGTGCACCAGTTCGGTCGCGCTGGTGCCGAAGATATGGACCCCGAGCAGGCTCAGGTCCTCGGTGGAGACCAACAGCTTGAGCATGCCGTAGGAGTCGCCGGCGATCTGCCCGCGGGCCAGTTCCCGGTAACGCGCCACACCCACCTCGTAGGGGACCGCGTTGCGGGTCAATTCCACCTCGGTGGCGCCGACGTAGGAGATCTCCGGGATCGAATAGATACCGATGGGCTGCAGGTCGGTCATCCCGTCGGTCGGTTCGCCGAACGCGTGGTAGGCGGCCAGTCGGCCCTGCTCCATCGAGGTCGCGGCCAGAGCCGGGAAGCCGATCACGTCCCCGACTGCGTAGATGTGGTCGACCTTGGTCTGGAACCGCCCGTCGACGAAGATCCGGCCGCGGTGGTCGGCTTCCAGGCCGGCCTTGGCCAGGTCGAGATGTTCGGTCTGGCCCTGGCGGCCGGCCGAGTACATCACGGTCTCGGCGGGAATCTGCTTGCCACTGGCCAGGGTGGTGATGGTGCCGGCCGGACCGACGTCGACGGCGGTCACCTCCTCGCCGAATCGGAACGTCACCGCCAGGTCGCGCAGGTGAAAGCGCAATGCTTCGACGACTTCGGGATCGCAGAAGGCCAACATGGAGTCCCGCTTCTCGACCACCGTTACGCGGACGCCCAGCGCGGCGAACATCGACGCGTATTCGATGCCGATGACGCCGGCGCCGACGACCACCATGGATGTCGGTATCGACTTCAGGTCCAGGATTCCGTCGGAGTCCAGCACCCGGTTCTCGTCGAACTCGACCCCGGGGGGACGGACCGGCGTGGTGCCGGTGGCGATGATGAAGTGGTCGCCGGTGACGGTGACCTTCTCGGCGCGGGCGTGCGCCTCGACGACAACGGTGTGCGGGTCGACGAACCGGGCGTGGCCCAGCAACAGGTCGATGCGATTGCGCATCAGCTGATTGCGCACCACGTCGGTTTCCTTGCCGATCACATGCTGGGTGCGGGCCAGCAGGTCGGTCGGGGTGATCTTGTCCTTCACCCGGTAACTGGCGCCGTAAAGCTCGCGCTGGTTCATCCCGGTGAGGTAGAGCACCGCCTCGCGCAGCGTCTTGGACGGGATGGTGCCGGTGTTGACGCAGACCCCGCCCAGCATCCGGCCCCGTTCCACCACCGCGACCGATTTGCCGAGCTTGGCCGAGGCGATCGCGGCCTTCTGACCGCCCGGCCCGGAACCGATAACGACGACGTCATACTCCTGCATCGCACCCATGAGATAGACATCTACGCCGGTTCGTCAAATCCCGCAGGGGGCACGCCGGTGCACAGTCGGCACTTGATCCACAACTTGGCCGCCCGCGGCCGTGCGGCGGGGTGTTTCCGACGGTGCCGGTTGCCAACGTTGCCGTCATGACGTCAAACCCGGTGGACTTCACACTGAATCGGCCCGGTGCCCTGATCGCGGCGCTGCCGGCCATCCTCGGCTTCGTGCCGGAGAGGTCACTGGTGCTGGTGGCCGTCGATGACGGCGAGCTCGGGTCGGTGCTGCGTGTCGACCTCGGTGCCGGGCTCGCCGAGGCCGTCGGCCGGCTGGCCGAGGTCGCGGCCGCGGTCCGTCCGGCGGCGGTGATCGCGGTGATCGTCGATGCCGACGGTGCGCACTGTCCACTGTGCGGCACCGAGCACCGTCACCTGTGCGCGGTGCTCGAGCAGGAGTTGTCACGGCACGGGATCGTGCTGGTGGCCGCGCATCTGGTCGATCGGGTGGCACCCGACGGACGCTGGCGCTGCGTCGACGGGTGCGGTGCGGGCGGGCCGGTCGATGACCCCGCCGCGTCACCGCTGGCGGCCGCGGCGGTGCTGGATGGCCGGCGGCTCTACCGGCGGCGCGCAGACCTGCAGGCCGTGATCGCCACCGACGACGCCGCCCGCAGCGCGGCAGTGGCCGCGGTGATCGGCGAACGGGCGGCGAGCCGGGCCGCGGCATGCCGGACGGATCCCGACGGCCGCGCCCGGCGGGATGTCGAGCAGATGATCGCAACCGCTGTTGCGGTCGCCGCCGGACGGCGGGTGAGCGGTACCGAACTGGCCGATCTGGGCTGCGCATTGGCCGATGTGACCGTTCGGGACACCCTGTTCGCGCTGGCCGTCGGCGAGCGCGCCGACGAGGCCGAGACGCTGTGGGTGGTGCTCTCCCGTACGCTGCCCGAGCCGTGGCGTGCCGAGGCGCTGGTGCTGCTGGCCTTCAGTGCCTACGCCCGCGGTGACGGTCCGCTGGCCGGGGTGTCGCTGGAAGCCGCGCTGCGCCGCGCCCCGGCCCACCGGATGGCCGGCATGCTCGACACCGCGCTGCAGTCCGGGCTGCGGCCCGAACGGATTCGCGACCTGGCGGACACCGGCTATCGGCTGGCGGAGCGTCTCGGGGTGCAGTTGCCGCGGCGACGGGAGTTCGGCAGAAAAGTCGGGTAGCCGGTCAGACCTTTTCGGCGTCAGACCTTTTCGACCTTGACGGCGTGCGCCATCTGGTACGGCAGGCTCACATCCGCATGGCCGGGTATCACGATCGTCACACCTTCATCACCGTTGGCCGCGACGGTCACCCGCGCGCTCGGCACCACCCCGGCATCTTTGAGCCGGGCGATCAGGTCGACGTCGCCCTGCACGTGCTCGGTGAGCTGACGTACCACCACCGCCACCGGCGAGCCGGCCGGCAACTCGGTCAACCGCACCAGATCGGTGCCGCCCATCCCGAACCCCACCCCGACACCGAGTTCCACCAGGCCGGGGATCGGGTTGCCGAACGGCGAGGTGGTCGGGTTGTCGAGCACCTGCACCAGCCGACGCTCGACGTCCTCGCTCATCACGTGTTCCCAGCGGCAAGCCTCGGCGTGCACCTCCTCCAGCGGCAGGCCGATGACGTCGACGAGCAGTCGCTCGGCCAGCCGGTGCTTGCGCATGACCGCGACGGCCAGGGCGCGGCCCTTCTCGGTGAGCTCCAGATGGCGGTCGCCGGCCACGCGTACCAGCCCGTCGCGTTCCATGCGCGATACGGTCTGGCTGACGGTGGGTCCACTTTGTTCGAGTCGTTCGGCAATCCGCGCACGCAGCGGCGTGACACCTTCCTCCTCGAGGTCGTAAATCGTCCTCAAGTACATCTCGGTGGTATCGACCAGCTCGTTCATCGGGCACCCTTCGTCGCCGCCGAGTCTACTTGGCAGCAGAGCGAACAGGCAGCTGACAGCCCTGCGCGGGGCCGCTCCGGATTACCGCCTCAGCAGGCGTAGGAACGCAACCGGTCGGCACGGTCGCCATGGCGCAGCTTGGCCATCACTTCGCGCTCGATCTGGCGGACCCGCTCCCGGGACAGGCCGAAAAGTTTGCCGATCTGGTCGAGGGTGCGGGGCTGGCCGTCGTCGAGACCGAACCGCAGTCGGATCACTTGGTGCTCGCGTTCGTCGAGGGTTGCCAGCACGCTGCGGATGTCTGTGTGCAACAACTCGGAGATGACCGCGTTCTCGGCGGACATCGCCTCGGCGTCTTCGATGAAATCACCCAGTGGGGCTTCCTCGTCCGAACCCACCGGCATATCCAGACTCACCGGATCGCGGCTGTGCTCGAGCAGGTCGTTGATCTTGTCGACCGGGATGCCCGATTCCGCGGCGAGCTCTTCGTCGGTGGCTTCGCGGCCCAGGCACTGGTGCATCTCGCGCTTGATCCGGGCCAGCTTGTTGACCTGCTCGACCAGGTGGACCGGTAGCCGGATGGTGCGACTCTGGTCGGCCATGCCGCGGGTGATGGCTTGCCGAATCCACCACGTGGCGTAGGTGGAGAACTTGAATCCCTTTGTGTAGTCGAACTTCTCCATCGCGCGGATCAGGCCGAGGTTGCCCTCCTGGATGAGGTCGAGCAGCGGCATGCCGCGGCCGGTGTAGCGCTTCGCGAGCGACACCACCAGTCGGAGATTGGCTTCCAGCAGGTGCCGGCGCGCTGCGTCGCCGTCGCGCACCACCGCGGCCAGTTCGCGTCTCCGCTTCTCCCCGAAGCGCTTCCGTGTGTTCAGCAAGTGTTGGGCATAGAGACCCGCCTCGATGCGCTTGGCGAGTTCGACTTCATCGGCCGCATTGAGCAGTGCCGTCTTGCCGATGCCGTTGAGATAAACGCGCACCAAATCCGCGGCGGGGCTTTGGGCATCCAAATCGCCGTCGATGCGGTTAGTGGTGGCGTTCCCGTTTGCCATAGCGGCCTCCCTGGTCGGCTCGGAGTTGTTATTGGTCACAACGCCCGATGCCGGTCCAGAGTTCCCGCCGCAGCGTGGCTTAACACCCCCTGACGTGGGGAAATGCGCCAATGACCTTGAGAATGTGCTAAGAACCGGTGGCGGTCGGCGGTGCGCCGCGGCGTGCGTCGTCCGGATCGGCGAAGTTCGGTTGCGCTGTCGCCCGCCCCGGGGCAAGCCCACGGCGCTCCAGTGCCGGCCGCTCGGCCGGTCGTGACAGCGGGATCGGTTGGCGCGGTGGGTCGTAACGGCGCGGTTCATCGGCGCGGCGTGGTGGCCGGTCGTTGGCGATCAGCACCGCGATCCAGGGCAGCGGCAGCGAGGCGGCCAGGATCGCCAGTGAGATCAGACCGTTGTGCCACGCGCCGTAGGCCACGGCGGCGAGCACCAGTGCCGGGATCCGAAACGCCATCAGGGTCAGGTATTTGCGCACCCGTTGACGGTGCTGCTCTTCGAAGGACGGCGCCGCCGCGGTGATGAGCACCGGCTGGCCCCGGTCACCGAAGTCATCGAAGCCGCCGGAAGCAGGCTCCGGGACAGGCTGCATGCCTCCACTCTTCCACATCGGCCGGCCGCCGGCACCACCGGTTTTTGCCGGTTCGCCCGGTCGGGCTTCCGGCATCGTTGCGCTTCTGGGCACAATGTGTTGCATGGCCATCAAGACCGACACCCTCGAGCGCACCGACACCGACGAACGCGCCGACGACGGAACCGGCGGCGATACCCCGAAGTTCTTCCATTACGTCAAGAAGGACAAGATCGCCGAGAGCGCCGTCATGGGCACTCACGTCGTGGCGCTCTGCGGCGAGGTGTTTCCGGTGACCAAGTCCGCCAAGCCGGGGTCGCCGGTCTGCCCGGACTGCAAGCGGATCTACGAAAAGATCAAGAAGGGCTGACGCGCTCGGCGCGGGCTCGCAACCAGCGCCGAAACCGGTGCGCGTGGGTGGTCGGTGCCGGCCACTGCTCCTGAACCGCGGCGTTGAGCTCGGCGCCCAGCATGATGGCGAAGCCGCCGAAGAAGGCGAACAGCAGGAACGCGATCGGGGTGGCCAGTGCGCCGTAGGTGTAGCCGGTGCTGGTGATCCAGGTCAGGTACACCCGCAGCCCCAGGGTCGTGATCAAGAAAACCACGGTGGCCAGTGCCGAACCGATGACCAGCCGATGCGACGGCAACGGCCGTGGCAGCGCAACCCGGTACAGCAGTGTCACCGCCAGCAGCAGCGCGAGGATCAGGGCGGGGTAGTAGCCGAAGTGCAGCACCCGGTCCCAGCCGTCCGGGATGAGTTCGGCGATCTTGCGCGGCCCCAGCGCCAGAAACGGTGCGGCGGCGATGACGGACACCAGCATCACCACGTAGAGCAGCAGGGCGAAGAACCGCTGCCGCACCGGATGGCGCAGCGGTGTCTGGTCGTGCGCTTCGACCACGGAGTCGACGAACGCCGAAACCGCCGACGACCCGGCCCACAGCGAGATGACGAAACCCAGCGACACCACCTCGCCGCGTGCGCCCTTGTCGATGTCGGCGATGGTCGGTTTGATGATCTCGTTGACCACGCTGGGCGGAAAGAAACTGTGCGCCAGCGACACCAGGCGGTCCTCGACGACGTGCAGGGTGTCCGGGCCGAACAGCGGGGCGATATAGGCCAGGCTGCCCAGGAGTCCCAGCATCAGCGGAGGCAGTGACAACGCGGACCAGAACGCGGCCTGCGCCGATTCGGAGAAGATCGAGTCGTCCCAGCTTTTGGACAGCGTTCGACGGGTGAGTCGCAGCAGGTGGCGACGCGAGGGTTTGGCAATCCGATCGGGCATGACCTGTTCAGGATTCCTGACGAACCGCCGCACTGCCCACATTGCGGGCAGGTGAGTTTCGCCCTAGGGCTCCAGCGGGGCACCGACTTCCAGGACGGCCGCCATCTCGACCAGCTTCGCCTCGTGCTCGTTGGCGTGATGCTGGCAGAACAGCAACTCGGCCCCGGACGGCAGCGTAGCCCGCACGCGCGCCGCGGCGCTGCATCGATCGCAGCGGTCAGCCCTGGTCAGTTCCGGGCCGGTCAGCGTCGCGTTCATGGCTTTCCTCTCTGCCGTGTCTCTCGACTGTCTCAGACGTTCCCGGTGGACGCGATGTTCCCCGCGCCGGTGTGTCGTGCCTCACCCGCCGGAAAACCTCACTCTCCGGCAGGCTGTATCGGGTGGCCCCCGGCAAAGGCGTGTTGATGCACCTGTGCGGAATCCAGTCCTGGTTGCACGCCCAGCGGCGCGGTGAACTGTGCCCGGAACCGGGCGTCGGGTTCGTCCACCTGTCCACCGCCGAGCAGGTGCACTTGCCCGCCAACCGACTCTACCGGGGGCGCCGCGATCTGGTGTTGCTGCGCATCGACGCGGACCGACTCCGGTCACCGCTGCGCTGGGAGCCCGGCGCGGAGACGGACCCGCCTGAGCTGGTGTTTCCGCACCTGTACGGGCCACTGCCGGTCAGTGCGGTGATCGACGTCAAACCGTACCGGCCGGAACCGGACGGTGCTTTTCCACCGCTGGCGACCGGATCGGCCGAGGTGCCCCGGCGGCCCCGGCGATAGCGAGCAATCTCACAGTCCGGAAGCGCACAATGGTCCTATTGGCAATGTTTCGGACCAGCGATAGGACACCGCCGATGCAACACCGGGAGAAGAGTCGATCCCGCCGCCTGCTTCGGGTTGCGGCCGGTATCGGAGTCGGGATCGTTGTGGCGGCCGGTGCAACTGCCGGAGTCGCGGCCGCCAGCCCGGTCGACCCCTATGTCGACAAGTACGGCGCGGAGATATGTGACGCCCTCAGCCGCAGCCCCAGCCACCAGGAGGTGCTCCACGAGGTCGCGACCGTGCGGGACTATGACCATCTGTCCGACGGCGACGCCTCGTGGGTCATCGAGGCTTCGGTGTCGAGGCTGTGCCCGCAATACCTCGGGCTGGTCTATCAATCCGGGTAGCAGTCACGGTGCCGACCGGCGGTCGCCCAGCCGACCGGCCGGCGGGATGCGGTAGCCGGCAGATGTCTGGCCTGCGGGACTATGACGAGCCGAGTCCGCGTGATCCTGGCTGGAACCGGTGCGTTCGGCTGGTGTCGGAGCGGCCGGTTAGGCGTGACGGGCTTCACGAGTTGCCGCCGCGAAGCTCCGACTGGGCGGCACGCCAACCCCGCGCTCGTCGGTGGCACGGATGACGAAGCGGCCCGCACCACCCGGTGGCGGGCAAGGGCGCCGCCACAGGTCTCCCCGACCGGCGAGCAGTTGTACCGCCGGTACAGCCATCTGCGCAGCGGCCCGCGGGAAGGGGGCGCGGTCAGCGTCGAGTGGGGATAAATAGTTGAACTGCCGCCGTCTTTTGCGGGCGATGACTCGGGCGGGCAGCCGAGATCCGACAAAACCGCTGGTCAGAACAGTTATCGGGAGTGTCGCTCAGTCCAGGTAGTCGCGCAAGACCTGAGAGCGGCTGGGGTGGCGCAACTTTGACATCGTCTTCGACTCGATCTGCCGGATGCGTTCCCGGGTGACGCCGTAGACCTGCCCGATCTCGTCGAGGGTGCGGGGCTGGCCGTCGGTGAGCCCGAAGCGCAGCCGCACCACGCCGGCTTCGCGCTCCGACAGCGTCTCCAGCACCGACTGCAGCTGGTCCTGCAGCAGCGTGAACGACACCGCGTCCACGGCTACTACAGCTTCACTGTCTTCGATGAAGTCACCCAGTTGGGAGTCGCCCTCGTCGCCGATGGTCTGGTCCAGCGAGATCGGTTCCCGGGCGTACTGCTGGATCTCCAGCACTTTCTCCGGGGTGATGTCCATCTCTTTGGCCAGTTCTTCGGGCGTGGGTTCGCGGCCCAGGTCCTGCAGCAGCTCGCGTTGGATACGGCCCAGCTTGTTGATCACCTCGACCATGTGCACCGGGATGCGGATGGTGCGGGCCTGGTCGGCCATCGCCCGGGTGATGGCCTGACGGATCCACCAGGTGGCGTAGGTGGAGAACTTGTAGCCCTTGGTGTAGTCGAACTTCTCCACCGCGCGGATCAGGCCCAGGTTGCCCTCCTGGATCAGGTCCAGAAACGCCATGCCGCGACCGGTGTAGCGTTTCGCCAGCGACACCACCAACCGCAGGTTCGCCTCCAGCAGGTGGTTCTTGGCGCGGTCGCCGTCGCGACAGATCCAGGCCATGTCACGGCGGTACGCCACCGCCAGCTTCTCGCCCTTGTCGGTGTGCTCGGCCATCTTCTGGGTGGCGTACAGGCCTGCTTCGATCCGCTTGGCCAGTTCGACTTCCTCTTCGGCGTTGAGCAGCGCCACCTTGCCGATCTGCTTCAGGTAGGCCCGTACCGAGTCCGCCGAGGCGGTGAGTTCGGCATCCTTGCGGGCCTGCCGCAGTGCCTCGGACTCTTCCTCGTCCCACACGAAATCGCCGGAGGCCTTGTCGGCTTCGGTCGGTTCGGTCACCTCGTCGTCGTCTTCGCCGGCTTCGTCTTCGGCGGGCGCGGCGGCGTCCTTCGCCGCACCGGCGTCGGTGCCGGGAACGGTGTCCACGTTGTCGGCGGCATCGTTGTCTGCGGCATCGTTGTCGAGGTCGTCGAGGCTCAGGTCGGCCGCGTCGATGTCATCGTCGCCGGGCTCGATGTCGAGGTCGGCCTCGGTGTCCGGGCCGTCGGTCGCGAGATCGGTGTCGACGCCCTCGGCATGCATCCCGGCCACCGCGGTCTCCGCGCCCCGCTTGCCACGGGTCCGGGCGGTGGTCGCCTTCTTCGCCGGGCCGGCGGCAGTTCGCGGCTGGGTCTTGGCGGCGGCCTCGGCATCCGCGCTCTTGGCTGCGGACCGTGCCGGGGTGGACCGCGCGGCCGTCTTGGTGGCCTTTTTGACGGGTGCGGCTCCGTTGTCGGCTTTCGTCACAGTTCGCTTGGCGGGCGCCTTCGCGGGTGCCTTCGCGGGTGCCTTGGCGGGGGTCTTGGCGACCGTGCGTTTCTTCGGGTCGTCGGTCGCCGGACTTGCCTTGGTCGCTGCCACGTCCACCCCTTTGGTCGGACTGACTTCCGGTCTGGCTGGCCACGCGCAACCGGAAGTGTCGGATATGTCGAATATCGGCCCTATATCAACTGGGATGTCAGCTGGGATAGTCGCCGCTATCGGTGTAGGCGGCCGCCGCCGACCATTGTAACGACAGCGTACGGCCGCATCGCCCGAGCGGCCTGAAAAATTATCGCGTCACGTCGGTGACGGCCGCCATCGCCGCGCCGACGATCCCGGCTGTGTTCTGCAGTGCGGCGGCGACCACCGGGGTCCGGTTCTCGAGCAGTGGCACCCACCTGTCGGCTTTGCGGCTGATCCCACCGCCGGCGATGATCAGGTCCGGCCAGAAGGCGTCCTCGATCGCGACCAGAACTTTGGTGACCTCCCGGGCCCACTTCCGGTAGCTCCAGCCGTATTTCTCCTTGACCGACGAGGCGGCGCGGTGTTCGGCCTCCTGACCGTCCACCTCGAGGTGCCCCAACTCGGTGTTGGGCAGCAGCTTTCCGTTGTGGATGACCGCCGAGCCGATCCCGGTGCCGAAGGTCAGCAGCACCACCACACCGCTGTTGTCCTTGCCGGCCCCGTACCGCTCTTCGGCCAGTCCCGCGGCGTCGGCGTCGTTGAGAACGGTGACCTCCTGGCCGGCGAGTTCGGCCCCGATGGCGTCGCGGGCGTTGATCCCGATCCACGACTTGTGCACGTTGGCCGCGGTCCGGGCGATGCCCTCGGTGATCACACCGGGATAGGTCACCCCCAGCGGGCCGGTCCAGCCGAATTCGTCGACGACCGCGGCGACGACGTTGGCGACCGCGGCCGGGGTCGCCGGATTCGGTGTTGCCAGTTTGTACCGGTCTCCGATCAGCGCTCCGGTGGCCAGGTCGACGATGCCCCCCTTGATGCCGCTGCCCCCGACGTCGATGCCGAAGCTGCGGCGCTGCGGCGGCGCGGGGGTCGAATCGGTGTCGGTCATCGGATCTCCTGGGCGGCGGGTTCTCGCCCAACCCTAGTCGGGCCGTGCCGCGCCGATGGTCTGCTGCCCGGTTGTGCTGCGATGGGGGGATGACCGCCGTCGACAATCACCCCGCCCAGCTGCGTCCGGTGGCCGAGATGCTCGCCGCCGAGGCGGCCGCGTTCGTTCGGCGCCGCCGCGCCGAGGTGTTCGGTGCCGCCGGTCTGCAGGCCGCGGTGGTGCGGGCCAAGAGCACGCCCACCGATCCGGTGACGGTGGTCGACACCGAAACCGAACGGCTGCTGCGGGACCGGTTGGCGCAGTTGCGACCGGGCGACCCGGTGTTGGGGGAGGAAGGCGGCGGGCCCGCTGCCGCGCCCGGCCCGGGCACCGGCGCCGTCACCTGGGTGCTGGACCCCATCGACGGAACGGTGAATTTCGTCTACGGCATCCCGGCCTACGCGGTGTCGGTCGCGGCCCGCGTCGACGGGGTGTCGGTGGCGGGTGCGGTTGCCGACGTCGTCGCCGGCCGGGTGTATTCGGCCGGGGCCGGGCTGGGCGCGCACGTCGTCGACGCCCGGGGCCGGTCTGCGCTGCGGTGCACCGACGCCGACGAGCTGTCGATGGCATTGCTGGGCACCGGGTTCGGCTACGCGGCGGGCCGGCGGGCAGCGCAGGCCGCGCTGCTGGCCCGGCTGCTTCCGGTGGTGCGGGACGTGCGCCGCATCGGGTCGGCCGCGCTGGATCTGTGCATGGTCGCGGCCGGCCGCCTGGACGCCTTCTACGAGCACGGGCTCAACGTGTGGGACCTGGCCGCCGGTGCGCTGATCGCGGCCGAGGCCGGGGCGCAGGTGCTGCTGCCGGACCTCGGGCCCGGTGGCACCGGCGCGGGTGTGACCGTCGCCGCGGCACCCGGCATCGCCGGCGAACTGGTCGCGGCGCTGCGCCGATTCGATGGGCTGGGGCCGCTCCCGGGGTAACCGCCCGCTAGCAGGAGCCGGAGTGGATCTTGGTGATCAGCGCGGGGTCGGGTAACCCGGTGGCATCCGGCCGCAGACCGGCAAGCGCAGCGTTGATGTCGTCGCTGGGTGTCAGCGTGGTGAAGTCCGTTCCGACGGCCAGGTCGACGGAGTCGTCGGCGCGGTCGTCGCGCCACAGCTCGGTGCACGGCGCCACCAGCCAGACGGCCGCCGCCGTGGCCTGGCCCGCCGCACCGAAGCGGATCTGACCCTCGCAGTTGAGCCGGGCGTCGGCGTAGACCGGGTCGTTGGCGGCGGTCGGCTGGGCGAACCCGAGGTCCCGCAGCGCATCGGCGACGTCGGCCGCCTGCCCGGCCCGGCCGCTGGCGTTGAGGACACGGATTCTGGTTTCGGCCAGCCGGGCCGGGGTGACGTCGACCATCTCGGTTCGGGTCAGTTGGGTGCCCAGTCCGGACCGGCCGGGTGCTGCCGGCGCGGGCGGGGGATCGCAGGCAGCGGCCTGGTGGACGTCGGCCGGGCGGGTGAGGGCAACCGTCCATACCGTGCCGGTCAACACCACCAGAAGTGCCAGCGCGTAGATTGCAGGCCGGGCGTTGCGCCGCCGGAACGGCAGACCGTGCTTGTCGAATGGGGTGCCTTCGGTGATTTGTGCGACCACGTACGCACTCTAGAGGGCGCGTTTGCCGAGGACGACCGTGGTCAACCAGGAAGTGTGACGAAGATCACGTGACAAGTGGCTGGGATACGGGCACGAATTGTTTGGCGGATGCGTTCGACGCTGGTACAAAGCAATGCCTGAAGGATTGCGTGAGGGGAGCAAGGGAAGAAGACGATGGCAACCGACTATGACGCCCCACGACGCACCGAGACCGACGACGTTTCCGAGGACTCGCTCGAGGAACTCAAGGCGCGGCGCAACGAAGCGCAGTCGGCCGTGGTCGACGTCGACGAATCCGAGTCCGCCGAATCTTTCGAACTGCCTGGCGCCGACCTGTCCGGAGAGGAACTGTCGGTGCGTGTGATTCCCAAGCAGGCCGACGAGTTCACCTGCTCGTGCTGTTTTCTGGTGCAGCACCGCAGTCGGCTGGCCAGCGCCAAGAACGGCGTGATGATCTGCACCGACTGCGCGGCATAGCCGGGTTCGTCTCAGGCTTCAGCCGGGTCGGCGAGCGCCGCGAGGACGCGCCGGGGGTGACGGCAACTCACCAGCCAGTACGGGGTCGGGTCGTCCGGGTCGTCGAGGACGAGCAGCACCATCGGCCCGACCCAGCCGCGGTGCATGACGAACGCCGCCGGATCGAGTTGGCGGCCCAGCGCCGCCGACTTGGCCGAGGCCGGTATCTCCGCGTCACGCGATATGACGGTCGTGGGCAGATGCGCCGCGCCGGCCCAGAGTTCGACCCGGCCGTTGTCGGCGGTGACCCTTACCTCCATGCGTCCCAACCACAGCAGTACGGCGCCGGTGACCGCGAACAGCACCGCGAACGGCAGCCAGCCGGGCAGGCTGCGAATCCCCAACCGGACCTCATAGGCGATCAGCGCCGCCGCCACCAGGCCCAGCGGCCACCACCACCACGGCACCCACAGCCGCTCGCGGTACCGCACCAACGGTGACGCTGATGAAGTCAGGCGCGATCCGGACACCCGGCCAAGGGTAGTCTTCTGCGTCGTGTCCACCACCCTTGCGGTTGTCCGCCTGGATCCCGGTCTGCCGCTGCCCAGCCGTGCCCATCACGGTGACGCCGGCCTCGATCTGTACAGCGCGGTAGACGTCGAACTCGCGCCCGGCAGCCGGGATCTGGTGCCGACCGGTATCGCGGTCGCCATTCCGGTGGGGATGGTGGGCTTGGTGCACCCGCGGTCCGGTTTGGCTGCGCGGGCGGGGCTTTCGATCGTCAACAGCCCCGGTACGATCGATGCGGGCTACCGTGGTGAGATAAAGGTTTCGTTGATCAACCTCGATCCTGTCGCGCCGATCGTCGTGCGCCGTGGCGACCGGATCGCTCAACTGCTGGTGCAGCGGGTCGAACTTCCCGAGTTGGTCGAGGTGGCGTCGTTCGATGAAGCCGGGTTGGCCGGCACGGCCCGTGGCGAAGGCGGCCACGGTTCCTCCGGCGGGCATGGGAGTTTGTAGCGTGGTCGGCATCGCCGGCGGCCAGGTAGAGGAGGAGCGATGAAGTGGGTGCACCACCCGCTCGCGGGGGAGGACGCCGGCCATGGCATTCGGTAGGCGCAAGGGCGGCGCGGGAACGCCGGCCTCGGTGGCCGGCCCGGTGAAGCCGGAAGCGGTAGCCGAAACCGCCGGGCCGGACGCCGCGGTCGGACCGGAGTCGCCGGTGGAGTTGGACGGCCCCTTCGACATCGACGACTTCGACGATCCCGACCTGGCGGCGGTGGCCCGGCTGGATCTCGGCTCGGTGCTGGTCCCGATGCCGGAGGGGGCGCAGGTGCAGGTCGAGCTGACCGAGACCGGCGTGCCCAGCGCGGTATGGCTGGTGACGTCCAACGGCCGGTTCAACATCGCCGCCTACGCCGCGCCGAAGACGGCGGGCCAGTGGCGGGAGGTTGCCGCCGAATTGGCCGACGCGTTGCGCAAGGACTCCGCCAACGTCACCATCGTGGACGGCCCGTGGGGTCGCGAGGTGGTCGGCCTCGCGGCCGGCGCAGTCCGGTTCATCGGTGTCGACGGCTACCGCTGGATGGTTCGCTGCGTGGTCAACGGCGCCCACCACACCATCGACGCGCTGACCGAGGAGGCGCGCAAAGCGTTGCTGGACACGGTCGTTCGCCGCGGTGAGACCCCACTGCCGGTGCGTACGCCGCTACCGGTCCGGCTGCCCGAGCCGATGGCCGAACACTTGCGGATGGCCGCGGCCCAGCGCGTTGCTCAACAACTGCAGCAGCCGGGCGGGCAGTCGCCGCCACCGCAGCCCGCTGCCCGGCGCAGCGCCGACGGGTCCGCGATGCAGCAGCTGCGCACCACGTCCTCCGGCTAACCGGGGGTCAGCCGGCGTCGGCGTCGCCGAGCGCGGCGAGGCCGGCCGCACCCAGCGCCGCCGGCTCGGCACCGATCTGTTCCAGGGTCACGGTGCGCAGCGCCGCCCTCGGGGCCGCCGCCACCCAGTCGGCCGCCACACTCAGCGGATGGATCGGATCGTCGGTGGCGGCGACGACCCCCAGGGGCACGTCCAACCGCTGCAGTTCGCTGCGGCCGGGGGCGACGTAGCCCGCCGCCTCGTCCATGGCGTCGGGAAGCCGCGGCCACTGGGCGGCCCAGGAGCGAGCCAGTTCGTCGGCCAGCCAGGCCGGGCTGGATGCGCGCAACTGCGCCACCGCCGGCGCCAGCCCGTCGCGGCGCAGTTGCTGCGCGGTGTGGCGGGCCGCCTGCGCGGCCGGCGCATTCCCGGGCGAACCCGTCCAGGCGGGCAGCGCCGCCAGCACCGCGACCACCCGGCCGGGATTTCGCAGTGCCCACGCGGCGGCCACTGCCGCGCCGATCGACACGCCGCCGGCCACGATCGGCCCGGACCGGGCCGCGGCGTCCAGTGCGGCCAGGTAACCGTCGATCAGAGAATCCGGTTGCGGGTGATGCGCGATCAGCGTGACGCCGGCCTGCCGCAACGGCGCGGCAAACGCCCGGTCGAGGTAGTCGTCGTCGGATCCGGTTCCCGGCAGCAGGACGGCCGTCGCCCCGCGCAGATCGACACTCACCCGATGATCCTGCCCGGTGCCGACTGCGGATCGGCTGTCGACCCGCGGGCGGCGTGGCATTTGCCGATCAACAGGTCTACGGTGGCGTAGGCGCCCGAGGGATGGGCGCCGTGGCGAGATCGCTTCCATTGGGTTTGGCTTGAGTATCAGGAGAGGCCATGGCTACGGCCGAAGGTTATCTGCGCCGGCTGGCTAGGCGGCTGACGGAAGACCCGGAGCTGCGCGATGTCGAGCAGTTGTCCGACGAAGCCGTCAACACCGGTGCACAGCGGGCGATCGACTGTCAGCGTGGCCAGGAAGTCACCATGGTGGGCACGTTGCGCAGTGTGGAGGCCAACGCCAAGGGGTGTGCGGGCGGGGTCCGTGCCGAGTTGTTCGACGGCACCGACACCGTCACCCTGGTGTGGCTGGGGCAGCGCCGCATCCCCGGGATCGACTCGGGC
>CAZGGK010000035.1:0-49465 GCA_964525125.1 uncultured Mycobacterium sp.
CCGGCGACCTTGAAGTCCATGTCGCCGAAGGCATCCTCGGCGCCCAGGATGTCGGTCAGCGCGACGAACCGGCGCTCGACTCCGCCGCCCTCGATCTCGACGTCGTCGGAGACCAGACCCATGGCGATGCCGGCCACCGGCGCCTTCAGCGGCACCCCGGCGTTGAGCAGCGCCAGGGTGGACGCGCACACCGAGCCCATCGAGGTGGAGCCGTTGGAGCTCAGTGCTTCGGACACCTGCCGGATGGCGTAGGGGAACTCCTCGACGCTGGGCAGCACCGGCATCAGCGCGCGCTCGGCCAGCGCGCCGTGTCCGATCTCGCGGCGCTTGGGCGAACCGACCCGGCCGGTCTCACCGGTCGAGTACGGCGGGAAGTTGTAGTGGTGCATGTAGCGCTTGGTCTTCTCCGGCCCCAGCGAGTCGATCTGCTGGGCCATCTTGATCATGTCCAGCGTGGTGACGCCCAGGATCTGGGTCTCGCCGCGCTCGAACAACGCGCTGCCGTGCGCCCGGGGCACCACCGCGACCTCGGCGCCCAGTGCCCGGATGTCGGTGATGCCGCGGCCGTCGATGCGGAAGTGGTCGGTCAGAATACGTTGGCGGACAAGCTTCTTGGTCAGCGAGCGGTAGGCGGCGCTGATCTCCTTCTCGCGGCCCGCGTAGGTCTCGGCCAGCCGGTCGGCGACCTCGGCCTTGATCTCCTCGGTGCGATCGTCGCGCTCGGCCTTGCCGGCGATGGTCAGCGCCTTGGCCAACTCGTCGGTGGCGATCGAGGCGACCGCGTAGTAGACGTCGTCGCCGTAGGCCGGGAAGACCGGGTAGTCGGCGGTTGGCCTCGCCGCAGCGTCTGCCAGTTCCCGCTGCGCCTTGCACAGCGCGGCGATGAACGGCTTGGCGGCTTCGAGGCCTTCGGCGACAACGGATTCCGTCGGAGCCTGTGCGCCCGCCTCGATGAGTTCGATGACGTTGTCGGTGGCCTCGGCCTCGACCATCATGATCGCCACGTCGCCGTCATCGAGTGTGCGGCCGGCCAGCACCATGTCGAACACCGCGCGCTCCAACTGCTCGACGGTGGGGAACGCCACCCAGGTGCCGTCGATCAGGGCCACCCGCGCCGCGCCGACCGGCCCGGAGAACGGCAGCCCGGCCAGTTGGGTGGAGGCCGACGCGGCGTTGATCGCCACCACGTCGTACAGGTCGTTGGGGTTCAGGCTCATCACGGTCACCACCACCTGGACCTCGTTGCGCAGGCCGTCGACGAACGACGGGCGCAACGGGCGGTCGGTGAGCCGGCAGGTCAGGATGGCGTCGGTGGACGGCCGGCCCTCGCGCCGGAAGAAGGAGCCGGGGATGCGCCCGGCGGCATACATCCGCTCCTCGACGTCGACGGTGAGCGGGAAGAAGTCGAAGTGTTCCTTCGGCGCCTTGCTGGCGGTGGTAGCCGACAGCAGCATGGTCTCGTCGTCGAGGTAGGCGACGACGGCGCCGGCGGCCTGCCGGGCCAGCCGGCCGGTCTCGAACCGGATGGTGCGGGTGCCGAAGCTGCCGTTGTCGATGACGGCGGTCGACTCGAATACGCCTTGTTCAATTTCAGCTACAGACATGGACGTCCGGGTGGCCTCTCTGGGTCATTGAGCTGTTTCGCGTCATCACGCGTACACCCTTGGGAACCTGAATGCGGCTACGGCCATCGATCGAAGCGGCCGGATTCGTCCCGCGCGGGGAACCCGGCTGCCACTACCGAAGACCGCTCGATGCAGGCCTGGCTGTCCGAAGACCGGATCTCGTCGTGAAGCGCCGGAGCGGAGCGCGCGGTACTGCGCGGACCACACCAATATTCCGGGCGATGACGCCCGGAACGGTCTCACTCTACACGGCCGGACCTCAGGTGACGTCTTCAACGCACACGGTGAACCGGCGCTCGTCGTAGGCGTACCCCAGCCCGCTGGCGCACTGGTCGGCGTTGGCGACATCGTGGAGGATCTGGGTGGCGCGCTGGCGGTGCGCCGCACCGCGGTCGTTGCAGTCGACCCGGACCGGGTCGGTGCCGTGCTCCGGGTCGACGCTCATGCAGCCGCCGATCACCCAGTCGATGTCCAGGCAGGCGGTGCTGTTCGACGTGCCGAACGCCGTGTGCATCGAGTAGGAGGAATCGGCGTCGGCCGGGCATTGGTCGGGACCGCCCTTGACGGTGGCCGCCACCTTGAAATTGGATTCGGGGCCCCCACACGGCACCTCGGTGGCCTGCGGGCGGTCCGCGGAACCGCCCAGTCTGAGGCAGTCCCCCACCGTCAGGTCCGGGGTGTCGGGGTTTGGCGAGCACCCGGCCAGACCCGCCGTGAGCATGATGGCAGCGACCGTCAAGACCGCCGGGTGCTGCCTGCGGCGAGGCGTCAGCGGCGCAGGCCCAGGCGCTCGATCAGCGAGCGGTACCGCGCCACGTCGACCTGGGCCACGTATTTGAGCAGCCGCCGCCGGCGGCCGACCAGCAGCAGCAGACCGCGCCGCGAGTGGTGGTCGTGCTTGTGCACCTTGAGGTGTTCGGTCAGGTCGGCGATCCGCTTGGTCAACATGGCGACCTGGGCCTCCGGGGATCCGGTGTCGGTCTCGTGCAGACCGTAGTTGCCCAGGATCTCTTTTTTCTGCTCGGCTGTCAGCGCCACGAAACATCTCCATCAGTCGGTCCGCGATCAGGGATTCACCCGGGTGGCCGCCGCGAACTGCAGCACACGCCGCCGGGCAGTCTACCGGACCGACAGCAGTGCCCGCGCCCGCCGGGTGTCGTCGGCGATCGCGGCGATCAGGTCGTCGACCGAGCCGAACCTCTCCTGGCTCCGCAGCCGGACCACGAAGTCGACCGCGACGTGCTGGCCGTACAGGTCGCCGGTGTGGTCGATGACGAACGCCTCGACGGTGCGGCTGCGCCCGGAGAACGTCGGGTTGGTGCCGACCGACACCGCGGCCTGGTAACGCTGCCCGGGCACGATGCTGCCGGTTGCCGGGCCGTGGCCGAGCACGGTGAACCAGGCGGCGTACACCCCGTCGGCCGGGATGGCCGAATGCATCGGCGGCGCCACGTTGGCGGTCGGGAAGCCCAGCGATCTGCCCCGACCGTCGCCGCGGACCACCACGCCCTCGACGCGGTGCGGGCGGCCCAGCGCCTCGGCGGCGGCCACCACGTCGCCGGCGTCGACGCAGGACCGGATGTAGGTCGAGGAGAACGTCACCGTCTCGGCGTCCCCACAGTCCTCTGACACCAGCGAGACGGTCTCGACGGCGAACCCGAACCGCCTCCCGGCTCTTCGCAACTCGGCGACGTTGCCGGCCGCCCTGCGGCCGAAGGTGAAGTTCTCGCCCACCACCACCTCCACCACGTGCAGGTGTTCGACCAGCAGCTCGTGGATGTAGCGCTCCGGGGTGAGCTTCATGAAGTCGGTGGTGAACGGCATCACCAGGAAGACGTCAATGCCCAGTTCCTCGACCAGTTCGGCGCGGCGGGTCAGGGTGGTCAGCTGCGCGGGGTGGCTGCCCGGGTAGACCACCTCCATGGGGTGCGGGTCGAACGTCATCAGCACCGTCGGCACGCCGCGGGCCCGGCCTGCCTTCACCGCCCGGGCGATCAACTCGGCATGGCCGCGGTGCACCCCGTCGAACACGCCGATGGTGAGCACGCACCTGCCCCAGTCCGTGGGGATCTCGTCCTGGCCCCGCCACCGCTGCACGGCCACCAGCCTAAACTGTCTCGGTGTGAAGTCTCAGGACGAGCCGGACGCATTGAGCACGGTCGCCCAGGACTATCTGAAGGTGATCTGGACCGCGCAGGAATGGTCGGCGGAGCGGGTGAGCACCAAGATGCTGGCCGAGCGGCTGGGCGTGTCGGCCAGCACCGCCTCGGAGTCGATCCGCAAGCTGGCCGACCAGGGCCTGGTCGACCACGAGAAGTACGGTGCGGTGACGCTGACCGCCGAGGGCCGCCGGGCGGCGCTGGCAATGGTGCGCCGGCACCGGCTGCTGGAGACCTTTCTGGTGCGCGAGCTGGGTTACGGCTGGGACGAGGTGCACGACGAGGCCGAGGTGCTCGAGCACGCGGTGTCGGATCGGCTGATGGCGCGCATCGACGCCAAGCTGGGGTTTCCGCAGCGCGACCCGCACGGCGACCCGATCCCGGCCGTCGACGGTCAGGTGCCGGCGCCGGCGGCGCGCCAGCTGTGGTCGTGTGTCGACGGCGAGGCCGGGACGGTGGCCCGGATCTCCGACGCCGACCCGGAGATGCTGCGCTACTTCGACGACGTCGGGATCAGCCTGGACTCCCGCTTGAAGGTGCTGGCGCGTCGGGAGTTCGCCGGGATCATCTCGGTGGCGATCAACGACGACCCCGTCGACCTGGGCAGCCCGGCCGCACAGGCGATCTGGGTGATCTAGCGCCGCGTCCCGCCGCGTCCCGCCGGCTGTGCGGTTTCATACGCGACACGCCGCGACTGGCGGATGAAACCGCACCCTCGACGCCGCGGCGCGGCCTTGCGGAGGCCTTACAGCGGGTTGTCGTGCGCGTCGCCGCCGTAGATGCCGAGCAGGTCGCGCGCCGAGACGATGCCGACGAGCGCGCCGTCCGCCTCCACCAGCACATGCCGGATGTAGTGGTCGATCATCTGCGCAGCGGCCTGGTCGACGGTGGTGTCGGCTTCGCACCAGACCAACTTCTTGCTGGCCACGTCGGCGGCGCGCACCTGGGCCGGGTCGTTGCCGGCGGCCACCACCCGGACCACGTCGCGTTCGCTGACCACCGCTTTGGGTCGCTCGTCCTCGCCGACCACCACCACGCCGACCTCGCCGTCGATGATGGCGCGGGCGACATCGGCGACGGTGGCATCGGCGGAAACCCGCACCACCGCATCGCCGGTGATCGTGGAGATGGGGATGGAGCCTGCCGCGGGAATCTCGTTCATGTGCTCTATCGTCGCATCCCCGGTTTCACCGGGTGTCTGTAGCGTGGCCTTCGTGAACTCGACCCGCATCTGCTCTTCGGCCGTGCTGCTGGCCGGCGCCGCCGCGCTCGCCCTGACCCTGACCGCCTGCGGTTCCCGGACGGACTCGTCGGCCGAGACGGCCTCGGCGTTCGCGACATCGGCCGCCGATCTGCCGGCAGCCCCGGCCCGGCCCGTCGCCAACACCTGCCCGACGGTCGCGCCGCCCGACGGCGGCACCGCCGACTGGACGCTGCCCGGTGCCACCGGGCAGATCGCGGTCACCGGTTCCACCGACACGGCGGCCCCGCTGGTCACGGTGAAGGGACCGTTCAGCGTCACCACCACTCAGGTGCGCACGCTGCGCGCCGGAGACGGCCCGGTGGTGGCCGGCGGCGCGACGGTGTCGGTCTGCTACATGGGCGTCAACGGCCGCGACGGCAGCGTGTTCGACAGCAGCTACGAGCGGGGCGAGCCGGCGTCCTTCGGGCTGGGCCGGGTGGTGCCCGGCTTCCAGAAGGCCATCGCCGGGCAGCAGGTCGGCTCCACCGTCGCGGTGGCGATGGTTCCCGACGACGGCTACCCCGAGGGGCAGCCCGCCGCCGGCATCCGGCCCGGCGACACCCTGATCTTCGCGATCAAGATTCTCGACGCGTCGAGCTGAGTCCCGTCGCCAACTGGTGGGGCCGCACCGGTGTCACGACCTCGCCGCCAACGCCGACCTCCAGGCCAGCGGATTGAGGGCTCGATAGGGATCGGTGGCGCGGATGCGCAGCAGGTCATCGAGTTCGCCTTGCAGTTGATCCTGGGTGCGGTGCTTGACCTGACGGATCCAGGTGTCCTCGGCGATGCGGGCCGGCTTGGCGGTGGCGATCGGCGGACCGAGGCGCAGGTACATCCGTTGCGGGCGCGGCAGCAGGGTCGGGCCGACGCCGCGCAACAGGGGCATGGCCATGCCGGACTGTCCGCTCAGCCGTTGACTGATCCACTCGCTGGCCCGGCCGTAGCGGCCGTCGCGGGAGGTGGTGCTGGTGTAGGCGTCGTCGCCGCCGACGAGGGCGGCGGTGATGATCGGGTAGCGGTGTTCGACGGCCAGTCGGGACCCAAACCGGCATCGTGGAACATCGTGGCTACCCGAGGCAGTCGGCAACGGCAACGGCACGCAGGTCAAGCTGTTCGGCGCCGGTCTCGCTGTCGTCACCCCGGATCGTCTCGCTAACCTCGACGCATGCCGGCCCCAACGAACCATCCACCCGCTCACGGCTGCGGCAGCGCGCCCGGCACATCGGAGCGCCCACGGTGACGCCCATTGCTCCCGATGGCGGCGCTGCTCCCGGCCCAATCGTTCTCGACGTGGAGGGTTCCGGTGTCCAGCCGCCGGTCGCCACCTGGGTGCGCCGGGTGTTCTGGGTGCTGGAGCGGGTCGCACCCCGGATCGGATCGCGGTGGGCGACCGAGCTGTGGTGCACCCCGCCGGTCCTGGAGTCCAGTCTGCGGATGCCGCCGGGTGTCCCGCCCGGTGAGCCGCTGGAAGCGCACTGGAGCGGGCACAGGATCGTGGGCGAGTCCTGGGGCGAGGGGCCGCCGGTCTACCTTGTCCACGGCTGGGGCGGGCGCCGCCCGCACCTCGGCATGTTCATCAAACCTCTCGTCGAGTCCGGACATCGCGTCATCGCGTTCGACCTGCCCAGCCACAACGAGTCCGATCCGGGCGCGCTGGCACCCGGTCGCACCACCGCCATCGAGTGCGCCGAGGCGGTTGCGGCCATGATCGAGACACACGGGCCGGCGCGCGCGGTCGTCGCCCACTCCCTCGGCGCCAACGCGACCGCATTCGCGGCGGCGTGGGGCACACCGGTCGGGCGTTTGGTGTTCCTGGCGCCGATGGGCGAGTTCGGAATCTATCTTGATCTGTTCGCCGCGCGGCACGGCTTCGGCCGGCGGATACGCAACGGCCTGCATCGGCGTCTGGAACGCCGCATCGGCATGCCGTTGGAGGACACCAACATGGTCCGGATCGCCGCCCGGACCGACTATCCGCCGCTGCTCCTCATCCACGACCCCGATGATCCCGACACTCCCTATGCGACAAGCGAGAAGGTCGTTGCGTCCTGGCCGGGCGCGCAGCTGATGACGACGGCGGGACTCGGGCGGCTGGCGCATTTCCGAATCTTGCGGCATCGTCCCGCGATTCGCTCGGGTGTCGAATTCATCGGTCCCGCACCGGTTTAGACAGCGGCTACACCGAAGCGCCAGCGTTCTCCGCGTCGATCTGGGCGCGTAGTTCGCGGCCTTCGCGCTGCCAGCGGGCTTCGGCTTCGGCGAAGAAGCCGTTGTAGGCCTTGTTGTCCTCGTAGGTCCACGGCGTAGGTCCGTCGTCGCAGGGATCGAGGTCTGGGCGGGAGCCGAAGAACTCATCCGCCAGCCGCTGACTTTCCAGCGACTGCCGGTCACGCAAGGCGATCACGCGCGGATCGATATCGGTCACGACAGCCACCCCCTTACAGCTTCTTTCGGCCGTACCAATTGCTGCCCAGCATGACGCGTTTGCCGAGGTCGGGAACGTCGCCGGTGGAGAGCGCGGCAAGCTTTCGCGGGGTCGGCAGTTCGTCGAGGTGCCGAATCTTCCCGTGCTCGTCCACGAGGCGTGCGGTCATCTCAGCCAGTGCGCGCCTGGCCCCATTGGAGCGAACCTCGCCGGCGACGGTGTTGAGCCGCTGCACGATGTTGCTGATCGAGTGGTCGAGCTTGCCTGGGTCCCAGTCGAAGCCTTGGCGCGCCCACGCGTAGGACCACAAACCTGCTTCCCGACGCGGTCGTCACCACCCCGGACAGATCAGCGGCCAACTGCCGCAGCGGCCCGTCATCACTGGCGGCAGAGCAATCCAGCACATCCCCGAGCAGCGGAGCGTGCCGCGGGTCCAGCTCCCGCCGGGCGGCGGGGGCCGCGCGGTAGCTGCGCTGGTCATCGGCCTGCCAATGGTGCGCCATCGCTCGGCGCGGTCGAATGCACGGTCATCACCCGAACATAGTTTCGGCCTCCGACAACCCCGCTGACCGCAACCGGCCACAATGTCACCGCGATTCACTAAGTTGATTCCCAAAGCCCGGCAACAAGGAGGTGACTGCACCGGTGCACGACGGCCGCTGGGTCACCATCGCCGACTCGCAGTTCGCCCACGAAAAGCAGGGCCTGCAAATCATCAAACAGCTCCTGCCGGATGCGCCCCCGTTTCGGGCCTGGGCCAACTTCGAGTTCCGCGACAACCGCGGCCGCTGGCACGAGGTGGACCTGCTGGTACTGGCCCGCGACACGCTGCACTTGATCGAGCTCAAGTCCTACCGGGGCATCCTGCGCGGCAACGACCACGTGTGGCTGCGCGACGGCCACCGCGCCCAGGACTCCCCGCTGCTGCTGGCCCGCCGCAAAGCCCAGTACTTCGCCTCACTACTCAAAGACCGGCTGCGCCAACACGCCGGCTCCGCACAGGACAACCGCATCCCCTACGTGCAGGAGCTTGTGTTCCTGCACCACCCCGAGTTCGTCTGCGACCTGCCGCAAAGCTCCAGAATCAACCTCTGCGGCCTGGACGGCCACGACAAGATCACCGGACTGGCCGGCATCTCCCAGGTGCTGCTCGCCCCCGCCCGCCACGAGCCGATCTCGGAACACGACAGCCGGCTGATCGCCGGGCTGATGAACAAGATCGGCCTGGCACCCCGCCGGCAACGTGAAGTCGGCTCCTGGATCATCGACGAGCAGCCGCTGGCCGACGGCGACGGCTGGCAGGACTGGCCGGCCTTTCATCACGTCGATACTCAGCGCCACGCCCGCATCCGCTTCTACACCAGCGCCGCCGGCGCCACCGCCGCCGACGACCACGCCCGCAAGCAAGCCGTCACCGGCGAGTTCAACCTGCTCAACCGGTTGCGCTACGACGGCCTGCAAACCCCCGAGGACATCGTCAACGAGCCCGAGCTGGGCATCGGCCTCGTCTTCCCGCAACCCAAATCCGACACCCCGCTGGATCTGTGGCTGGCCGACCACAAAGACGCCCTGACCCTGACCGACCAACTGGACCTGATCGCCCAGCTGGCCGACATCGTGCACTACGCCCACCGCAACCGGGTGGTGCACCGCAGCCTCAACCCGCGTGCGGTCACCATCGCCGGCAGCAAAGACAAAAAGCCGAACGCACAGGTCATCGACTGGGACAGCGCCGGGGTGCTGCCCGCCAACCCCGACACCGCCGTCAGCCGCCTGTCAACCGGGTCGCTGACCCTGATGGCCGCCGCCCCCAGCGACACCGCCCGGCTGTTCGCCGCCCCGGAAGGACAACGACCCCCCGACCCGGCCCGCATCGACGTGTTCGGGCTGGGCGCGCTGGCGTTCTACGTCCTCACCGGCGGGCAGGCCCCAGCCACTGAGCGCGGCGAGCTGATGGACCGGCTGCGCCGCGACCACGGCCTGGACCTGGCGGCCGAGCTGCCGCAGGTGAAAAGCGCACTGCGCCAACTGGTTCTGGACGCCACCGAGCCGCGGCCCACCGAGCGCATCGGCGATGTCGCCACCTTTCTGGAACGGCTGGCCGAGGCCCGCGAAGACGCCCTGGGCAGGGCCACCGGCACCGACCCGCTGGAAGCCGGGCCGGGCGCAACACTGGCCGGCGGCCGGTTCAGCTACAAGCGCCGGTTGGGCGCCGGGTCCACCGCGGTCGGCATTCTGGTGGCCGATCACCAGGTGGGTGACGCCGAGCGGGTGCTCAAGGTCGCGCTGAACCCCGACGCCGCCGACCGGTTGCGCGCCGAAGCCGCCGTGCTGGGCCAGTTCCAGAACGACGACCGCATCGTCACCCTGCACAGCCAGGAGGAAGTCGGCGGGCGCAGCGCGCTGCTGCTGCAATACGCCGGGCCCACCACGCTGGCCGAAGAGCTCAACAACCGCCGCCGGCTCTCGATTGGCACCCTGCAACGATGGGGTGCTGACCTGCTGACCGCGCTGGTCGCCCTGGAGCGCGCCGGGGTCGCCCACCGCGACATCAAGCCGTCGAATCTCGGTGTGCACCAGCCGAATAAACGCATCGACTCGCATCTGGTGATGTTCGACTTCTCGATGGCCGCCGTCGACGCCAAAAACGTGGAGGCCGGCACCCCGCCGTATCTCGACCCGTTCCTGGGCACCGGGGCGCGCCGCCAGTACGACACCGCCGCCGAACGCTACGCCGCCGCGGTGGTGCTGTTCGAGATGGCCACCGGCGAAACCCCGCACTACGGGGCGGACAGAGCAGCCAACCCGGCCACCGTCGACGACGACGTGACCCTGGACCCGGCGCGCTTCGAACCGACGCTGGCCGCGGCCATGGTGGAGTTCTTCGCCGCCGCGCTGTCCCGCGACACCACCCGCCGGCCCGGCACCGCCGAGGACCTGCTGCACGCGTGGGGGCGCGTCTTCGCCGCCCTGGATGCCGCCGCCACCGGCGCCGACGATGCCGCCGCCGCGCGACGCAGCGCCGCCGCCGAATCCGCCGATCTGACCACCGCGCTGGCCGGCGCCGGCCTGAGCCCGCGGGCGGTATCGGCACTGGAGTCGGTTCAGGTCAAGACCGTCGCCGAGCTGCTGGCGCTGGATTCCACCCGGCTCAACCGGCTGGTGGCCCGGGAAGCCAAAGACACCCGGAGCGAGATCACCACCCACTACCGGGCCTGGGACAAGCGGTTCGGCAAGCAGCGCGCACCCGCACCGGCCGGGGCGCTGCCCGGGGTGGACGACGCCGTTGCACTGCTGATGGCGGCGGTCGGCGGCCGCGCGGCGACCCGCATCGAGGCGGCCAGGCTGCTGCTGGGCGTCACGCCCGGCCTGGACGCGTTCGCCAGTACCACCGAGCTGGCCCAGAAACTCGGCATGACACCGCAGCGCGGCATCCAGCTGCTCAACGAGCTGCAGGACGACTGGGCGCGCAGCAACGACACCCGCGAGTTGCTCGACGCCGTCGTCGAGCTCACCCGGGCGGTGGTCGACGACTTCGGCGGGGTGGCCGCGGTGTCCACCCTGACCGCCGAGATCCTGGCCCGGCTGCCCCAGCCCGGCGCAGATGCCGCCGGGGGTGAGCGGGCTGCCGCCGGACTGCTGCGGGCCGCGCTGGGCCGGCTGGCCGAGCATGAGACCGCCTCGGATGAAAAGCAGTTCGTGCGACGACGCCGCGACCGCCGGCTGGCCCTGCTGGCCACCGACGAGCTGCTGCTGGCCGCCGCCGAAGCCGCCGGCGACCGCGCCGACAAGTTGGTGGCCGCCGACCGCGACGCGATCATCCCGCCGGCCACCGCGGCCCACGAACTGCGCGCCGCATACGCGGGCCGCTACCGCGAACTCGCCGCCGCCGACGCGCCGGTGCCGCTGCCCACCGATGCCCGGCTGGTGCGGCTGGCGGCGGCGATCGCCCGGCACGCCGCGGTGACCGGGCGCGGCGGCCTGCATCACCGCGACATGTCGCCGACAGCGGCGGTGCAGGCGGCGCTGACCGGGCTGGCGCAGAGCGAGTCGCTGTCGGCGTCGCAGATCCGCGCCCGGGTCGCGGCCCGCTTCCCCGACCTGGACCGGGTGCCGCTGCGCCCGCACCTGGACACCCTGCTCGCAAACACCAGCCTGGGCCTGTCCTTCGACGCCGCCGCGAACGCCTACCGGTTCGCCGACGCCAAACCTGCCAGCTCCACCACCTTGCACACCCGCCAACCCAGCGGGGTTCCGGTGCCGGTCGACGGGCAGGCCGAGGATGCCGCCGTGTTGCGGGCCAAGCAGGATGCGCTGCTGGGTAATTCGCTGGCCGAGCACGGCTTCGTGGCGGTCGGGGTGCCGATCCCGCCGGATCGGCCCGCCGAGCACGAGCGGGTGGCCCGGGAGCTGGCGGAGCGCTACGGCGGGCAGCTTCTCGACGTCACCTCCCGGCTGATCGCGGGCATGCGGGAGCTGGCCGCCCAGCACGGGGTGTCGTGGGATCTGGTGCGCGGCGCCGATGCCCCCGGCGCGACCGGCGAGGATGTGCGCGGGCTGCGGGCGGTGATCGAGCGGGTGCTGCCGGCGCTGCGGGCCGAGCTGCACACCGCGGTGTTCGACACCGAGACCCGTGCGCCGCTGATTGTGACCGAGGTGTCGCCGCTGGCCCGCTACGGTCACCTGCAGGTGCTAGCCGAGCTCAGTGACCTGTCGGCACCACGGCGGCGCGCGGTGTGGGTGGTGCTGCCGCAGCTGCGCGGGCAGACCGGGGCGCTGGTGGATCGCAAACCGATCCAGTTGGGCTCGCCCGGTGGGCAGTTCGTGTTGTGGACGCCGGCACCGGATCTGGTGCCGGCCGGTAGTGCGGGAGTGAGCTAGATGGGTTGGGCGGCCGCGGATTTGGTGGCAGCGCTGCGCCGGCAGGTGTTGGAGTTGGAGGCCGACCTGCGGGCCCGCGTGGATGGTGACGACGCTCATGCCCGCCAGGCCGGCGTGTGTGAGGCCTGGCGGTGCGACTACGACGCCGCGTTCGCCGCGCAGCGCACCGCCGCCGACTGGACGGCGTGGCGCAATGACCGGGTGACCCAGGCCGCGGTCGGCTGGGTGCTGTTGACCGTGTTCGCCCGCTACTGCGAAGACAACGCCCTGGTGTCACCCCGCTGGATTTCCGGGGCCGACGCCGACCAGCGCGCCCAGGCCCTCGATGCCCGCCGCGCCTACTTTCAGGCCCATCCCGAGCACACCGACCGGGAATGGCTGGGCCAGATCATCGAGCACTTCGCCGGCTTTGCGGCCACCGCCGGACTGGTGGACACCTTCGCGCCGCTGCACCTGGTGGCGCCGTCCGGTGATGCGGCACGCGCCCTGCTGGAGTTCTGGTGGCAGCAAGACGATTCCGGGGCACCCCGGTACTCGTTCACGGGGGTGGACACCCGGTTCCTGGGCGATGTGTATCAGGACCTGTCCGAGCACGCCAAGAAAACCTACGCGCTGCTGCAAACCCCCGAGTTCGTCGAGGAATTCATCCTCGACCAGACGATGGAACCCGCCCTGGCGGATCGCCCGCTGGAGGGGTTCACCGTCATCGACCCCACCTGCGGCTCAGGGCATTTCCTGCTGGGTGCGTTTCACCGGTTGCACGATCGCTGGCAGCGGCACTCCCCCGGTTTGGGCGCGCGGGAACTGGTCGCCAAAGCCCTGGACGGGGTGTACGGGGTGGACATCAACCCGTTCGCCGTCGCCATCGCCCGCTTCCGGCTGCTGGTGGCAGCTTTGCACGCGGCCGGAGATTCCAGCATCGAGCAGAAGATCGGCTACCAGCCACACCTGGCGTCCGGTGATTCTCTGCTGTGGGGGGCGCCGCAGCAGGCACTCGACGACACGCTGCTGACCATCGGGCAGACCGTGCGGGCCGACTCCACCGAGAACGCTGGGGTCCTGACCGCGATCCTGCAACGCGAACACGATGTGGTGGTGGGCAATCCTCCGTACATCACGGTGAAGGATGCCGCGCTGAACGGGACGTATCGGCAGCTGTATGCGACGTGTCATCGCCAGTACGCGCTGACGGTGCCGTTCATGGAACTGTTCTTCCGGCTGGCACACGGCTCTGGTGGTGGGCGGCCGGCGGGCTGGGTCGGGCAGATCACGTCCAACTCGTTCATGAAGCGGGAGTTCGGGTCCAAGCTGATCGAGAAGTTCCTGCCGACGGTTGATCTGCGCCGGGTGATCGACACCTCCGGGGCATTCATCCCCGGGCATGGCACGCCGACGGTGATCATCGTCGGGCGGCACCAGGGTCCCGCCGCCGAGACGGTGCGGGCGGTGCTGGGTATTCGCGGTGAGCCGGGGCGGCCTGATGACGCCGCAAAAGGCTTGGTGTGGACCGCGATCACCGAGCACATTGACGAGCCGGGGTATGAGGATACGTATATCAGTGTCGCGGAGGTCAAGCGGTCAGTCTTCGCAGCCCATCCGTGGAGCCTGGCCGGTGGCGGCGCAGTAAATCTCGTTCAAGCTCTCGAAAATGGCAATTCCCGCCTGGAGACAGTCATTTCGTCGCCGGTCGGACGGTCCATTCGAGCCGGAGCCGATGAAGCATTCATGCGACCGATCCAAGGCGTCGCGACGAGGCACATCCGGCAGGAGCGTACACGCCCCTTGGTCATCGGCGAGAATGTCCGTGATTGGAACGAGGCCGTCCACGATGTCGTCTACTACCCCTACGAGTACGGGACATCTGACCTTGCCGAAACCGAACCGCCAGCGGAACTATGGCCCTGGCGAACACTGCTTGCAGAGCGCAGAACATTTCAGGGCAACATGACAGACGCGGGCCTGACGTGGTGGTCGTACATGCAGCACACCGCGAGCGCGTATTCGACCCCCCTCTCCATCACCTTCGCGTTCGTCGCCACCCACAACCACTTCGTGCTCGACCGCGGCGGGAAGGTCTTCAACCGGTCCGCGCCGGTGATCAAGCTGCCGGAAGGATCGTCGGTGCAGGATCATCTGCGGCTGCTGGGGGTGCTGAACTCGTCGGTGGCCTGCTTCTGGCTCAAGCAGAACAGCCACAATAAGGGCAACGGCGGCATCGGCGGCGGCATCGGCGACGAGGACTGGGAGCCCCGCTACGAGTTCACCGGAACGACGCTCAAAGACTTCCCCCTGCCGGCGACAACACCCCTGGACCGCGTCACCCTCCTCGATGACCTCGCCCACGCCCTGCAACACCATTCCCCCGCCGCGCTCGTCACCCGCCAAACCCCCACCGCCGCTGCCCTTGAGACAGCCCGCACCGAATCCACCCGCCTGCGGGCCCTGATGATCGCCCACCAAGAAGAACTGGACTGGGAATACTACCGCCTCTACGGCCTGATCGACGAAGACCTCACCTACCCCGGTGAACTGCCCGAAATCGCTCTAGGAGAGCGAACTTTCGAGATCGCCCTGGCCCGCCGCATGCAAGACGGCGAGCACACCGCCTGGTTCGACCGGCACGGCTCGACACCCCGCACCGACATCCCCGCCTATCTCCCCGCCGACTACCGCACCCTGCTGCAGCGTCGCCTGGACACCATCGCCGCCAACCCGCACATCCGCCTGCTGGAACGCCCGGAGTACAAGCGCCGGTGGGCCGCCGAACCCTGGGACAAGCAGGTCGAAACAGCACTCCGCGGTTGGCTGCTGGACCGCGTCGAAGACCGGAACCTCTGGTATGACCGCGACGGTCGGCCCGCCACCCAGTCGGTCGCGCAGCTGGCGGACATCCTGGATCGCAGCGAGGAGTTCCGGAAGACGTTGCGGCTGTGGGTCGGTGACCCCGATGTCTCCACCGGCGCCGCACTCGCCAAACTATTGGCCGACGAAGCGGTGCCGTTCCTGGCCGCCTACCGCTACAAGCCGTCGGGTTTGGAGAAACGCGCCGCCTGGGAGGCCACCTGGGTGTTGCAGCGCCGCGAAGATGCCGGGGAGAAACTGGCCTCCCCGATTCCGGTGCCGCCCAAGTACAAGCCGGCCGACTTCGCCAAGAACTCCTACTGGTCGCATCGCGGCAAACTCGATGTGCCCAAGGAACGCTTCATCGGCTACCCGAACGCCCGCCGCGACACCGACGCAAGCGACCTGTTGGGTTGGGCCGGCTGGGATCACGCCGAGCAGGCCCTGGCGTTGGCCGGGCTGATCGCGGCGCGCATCGAAGATGGCTGGGACACGCCCAAGCTCACCCCGCTGCTGGCCGGGCTGCACGAGCTTGCACCCTGGGTGCGCCAGTGGCACAACCAGATCGACCCCGAGTACGGCGAGTCGGTGGCCGACACCATCGACGAGGAACTGACCACCCGGTGCTCCGAGCACCATTTGAGTGTGACCGACCTGATCAGTTGGCGGCCCGCCCCCAGCGGCCGCGGGCGAAAGACGAAAACCACATGAGCACCCTGCTGCGTGATGTCATCGACATCCCCGAACGCGTCGGCGCCGACGACTATGTGCTGCGGCTGACCGATTCCACCGATGATGATGCGCACATCGCCGCCACCTGCGACGAGTATGTGCTCACCGACTCGCTGCGAGACAACTTCTTCACCGCGCTCGATCTGGTGGCCGATGCGCTGGCGCGCAACACGTCTCGGGCCGCCTATCTGACCGGGTCGTTCGGGTCGGGCAAGAGTCATTTCATGGCGGTGCTGTACGCGCTGCTGGGCAACCACCCGGCGATCCGCACGGCCAAGTTCACCGAACTGACCGGCCGCTACGACGGCCAGCTCGCGGGCACCAAGATTCTGCGGCTGACCTATCACCTGCTGGGGGCGAAAACCCTGGAGCAGGCGATCCTGCGCGGCTACGTCGAGCAGATCCGCCGCGCCCACCCGGACGCCCCGCTGCCCGCCGTGCACGTCAGCGATCACCTGCTGGCCGACGCCGAGCACCTGCGCGAGCAACTGGGCGACGACAAATTCCTGGCCGGGCTCGGCGGCGGCAAGAGTAGCGGCGGCGGCTGGGGTGGGCTGCTGGGCGCCGGCTGGGACATGGCCCGCTACACCGCCGCGCGCACCGCACCAGCCGAGGACGCCGGACGGCGCGAACTGGTCTCGGCGCTGGCCGGCAGCTACTTCAAGGCGTTCATCGAGACCGCCGACTACATCGACCTGGACCGCGGCCTGGTCGTCATCGCCGAACACGCCAAATCGCTGGGATACGACGGGGTGGCGTTGTTCCTCGACGAACTGGTGCTGTGGCTGGCGTTCTCGGTGCGCGACGTGGAGTTCTTCGCCCGCGAATCGCAGAAGATCACCAAGCTGGTCGAATCGTCCGGTCGGCAGCGGGCGATCCCGTTGATCTCGTTCATCTCCCGGCAGTTGGACCTGCGCAAGTGGTTCGCTGACGCCGGCGCGGCCGGCGCCGAACAGGAAGCCCTGGACCGGGCCTTCCAATACCAGCAGGGCCGGTTCGCCGAGATCGAACTCGGTGACGACAACCTGGCCGAGGTCGCGCACGCCCGGCTGCTCAGACCCAAAGACGCCGCCGCGCAGGCGGTCCTGGATGCCGCGTTCGCCGGCCTGACCCGCCGCCCCGACGTGTGGGATGCGCTGCGCGACAGCCTCAACACCGACGAGAAACACCGCGGGGCGTCCGAAGCCGAGTTTGCGCTCACCTACCCGTTCTCCCCGGTGCTGGTGTCCACGCTGCGCAACCTGTCGGCGGTGATGCAACGCGAACGCACCGCGCTGAAGGTGATGCAGCGCATGCTGGTCGACCGCCGCGACACCCTGACCGTCGACGACCTGATCCCGGTCGGCGACGCCTTCGACTACATCGTCGAAGGCAGCGAACCCATCGACGCCCACACCGGGGCGCTGTTTCACGCCGCCGAGGACCTGTACCGCAACCGGCTGCTGCCCGCCCTGTGCGACAAACACGACGTCAGCCAAGACCAGTTGGCCACCGACCCCGAATCGCTGCCCGGCGGGTTCACCGCCCAGGAGCGCATCGCCAAAACCCTGCTGCTGTCGGCGGTCGCCCCCAATGTGCCGGCGCTGCGCGACATCACCGCGACCCGGCTGGCCGCGCTGAACCACGGCTCGATCAAGGCGCGGGTGGCCGGCGGGGAATCCCGGGTGGTGCTCGGGGTGGTGCGCGACTGGGCGCAGAAGGACGCCCCCGAGATCAGCGTCTCCGATGGGGCCAACCCGGTGATCCGGGTGCAGCTGTCCGACGTCGACTACCAGTCGATCCTGGACCGGATTCGCGGCGAAGACAATTCCGGTCGGCGGCGGGTGCTGCTGCGCCGGCTGATTCACCAGGCACTCGGTGTGGACGCGAAACAGGACGACCTGTCCGGCGCGGTCACCCGCACGATCACCTGGCACGGGTCGCGCCGCGAGGTCGACATCGTGTTCGGCAACGTCCGCGACCCGGCGTCGCTGCCCGAACAGTCCTTCGACAACCGGGACGGCACCTGGCGGGTGGTGGTCGACTACCCGTTCGACGAGGCCGGCCACACCAGCGTTGATGACCGCAACCGGCTGGACCGACTGTTAGCCAGCGGGGATCGCCAAACCCTGGTGTGGCTGCCGCGGTTTTTCACCGACGCCGCCATCGACGAGCTGGCGCTTCTGGTCAAACTGGACTGGCTGTTCACCGGCAGCGGGGATCGCTGGAGCGACAACTCCGATCACCTGTCGGCCACCGACCGCGCCCAAGCCCTCGGGATTCTGCAGAACCAGCACAGCGGCACCTTGAAGGGTTTCACCGAACTGCTCAAGCAGGCCTACGGCATCGAACGCGCCGACCCGAAGCGGATCACCGCCGAATCGCAGCAGTTCGACGTGCTGACCTCGCTGAGCCATGCCTTCAGCCCGACCCTGCCACCGGCGACCAGCCTGGGTGACGCATTCGACAAGATCGTCGACGCGGCATACGCGGCCAGCTACCCCAACCATCCCGACTTCGACCCGGCCGGCGAGGAAGTAACCGCGCGCAACTTCGAAACCGTCCGCGACTACGTCGAGCAGGCCGCCACCCACCGCGATCACCGGGTGCCCACCAACCCGGGCACCGACCGCAAGGTGGTGCGCCGGGTCGCCGGGCCGCTTCGGGTCGGCAAGGCCACCGAGGACCACTTCCTGTTCGGCGAGGACTCGTTCGCCTACTGGGCCGGCGAACTCGACCGGGCCGCAGCCACCGCCGAACCGGTGACCGTGGGTGTGCTGCAACGCCACATCGACGGCGAGCTCACCCCGGCGTGGGGGCTGGCGCCTGCCGCCCGCGACCTGGTGATCAGCGCGTGGGCGCTGCTGCGCAAACGGGCCTGGTTCGAAGCCGGCGCCGCCATCACACAACCGCCGCTGGGTCGGCTACGGCCCAGCATCGAACTGCGCGCCGAACAACTGCCCGACCCGCAGGCCTGGGAGGACGCCCGGGCCAGCGCCGCCAAGCTGTTCGGCTACACCCTGGCCCGCACCTATCTGACCGGGGCCAACGTCGCCGAGTTCGCCACCGAAGTCCGCGCCCATACCGGCGCGGGCTTGAGCGAATTGGGTTATCTCATCGACGAACTCGACGCCGCACACCGTGCGCTGCGGTTCGCCTCTGGCGCCAACGACCGGCTGGCCGCGGCCCGCGCCCTGCGCGGATTCTGTGAAACGCTGGGCCGCACCGCGGGCAACGTCGCCGTCATCGACGCCATGGCCGGTCTGAGCCTGCCAGTCGCGGTGGAGACCGCCGGGCGCCTCCGCAACGACGCCGCCGCTGACACCCGGGCGCTGCGGAACTTCCGCTGGAAGCTGTTGGAGAAACTGCACGACGGCACGCAGCGCCCCGGCGAGGCCGGCGATGCCGCCCGCGCGATCTGGAAACAGCTGCAAGACGCCGTCGCCATTACCGGCCGCAGCCTGGCCGACGAACTGGCTCGCGGCGAGGACAAGCTGGTCGCCTGGGTCGTCGACGAGGCACCGGAGCCGCCGGAGCCACCGCAACCGCCGCGACCACCGCGCCCGCCCCGGCCCCCTCGCGAGGCGGTGCTGCGCGGCCGCGATGACCTGTCGCAGTTGCAGACCGAGCTGGCTGAGGCACTGGGGGCCGAAGACGACAAGACCATTCACGTGCACTGGTGGGTGGAATGACCGCGGCGGCTACGACAACAACGCTGGTCGCCACCGAACCGATCATCCGGGCCCGGCTGGCCAAGGCCAGCGACAAACACTACCGCCACGGCGTGCTGGGGTTGCGGGCCAGACCGGAGTGGCACGGCGGCGGCTTCGAGCACCACGGCACCCCGGTCACCGTCGTCGGCTGCCCCTCGGTGCTGTCCATCTGGGAGGCCATCGAAGCCGGCGACGCGAACGGCTGGACGGTGGTGCTGACCAGCGTGGCCGACGACGAGCTGGGCGACACCGTGCTGGCGCACCTGCTCGACGGCCGGCTCATCACCCCCGACCCGTGGGATGCGTTGCGGGACAATTTCTCCGCCGCCACCATCGAACCGGCGCTGTACCGGGCCGAAAACGACCGGGCGGTGGCCGGCGGGCTGCTCGACGTGCTCTCGCCCGCCGCCTACACCCCCGCCCCCGGCGGGGTGCTCACTCGCGACCACGCGATGGCCGCGCTGGCCCGCGACGTGTTGGGCATCGTAAAGAACCCCGACACCGAAATCGACACCCTGGCCATCCTGGAGTGGAGTCTGGCCCCCCTGGCCCGCACCGGCCTGCACCGGCTGCGCTCGGTCGGCGGACCGGAACTGACTGCCGCAGTGGCTGATTGGCTGACCGGGCGGGCCGGGCGGCTGGGTGCTCCACTGCGGGCGCTGCTGGGCGGCGACCGGGTCGACGACCTGGTTCCGCTCGGGGTGATCGCCGGACTGTTCCGCGACGAAGGCGAATCCAAGGCGCACTGGGTGTTCCTGCACCACCTCGGGCTGACCGACCTGCCGGGCGAGGACCTGGACGCCTGGTACACCGCCGCCCGGGGTCTGGTCACCGGATCGGGCACCAACCCGCAGCAGCAGCAGGCCACGCTCAGCGCGGCCGCCGCCGTCGTCGACAAGCTCGGCATCGCCGACGCCGCGGCCGCATCGGAGCTGCTGCGCCACGGCCTGGACGCCCGGCTGGCAGCGCTGGCCGACGCGCTGCCGGACAACCTGCCCCGCATCGAAGAGTGCTACACCGCACTGCGCCAACACTTCCTGGCCGCGACCTCACCGGCCGCCGACGCGTTCACCGGCGCGGTGCGGCTGGCCCGCTGGCTCGCCGAACCGCTCACCCCGGTCACCGGGCTGGCCGGGCTGACAGAGGCCACCGAGCACTACCTGCGGGTGGACTCCTGGGTGGACACCGCCCTGGTCAAGGCTCGCCGCGGCGCGGACAGTCCGGCGGCCGCCGCGGCGCTGCGCGCCGTCATCGACGCCTGTGTGGCCCGCCGCGCCGCCGCCGACCGGGTGTTCGCCGCCGCGCTGGCCGACACCGAGCAACCCAGCGTGCTGACGGTGGAGAACGTGCTGCCCGACATCGTGATTCCACTCGCCCGGAAAGTCGAGACGCTGCTGATCGTCGTCGACGCGCTATCGCTGGCTGCCGCCAACGCTCTGGTCGTCAAGCTGCAACACCACGGCTGGACCGAAATCTCCAAGGGCGGCACCGATCGCCGCTGCGCGCTGGCGGTGCTGCCCACCCTGACTCAGCGCAGCCGCTGCTCACTGCTCGCGGGTGAGCTGCGCGAAGGCAGCGACGCTGCCGAGCGCGACGGCTTCCTGGCCCAGCTGCGCGCCGCCGGTCTCGGCCCGCCCGCCGGCGTGCCGGACCCGATCTTTCACAAAAAGGCCCTGGACACCAAGCCCGCCGGGGCGTCGCTGGCCATCGACGTGCACAACGCCATCGCCGACACCACCCGCCAGAAACTGGTCGCCGTCGTCCTCAACTACGTCGACGACACCCTGCACCACACCGACCCCGGCGGCACCGAGTGGAACCTGGACACCGTCACCCACCTGCGTGCCCTGCTGGACGCCGCCAAGGCCGCCGGCCGGGCTGTGGTGATCACCTCGGATCACGGCCACATCATCGACTACGGCACCGGCGCCAAAGCCGACCGCGACCCGGTCTACGGCCAGCGCGCCCACGGGGACTTCGCCCGCGTCGACACCGAGCGGGAGGTGATCGTGGAAGGGCCGCGGGTGCTCACCGACAGCCAGCGGGTGGTGCTGGCCGTCGATGAAACCATCCGCTACGGGGCGCGCAACGCCGGCTACCACGGCGGCGGCACCCCCGCCGAGGCCGTCGTGCCCGTCGTCACCCTGATCGCCGGCCGGGTGCCGGACTTCGCCACCGCCGTCGGCCCGGTCGAGCCGGGCTGGTGGCACGCCCGCCGTAGCGAGCCGGTCACCCGAGCCAAGCCGCAGCAGCAACCCACCCTGTTCGACACCCCGAGTACGCTGCCCGAGGCCGTCATCGCCACCGCGGTGTTCGCCACCCAGCTGCGGCTGGCCGGGCGCATCGTGGTCAAGCCGGCGCAGATCGCGGACCTGCTGCGCGCCCTGCTGGCCACCGGGGCGCACGAGATCACCCCCGCGCAGGCCGCCGTCGCGCTGGAAGTGGCCACCGCTAGCGTCAACGGCGCGCTGATGCAGACCAAACGGGTACTCGACGTGGAGGGTTACCAGGTGCTGAGGGTCGGCGTCGACTTCGTCGGCCTGGATGTGGCGGCTTTGAAAGAACAGTTCGGGGTGGCTTCGTGAGCGTGTCGGCGCGGCGGCGCCGGGAAATCCTCGACGCGCTGCGCCGCGGCACGGTGCCGTCCAACGGCCTGGACCAGTTGGCGGTCGGGTTGGGCCACTTCGAGACCGAACTGGACGCCGAACTGGATGTGGTCGCCGCCGGCGGGGCGGTGTTCAAGGCGGTGCGCGGCGAATACGGTTCGGGGAAAACTTTTTTCGCCCGCTGGCTGGCCGACCGGGCGATGAAGAAGGGTTTCGCGGTCGCCGAGGTGCAGATCAACGAGATCGACACCCCGCTGCACCGGCTGGAGACCGTGTACCGGCGCAGCATCGAATCTTTGCGCACCGCCTCGATTCAGCCCAGCGCGCTGCGGCCGATCCTGGACGCCTGGCTGTTCACCATCGACGACGACGCCCGCCAGCAGGGCGTGGACGCCGACGCGCTGCTGGAGCGCCGGCTGGCCGAGGTGGCCGCGCGCGCCCCGGTGTTCCCGATGGCGATCCGCGCCTACCGGCGCTTCGTCGCTTCGGGTGATCACGACGGCGCCGACGGCCTGGTGGCCTGGCTGGGCGGGCAACCGCACGTGGCCGCCGCGGTGAAACGCCGCGCCGGTATCAAGGGCGACCTGGATCATTTTCTGGCACTGGGGTTTCTACGCGGGCTGCTGGCGGTGCTGGCCGACGCCGGCAACGCCGGGCTGCTTTTGGTTTTAGACGAGGTGGAAACCCTGCAGCGGGTGCGTAGTGACGCCCGGGCCAAAGCTTTGAACGCGTTGCGTCAGCTGATCGACGAGGTGCACGACGGGCATTTCCCCGGCCTGTATCTGCTGATCACCGGCACCCCGGCGTTCTTCGAAGGACGACAGGGCATTCCGCTGCTGCCGCCGCTGGCCGACCGGCTGCACACCGAATTCGCCAAGGATCCCCGCTTCGACAATCCACGTGCCCCGCAACTGCGGCTCACCGGCTTCGATCACGCCCGGCTGGTAGAGCTCGGTGGCCGGGTGCGCGCGCTGTATGTGGCCGGCAGTGCCGATCCGGACCGGGTTCTCGGTGTCGCCGACGACGGGTTCCTGGACCGGTTCGCCACCGCGGTGGCAGGCGAACTGGGCGGGCGAGTCGGCATCGCACCGCGGCTGTTTCTGCGAAAGCTGGTCGACGTGCTCGACAAGATCGACCAGTTCGCCGACTTCGACCCCTGCCGCGATTACGAGGTGAAGATCTCTGCCGCGGAGTTGTCGCAGGCCGAGCGTGCCACGCTGACCGCCGACGACGTGCCGCTCGACCTGTGATGGACGCCTTCGCCGCGTTGCATCCCGGGGTGCAGTACCACCTGGCGAACACGCTGCGCTGGCCGGGGCTGCGGCCCACCCAAGCCGCCGCCGTGGCGCCGATCCTCGCCGGAAGCGACGTGGTGGTGCTGGCGCCCACCGCCGGCGGCAAAACCGAGGCGGCGATGTTCCCGGTGCTGTCCCGGATGGCCACCGAGGACTGGCAGGGCGTCTCGGTACTCTACGTCTGCCCGCTGCGGGCGCTGCTGAACAACCTGGCGCCGCGCATCGACGGGTACGGCAATTGGCTGGGGCGTTCGGCGGCGGTGTGGCACGGCGATGTCGGGCCGGGTGCGCGCCGTGCTGTGTTGCGGGACCGGCCGGATATTTTGCTGACCACCCCGGAATCTTTGGAGGCCATGCTGGTGTCGACCAAGGTCGACCCGCGGGTGCTGTTCTCCGGTCTGCGGGCGGTGGTGGTCGACGAGATTCACGCCTTCGCCGGCGATGACCGCGGCTGGCATCTGCTGGCGGTGCTGGAACGGCTGTCCCGCATCGCCGGGCGGGAGCTGCAGCGCATCGGGCTGTCGGCGACCGTCGGCAACCCCGACGAGCTGCTGGGGTGGCTGCAGGGCAGTTTCCGCGGCCGGGACCGGGTCGTCGTCGCGCCTACCTTCGGCGCGGTGGCCACCGCGCCGGACATCACCGTGGATCACGTCGGCTCGCTGTCCAATGCCGCTACCGTCATCGCCGCCCTGCACCATGGCGAGAAGCGGTTGGTGTTCGTCGATTCCCGCCGCCAGGCAGAGGAACTCGGTGCCGCGCTGCGGGATGCCGGCATCGAAACCTACCTGTCGCACTCCTCGCTGTCGGCGGCCGAGCGGCGCCGCTCCGAGGCCGCGTTCGCCGACGCCCGCGACACCGTCATCGTCGCCACCTCCACCCTGGAGCTCGGCATCGACGTCGGCGACCTGGACCGGGTCATCCAGATCGGGGCGGCCCGCACCGTGTCGTCGTTCCTGCAGCGGCTGGGCCGCACGGGGCGTCGTCCCGACACCAGCCGCAATTGTCTGTTTCTGTGCGTCGATGACGAGCATGTGTTGCTGGCGGCGGGCATGCTGGCGTGCTGGGCCGACGGCTGGGTGGAACCGGTTGTGGCACCTCCGCATCCGCGCCACATCGCCGCCCAGCAGCTGATGGCTCTCTGCCTGCAGCAGCACCGGGTGGGTGTCGGGGAATGGGTCGACTGGTGGGGCGATCTGGCGCTGTTCGACGAGACCACGCCGCAGATCGTGGAATACCTGGTGTCCGAGGGATATTTCGTGCGGGATGGGCCGTTCCTGCAGATCGGGCCGGAAGCCGAGCGCCGGTTCGGGCGACGCTACTTCTCCGATCTGACCGCGGTGTTCACCGCGCCGCCGGAGTTCACGGTGCTGGCCGGCCGGGTCGAGATCGGCACCATCGGCACCGACCTGCTCACCGAGGAGGTCGAGGGACCGCGGGTGCTGCTGCTCGGCGGGCGGTCCTGGAACGTCACCCACGTGGACTGGGATCGGCGGCACTGCTTCGTCGAACCCGCCGACGGCGGCGGCAGAGCCAAATGGTCGGGGGCGAGCGGAGGCGTGTCGTATGCGATCACCCGCGGGATGCGCGCCGTGCTGCTGGGATCCGAGCCGGCCGGGGTGACGTTCACCGGGCGCGCCAATAAGGTTCTCGCGCAACTGCGGTCGGCCCATGCCGACAATGTGGCGTCGGATCGGCTGATCGTCCGGCTACCGTCAGGTTCGCCGGGCCGGTGGTGGACGTGGGCCGGCACCGCCGCCAATCGCACCCTGCAGGCGTCGCTGTCATCGATCATCGACCCGCGGCAGCGTCTCGACGAGAAATCGGTGCGACTGCTGCCGGGTGTGGGCGTGGCCGAGTTCGCCGCCGCCGTCGCCGGCATCGAGTTGGCCGACCCTGAGGTGGACGCCGGCGCGCTGCGCGGCCTGAAGTTCTCCGCCGCGCTGCCGCCGGAGTTGGCCGCCCGCACGCTCAGCGCGCGGCTGGGTGATCGGGAGCGGGCGGGTGCAGTCGCGACTGAACAACGTGTGGTCGTCAAAGACTCGACCTGATCACCGACTCGGCTCAAGCTGTCGGACTGCGTCGCTACTATCCGCGCCATGGCTCATCACGCGGCGCGGCGATTGCTGAGGCCGGCCCGTGGGTGAGCGGTGGCCGTCGATGCGGGGTGCCCGGTTGGCGCAGATCATCGAAAAGCACTGCGGAACGTATATCCGCAGGTCAGGGTCGCATCGGCGGTATCGGGGACGGCAGAGGGAGTTCACGTTCGCTTACCATGATGGGGCCGAAGTCAGCGGAAATATCGTCAGACGTGTCTTAATGGAAGACATCGGGCTGACCCCCGCCGAGGCACGGAAGGAGGTGAGCTGAATGACGCAGCCGGCGCAAACCGTCATCTACCGCCTCGACGAGGGAGTCGACCCGGCCTGGCAGTTCTACTCGACGCCCGAGAGCATCGTCGGCGGAGGCAACACCCTCGACGAAGCCCGGATCGAGTTCCGCGAGTCGCTCAAGTTCTCCCTCGACACGAACACCGTGCCGGAGGTCCGCGAGTACGTCGAGAAGGAGGTCGGACAAACCGGGATTTGGCTTCGTCTGCCGGTCAGTCAACCGGGTTTCGACGGCATCCTGGATGCGGTCAGGGATCAGATCGCCGCGTACCCCGAAGACCACGCCTGGTTCTTCGACAACCCAACTGCGGGCGGGGATCCGGTGATCGTCACCGCCTCACCCGATGCGCCCTTGCGGAGCATCCTGACTCAGATGTCGACTCACGATCGGCTGATCCTGGCAATGCACAGGCGCACACCGGAGAAGGTGCAGAATGTGTTTCTTGCATTGGCCGGACCGGAGGCGGCCGACGACACCGGCACCGCCGCCACCAGCTTTTCGGCCCTTGGGCTTACACCCGATTCGCCGCTGCGGGAACTTCTGGAGGCCGCGCTGGATCGTCGGCTGACCACGGTCAGCGCACCAGCGCTCTGCTGACTGCCGTAGCTGCACACGGAACCGGTGCCCCTACTCACCGATCTGCGGCCGTGGTACCGCATCGCGCGCCGCTACCCGACCGGGATGAGCTCCCGGGTGACCTCGTATTCCTCGCCGAGTTCGTTGGCCCAGTCGAATTCTGTCGAATCATCCTCGCTCTCAAGGGTTTTCACCGAGTCGGCGAAGGTGACATCCAGCGCCTCGGTGTGATGCCCGATCTTGCAGACCGCGGCTGCGCCCCCGCTCAGTCCGAAAACGACGCCGTGGTCGCTGCTGAGCGTCCACGTGCGTTCACCGTGCATCTTCTGGGTGATCGTCACCCGGAAGATGTAGATCTCGGTGATCTGTTCACCGGCGTGGTGAAAGACGATGTAGCCGTTGCTCTGAGCCTCGGCCAGTCCTTTGTCGTCGGCGTGTGCCGTCAGCTGGCCGTACTCCTCGTCGTACCCCTCGAAGTCACGTTCGACGAATCCGGCATGGATGCGTACGTCGCCGCCATCGGTCGCGACGACGACGTTGTTCCACGCGAAGTAGTGGCGTGGTTTCTCAGCCAACGGCTCACCGGTCGCCAATCGCCAACGCTTGCCCTTGAGTGCGCGGAGTGCCTGCCGCGAGGCCTCGTTGAGGTGAAAACTCGCCATTGTTGTCATCGCTTCGGACCCTTCGTCGTGAAGTGGATTCGCTGGTAGTGGGCGACACCGAGGCTGTCGGTCTCGATGGTGTGAACCACCCCGGGTTTGATGCACACCTTCTTTCGAGGGAAGGTTGAACCACCCCGGGTTTGATGCACACCTTCTTTCGAGGGAAGGTAACGCATCATGGCAAAGAGGTACGACGAACAGTTCAAGGCCCGGGCGGTGCGGTTGGTCGCCGACCACGTCGAGGAGTACGACACCCGGTGGACCTGCATCGCAGCGGTGGCCAAGCGGTTGGGGATCTCAGCGGAGACGCTGCGCCGGTGGGTGAACCAAGCCGAGGTTGACACCGGACAGCGCGACGGGGTCTCCAGCGATGTCGCCAAGGAGAACCGAGAGCTCAGGCGCAAGAACCGCAAGCTTGAGCAAACCATCGAAATACTGAAGGCGGCAACGAGTTTCTTCGCGCGGGAGAGCGACCCGCGACACCGCTGATCTGTGAGTTCATCGCCGAGCATCGAGCTCGGTTCGGGGTCGCTCCGATCTGCCGCGTGCTCACCGAGCACGGCTGCGCAATCGCTCCGAGAACCTTCTACGCCTGGCTGGCCCGGCCCCCATCAGCACGCGCCCTGTGGGATATGACCATCACCGCAGTGCTGGCCGGCTACTACGAACCGGATGAGACGGGCCGGCGCGCCCCGGAGTCGCTGTACGGCGCCACGAAGAGGTCGGTGTTCGCGAACTGCGTGACCAATTGAGCCGACACCTGGCCGATGTCCGCGACGGGCGCACCGCGACAGTGACCGATCACGGCCGTCCGATCGCCCGGATCGTGCCGGTGCAATCCCCCACCAAACTGGAGCAGCTCCGCGCCGAAGGCCGCGTCCAACGTGCCCGAACCCGCAAACAACCTTCGCCGGCCCCGCTGGTCACCGACGGCACGGCCACCGACCTGGTCGGCGAGCAGCGTAGGTGATCGGTTTCCTGGACACCTCCGCGTTCGTGCCGTTGCTGATCGCCGAGCCGACCAGCAGCGCGTGCCGGCGGTTCTGGGACGACGCCGACGTGATCGTCTCATCGAGGTTGCTGTACGTGGAAACCGCTGCGGCACTGGCACAGGCGCACCGGCTGCAACGCCTCACCGACAGCCCGTATCGGCGGTCTCGCAACCGTCTCGACCAGTTGTGGGCCGAAATGGACGTCACCGAGGCCGACGAGCAGATCATCACCCGCGCAGCCGTTCTGGCGCGGCATTGTGCGTTTCGCGGCTATGACGCCGTGCACCGCGCTTCGGCCGAACACCTCATTGACGACGACCTGGTTGGCGCATCCGGAGACCCGGCGCTGCTCGCCGCGTGGCGAAAGCTCGGAATCGCGGTTTACGACACCAATATCGAGGCGCGTTAAGCACCCCGGATACCTAACCCTCCGCGCCGGGAGCTTTGATCGTCACCGGCTGCACATTCCAGATCTCGTCGCAGTATTCGGCGATGGCGCGGTCCGAGGAGAACTTGCCGGCGCGCGCGGTGTTGCGGATCGACATGGCCGTCCAGGCGTCGGTGTCGCGCCAGGCGGCGCTGACCCGTTCCTGACATTGGACGTAGGCGGCGTAGTCGGCCATCACCAGGAACGGGTCGTGGTGGCGCAGCGAGTCCACCACCGGGGCGAACACCTCGGTGTCACCGCCGGAGAAGTGCCCGTCGCCGATCAGCCCCAGCACCGCGCTCAATTCGCTGTCGATGTAGTCGGCCGGGCGGTAGCCCTCGCGCTGGATGCGTTCGACATCGTCCACGGTGAGGCCGAACAGGAAGAAGTTCTCCGCGCCCACCTCTTCGCGGATCTCGACGTTGGCGCCGTCGAGCGTTCCGATGGTCAGGGCGCCGTTGAGCATGAACTTCATGTTGCCGGTGCCCGAAGCCTCCTTGCCGGCCGTCGAGATCTGCTCGGACACATCGGCCGCGGGGTAGATGTGGTGGGCGGTGCCGACGTTGAAATTCGGCACGAACGCCACCTTGAGGTACTGGCTGACGTGCGGATCGGCGTTGACCGTCTCGGCGACGGCGTTGATCAACTTGATGATGCGCTTGGCCATGAAGTAGCCGGGCGCGGCCTTGCCGCCGAAGATGAACGCACGCGGCGGGATCACCAGGCTCCGGTCCTGCTTGAGCCGGTGATACAGCGTGACGATGTGCAGGACGTTGAGGTCTTGGCGCTTGTACTGGTGGATGCGTTTGACCTGGACGTCGAAGAGCCAGGCCGGGTCGAGTTCGATGCCGGTGGCGGACCGGATGTCGTCGGCCAGCCGAACCTTATTGGCGCGCTTCGCGTCCCGCCACCGCTGCTGGAAGTCGGGGTCGTCGGCGTAGGACTCCAGACCGCGTAGCTTCGCCAGGTCGGTCAGCCAGCCGTACCCGACCTTCTCGTCGAGCAGCTCGCGCAGCTCCGGGTTGGACAGCGCGACGAACCTCCGGGGAGTGACACCGTTGGTCTTGTTGCTGAACCGCTCCGGCCACAGCTCGTAGAAGTCTTTGAGCACACTGGATTTGAGCAACTCCGAGTGCAGGGCGGCGACGCCGTTGACGGCGTGGCTGCCCACCGTCGCCAAATGCGCCATCCGCACGGTCTTCTCGCCGTCCTCGCCGATCAGCGACATCCGCCTGACCCGCTCGTCGTCGCCGGGGAACCGGGCGCGCACCTCGTCGAGGAACCGGTGGTTGATCTCGTAGATGATCTCCAGGTGCCGCGGCAGGAACCGCTCGAACATCGACAGCGGCCAGGTTTCCAGGGCTTCGGGCAGCAGGGTGTGGTTGGTGTAGCCGAACGACGCGACCGTCATCGCCCAGGCCTCGTCCCACTCCAGCCGGCGCTCGTCGACCAGCAACCGCATCAGTTCGGCGACCGCAATCGACGGATGGGTGTCGTTGAGTTGCAGTGCGAAGAACTGCGGTAGGTCCCGAACCGACTGGGCGGCGGTCTTCTCCAACAGCAGCAGCACGTCCTGCAGCGAGCAGGAGACGAAGAAGTGCTGCTGGGCCAGCCGCAGCCGCTTGCCCAGTTCGGGTTCGTCGTTGGGATAGAGGACCTTGGTGATCGTCTCGGAGACGACCTTGTCGTCGACCGCGCGGTAGTAGTCGCCGGCGTTGAACGCCTCGAACTCGAAGGCATCGACGGCCTTGGCGCTCCAGAGCCGCAGCGTGTTGCAGGTGGTGACACCGTAGCCCTGGATGGGGGTGTCATAGGCGATGCCTTTGACCACCCGGTCCGGCACCCAGCGCACCCGCTGGTGCCCGTCGTCGTCGACGTAGCGTTCGGTGCGGCCGCCCCAGTGGACCTCGTAGGCCACCTCGGGTTTGACGATCTCCCACGGGTTGCCGTTGAGCAGCCAGTTGTCGGTCTTCTCCACCTGCCACCCATCGCGGATCTCCTGGGCGAAGATGCCGAACTCGTAGCGGATGCCGTAGCCCAGCGCCGGACGCTGCAGGGTGGCCAGCGAGTCCAGATAGCAGGCCGCCAGCCGGCCCAATCCGCCGTTGCCCAGGCCCGGCTCGTGTTCACACGCCAGCACGGTGTCCAGGTCCTGGCCCAGTTCGGCCAGCGCCGCCCGTGCCTCCTTCTCGATGTGCAGGTTGAGCAGGTTGTTGCCCAGTTGCGGGCCGATCAGGAATTCCGCCGACAGGTAGCACGCCACCTTGCGGGTGAGGTCGAAATAGGTCTGGCTGGAATCGATCCAGCGGCCCTGAATCCGATCGCGCACCGCCAACGACAGGGCGCGGTAGTAATGCTCGGGTGTCGCCACCGCCGCCAGTCGGCCGACGGAGTAGCGCAGATGGTCGACGATCCCCTGGCGCAAGTCCACGGTCTGCAATCCTTCGCGGACATCCTTGCTGCCGGTGGTCGGCTCCTGCGCCGCCCTGGAAGTTGCCATGGTCTTCGGTACCACATCGGATGCCGTCGCGTCCGGACAACCGACTCAGTGCAGCACCCCTATCTTGCGGGCCTCGAAGCGCAGCTCATCGCGATGATCCGGGTGGGCGATGGCGATCAGCCGCTTGGCCCGCTCGTGCAGGCTCACCCCGCGCAGCTCGGCCACCCCGTATTCGGTGACGACGTTGTCGACGGTGTTCTTCAGCGTGGTGACCACGCTGCCCGGTGTCAGGGTCGCCCGAATCCGGCCCACCCCCTTGCTGGTGGTGGAATGCAGCACCAGGAAAGCCTTACCGTTCTCGGAATACATTGCGCCGCGGGCGAAGTCAGCCTGCCCACCCGAGCTTGACCAGTACCGGCCGGCGATCGTCTCACTGGCCGCCTGGCCCATCAGGTCGACCTCGGTGGTGGCGTTGATCGAGACGAAATTGGGCTCCCGGGCGATGACCCGCGGGTCGTTGGTCCAGTCCACCGCCGACATGCTCACCGCCGCATTGCGGTGCAGCCAGGCCATCAGCTGCGGCGAACCGACGGCGAACGTCGCCACGTGCCGGTTCCGGTGGTGACGCTTGCGGGTGCCGGTGGCAGCCCCGGACTGCACCAGCCGCATCAGGCCGTCGGCCATCACCTCGGTGTGAATGCCCAGATCCCGATGGCCGTGCAGGGCAACCAGCAGCGCGTCGGGCACCGAGCCGATACCCACCTGGATGCACGACCCGTCGCCGATCCGCTCAGCCACCAGCGCCGCGATGGCCTCGTCGGTGGCGGTAGGAGCACGGCGCCGGTGTTCGGGGAAGGGCGCCCCGGTGCGGGCCCAGCCGACCAGCTGGCTGTGATGAATCAGGTTGCCGCCGTACGTGAACGGGACGTGTTCGCTCACCTCCAGGAAGAACGGCACGTGGCCGATGAAGGTGGCGGTGTAGTCGGAGTTGGTGCCCAGGCTGAAGTAGCCGTGTTCGTCGGGGCCGGCGGCCCGCGCCAGCACCAGATCCGGCTCGACCCGCCGCAGGATCAGCGGCATCTCGGAGAAGTGGTTGGGCACCAGGTCGCAGTGACCGTCCCAGTACGCCTGGCGCGACCCCGGTCCCAAGTAGTAACCGACGTGGCGCAGCCGGTCGCCGCACTCGCCGCGGATGTAGCGGTGCGGGATCAGCGGGTCCATCTGGTGGATCCGCACCCCGGTGAACCGCTCGCAGTTGTCCTCCAGGACCTTGATCAGCGTCGGCGGCTCGCCGAAGGCCAGCGGCACCACCAGCTGAGCGCCGTCGGCGACGAAGTTCAGCACGTCCTCGGGGGCACCGGGCAACAACATCGGGTGATCGGTCATCAGGCAACTCCTGGTGGGCGGAGACGGTCCGGGCGCCCCGGCTGCCCATCACGGTATCGCCGTCGGGTGCGAGCCGTTGGGGCATCGAAAGGCTCGGCGCCCCGCGAACCCGAATTACCGCCCCGGCTACCTCCGATAGCCGGCGAGTTGCCCCTCCTCGCCGAAGAGTTCACGCTGCCAGGTCGTCAGCAGTTCGTCCGTGTCGATCTGATCGGGGTGAAAACCGGGTGCCTTGAACGGCCGCATGGCCGAATGGAACCCCTTCCACATCGGGTTGCGCAGCATCTGCACGGTCTCCCTGAGGATCCGGAACGGCTGGCGGCGCCCTGGCTTGTCGGTGGCGGCGATCGACCACCACGCGAACGCGACGATGATCGGGATACCGCAGTTCTGCGCGAAGCGCATCCAGCGGATGCGCGTCGACTCCGGAACGCCCATCGCCCGGTACACGTCGAAGGCCACCGACTTGTGCTCCAACTCCTCCAGCGCATGCCAGTTCAGCAGGTTCCTGATCCCGGGGTCGTACATCATCGCCTGGATCTCCGGGCTTCTCAGGATGTTCTCGGCCCACACGGCGGTGAAGTGCTCCGCGGCCACGGTGAACCCGAGGAAGAAATGCCGGAGCCTGACCAGCCGATCCGGGCTCGGGTACTGCTTGTCGAGGAACTTCTCCATGCGCTCGGTGCTCTGCAACAGGTACTCGAACCACGGCGTCGGATATCCCATGGCGGCAAGCTGCTCGTTGAGTTCCCGGTGCTGCAGGCCGTGGGTCTTCTCCTGGCCGATGAACCCCGTCACCCGCTTCCTCAACTCGGGATCGTCGATCTGGTCGAGGTACCGGCGCACCGACCGCACGAAGATGTCCTCGCCCGGCGGGAAGATCGCCGACAGGACCGCAACGGTGTGGCTGAACATGATGCTGCCGTTCGCGAAGTACTTGTTCGCCCGAACCTGCTCGTCGAACCCGAAATTCATTCGTCGGACCGCCGGAACCGCTGCCATGAGCGCAACGCTAGGCCACCCACCCCGGTGATGGAATACGCGGGCCGGACACGATTTTGATACTTTCGGACTCCTCGCGCCGCCCGCGATCAGGTCGCGCGGACTCGATGCTTGCTGGGTGGCCTGCCGGTCCATCGGCTGAAGGCCCGGGTGAATGCCGCGGTCTCGGAGTAACCCAACTGGCGGGCGGCCTCCTCGACGGTGAGACCCGATTCCAGCAGGGCTGAGGCCAGGGTGACGCGGACCTCGTCGACCAGGGCGCGGTAACTGGTGCGTTCGGCGCTGAGCCGCCGATGCAGGGTGCGTTCGGTGATGCACAGTTCATCGGCGATGACGGCCATCGACGGCCACCCGCCGGGGTCGCGCACCAACCGGGCCCGCACCTGCGCTGCCGTCCCCCGACGCTGACGACGGGCCTCCAACAGGTCCGCACACTGCTGCACACACACCGCCGCGGTGGCGGCGTCGGCGGCCGGCATCGCAAGCGTCAGCACTTCGGCGGGCACCGTGACGGCGCTGCGCGTCGACGAGGTGTCGATCTCGATGGTCAGGCTGGAGAACCCCAGCCGGTCTTCCGGCAGGTCGATGCCCGGCAACTCGACCTGCACCGCCGCATCCGAGTCCAACTGCCCGACAAGCAGCGGCACCATGTTGATCAGTGCGAACAGGTCTCGTTCGAGCATGAATTCCCGGACGTCGGCGGGCATCTGGGTGTTGTCGAACTCGATGACGGCGCCCGCGTCGGTGTCATGGCGGGTCAGCCGGAGGAAGCTCGACGACAGCGTCGCGAAGCGGCAGGCCACGTTGAGCGCGTCGCCCAGGGTGGGACTCGCCAGTAGCGCGTAGCCGAGGATCCCCATGTTGGCGAAGTTGTACTGGCCCCCGACGTCGCGGGCGAACCCGCTGCGGTCCTCGATGCGGGCGAGGATGTTGCGCAGCACCGCCAACTCCTGGCCGGCCTGCACCTCCATCACCGTGCTGTCGATATCGGCGGGCGTCAGATCGGTTCCGGCCAGACAATCTTCGACCTCGATGCCGTGCTGCCGGGCCGCCTGCACCAGGTGCCGACACGTCGCCACCGGCCGGGGGACGTCCCAATCCGGTTCGCGCACGGGGACACCGGCGGAATGCACATGTCCGAATGTATCAAACGGCAATCTGCCCTAGCATCGGTGAATGGCCAAACTCGAACTGTCCCGCGCGTTGACGCTGCCCCCGGACCGGGCGTGGGCGCACGCGTCGAATCTGGCCGAACTGGGCGACTGGCTGTTGATGCACCAGGGTTGGCGCTGTGAGCTGCCCGAGCAGCTCGCCGTCGGGACGACGCTGGTCGGGGTGGCCGGCGCCAAGGGCATGCGCAACCGGGTCACCTGGACGATCCGCAAGTTCGATCCGCCGGCCCTGCTGGAGATCACCGGCGCCGGGGTGGGCGGCACCCGGTACGCGCTGGCGTTGACGGTGGCGCCGGCCCCCGATGGGTCGGCGGGCTGCACCTTCTCGGTGCGGATCGACATGGGCGGCGCACCACTGTTCGGCCCGATCGGAGCCGCGGCCGCCCGCGCGGTCAAGGGCGACATCGAACGGTCGATCAGCCAGTTCGAGACCAGGTACGCCTGAACCCTCAGCCGTCGGCGCCCGCCCGCAGGACATCCAGGCGGTAGTCGGCGCTATCCGGTGCGGCGGCGAGCCGGCGCCGATAGGCGTTCGGCGTCCACGGCCACAGCTCGGGAACACCGTCGGAGCCCAGATACCAACTGGTGCAACCGGTTGCCCACACCGTGTCCGGCATCGCCGCGCGCATGCTCGCATTGAATCCGTCGGCGGCCGCGGCGGTGGGCGCCACCGAGTCGAATTCCCGGTCCCGCCAACGCTGAATCCAGCGCACGATGTGTTCGGACTGCGCCTCGGCGATCGCCGTGAGCGAATAGTTGCCGACCGGGCTGTGCGGCCCCATCAGCATGAAGAAATTCGGGAAACCGGGCAGTGCCACCCCCAGATGGGCGTGCGGCCCGTCGCGCCACAGCTGTGCCAGGGTGAGCCCGGCTGCGCCGGTCATGGTCATCGGGCGCATGAACGCGTGCGCGTGGAACCCGGTGGCCAGCACGATCGCATCGAGTTCGTGCAGCACTCCGTCGGCGGTGACGATTCCCCCGGCCTGCACGTGGTCGATCCCGGTGTCCACCAGTTCCACGTTGGGCCGTTGCATGGCCGCGTAGAAGCCCGGCGAGATGACCAGCCGCCGGCACATCGGCTGGTAATCCGGGGTGAGCCGGCGCCGCAACTCCGGGTCCCGCACGGTGCGCAGGTTGGCCCGGCACACCGCGCCGACCAGCCTGCGCCGCCAGCCCGGCCGTACCAGGCCGCCGGCGAAGAACTCGAACCCGCAGTGGTAGCCGCGGTAGGCGATGCGGTCCAGCATCGGCGCCTTGCGGTGCAGCGGCCCGGTCCACCGGCGGTAGTCCGGGTTCGGCAGTGGCAGCACCCACTGGGCGCTGCGCTGAAACAGCTCCAGCCGGTGCACGGATTCGGCCATTGCGCAGACCAGTTGCACGCCGGTCGATCCGGTGCCGATCACCGCCACCCGCTTGCCGGTGAGGTCCACGGAGTGATCCCAGCGCGCCGAATGCATGACCGGGCCGTCGAATTCGGCGAGCCCGTCGATGTCGGGCCACCGGGGCTCGCGCAGCACCCCGGTGGCGGCGACCAGGAAATCGTGGGACACCCGCTCCCCGGTGTCGGTGGTGAGCCACCATCGACCACCGACGAATCGGGCGTCGACGACCTCGACCCCGAACCGGATCACCTGGTCCAGTTGATGTTCGCGCGTCACTGTGCCGAAGTAGTCGAAGATCTCGCCGCCCGGAGAGAACAACTTGGTCCAGTCGGGGTTGACGGCGAAGGTGAACTGGTAGAACCGCGACGGCACATCACAGGCCAACCCGGGGTAGGTGTTGTCGCGCCAGGTGCCACCGATCCGATCGGACTTCTCGTAGATGGTGACATCGGTGATGCCGGCCCGGCGCAGCAGGATCGCCTGGCACAGCCCCGACATGCCGGCGCCGACGATGCCCACCGACGGCTGCCGGGTCATGGCTGCACCCGGGAATCGGTGTCGCGCACGGCGCGACGCATGCTCGGCCAGACGGCCAGCAGCCGGTCGGCCCACGCCAGCGGGGTCCGCAGGTCGAGCAGGATCGGCACCCAGCGCGGCGCGTACACCCGCCGGGCCCGCCGGGCGATGCCGGACGTGATCGTCGTGGCCGCCGCCTCGACCGGGATGAGTTTGCCTATCGGCCCGGGCAGTATCGCGCCCAGCCCGGAGCCCGCCACCATCTCGTGTGCCAGCCCGGTGTCGACCAGACCGAAGTAGGCGATACCGACCCGTATCCCGCTGCCGCCCAATTCGATACGCAGCGACCGCACCAGTGACTCCACTCCGGCCTTGGCGGCCATGTAGCCGCTGACGGTCGGCCCCGCTATCACCGCACCGATCGAGGCCACCGCCAGCAGGTAGCCGCCCCGGCGCCGCAGGTGCGGCAGCGCCGCGGCGGCGGTGTGGAAGACCCCGACCAGGTTGACGTCGATGACCCGGCGCCACTTCTCCGGGTCGACGGCCGCGACGGTGCCGGCGGGCCCGGCGATGCCGGCGTTGGCCACCACGACATCCAGCCCGCCGAAGTGCGCGGCAGCTGCCGCACAGGCCGCCGTCACCGAGTCGGCGGATGTCACGTCGGCCTCGAATGCGGCTGCGGCACCGCCAAGTTCAGCAGCGAGGGATTGCGCGGCGGTGTGATCTGAGTCCAGGATCGCGACCCGGGCGCCGGCGCCGACGAGTCGGCGCGCGACCTGGGCGCCGATGCCCCGCGCACCGCCGGTGATCAGGACCGTCTTGGCGGCAAGCCCCTTCACCCCACCCCCCTGACCCGCAGCGGCATCAGCGCGACATGCAATTTCGCAAGACCGCGCAGTGAGGCGTTTCTGGTCCAGACCGGGGTGCCGATGACCTCGATGCGTTCGACGCGTCGCACCAACTCACCGAGCACTGCGCGTGCTTCCATCCGGGCCAGGCCGGCGCCCAGGCACAGGTGGATGCCGGAGCCGAACGCGAGGTGCGCGGGATCGCGGCTGGCGATGAACGCATCCGGCTGGTCGAACCGGCGCGGGTCGCGGTTGGCGGCAGCCCAGATCAGCCCTACCCGGGCGCCGGCCGGGATGACAACGTCGCCGACCGGGTAATCCGATGCCGCGGTGCGGTAGAAGACCTGAATCGGCGAGGAGTACCGCAGCTGCTCCTCGATCGCACCGCCGAGCATCGTCTCCTGGCCGGCGCGGATCGCTTCGAACTGCTCGGGGTTCTCCGACAGCGTCAAGAACATGGTGCTCAGCAGGTTGGTGGTGGTCTCGTGGCCCGCCATGATCAGCAGTAGTGCCAGGAAGAACAGCTCGTCCCGGCTGAGCTCCCCACCGTCGGCGTTGGCGACCAACCGGCCCAGCAGCGCATCAGAACCCAATAATTCGCCCCGCTCGAATCGGCTGCGGAAGTAGTCGTGCAGGTGTCGCACGCCGTTGAGAGTGGGCGCTACCTGGGACAACCCCCTGGCGGTGACCTCCACATCGGCGACCCGGACGGCCTCGTTGGACCAGTGCCGGAAGAACGCCTCGTCCTCGGGCGGGATGCCGAGGATGGCCGCGATGACCCGGATCGGCATCGGCACCGCCAGATCCTGCACCATGTCGGCGCCCGGCGTAGCCAGCAGCCGGTCGACCAGTTCGGCCGCCAGCTGGTCTATCCCCGACTGCCAGCGACCGAGCGCGCCCCGGGCGAACGCGGGATGGACCTTGCGACGCAGTTCGTGGTGGCGCGGGTCGTCCATGTTGAGCAGCACCGGCACGTTGGAACGCGTCCGGGTCACGCCCTCTCGGTTGGACAGCAGTTTGTCGCTGCGCGCCGCCGTACGAACATCGTCATACCGGCTCAGCAGAAAGATGTTGCGCCGCGGGCTGTATCGGACCCGCGGTCCGGCAAGCAGCTCCCGATAGCCGGGGTAGGGATCCGCGGCGGTGACCGGATCGAACGGATCGAACGTGGTCTCGGGGATTCCCGGATACCGGCGAGGCCGCACCTTGGCGCCCAGATCGATGCGGATATTGGTGTAGAGGGCCTCCAGCACCGGTCGAGCCAGCATCGAGGCCAGTTGGACGTCGTGTCTGAGACTCATCGCCACGCCGGCACCTGTTTTGCGCGGTCTGCCACCGAAGCGACGGCCTGGGCCGGCCATGGTGTCGCGATACCGGCCGGGGTCGCTCTGGGCTGCGGGTGCAACCGCTCGGTGGTCATGTCACCGAGGGTAGGTGCGATGCCCCCACCGCGGAATGCGTTAGCCGGACATGAATTTGATATTTCTGGACAACAGTGGCGGGCAAGGACGGTGTAGCCGGTTATCCACAGTTGGCGCTTTGTCCACAGATCGGTTGAAGATCGGCTTCGGCAAGCCATGAATCGAACGGTTGTTCGATAGTGTCCGGGTATGACTTCACCCGGTCCGGTTCTGCTTCCCGCCGAAGCGGCACGCGCGGCGGTGCGCGCCGAACTGGACGTCATCGATGCCGCCCATGCCCGGCTGCGCACCCTCGACACCGATGTGGTGGGCAACGCGTTTCGAATCGAGGTGGCCGAACGCCTGGAAACCCAGTCCCGGCTCAACCGCGGCCTGTCCTACCGGATGTTCGGTGAGATCGCCGACCCACCCGACGGACCCGATGACCCCGCCCTGCCCGTCGACCGCAAAGTCCGCGACCTGCTCTGGGAACAACTGCGCATCACCCGCGGCGAAGTACGCCGCCGGTTTCGTGTTGCCGCCCGCATCCGGCCCCGGCGCTCCCTGACCGGACCCGCCCTACCGCCCGAGCTGCCCGAGGTCGCCGACGCGATCGAATCCGGCGACATCGGCGATGACCACCTCGCGGCCATCACCAAAGCCCTCGACCGGCTGCCCGCCAAAACCAGCCCCGCCGACTACGACAACGCCCAACGCACACTGGTCGGCCACGCCCGCACACAAGACGCCGACTTCCTCACCGTGATCGGACACGTCCTGGCCGATGCCATCAACCCCGACGGCAACTTCAGCGACGAAGACCGGGCCCGCCGGCGCAGCCTGATCCTGGGCCGCCAAGGCCCCGACGGCATGAGCCGCCTCACCGGGTGTTTGGACCCCGAAACCCGGGCCTACCTCGAAGCCATCCTCGCCGCCGTGCGCCCCGGCCACCGCCAACCCGACACCGACGCCACCAGCGATGAACCGGCGCCCCGCGACACCCGCACCGGTGAACAACGCAACCACGACGCCCTCAAACTCGCCCTGCGCGCGGCCATCGAAACCGGCCAGCTCGGCACGCACCGCGGCGTGCCACTCACCGTCATCGCCATCACCAGACTCGACGACCTCGAACAAGCCGCCCGCGCCATGGCCGACCCCGACACCCCGATGCCCGCCCCGGCGCGCACCGGCGGCGGCAGCCGACTACCCATGCGCGACCTGATCGCCATGGCCGCGGGCTCCATTCACTACCTCGCGATCTTCGACAACCACTCCGACCGGCCCCTCTACCTGGGCCGCAGCAAACGCATCGCCACCCTGGATCACCGGATCATCTGCTACGCGCGCGACCACGGCTGTACCCGACCGAATTGTCTAGCGCCCGGATACCACTGTGAAGTCCACCATTGCCCGGACTGGGCGCACGGCGGGCGAACCGACGCCGACAAACTCTATTTCGCCTGCGCCTGCGACCACGCCGGGGCCAGCAACGGCGACTACACCACCACCGTCACCAACCAATACCGCCTGGCCTGGAGCACCGGCACCGGCCTACCCAGAACCAACCACCTGCACCACCCCGAAGAACTCCTCAACAACGAGGACCCCTAGACGTCCCGAGCCGTCCCGAGGCTGCCCGCCGGCGGGCCGGCCGAGTGACCGCTCAGCGACCCGCTTCGATGTCCGCGACGATCGCGGCCGCCTCCGGCCCGCACACCGACCGCAGGTTCACCCCGCCGGCGGCCAGCAGATCGTCGATGCGGCGCCTGAGCTCGCCCGACGCCAGGTGCGCATAGAGGTTCGCGCCGGGGCAGGCGGTGCCGGGGCTGACATCGCGATGACCGGCCAGGGTGTCGCTGCTGATCCCGAAACGTTGTGCTGCCCAGGCAAATACGAGTGCAGCCCCGTGCAGTTGCGCTTCGGTCACGTCCTCTTCGTCGAAGTTTCCCTCGCAGAGCACCAGGAAGTGCCCGGTGGTGTCGTAGCCGGTGTTGGTGTCGCCGGCCAGCTCGTAGCTGCGCAGCTCGAAGATGTTGCCGTTCCGGTCGACCCCGACGTGGTAGGCGATGTCGATCCAACCGCGCTGGTCCTGGTGGAAACGCTGGTGCTGGCGCAGCCGGGCCGGGCTGTCGCGGTTGTCGCCGAGCACCACGCCGGTGTGGTGCAGGGTCATCCGGGTGATGGTGTGCCGGCGACCGCCGGGGTGAGCGGGCCGGGCGCCCCAGGAATCCCGGCACAGCAGCACGGCCGGCGTCGGGCTCGGCGTCGCCGGGGACGCGGTTGTCGGCGGAACACCCGGTTCGCGCTCCGAGCCCCCGGGGTCCGAGGGCCGGCTCGGGCCCGAGGGCTCGCTCGGTCCCGGGTCTGAGCCCACCGTGGGATCGCCGGATCCGGCGCAGCCGCTCAACAACGCCGCCGCGCCGACACCGCCGGCCAACTGCAACAGCCGTCGACGGCTTACCGGTGTGCCCATGGCGACCACGATACGAACATCGCCGCGCAGCACTTGGACCGCCGGCGATGTCGGCCCGCATCGGTACCATCCCGATGTGTCATTGAGCAGCGGCGACCTGTTTGCCGGATACCGCATCCTGGGGTCCGTCGGTTCCGGCGGGATGGGCCAGGTCTACTTGGCCCAGCATCCCCGGCTGCCCCGCCGCGACGCCCTGAAACTGCTGCGGGCCGACGTCTCGGCAGCCCCTGACTACCGTGCCCGGTTCGAGCGCGAGGCCGATCTTGCCGCCAACCTCTGGCATCCCCACATCGTCGGCGTACACGACCGCGGCGACGTGGACGGCCAACTCTGGATAGCCATGGACTACGTCGACGGCACCGATGCGGCCCGCCTGGTGCGCGACCACCACCCGCACGGCATGCCGCTGGCCGAGGTGCTCACCATCGTGGTCGCGGTCGCCGATGCGCTCGACTACGCCCACCAGCAGGGCCTACTGCACCGCGATGTCAAGCCGGCCAACATCCTGCTCACCGATCCCCGCGCCGCTGACCGGCGTGTCCTTCTGGCCGACTTCGGCATCGCCCGGTCCATCAACGACACCAGCGGATTGACCGCAACCAACGTCACCGTCGGCTCGGTCGCCTACGCCGCCCCCGAACAGCTCACCGGTGCGCCACTCGACGGCCGTGCCGATCAGTACGCCCTGGCCTGCACCGCGTTTCATCTGCTCACTGGAGCCCCACCTTTCGTCAACTCCAACCCTGCCGTGGTGATCGGCAATCACCTGTCCGCCCCGGCGCCCCGACTGGCAACAATGCGTCCGGACCTCGCCTCGCTCGACGCCGTGCTGGCTCGGGCGATGGCCAAGGAACCGGCGCAGCGGTTTCCCACCTGCCGCGCGTTCGCCGCGGCACTGAACTGCGGCGAGCCGACCCAGCTTGCGGTTCCGGTGGCCGCGCCGCGTCCGGCGCCCCTGGCCGGGCCGCCCGGTCGACGAGCTGGCCTTATCGTCGCGGGTGTCGCAGCATTGCTGGCCGTGGGCGCGGTCGCATTCATCGGTGGCGCAAAGCTGGGGCCAACCGAATCCGCGCCGGTGGCGTCATCGACTCACTCGATGCCGCCAGCGTCAGCCACGGCGCCGCACACCGTGACCTACACGCAACCACCGGTCGTCGTCACCGCACCTCCCCCGGCCCGCAACCAGCAGCCATCCGGTGATCTGGGTTTGACTCAACCGATCAGCTACCCCCCATGCAACGGCCAGGGCATCGTAGTGCTGGGATCGGTCACCACGCCGGGGCTGTATGCCGCCGGCGTGCAACGCCTGCTCGATGCCCACCCCGGCGCGTTCTACCTGCGCACCGATCAAAGCTGCCCGTCACTGCGCGCGGCCACCGCGGCGGGCAACCCGATCTACGCGGTGTTCAAACCCGCCGGCAGCACCCGCGCCCAGGTGTGCGCCGCGGTCCGTACCGCAGGCGGTGGCGCCTACGGGAAATGGCTGGACGTCACCAGCGAACCGGAGCACATGATCGACTGCTGAGACGCCCTGGGTGCCCAGGACACCGCGAATCAGCCCTGCGCGTCGATCCGCCGGTGGTAGGCGTCGCGGGCGGCCGCGTCGACGTTGACGAAGACGGTGTCGAAACCGGCCGCATGCGAGAGCGCGTAGCGGGCACGCGCCGGGATCAGCGTCATCGTCTTGATCATCCCGCCCAGCGCCCTGGGGACGGTGACCTTCACCCGGTCACCCGTGGCCGCGGCCACGATGGCGGCGGCGACCTTCTCCGGGTCCACCTCCCCGATCGGCCGCAGCCACGCCGGTGTGCTGTGCCCGGCCGACAATTCGGTGCGCACGATGCCCGGCAGCACCGCGGTGACCCCGATACCGGCGTCGGCGAGTTCCAGGTGCAGGGTTTCGGAGAACCCCACCACCGCGTGCTTGGTGGCGCAGTAGGTCGCCAGTCCCGGGTGCGGGCTGACCCCGGCCAGCGATGCGACGTTGACGATCTGGCCGCCGCGCCCGGCGAACCGGCGGGCGGCGAGCTTGGAGCCGGTCAGCACACCGCCCAGGTTGATCGCCACCATGCGGTCGGTGGCCGCGTCGGTCTCCTCGGTGAAGGCGCCGGTCGGCATGATCCCGGCGTTGTTCACCAGAACGTCCAACGGGCCCAGCCTGGCCTCCGCCTCGTCCAGAAACGTTGCGAACGACGCCCGGTCGGTGACGTCCAGGCGCAAGCCGGTCACCGCGCCGCCGGTCGTCTCGGCGAGCTCGGCGGCGGTCTTCTCCACCAGCGCCACATCGACGTCGCCGAGGGCGACCCGGGCACCGGCGGCCAGGAACGCCGCCCCGGTGGCCCGGCCTATTCCGCGCGCACCACCGGTGATCGCCACAACCTTGCCCTGCAGTTGGATTGCTCTGGACATTGCCTCACCCCCGCCTCTCGATGAGCACGTTCTTCAACAGCTTTCCGGTGGCGTTGCGCGGCAACTCGTCGACGAACACCACATCGCGCGGGACCTTGTGCCGCGCCAGCTCACTACGTACGAACGCCCGCACGGTGTCCGCGTCCAGCGCCGATCCGGGATCGGCGACCACGAACGCGCACAGCCGTTTTCCGAACTCGGGGTCATCGACGCCGATCACCGCCGCTTCCACAACATCGGGGTGCTCGTCGAGCAGGTTCTCGACCTCGAGCGGGAACACGTTCTCGCCGCCGGAGACGATCATCTCGTCGTCGCGGCCGTCGACGAACCACAGCCCGTCGGCGTCGAAATGGCCGGTGTCGCCGGTGGACAGCAGCCCGTCGACGATCTCCTTGTGGTTGCCGTCGGTGTATCCGGCGAACGACAGCCCGCTTGCGACGAAAAGGGTTCCGGTCCTACCGGGCTCGGTGATCCTGCGGCGGTCGGAGTCGTAGCAGGCCAGCCGGCAGCCCAGCGGCGGCCGGCCCACCGTGCCGGGGGCGGCACGCAGCTCGGCGGGGGTGGCGATCGCCGCGGCCGCCACCTCGGTCGACCCGTACAGGTTGTACAGCACCTCGCCGAACGCCGCCGCGGTGCGCCGGCACAGGTCCGGGGAGAGCGCCGAGCCGGCCGCGAACAGCACCCGCAGCGAGGACGTGTCATAGCGGGCCAGCACCTGCGGTCCCAGGTCCAGGATGCGGTGCAGCATGGTCGGCACCACGATCAGCACGCCCGCCCGGTGCTCGACGATGGCCCGCAGCGTTGCCTCGGGGTCGAACCGCCGACTCATCACGACGTGGTTGCCCAGCGCCAGCCCCAGCGCGCAGGTCGCCAGGCCGGTCGCGTGGAACAGCGGGGCCGCGGCGACGTAGGCGCCGCCCGCGGGCCAGGGAATCCTATCCAGCAGCTGTGCGGATTGCAGCGGGTCGATCTTGTTGCGGGGAGCACCTTTCGGGGTCCCGGTGGTGCCGCTGGTGAGCAGCACCATGCCGCCCGGCCGGGCCGGTGCCGGCAGCGGCCCGCTGGCTTGCCCGCGGGACAGCTCGTCGAGGTCCAACCGCGGCAACGACTCCGGCAGCTCGGCGAGCAGATCGCTGAACTCCTCGTCGGCGAGCACCGCGGCAACGCCTTCACGCACACACACGTCGGCCAGCTGCGGACCGGCGAAACCGGTGTTCATCAGCACCACCCGGGCGCCGACCTTGTTGGCCGCGGTCAGGGCGAGCAGGATGCCGCGGTGGTTGCGGTACAGCAGCGCGATCACGGCGTCCTGACCGACCCCGCCGGCCACCAATCCGCGCGCCAGCGCATTGGAGGCGGCTTCCAGTTCGGCGAAGCTGACCGTGCCGGTGTCGTCGGTGACCGCGGGCGCGTCGCCATAGCGGGCCGCGGCGTGAGCCAGCAGGCCGCCGAACGCCCCGTAGCGGCGGATCGACCGCGCCGCGTGCACCGCGCGGTCCGGCCGCAGCGGCTCGATCATGCCGCGGCGGGCCAGCACCCGCAGCGCCCGCAGTCGATTCAGCATCTACCCTGTCTCCCCGCCGTCGAACAGGTTTCGGCGGCGCCGTCGGCGTAACTGTGCAACTACCCCAGCAGACCCTTGGCGATGTGGGTCACCTGGACCTCGTTGCTGCCGGCATAGATCATCAGCGACTTGGCGTCGCGGGCCAGTTGCTCCACCCGATACTCGGTCATGTAACCGTTGCCGCCGAACAGCTGCACCGCCTCCATTGCCACCTCGGTGGCCGCCTCCGAGGAGTACAGCTTGATCGCCGACGCCTCGGCCAGCGTCGGGATCTTGCCGTGCTTGGCCTTCTCCAACGTCTGAAACACCATGTTCTGCACGTTGATCCGGGCAACCTCCATCTTGGCCAGCTTCAGCTGGATCAGCTGGAACTGCCCGATGTTGCGCCCCCACAGCGTGCGGGTCTTGGCATAGTCGACGCAGAGCCGATGGCATTCGTTGATGATCCCCAGCGCCAGGGCGGCCACCCCGACCCGTTCGGCGACGAAGTTCGCCCGCGCGCTGTCGCGGCCGTCACCGCCCTCATGGTCCTCGGTCTCCCCCAGCAGCCGGTCGGGGGACAGCCGGACATTGTCGAAGAAGAGCTCCCCGGTCGGCGAGGAGTGCATGCCCATCTTCTGAAACGGCTTGCCCTGGGTGAGTCCGGGCATGCCGGCGTCCAGGACGAAGGTGAGCACCTTGCGGCTGCGCGGGTCGCTGCCGTCCCGCTCGTCGAGCTTGGCGTAGACCACGATGGTGTCCGCGTACGGCCCGTTGGTGATGAACGTCTTCTGCCCGTTGAGCAGGTAGTCAGCACCATCGCGCCGAACGTAGGTCTTCATCCCGCCGAACGCATCCGATCCGGAGTCCGGCTCGGTGATCGCCCACGCGGCAACCTTCTCCATCGTCACCAACGGCGGCAGCCAGCGTTCCTGCTGCGCCAGGGTGCCGCGGGACAGGATGGTGGCCGCGCCCAGGCCGAGGCTGACACCGAGTGCGGCGACCAGGCCCAGGCTGACCCCGGCCAGTTCGCTGACCAGGATCAGACCCATCGACGCCTGCGCACCCAGATCGCCGAAACCGCCGCCGCCCGAGGAGGTCTCCGACGACTCCCCGGACTGCCGGGCGCGCTGGCGGTCCAGGTGATTCTTGACGGCTTCGGCGGCCATGACATCGATCGCGAAGTCCGCGAACAGCTTCCGCAGGATCGGATACGGCGGAAGTTCGCCGCTCTCCAGTGCGTCGATATTCGGCCGGATCTCGGAGTCGATGAACTCCCGGACGCTGTCCCGGATGAGCACATCGGTCTCGGACCATTCGATCATGGCAGCCTCGCCGCGATGTCGTCGATGGTCCACACCCCGTCGGTCTCGATGGTCTCGGTGTCATGCCAGCCGCGCAGCCGGGAGATGGCACCGCCCTGGACCGCGTACACCACACCGGTGACCGGGCATTTCTCGGTCGCCAGGTAGGCCACCAGCGGAGAGATGTTGGCCGGGCTGAACAGGTCCAGTTCGCCGTCCTCGGGTTCGGCCATCAGTGCGCCCATCCCCGGGGTGGCCAAGGTCAGCCGGGTGCGTGCGATCGGGGCGATCGCGTTGACCCGCACCCCGTAGCGGTCCAGCTCCTCGGCCGCGATCAGGGTCAGCGCGGCGATACCGGCTTTGGCCGCACCGTAGTTGGCCTGCCCGGCGTTCGGCAGTGTCACCCCGGAGCCGGATGCGGTGTTGATCACCGCGGCGTTGGGCTGCTCGCCGGCCTTGGACTGGGTCTTCCAGTATTCGGCCGCGTGCCGCAGCATCGCGAAGTGCCCCTTGAGGTGTACGGCGACCACCGCGTCCCACTGGGCCTCGTCCATGGTCGGGATGAAGCAGTCCCGGAGGATGCCGGCGTTGTTGACCAGCACATCCAACCGGCCGAACTCGTCGATCGCCTGCTCGACCATGCCTTTGGCGGCGTTCCAGTCGGCGACGCTGTCGGTGTTGGCCACCGCCCTGCCACCGGCGGCGATGATCTCGTCGACGACCTGCTGGGCCGGCCCGGCGTCCGCGCCCTCCCCGGTGTTGCTGCCGCCGAGGTCGTTGACCACGACGCTGGCGCCCTCGCGGGCGAACAGCAGTGCGTGCTCGCGGCCGATGCCGCGCCCGGCGCCGGTGATGACGGCGACCCGGCCTTCCAACGATGAGCCGCTTGCGCGAAGAGTATTCAATTCAGTTCCCATTCCTTCCTCAGTCTGCAATCACAGCTAGACCATCGGTAATAGCGAATTCGTCAGTGCCAAGTCGCACCGTTTCGAACGCGTAGCGGGTGACTCCGTCGCCGGATCCGGTCTTCCAGATCCGGGTCTCCAGGTCGTCGCCGGGCAGCACCATCTTGGAGAACCGCACCGCGAACCGCTTGAGCCGGCCCGCATCCGATCCGCCGACCTCGGTGAGCACCGCCCATGAGGTGAACGCCATCGTGCACAGGCCGTGCGCGATGATGCCCGGCAGACCGGCGGAGCGGGCGACCTCCTCGTCGAGGTGGATCGGCATCGGGTCTCCCGAAGCCGGCGAGTAGCGGAACGTCTGGTCGTGATCGACATGCTGGACGACCTTGGCGATCGGAGCGCAGTCGTGCAGTGCGGGGTCGAACTTGTGCTCGGGGCTCAACTCCCCGACCGCCTTGCCCGCCGAGAAGCCGCGCACGAAAACGGTCACATACTGTTCGTTGACCAGTTCCCCGTCCTGCGTGCGGCATTCCACCAGGATTGCCGCCCGGCTGCCTTTCTCCAGCCCCTCGTAGCCGATCATCTTGGCCCGCGAGACCAGGCTGTCGCCGGGTCGGATCGGCCGGTGGAAGTGAAAGTCCTGCTCGCCGTGCACCACCCGGGGAATCAGTTCGATCGGCATCACCTCGACCGCCGGGGTGAGCATGGCTTCGAAGACCGGCACGATCGAGAAGACCGGCGGCGCGATGTCACCGGCCAGGTGCGCCGGGATCGGGTCGTTGGTCGCCTTCGCGTACTCGATGATCCGCTCCCGGGTCACCTCGAAACGCTCTTCGTCGGCCCACCGGTACAGTCCGCTGTCGTCGAACGCCAACTCCTCGGTCATGCGTTCGCCGACGCCAGCGACTCGAGCTGGGACAGCGTCTTGTCGAGTTGCTTGGCGCCGTCCTTCTCGACCGCCTTGCCCAGCGCGCCCTTGATCAGGGCGCCTTCGAAGTGGCCGGACACCGTGAACTCCGAGCCGTCGCCGGACGGCGTCACGGTGAACTCGAAGGAGCACTTCACCCCGGCCATCCCGGTGCCCGACATGGTCAGGCTGGTGGGAGCGTCGACCTTGTCGACCGTCCATTCGAGCTTGTTGGCCATCCCGAGCATGACGATCTTGGCCACCATTGTCGCCCCTTCGCTGAGGGCGGCCGGCGGCTCCTGCAGCCACTTCTCGTGGATGGTGAACCACTGGTCCCAGGTGGACGGGTCGGAGACGGTGCCCCACAACGCCTCCGGGCTGACCGCGAGCTGCTTGGTGGCTTCGATGTGTCCCATGGTGAATAGCTCCTTGTCGGTTGGGTTTCAGCGCTCTGCGCGCTGGTAGGCGGTGACCACGGCGGCACCGCCGAGGCCGATGTTGTGCTGCAGGGCCGCGGTGACGCCTTGAACCTGACGCTTGTCCGCGGTTCCGCGTAGCTGCCAGGTCAACTCGGCACACTGCGCCAGCCCGGTCGCGCCCAGCGGATGCCCCTTGGAGATCAGCCCGCCGGACGGGTTGACCACCCAGCGACCGCCGTAGGTGGTGTCGCCGTTGTCGATCAGCTTCGGCGCCTCGCCCTCGCCGCACAGTCCGAGCGCCTCATAGAGCAGCAGTTCGTTGGCCGAGAAGCAGTCGTGCAGTTCGATGACTCCGAAGTCCTCCGGCCCCAGGCCGGCCTGGTCGTAAACCTTCTGGGCGGCTTGGACATTCATGTCGTAGCCGATCAGGTTCTTGCAGGTGTTGTTGAAGGTGGAAGCGAAGTCGGTGGTCATCGCCTGCCCGACGATCTCCACGGCCTGGCCGGCCAGGCCGTGGGAGTCCACGAACGCCTCGCTGGCCAGGATCGCCGCACCCGAGCCGTCCGAGGTCGGCGAGCACTGCAGCTTGGTCAGCGGGTCGTAGATCATCCGCGAGCCCAGGATGTCCTCGAGTGAGTACTCGTCCTGGAACTGGGCATAGGGGTTGTTGACCGAGTGCTTGTGGTTCTTGTGGCCGATCTTGGCGAAATGCTCGGCGGTGGAACCGTACTGCTTCATGTGCTCGCGACCGGCGGCGCCGAACATCCACGGCGCCGGCGGGAACAGCACCTCGGAGATCTCGGCCAGCGCCA
>CAZGGK010000036.1:0-48125 GCA_964525125.1 uncultured Mycobacterium sp.
CCAGACGAGCGCCGCTTAACACCCAGTGGACTCAAACATCTTGACAAATTCCGGAGGGCCCACCACCGCACCACCTTGGTGACGAAGTCGACGTGAATGCCAGTGCACGGCAGGTTGTCGCGGGGCTGTGAGTCCCATAGCACCGGTTCGCCGACCTTACCGCGTGCCCGGGTTTCCACGGCCACCGCGCGGATCAGGTCCGGTCCGATCTCGGCGATGATGTCGAGGAAACTCTCACCCCGCCAGGTGACAGGGCCTTTGCTGTCGTCGAGACGGATCGAGATCGCCCCGTCATGGCCGTTGTCTCCGCACGGGGCAAACCACTCCAGATCGTCGGCAGTCCGCGGCGAGCATTCGCCGTTGGCGAAGATCGTCGCCGGGTCGACGCCGGCGAGCCACAGAATCCCGCGAACTCCCTCGGGTGACCACAGTGCGGTCCACCCCGGCCAGGTGCGCTCGATCAAGTGGTTCACGATCCGCGGCAGGTATTCATACTCACTTTCTTCGGCCCAGGCGACCCGGCGCCGGGGAAGGTCGATGAGCAGCGACGCCCATCGGCTGCATGTGGCGCACTCGGGCCAGGGTGGGATCGAAGCCGTCGACGGCGATGTCCATGCCGATCGTCTGCGCCGCCCAGTGGTCGTAGGACAACTCCGGGCCGGACTCGGCCAGCACGATCACTCCCAGTCGCGACCCCATCACGCGTCTCCGGACGCTTGCCGGCGCCAGATCTCGGGGACCATCGCCGTCAGGTAGGCCTCGGCGTAGACCGTGTTGCCGGGTTCGGCCAGCGTCGCGGTCTCGGCCGGCCAGCACAGGTAGATGCCCAGAGCGCCAACGGTGTTGACCCGGGCGACATGGAACGAGTCACCGGTCGCCTCGACTGTCTTGGTCCATGACCGCGCGACGATGGCGGAGAAGAACGCCATCGGATTCCAGGGCTGCTGAAACATCCCGCCCGGTACGAAGCTCTCGGACCCGAACGGCAACCGGTCCAGCACCACCCCGTTGGGCAGTGTCAGCGGCTCGGAGAGCGGACTCATGTCCGCGTCGGGTGAGACTCTGAACGCATCCGGGCCTTGGTAGATCCGCACCTTGAGCGCGAGCCCGGTGATGATCGCCTCGAAGGTTTCCTCGCAGCTGACCCCCGGGAGGAAGCGCCACTGGTCGCAGGCGGCGCACAGCCGAGTGACCTCGGCTCCTTGGTCATCGACCACGTACGCGGCCAAGGCGTCGGTTCCCTCGACCCAGCCGATATCGGTGATTCGTGCGGTAGTCCCGCCAGCGAATCCGGGGATCGCCTCGACCTCACCACGCCCGTTGACGTTGACGACGACTTTGGCGCCGGACGGATCCCGCCAGGTCGCGTTGAACCAGCCGTCGGGCGTCGGGTACCCGCGCAGCTCGTCCCAGTGCTCGTGCACAAATCCGGTGACCGCGTCCCAATCGGGCAGGCGCAGCCCCACGCAGTCGAACAGTCCGTGGCTCATGGCGACAATCCTGGCAGCGGGCACCGACAAGTCGGGTCCGCCGGCAGGACCCTCCCGGACCTGTCGGTGCCATTGCCTACGCTTGCCTGGTGGACTACCCGGCGATCGACGCACTGCGGGAACGGCACCCCGCATGGCGGCTGCTGCGGGCCGGCAACGCCACGCTGATCCTGTCGTTCCTCGGGGAGTTCTTCGTGGAAGACAACCGGGGCGCGTGCCCGGCAAGCGAGGTCGCCGCGGCGCTGGACGACCAGTTGCATGCCCACAACGCCGAGCTGGCCGACGGCGGGGAGGAGGTGCGGTTTCCCCGGGAGGCCCGGGCCTACCTGGAGGAGTGGGCGGCCACCGACGCCGGATACCTGCGGCGGTTCTACCCGCCCGGCGACGACGAAGTCCACTACGAGGTCACGCCGGCGTTCGAGAAGGCCTACGGGTGGGTCACCAGCCTGCGGGGCCGGTCGTTTGTGGGAACCGAGTCCCGGCTGCACACCGTGGTGGAGCTGCTGCGCCAGATCGTGCACGGCACCGAAGTCGAGCCGGAGGTGCGGCTGGCCGAGCTGCGCCGCCGCCGCGGCGAACTCGACGCAGAGATCGCGGCCGTCGAAGCCGGCGTCGTGACGCTGCTGGATGCCACCGCGGTGCGCGACCGCTATCAGCAGCTGGCCGCGACTGCGCGGGAACTGCTCGCCGATTTCCGCGAGGTCGAAGAGAACTTCCGGCTGCTGGATCGGGCCGCACGGGAGAAGATCGCGGCCTGGGACGGCTCCAAGGGCGAGCTGCTCGCCGATCTGGTCGGCAGCCGCTCGCAGATCGCCGGTTCCGACCAGGGTCGTAGCTTCCAGGCGTTCTACGACTTTCTACTGTCGGAGGCGCGTCAGGCCGAGCTCACCGACCTGCTCGCCAAGGTGACGGCCCTCGATGCCGTCCAAGCCGATCCGCGGATCCGCGGCATCCACCACGACTGGTCCGAGGCCGCGGATCGGGCCCAGCGCACCGTCCGGCAGATCTCCGAGCAACTGCGCCGCTTCCTCGACGATCAGGTCTGGCTGGAGAACCGCCGGGTGCTCGACCTGGTCCGGGCCGTGGAGAGTGCCGCGCTCGAACGGCGTGACAGCCCACCGGCTTTCGGGCTCACCGTGGACCAGCCGGGCATCGAGATCGCGCTGCCGTTCGAGCGGCCGCTCTACCAGCCGCCGGCGGCGGTCGAGGTCGAAAGCCGGGTCGCCGCGCCAACCGAGGACGTCGACACCGAACTGCTTTTCGCCCAGACCTTCGTCGACCAGGTGCGCTTGGCCGAGATCATCCGTACCGCGCTGCCCGAGAACTCCTCGGCGCTGCTGTCCGACGTCATCGCGATGCACCCCATCGAGCAGGGTGCGGCCGAGATCGTCGGCTATCTGGCACTGGGCGACGAGGATGTGGCGGTCGAGATGGACGACAGCGACGAGACCCTGCTGGAATACGCCGACCCCACCGACCCGGACGTCACCAAGCGGGCCCGGCTGCCGAAGGTGACGGTGCGCAGGCGGTGAGCACAAGACGATGAGCACAAGATAATGAGCACAAGACAATGAGCAACGAGCACGCGGTCGCCGCCGCCATCATCCGGCTGATGCAGGGCGTCGTCTACCGCGAATCCGACGAGGACAGCTGGCTGACCCTGGAACGCTCCGGCGCCGGCGTCCGGGACCATTTCGCCACCATCGGCGTCGACGTGGTCGTCGACGACACCGAGGGCTACGCCTACCTGCGGTCCCGGCCGGCCGAAGACGGCGACGAGGCACTGCCGCGTCTGGTGCGCCGGCGCGCGCTGACCTACCATGTCAGCCTGCTGCTGGTGCTGCTGCGCAAACGGTTGGTGGAGTTCGAGACGACGGGCGGAGAGGGCCGGCTGGTGCTGTCCACCGACCAGATCGTCGAGATGCTGCGGCTCTTCCAGGCCGCGTCCACCAACGACGCGCGACTGGTGGACCAGGCGGAGACGACGATCAGGAAGGCGGCCGACTTCGGCTTCCTGCGCCAGTTGCGTGGGCAGGGCGACCACTGGGAGGTGCGGCGAATCCTCAAGGCCTACGTCGACGCCCAGACCCTGTCGGATTTCGCGGCCAAGCTGCGCGACTACGCCGGAACGGCGGCCGACGGTGAGTGAATCGCAGCTGTTCACCGTCGAACTCGGCGCTTCCCCGCGGGCGGGTTACCGGCTTCAGCACGCGGAGGTGCTGAACTGGGGAACCTTCGACCAACATGTGTGGCGGTTCACCCCGGCCACCGAGACCGCGCTGCTCACCGGTGACATCGGCTCTGGTAAATCAACCCTGGTCGACGCGCTCACCACGCTGCTGGTGCCATCCCACAAGGCCGCCTACAACAAGGCCGCCGGGGCTGAGGCCAAGGAGCGCACGCTGCGCTCCTACGTGGAGGGACACTACAAATCCGAGCGGGTCGAGGCCACCGGCCGGTCCCGCGCCAAAGGGCTGCGGGAGAACCGGAGCAGCTACTCGGTGGTGCTCGGGGTCTTCGTCAACCACGGCTATGACGAGACGGTCACCCTGGTCCAGGTCTTTCAGCAGCGCGACAGCGCCGGGCAGCCCTATCGGTTCTTCGTCACCGCTACCAAAGAGCTCACGATCGCGACCGACTTCGCCGACTTCGGCTCCGATCTGCGTGATCTGCGCAAGCGGCTGCGCGCGACGGGAGCGGAGATCTTCGACGAATTCCCCAAGTACGCAACCTCGTTGCGCCGCCTGCTCGGAATCCGATCCGAGCAGGCGCTCGAGCTGTTCCACCAGACCGTGTCGATGAAATCGGTGGGCAACCTCAACGACTTCGTGCGGGATCACATGCTCGAACCGAGCGACGCCACCGGGCGCGTCGCCGACATCATCGGGCATTTCGACGACCTGACCAAGGCCCACGACGCCGTCAAACGGGCCCGCGAGCAACTCGAGGCACTCGAACCCATCGCGGTGACCACGGCGAAGTACGACACCGCACTGGCGCAGCGCGACGGCCTGGAGCGCGAGCGCGCCGCGGTCCGGCTGTTCATCGCCGAGCTTCGGTCCGGCCTGCTGGCCGGCGAGATCGCGCAGCTGGAGACCGAGGGCGCCGCGTTGCTGCAGCAACACGACACCGCAAAAGCGCAGCAGCGCACGCTCACCGATGCCCGCGAGGCCCTGATCGAGGAGCGCGCCAAGGCCGGCGGGGATCGCATCGGGGAACTGGAGCGCCTTGCCCGCGAGGCTCGGGAGCAGGCTGAGCAGCGGCGGCATTCCCGGACGCTGTTCGACGCCGCCGTCGCCGATGCGGCCCTGAAGTCAGTAGGCAGCGCAGCAGATTTCGCCGACCTGTCCGCTCGTGTCGACACCGAGCGGTCCCGGCTCGCGGCCGAAAAACCGGTGTTGGACGCCGCCAGCCACGACGCGATCAGGCGGGAGGGCGAGGTCCAGCGCAAGTGCGAGGCGATCGCCGGGGAACTCGCCAGTCTGGAGCAGCGCACCAGCAACCTGCCGCCCGAGCAGGTCGAGGTGCGCGAGCAGCTGTGCGCGGACCTCGGTTTGGCGGCCGATGACCTGCCCTATGCCGGTGAGCTGCTCGACGTCTTCGACGAGCGCGCCGATTGGCGGGGCGCGGCCGAGCGCGTGTTGCGCGGGTTCGCGCTGTCGCTGCTGGTGCCGCAGCAGCACTACGACGCCGTCGCCGGCTGGGTGAACGGCCGGCGCCTCACGTTTCGCGGCCGGGGCGGCCAGCGTGTCGGCGCCAAGCTGGTGTACGAACGGGTGCCGCGCAACCAGGTTCGGCTGCAGCCGACGCAGGGCGACGGGCTGATCCTCGCCGAGTGCATCGAGGTCAAAGCGGGTGCGTTCCGCGAATATCTGCTCAACGAGTTGACCAAACGGGCCGACTACCGGTGCGCGGCAACGCTTGCCGAGTTCCGCGGCCAGCGCCGAGCCGTCACCCGTGAGGGCCAGGTGCGCTCTGGTGAGCGCCACGAGAAGGATGACCGCCACCGCGTCGACGATCCGCGCCGCTGGGTGCTGGGCTGGGCCAACGAACGCAAAATCGCCGCACTGCGTACCGAGTTCGTGGAGTTGGAGGACCAGCGCACAGCAGCGACCGCCGAACGGGAAAAGCTCGATGCGCAGCGAGATGCGCTGCAGACAATGCTGCAAGCACTCGCGCGGCTAGACGCTTACCGCAGCTGGATCGATCTCGATGTGGACGAGGCCGAGTCGCGGGCCAAAACCCATGACGCGGAACGGTCCCGACTGGAGGCCGGCTCATCGCGCCTAGCCGAGATCAATCGAGCACTTGCCGACAACGCCGAGCGTGCCACCGCAGTAGACGGATTGATCGACAAGCTCACCGGGCAACTGCACACCACCCAGGTGGCGAAAACCCAAGCTGAGCAACACAAGAAACGCGACGACGACGTCATCTCGGCGCAGCCCGAACACCAGCTGATCACCGCCCGGGCATCCTATGCGGCACTGCGGGCGCACCTGGGCAAGAACCGTCCGGTGCGGGCGGCGGACTGCGCCGAGATCGAGACGAGCCTCTCCGCCGACCTGCACCGGCGCATCGAGCGGCTCACCCGCGAACTCGGCGGCTACGGTCAGAACCTGGGCCAGTACATGGGCGCATTCTTGAACCGCTGGCCGGAGCTGCGCGCCGACATGGACGCCAATGTGGAGGCCCGCGGTGACTTCCTGGCGCTGCGCGACCGGGTCGCCACCGACGACCTGCCGCGGTTCGAAAGCGAATTCAAAGAACAGCTCAACAAGAACGCCATCCAGGAGCTGGCCGGCTTCAACAACTGGCTGGGACGGCAGGCGGCGGCCATCGACGAGCGGGTGGACCGCATCAACGACGCGCTCGGCGCGGTGCCCTACAACCCGGGCCGTCGCATCCGGCTGGAGAAGGAGCCCACCCCCAACCAGGATGTCGCACAATTCCGTTCCGATCTGCGCAACCTGACCAACGACAGCCTGGCCGTCGGCGGCGATCAGTACTCCGAGCAGCGCTTCGGTGACGTCAAGCGGATCATCGAACGCTTCCGCGGCCGCGACGGCTACGCCGAATCCGACAAGAACTGGACGCGGCGGGTCACCGACGTGCGCAACTGGTTTGTGTTCTCCGCCTCCGAGCGCGACGTCGAGACCGGCGCCGAATGGGAGCATTACAGCGACTCCGACGGCAAGTCCGGCGGCCAGAAGGAGAAGCTGGCCTACACGATCCTGGCGGCCTCGCTGGCCTACCAGTTCGGCCTGGTGTGGGGTGCGCAGCGGTCCCGGGACTTCCGGTTCGCCGTCATCGACGAGGCGTTCGGGCGCGGTTCGGACGTTTCGACGCGCTACGCGCTGGAACTGTTCGCCGCCCTGGGGTTGCAGCTGCTGATCGTCACGCCGCTGCAGAAGGTGCACGTCATCGAGCCGTACGTGAAAGCGATTGGCTTCGTTGACAACCCGACCGGAACGTGCTCACGCTTGCAGACGATGACGATCGAGGACTTCCGGACTCGACGCGACAGCCGGCGGCAGTGAGCGACTGGACCACCCCGGCGGACATCACCGCGAAGGTCCGACGCCGATGGGATGACGGGTCACTGCTGCGGGGCTATGCCAAAAGTGCCGGCAGCGCTCCGTTCGAACCGATCGAGGTGGTGCTTCGCGGGCCGAAACCGTCGCAGATCGGTGACGACATCGCCGCGGCGCGCGACTGGGTGGCTGCCCTCGACGCCGGTCGCCGCGACGACACCCGATACACGCTGGTGTGGCAGACGATCGGTGGCCGGCAGATCGGACGCAACCAGCTGCCGGTCCGCGCGGTGGTGTCTTCAAGGGAACAGGCATGGGCGGTGCTGGGTGTCGCGGCATCCGTTCGACGCTTCGACGAGCTGCTGGCCCGCACCGAGCAACACGCAGGGGTCCGGGAGTGGGTCGTCGACCATCCGCATCGCGCCCTCGATCTCGCCCCCGAGATGGACCGGCTGATCGCCGCCTATGGCTGGCTTGACACTCACCGGAAGTCGGGTCGGTATCTGCGTCAGATCAGCGCACCGGGCGTCGACACCAAGTTTGCGGAACGGCACCGCAGCGTGCTCGCGGCGATGCTCGGTGTCTCACCGACCGCCGCAGGATTTCTCGCAGATCTGGGTCTGCGCTCCAAACCCGCGCTGATCCGGCTGCGGCCCGCGCCCTCGCTGGGTTTCCCGGTGGCACTCACCGAGGTGGCGGCGCGCTCCGAGGAGTTGGCGAAGCTCACGGTGCAACCGCGGAACGCCGTCATCGTCGAAAACGAGATCAGCTACCTGTGTCTCGACATCCCCGACGACGGCGTGGTGATCTGGGGGAGGGGCTTCGACGTGGACAGCGTCGGTCGGCTGCCCTGGCTGGCCGATGCCGACGTCGTCTACTGGGGCGACATCGACACGCACGGATTCGCCATTCTCGACCGGTTGCGGGCGTGGCAGCCGGGAGCACGCTCGGTGCTGATGGACCGTGAGACGCTGCTGGCGCACCGTGACCGCTGGGTGACCGAAGACCGCCCCGCCACCTCGGTGCTGACCCGGCTGACGCCCGACGAGCAGGGCCTGTACGCCGAACTGGTGAGCGACGGGCTGGGGGAGCGAGTTCGCTTGGAGCAGGAGCAAATCGACTGGTGTTGGGCGCAGCAACGGCTGGATGCTGCGTCGGAATTTGTCAAGATGTTTGAGTCCACTGGGTGTTAAGCGGCGCTCGTCTGGTCCTCCTGTCCGGTTGGTTTGGGCGGGTTGATCGCGGCGGCGGCCTCAGATCGTCGCCCTCACCGCAGAATCAAAAACCGCCACGTTCCACAGCACAGGTAGACCCGCCGAACTTGTTACTGACCCACGCTCCTAGGGTCGATACACACCCGACGGAGGTATTCATGGCTACCCAGATCCCCCTGGTCGACTACCTGGTGCTCGACGACGGCGCCCCGCACCTGATCGCGCAGGAATGCACCAACTGCGGCGCCCGGTTCTTCGACCGGAGAAACGGCTGCGCCAACTGCTTTGCGACGGAGTTCATCACGGTCCCGGTCGCCACCCACGGCACGGTACGCACCTTCACCATCGTCAGCTTCGCCGCGCCGGGTATCCCGGTCCCGTTCGTCGCATCCGTGGTGGACTGCGACGACGGCACCCAGGTCCGGGCCAACCTGATCAACGTCGAACCCGATCCCGAGCACGTGCGCGACGGGATGAAGGTGCGCCTGGCCACCTACCCGGTCGGCGCCGACAGCGCGGGCACCGAGGCGATCGGCTTCGGTTTCGAGCCGGCCAACTAGATACAAGGAGCGACGATGAGCGCCAGCGACGAGATCTGGATTCTCGGTATCCGGATGACCAAGTTCGGCAAACACCCCGACCGCGACATTGTGGACCTGGCCGCCGAAGCCGCACTCGGCGCGCTGCACGACGCCGGGGTGAGTATGGCCGACATCGGGGTGCTGGCCGCCGGCAACCTGATGAACGCCAACGCCCCGACCGGACAGCTGCTGCAGCAGCAGATCGGCCAGACCGGAATCCCGGTCTACAACGTCTCCAATGCCTGCGCCACCGGGGCCACCGCGCTGCGCACCGCGATCATGGCCGTCAAAGCCGGCGAGGTCGACTACGGTATGGCGGTCGGCGTCGAAAAGCTCTCCGGCGCAGGGCTGCTCGGCGGCGGCGGCAAGAAGAAGGACGACGCCGGCGTGTGGGCGCCGACGGGCCGCTACGGCGCGGTCGCCCCGGTCGACGGCCGGATCGGCACCGAGACCATGCCCGGGGTGTTCGCCCAGATCGGCACCGAGTACGGCCACAAGTACGGTGGCACCAGCTTCGAGCTGTTCGCCCGGATCAGCGAGAAGAACCACGCCCACTCGACGCTGAATCCGCTGGCCGCCTACCAGAAACGGTTCACGTTGGAGCAGATCATGAACGATGTCATGATCGCCTACCCCAACACCCGGGCGATGTGCTCGGCCAACTGCGACGGCGCCGCCGCGGCGATCGTGTGCAGCGGGAAGACGCTGAAATCGCTGTCGGCCCAACAGCAGCGGCGCGCGGTGAAGGTATCCGCCTCGGTGCTGACCACCGACCCCTACGAACCGGGCTGCCAGGTCCTGCCCAACGTCAACACCCTGACCCGAAACGCCGCCGCGACCGCCTACGAGCAGGCCGGCATCGGACCCGGCGATCTGGACCTGGTCGAGCTGCACGACTGCTTCGCCACCGCCGAACTGGTGCACTACGACAACCTGATGCTGTGCGAAGAAGGTGGCGCCGCAGACTTTTTCAACTCCGGCGCCACCTGGCGCGACGGCTCCACCCCCGTGAACGTCTCCGGCGGGCTGGAGTCCAAGGGCCACCCGATCGCGGCCACCGGCATCGCCAACATCTGGGAGGTCTGTCACCACCTGCGCGGCGAGGCCGGCGACCGCCAGATCGCCAACGCCAAGGTTGGGCTGGCCCACGTGATCGGACTCGGTTCGGCCTGCGGCGTGCACATCCTGGAGAAGTCGGCGATCTGACGCCGGCCGGACGCCGGCCGGACCTGCTACTTCCGGCGGATCGCCGCCTCGACCTCCTCGGCCGGGATCTCCCGGGTGCAGAAGAACCAGTCCTCGCACTTGACGCCCTCGGTGCCACCCATGCGGTCCTCGGCGACGCCGCACGAACCCGCCGGCGGCACGATGACCGGCTCACCCGGGCGCCAGTCCGCGGGTGTGGCGACCTCGAAGTGGTCGGCGGCCTGCAGCGCCTTGATGACCCGCAGCAGCTCGTCGAAGTTACGGCCCAGGCTCAGCGGGTAGTAGATGATGGTGCGGATGACGCCCTTGGGGTCGATGACGAACACCGCGCGGACCGTCTTGGTGGAGTCCTCGCCGGGCATGATCATCCCGTACTGCGCGGCGACCTTGCGGGTGCTGTCGTCGATCAGCGGGAACGTCACCTCGACGTCGGTCATGTCGCGGAAGGTGATCTTGTCCTTGATGGTGCGCAGCCACGCGATGTGGCTGTAGATGCCGTCGACCGACAACCCGACCAGATGGGTGTTGTAGGCGGCGAACTCGGACTGCAGTGAAGCGAACGTCATGAATTCGCTGGTGCAGACCGGGGTGAAGTCGGCGGGGTGGGAGAACAGGATCACCCAGGTGCCGGCGTAGTCGGCGGGGAAGTTGATCGGGCCCTGGGTGGTGGTGGCGGCGAAGGCCGGCGCGGGATCACCGATGCGGGGCATGGTCACGACGGAGGCGGGGTTGTCAGCAGTGGTCATGGCGCCATCCTCTCACGGCGTACGGGGGTGGCCTCGGCGCCCTCAGCCCCGCATCCGCAGCACCACTTTGCCCTTCGCGGTGCGGTTTTCCAGCGCCGCGATGGCCGCTCCGGCCTGCTCCAGGGGGAAGACGTGCGGTTGCGGCGGCGGCACCGCACCGGAGGCCAGCAGCGGCTCCAGCGCCGACCACTGTTGCTGAAGATAGCCCGGATGCGACATGGTCCAGGCTCCCCAGCCGACCCCGACCACGTCGATGTTGTTCAGCAGCAGCCGGTTCACCCGGACCGTGGGAATCTCGCCGCCGGTGAAGCCGACCACGAGCAGCTTGCCGCCCGGCGCCAGGGAACGCAGCGAGTCGGTGAACCGGTCACCGCCTACCGGGTCGAGCACGACGTCGACCCCGCGGCCATCGGTCAGTTCCCGCACGGCGTCGCGGAACCCGTCGGCCGGCACCACATCGGTGGCGCCCGCCGCCCGGGCGACTTCCGCCTTCTCGGGGGAGCTGACCACCGCGATCGCCCGGGCCGCGCCCAGGGCGGGCGCCAGTCGCAGCGTGGAGGTGCCGATGCCCCCGGCAGCGCCGTGCACCAGCACCGTGCCGCCCGGCGCGAGCCGGGCGCGTTCGGTCAGCGCGAAATGCACGGTGAGGTCGTTGAACAGCAGACCGGCGCCGGCCTCGAACGAAACCGTGTCCGGCAGCTTGAACACCCGCTCGCCCGGCAGGGCGACGACCTGCGCCATGCCGCCGGTCAGCATGGTCAGCGCCGCCACCCTGTCACCGGGTCCGAGATGGCAGCCGGCCGGCGCGCTGCGCACCACCCCGGCGGCCTCGCCACCGGGTACGAACGGCAGTTCCGGCTTGTACTGGTACCGGCCGCGCGACTGCAGCACATCGGGAAACGCCACCCCGGCGGCGTGCACGTCGATGACAACGGAACCGTCGACACTCTCGCCGGCCGGCTCGTCCAGGTTGATGACCTGCACCGATTCCGGACCGTCGAGCCGGGATATCTGCACCGCCCGCATGGCGAGCCCCTTCCATAACGTCCATAAGTGGGATTACCCAAAAATCTAGACCACCGGGCGTAGACTCGCCGTGCGGCAACGTTGCCGTTACCTGATGGAGCGACGATGAGCATTCAGCAGTCCTTCCAACGCGGCTCTGCCGCCCCGCTTCCCGCTGCGCTGCCGCCCGGGCGGACGGTCTACATCCGCGCCGCGGACGGAACCCGGTTGCACGCCCAGGTGTTCGGCCCACCGGATGGTTACCCGATCGTGCTGGCGCACGGCATCACCTGCGCGATCCGGGTGTGGCGGAACCAGATCGCCGACCTCACCTCCGATTACCGGGTGATCGCCTACGACCACCGGGGGCACGGACGCAGCGGTGTGCCGCGACGCAGCGGATACAGCCTCAACCACCTGGCGTCGGATCTCGACTCGGTGCTGGAGGCCACCCTCGAGCCGGGCGAGCGAGCCGTCATCGCCGGGCATTCGATGGGCGGCATCGCGATCAGCGCCTGGTCGGAGCGCTACCGGCACCGGGTCGCAGAGTGCGCCGACGGCGTCGCGCTGATCAACACCACCACCGGTGACCTGCTGCGGCACGTCGACCTGCTGCAGCTGCCGCCGCCACTGCACCGGGCCCGGGTCCGAACGGCACGCCAGATGCTGCTCGCGTTCGGCTCCCTGCCGATCGTCGGGCCCGCGACAACCCTCACCCGCCAGTTCGTGGGGATGCTGGCGGTGGGCCGGGAGGCCGATCCGGAAGCGGCGGCGCTCATCTACGACCTGTTCACCTCTACCCCGTCGGCCAGCCGGGGTCATTGGGTGCGGGCGCTGGTCAACTCGCTGGGCCCGTCGCACATTAACCTGCAGGGGTTGACGGTGCCCACCCTGGTCATCGGCAGCTCCCGCGACAGGTTGCTGCCGATGGTCGCCTCACACCGGATCGCCTCGGCCGCGCCGAATCTGGCCAAGCTGGTCGAGATGCGTGGTGGGCACTGCTCGATTCTGGAGCACCCGGAGTCGGTCAACCGGGAACTGCGCGATCTGGTCGAATCGGTATCCGGGGTTCCGGTCGCGCGAGAAATCAGCTCCTAACCTTCGCTGCCACCTCGCTGGCCGCCCGCTGACCGGAGCGGACCGCGCCGTCGAGGAATCCGGTCCACTCGTCGGCGGTCTCGGTGCCGGCCCAGTGCATCGGCCCGACCGGTTCGCGCAGCCACCGCCCGTATCCGGTCCATGATCCCGGCGGTGTCGCGGCGGTTGGCCCGCCAGCAGCGAATTCCTCTGTGCCCCAGCGATGGTCGAGATAGTCGATCGGTTGCAGCGCGGCATCGCCGAACAGCTCGGTGAAACTGCCCAACGCTCGGCGGCGACGCTCTTCGCTCGCCAGTGCGTCGAACTCCGCGGCGTGGACGAATCCCAGCAGGACACCGGGACCGTCACCGGCGGGGCTGACGTCGAAGGTGATGGAGACCGGGCCGGTGTCGGACAGGGCTTCCCCGGAGAGCCCGTCGGCCCGCCAGAACGGGGTGGGGTAGGCGGCGAACACCTTGGTCAGCCGGCCCTGCGGCCAGCGCTGCGCGAGCCCGCCGTACTCGGACGGCAGCGGGGGAGCGAACTCGATGCCGGTCCGGTGCGCCGGCGGGACCGCGATGATCACCGACTTGGCGACGGCCACCCCGCGGTCGGTGTGCACGGTTGCCGAAGCGGCGGTCCACTCGATGCGGCGTACCACGGCACCTGTGACCACCCGTTCGCCGAGTCGGTCCGCCATCACCGCCGCGATCCGGTGGCTGCCGCCGACCAGACGGTCCTGCTGGGCGCCGCCTTCCACCCCCAGCAGCCGGTCCAGCCCGCCGGCGGCCGCCACGTAGCGGGCGGCGTGCAGCATCGAGATCTCGCCAGGCTCACAACCCCACACCACCCTGGCCGCGATGGCCATCAGGTCATGGGAGGCCGCGGTGGCGTGCACCGACCGCAGCCAGTCTCCCAGCGACTGGGTGTCGAGGCGGTCCGCCCGTCGCGCGGCCCACGGAGACGCCAGCGGGACACTGCGGGCGATCCGCTCGAACTGCCAACGCACCCTGCCGATGTCGAGCAGGGTGAGCGGTGACAACCTGGGAATGGTGCCGTGGTACGAGCGCACCTTTCCCCGCCAGCGGATCAGGTTGGCGCCGTCGTGGTAGATCGGGGCGGTGGCGATGCCCAGCTCCGCGGCCAGCGCCAGCACCGCATCCTGGGTGGGGCCGACGAAGGTGCCGCCGAGATCGACCGGCACCCCGGCGATTTCGCCGTTCAGCGAACGGCCACCGACCCGGTCCCGGCCTTCCAGCACCACTACATCGCGTCCCTGCCGGGTCAGTTCGCGGGCGGCGGTGAGTCCGGCGAAACCGCCACCCACCACGACGACGTCGACATTCCAGCGGGACGCGGCCATGGTCAGGGCGCCACCGCCAGCCAGTCGGCGAACCCGGTCGGGTCGTGGCGGCCCAGCACGCCGTGCTCGTAGAGTCCCCAGCCCTGCACCGGGTCGCGGTCACCGTCGTGGCACAGCGCCCGCCCGACGTGGTCGATCATCCCGAAGCCGCTGCGGCCGATGATCGCCGGATCGGTCATGTCGTAGGTGAGCCGTTCGGTGAACTTCTGGCCCTTCCACATCCCGTGCAGCCAGTCGGGGTCGCCACCGTATCCGCCGCCGACGTGAATCGGCACGGCCAGCTTGGATTCCACCTCGAAACGCACCGGGGTGCCGTCGGGCCGGCTCGCCTCGATGGTGGCGCCGGTGGCGATCCGGGTACCCGGAGAGTAGCGGGTGGTCACCCGCGGCCAGCCCAGTTGCTCCACGCGGCCGTCGCGCCAGATCCGGGTGCAGTCGTTGAGCGACCGGAAGCCGTCGGGCTGCTCCTGGATGATCAGCACGACGGCGAAGTCGTCGAACGCCATCGGCAGGTACAGCCACCACATGCCCTCGAACGGCGGGTCGGCCGGCCGGCCCGCCGGCTCGGGCTCGCCGACCGGCCGGATGCCCCAGGACCGGTCCCGGCTGCCGATCCAAACGGCCGGGTCGACGACGATCTCCTCGCCGTCGACCGAGATCCGCCCGCTCCAGCTGCCCAACTGGGCGAACCGCTGGGCGTCCAGCGTCACCCGGTTGCCGGACCGCAGCACATGCGGTTGCTCCTGCACCACGTCGAACAGGCCCTGCCAGGCCAGGTCGACGGCGATGCCCTCGGTTTCCTCGAGGATCACCCGCAGCCGGTGCAGCGGTTCGCTGATCTCGATGCGGTAGGCCCCGACGTGCGGGTGCAGCCGGTCGGCGTCGATGGCGTCGGACAGGTGCACCGCGGTCTGGGTGTCACCCCGGCGGACCAGCACGAAGGCGTCCTTGACGCCCAGGTTGGGGTAGTAGCCGATGCCGGTGATCAGGAAGATGTCGCCGGTGCGGTCATGGGCGTTGAGGTAGGAACGGTCGTAGAAGTTGCGGTCCGACGAGCCAGGCCAGGCGATCGGCTGCGGAATTTGGTGAAGTGGGTATTCGTCCAGCGGGCCGATCATCAGTTGTCTTCTCCCATCAGACGTTTCAGCAGCGCGCCGTGGTAGAACAGCGATTCGGGGCAGGTGGTCGGATCGTCGGGCTCGGGCAGCTCGCCGAAGTGGATGCGGCGCGCCCCGGTGCGCATGAACACCACCGCCCACATCAGGCCCGCGTACACGAAGAACCAGCGCAGGTCGCCGAGTTCGACCCCGGTCAACTGCCGGTAGGTGGCACGCACATCGGCCTCCCGCAGCACGTGCGGCAACCCCGGCAGGGTGGCCAGGCCGGCGAGTTCTTCAAACACCTGGTGCGCGAAGATCAGCCACGCGACGTCCAGTTCACGCGGCCCCAGCGTCATCATCTCCCAGTCCAGCACCGCCACCGGCCGGAAATCCCGGTAGAGCACGTTGCCGATCCGGGCGTCACCCCAGCACAGCACCGGCCCGGCCGCCGCCGCCTCGGCCGGCCAGTGCTCGGCCAGCCAGGCGAAGGCGCGCTCCAGCAGCGGGGAGCGGCCGATGCCGGGCACCGCGAAGTCATACCAGGACCGCACCCACTCGAAATGCCGGCGTAATGCGCTGCCCCCGCGGCGGCCCTCGTCGAGGAAGCCGAACTCGACTTCGGGGTGCGCAATCGAATGCAGGCCGGCGATCACCTCGACGGTGCCGTCCTGCAGCTGTCGCTGCTGTTCGGCGGTGGCGTCGGCGAACCAGTTGCCGCCGAAGGTGTAGGGCATGACGTCGGGCGGCACCACACCGTCGACGCGGTCCATCAGGAAGAACGGGGTGCCGAGCACTTCGCCGGTGGTTTCGATCCAACGCACCCGCGGAACGGGTACATCGGTGAGCTCACCGATCCGGCGCATCACCGCGAATTGGTGGTCGAGCCGGTAGGTGGGAAACACCGGAACGTCGCCGGCGGCGGGAGCCACCCGCATCGCCCAGCGTTCGCGCACCGCGCCGCCACCGGTGTCCCAGCGGGCCGAAAGCATGATCGTCTCCGAGGACATGCCGGTGGCGTCCACCCCGCTTTCCAGGGTCACCTCGGGTCTCACCCCGCCGGGCAGAACCGTGGACAGCCACCGCGACAGCACCGCGGGCAGCGCTGTGACGTCGCGGCTGGAGCGCTGGATCCTGCCGACATCCGTTTCGACCGTCGGTTGATCGGTCACCGTCTTGTCCTCCATCAGTCCCATGTCGATACCCGATTCCGCCGTGTCGACGCTGCCATATCGGGGGCGCCGGGGAAACCGGTTGACCAAATTGACGCCTGTGATGTGATGGCAGGGTGCCTGAACCGCCGGAGCCGTTTCCCACCGACTGGAGTTCGGCGCTGGTGCTGGTTCCCCACCCCGACGACCCGGAATACGGCATGGCGGCAGCGGTGGCCAAGTGGACCGCGGCCGGAAGGTCGGTTCGCTACGCGTTGGCCAGCCGCGGCGAGGCCGGGATCGCCGGAATGCCGGCCGCGGCGGCCGGGCCGATCCGGGAGGCCGAGCAGCGGCGGTCGGCGGCGATCGTCGGCGTTGACCGGGTCGACTTCTGGGACTTCCCCGACAGCGAGATCCGCGACACCCCCGCGCTGCGGGCCGCGATCACCTGGGCCATCGAAGAAGCCGAACCCGACGTGGTGCTGACGATGTACGGCGGCGCCGAATGGGATCCCGGACAGCCCAACCAACGTGACCACATCGAGTTCGCCGCCGCGGTCACCGCCGCCTACGATGCGCTGGCAGACCCGCCGCGCTGGCTGTTCCAGAACGGGCCGCGGCCCACCCACGTCGAGGCGGTCGACGGGTTCGTCGAGGCGGCGGTGGATTCGCTGGCAGCCCATCGGGTCTACCTGTCGGTGCTGGACCCGGTGACACCCGTGCGCGAGCAGGCGCGGCAGGTCATCGACATGACGACACCGGAAGTGGGCGGCAACAGAGTGGTCGGCTTCACCGTGGTGCGTGGCGCCGTTTGACGACGCGGCTCCCGCTCAGCGTGAATGCGGCGACGCCGTATCGGCGTGTCGGGTCGTGAGATTCACCGTCGCGGGGCCGGGCAGGGGCCGGCCGGGTCCGGGCAGGGCCGAGTGGGTGCCGGACTGGGGCCGAGCGGGCCGGTGCTACCGCACGAAGTGCACGGCGGCGTCCACCAGGTTCAGCACCGGTTGCGGCACCACACCGAGCAGGACGGTGACCGCCGCGCAGATCGCGATCGCCAGCCTGCTCCACACGCTGGGGATCACCACCCGCGGCGGTTCTGCGGGCGCATCGGTGAAGAACATCAACAGGATCACCCGCACGTAGAAGTAGGCGGCGACGGCACTCATCAGCACACCGATGATGACCAGCGGGACCGCGTCCCCCTCGGCGGCCGCCTTGAACACCGCAAACTTGCCGATGAACCCGCCGGTCAGCGGGATACCCGCGAACGACAGCAAGAACAGCGAAAACAACAGGCCCACAACGGGATAACGTCTGCCCAGGGCGCCCCAGGCGGCCATGTCGAGTTCTTCTTCGCCGGCCGCCCGCCGAATGAGGCTGACGACGGCGAACGCGCCCATGGTGGGGAAGCTGTAGGCGATCAGGTAGAACAGCGTCGAGGACACCCCGGTCGGCACCGCGGCCAGCACGCCGGTGAGGATGAACCCGACCTGGGAGATCGACGAGTAGGCGAGCATCCGTTTGATGTCGCTCTGGGTGATCGCCGCGACGGTGCCGATCACCATCGTCAGGATCGAGATCGTCCACAGCAGCGGCCGCCACTGCTCATGCAGCGCAGGCAGCGCAACATAGACGATGCGAAGCATCGCCCCGAATGCGGCGACTTTGGTGGCGGCCGCCATGAACCCGGTGACCGGGGTCGGCGCACCGACGTAGACGTCGGGAATCCAGGAGTGGAACGGCACCGCGCCGACTTTGAAGAACAACCCCACCAGCACCAGGCCGGCGCCGGCCAGGGCCATCTTGTCGATGCTCTGCGCGCCGAGCGCGACACCGATATCGGGAACCGAAAGTGATCCGGTGGCGCCGTAGAGCAACGCGACACCGTAGAGGAAAAGCGCCGAGGAGAACGCGCCCAGCAGGAAGTACTTCAGCGCCGCCTCCTGCGAGAGCAGTCGGCGGTGCCGGGCCAGCCCGCACAGCAGATACAGCGGTAGCGAAAGGACTTCCAGTGCGACGAACATGGTCACCAGGTCGTTGGCGGCCGGGAAAACCAGCATGCCGGCGATGGAGAGCAGGACCAGCGGGAACACCTCGGTCTGGGTCATCCCGGCCCGGATGGCCTGCTTCTCGAGAACGCCGCCCGGCACCGCGGATGCCTGCGGGGTGAAGGAATCCAGCCCACCGCGGCGCGCGGCGAGTGGCGGTGCAGCCGCGGCGCCCGGCCCCTCGGGGACGACCGGGACACTTGCGCCGATGTTGCGTTCGGCGATGAAGACCACTGCCATGATCCCGACCAGCAGGATGGTGCCCTGCAGGATCAGTGTGGGCCGGTCGACGGCCACCGCGCCCAGCACGGCGGTCCGGCCCGATGCCGGCACCTCGCCGGCCAGTGCCACGACGGCGACGAAGGCGGCGGCCAGCCCGCCGGCCGAGAGCAGGACCTGGGCGACGTAGCGTGCCCGGCGCGCCAGGAAAGCCTCGAAGAGAACGCCGGTGACCGCCGTGCCGAAGACGATCAGCATCGGTGACAGCAGCGCGTATTCGACGTGCGGGGTGGGTATGCCGGACATGGTCAGCGGACCCCCTCGGCGGTCAACGGGGTCGGATCGGTCTGCCCGATCGTGGTCATCGTGTGGGTGACCCCCGGGTTGATGATGTCCAGCACCGGCTTGGGGTAGAAGCCGAGGAAGAGCAGCAGCGCCAGCAGTGGCGCGACGACGACGACTTCACGGGGCACCAGGTCACGCAACCGTTCGTTGCCGGGGGTGACCGGCCCGGTCATCACCCGCTGGTAGAGCCAGAGCATGTAGATCGACGACAGCACCAGCGCGGTGCTGCCGATCACCGCCGCCAGCCAGTACCGGTCGAAAGTGCCCAGCAGCACCAGGAACTCGCTGATGAACGGCGCCAGGCCGGGCAGCGACAGGGTAGCCATCGCGGCGACCAGGAAGGTGCCGGCCAGCACCGGTGCCACCTTCTGCACCCCGCCGTAGGCGGCGATCGAACGGCTGCCGCCGCGGCGCGAGATCAGGAAGCCGGCGATGAGGAACACCGCCGCGGTCGACAGGCCGTGGTTGAGCATGTACAGCGTCGAACCGCTCTGGCCCTGGCTGGTCATCACGAAGATGCCCAGGATGATGAACCCGAAGTGCGAGATCGAGGTGTAGGCGATCAGCCGCATGATGTCGGGCTGGCCGATCGCGACCATGGCGCCGTAGACCACCCCGATGACCGCCAGCACGATGATGGCGGGCCGGAAGTACGTTGCGGCGTCCGGGAAGAGCTGCAGGCAGTAGCGCAGCATCCCGAAGGTGCCGACCTTGTCCATCACCGCCATCATCAGCACGGCGGTAGCCGGGGTGGACTCCACCGCGGCGTCGGGCAGCCAGCGGTGCAGCGGCCACAGCGGGGCCTTGACGGCGAAGGCGAACATGAAGCCTAGGAACAGCGCCTTGAGCACCCCCGGATCAACGGTGGTGGAGTCCGGATTGAATGCCTCGACCACCGTGCGGAAGTCGAATGTGCCGACCCCGTGCCGGGCGGTCACCACGTACACGCCGATCACCGCGGCCATCATGATCAGGCCACCGAACAGGTTGTACAGCAAGAACTTCAGAGCCGCCTGCGACCGCTTGGCGCCGTCGCCGAAGCCGCCGATCATGAAGTACATCGGGATCAGCATGGCTTCGAAGAACACGTAGAACAGCAGGATGTCCAGCGACACCAGCGAGACCAGCACCATCGACTCGACGGTCAGCGTCAATGCGGCGTAGGCGTGCGGGCCGCGGCCTGCCGATCGCAAGCGCGACGGAGCCGGGCGCGCGGGGTCGTCGGCATCGGCACTGCGATCATCGCCGTCGTTCCAGCCGGCCAGCAGCAGCAGCGGCACCAGTCCGGCGGTCAGCAGCACCAGGACCACCGCGATGCCGTCCACCCCGAGCGTGTAACCGGCGCCGAACGACGGTATCCACGAATAGGATTTGACGAACTGGAACTGTTCGCCCGCAGCGGTGCTGTCGAAACCGACGGTGACCACGACGGCCACCGCGAGCACCGCCAGGCTCACCAGCAGCCCGGTCCACTTGGCCAGCTGCCGCTGTCCGGCCGGCAGCATGATGACCAGGGCGGCCCCGGCCAGGGGCAGCAGCCACAGCAGGCTCAGCCAGTCGAAGCCGGCCATCACAGTTGCACCGCCGCCAGCACCACCGCGACGACGAGGAACGCCCCGGCGAGCATCGTCAGCGCATAGCTGCGGACGAACCCGGTTTGCAGTCGGCGCACCGCGGTCGAGGCCCGGCCGACCAGGCCCGCCAGCGCGTTGACCGAGCCGTCCACCCCGCGGTCGTCGACTTCGACCAGCGCAACCGCCAGTTGTTCACCGGGACGCATGAACACCTCCTCGTTGAAGGCATCGCCGTAAAGGTCGTTGCGGGCGGCGACGGTCAGTGCCGACACGTCGGTGGGCGCGGTGACCGGCACCGGCTTGGTGCCGTACATCCGGTAGGCCATCCCAACCCCGGCCAGCACCACCGCCAGGGTGATCCCGCCGCTGGCCCACGCCGGGATCACGTGGTGCGCCTCGTGGCCGCCGGCGGGGGTCACGACAGGCTCCAGCCAGTGCTGCAGTCGCCCGCCGAAGGCCAGCAGGCCGCCGGAGAACACCGCGCCGAAGGCGAGCACGATCATCGGCCAGGTCATCACTGCCGGGGCCTCGTGCGGATGCTGCAGCGCCAGCTCCGGGGTCACCTCGGCTTCGGTTGCCGCCCAGCGCTTCTGGCCGCCGAACGTCAGCAGCATCACCCGGGTCATGTAGAAGGCGGTGATAGCCGCACCCAGGATCGCCGCGCCGCCCATGATCCAGCCGCGCAGCCCGCCGGCGGCCAGCGCCGCTTCGATGATGGCGTCCTTGGAGTAGAAGCCGGCGAACGGGGGGACCCCGATGATCGCCAGGTAGCACAGTCCGAAGGTGACGAACGTCACCGGCATGAAGGTTCGCAGCGCGCCGTAGCGGCGCATGTCCTGCTCGTCGTTCATGCCGTGCATCACCGCGCCGGAGCCCAGGAACAGCCCGGCCTTGAAGAAGCCGTGGGTGAGCAGGTGCATGATCGCGAACGCGTAGCCGGCCGCGCCCAGCCCGGCGGCCAGCACCATGTAGCCGATCTGGCTGATGGTGGAGGCGGCCAGCGCCCGTTTGATGTCGTCCTTGGCGCAGCCGATGATCGCGCCGAACAGCAGGGTGGCCGCACCGGCGACGACCACCGCGAGCCGGGCGTCGGCGGACAGGTCGTAGATCGGGCCGGATCGCACGATCAGATACACCCCGGCGGTCACCATGGTGGCGGCGTGGATCAGCGCCGACACCGGGGTGGGGCCCTCCATCGCGTCGAACAACCAGGCCTGCAGCGGGATCTGGGCCGACTTGGCGCAGGCGCCCAGCAGCAGCAGCAGGCCGATCCAGGTCAGCATGGACTGCGAGCCGGTGTGTGCTGCGGCGAACACCCCGTCGTACTGCAGGGTGCCGAAGCTGGCGAACATGGCGAACATGGCCAGCGACAGCCCGAAGTCGCCGACCCGGTTGGAGATGAAGGCCTTCTTTCCCGCGGTCGCGGCGACCGGCTTCTCGAACCAGAAGCCGATCAGCAGGTACGACGCCAGGCCCACACCTTCCCAGCCGAGGTAGAGCCCCAGGTAGTTGTCGGACACCACCAGCATCAGCATCGCCGCGACGAACAGGTTCAGGTAGGCAAAAAAACGTCTGCGAGCGGCGTCATTTGCCATGTAGCCGATCGAGTAGATGTGGATCAGCGCACCGACCCCGGTGATCAGCAGCACGAAGCAGATCGACAGCGGGTCGATCAGAATCCCGAAGTCGATCTTCAGCGCGCCGACCGGCACCCAGGTGAACAGGTCCGGGTGGATTGTCCGGTCATCGGCCGGCCGGCCCAGCAGGTCGTTCAGCAGCACCAGGCCGATTCCGAACGACCCCAGCACGGTGGCACAGCCCAGCAGGTGCCCCCAGGAGTCGCTGCGCCGGCCGGCCAGCAGCAGGATCAACGCCCCGGCCGCCGGCAGTGCCACCAGCAGCCAGCTCAGATGTGTCGTAGCAGTCATCGAACCCTTCTATCCGCGTAGTAGGTTCGCGTCATCGACCGAGGCGGACCGCCGGGCCCGGAAGATCGTCATGATGATGGCCAGCCCGATGACCACCTCGCAGGCGGCGACGACCATCGTGAAGAACGCGACCATCTGCCCGTCCAGTCGGCCGTGCATCCGTGCGAAGGTGACGAACGCCAGGTTGACCGCGTTGAGCATCAGCTCGACGCACATGAACATCACGATGGCGTTGCGTCGCAACACCACCCCGGCGGCGCCGATGGTGAACAGCAGCGCCGACAGGTACAGGTAGTTCGCGGGATTCATCGCTGCGCCTCCTCGCTTCCGGCAGCCTCGGCATGCGCCGCGTTGCCCGAGGCGCCGACCCAGCGGTGCTGCAGGGTGTCGGAGACCGACAGCTCCGAGTAGGAGCCGTCGGGCAGCAGGGCGGCCACGTCGACGGCGTTGTGCCGGGCGTACACCCCCGGGGTCGGCAGCGGGGTGGGGTGGTGGCCGTGCTGGAACCGCTGGATGGACAGCTCCCGCTGGGTCATCCGCGGAGCGAGCCGCTCCCGGTGAGTCAGCACCATCGCCGCGAGCACCGCGGTGATCAGCAGGGCGCCGGTCAGCTCGAAGGCCCACAGGTACTGGGTGAAGATCAACCTCGCCAGGCCTTCGACGTTGCCGCCCCGGTTCGCCGCGTCCAGCCCGGTGAAGTGCGTCGCCGCGCCGCCGATGCCGGCGATCAGCAGCACCCCGAAGCCGATCCCGAAGACCGTCGCGGCGAACCGCTGCCCGCGCAGCGTCTCCACCAGCGATTCGGCCGAGTCCACCCCGATCAGCATCATCACGAAGAGGAACAGCATCATCACCGCGCCGGTGTAGACGACGACCTGGACCACGCCCAGGAACATGGCGTCCTGGACGAAGTAGAACACCGCCAGGGACAGCATCGTCGTCGCCAGAAACAGCGCCGAGTACACCGCTTTGGCGGCGGTCACCACCCCGAGTGCGCCGATCAGCGCCAGCGCGCCCAGCGCCCAGAACACCACCGCCTCACCGATGCTGGTGTGAACCAGGACATCGGCGTGTTCGGCGGCCAGCAACTCCGTCGTGCGGCTCATCAGGCCCTGCCTTGCTTCTTGCGGTCCAGCAGCGCGAACAGGTCCGGGTTGTCGCCCAGACCGTCGGCGGTGACGTTGCCGAGGTAGTAGTCCTTGTCGGTGGCGCCCGGCGGCATCGGGTGCGGCGGGGCGGTCATGCCGGGCTCCAGCGGGGCCAGCAGCTGTTCGCGCTCCCAGATCATGTCGGCACGGTTGTCGGCGGCCATCTCGTATTCGTTGGTCATGGTCAGCGCCCGGGTCGGGCAGGCCTCGATGCAGTAGCCGCAGCCGATGCAGCGCAGGTAGTTGATCTGGTAGACGCGGCCGTAGCGTTCGCCGGGGGAGAACCGCTCCTCGTCGGTGTTGTCGGCGGCCTCCACGTAGATGGCGTCGGCCGGGCAGGCCCACGCGCACAGTTCGCAGCCGATGCACTTCTCCAGGCCGTCGGGATGGCGGTTCAGCTGGTGCCGGCCGTGCCAGCGGGGCGCGGTCGGCTTCTTGTGTTCGGGATAGCCGTCGTTGATCGGCTTCTTGAACATCGTGACCAGCGTGACGCCGAAGCCGGCGAGGGCATCCTTGAAGCTACTCATGCGCGTTCTCCCTAGTGGCCCCGACGGCCTGCGGCAGCGGCGGCGTCGGGAAGGTGCCGGAGGCGACGACGGGCGGGTGCTGCGGGGTCTGCCCGGTCGGATCGCCGGTCAGTGCGCTGAACCGTCTGTGCAGGAACAGCACGAGTGCCACCGTGGTGACGGTGCTGACGACGGCCAAGATCAGTTTCCAGTGCGGGTAGCCGCCGTCCTCCAGGCTGCGGATCGCCGCGGCGACCAGCACCCACACCAGCGCCACCGGGATCAGGATCTTCCAGCCCAGCGCCATGAACTGGTCGTAGCGCAGCCGGGGCAGGGTGGCGCGCAGCCAGATGTAGACGAAGATGAAGCCCCACAGCTTGAGGGTGAACCACAGCACCGGCCACCAGCCGCTGTTGGCGCCGTCGAGCATGTTGAACGGCCAGGGCGCGTGCCAGCCGCCGAGGAACAGCGTGACCGCCACGGCCGAAACCGTGGTCATGTTGATGTACTCGGCGAGGAAGAACAGTGCGAACTTCAGCGAGGAGTACTCGGTGTGGAAGCCGCCGACCAGTTCGCCCTCGGCCTCGGGCAGGTCGAACGGCGCGCGGTTGGTCTCCCCGACCATCGAGGTGACGTAGACCAGAAACGCAGGCAGCAGCAGGAAGGCGAACCACGCCCGGTCCTGGGCGGCCACGATCTGCGACGTCGACATCGTCGCGGCATACAGGAACACCGACGCGAACGCCAGCCCCATCGCCACCTCGTAGGAGATCACCTGGGCGGTGGAGCGGATGCCGCCCAGCAACGGGTAGGTGGACCCCGACGACCAGCCGGCCAGGATGATCCCGTACACCCCGATCGAGGACATCGCCAGCACGAACAGCACCGCGATCGGCAGATCGGCGGTCTGCAACGGGGTGCGATGGCCGAAGACGCTGACCTCGGGGCCCAGCGGGATCACCGCGAACGCGGTGACCGCCGGCACCACCGAGATGATCGGGGCCAGCAGGTAGATCACCTTGTCCACGTCGGTGGGGGTGATGTCCTCCTTGAGTGCCAGTTTGATGCCGTCGGCCAGGCTCTGCAGCCAGCCCTTCGGGCCGGTCCGGTTTGGCCCGGGCCGCATCTGCATGTGGCCCAGCACTTTTCGCTCGATGACGATGGCGAAGAGCACGGTAAGCACCAGGAAGCCGAAGACGGCGACCGCCTTGCCGAGGATCAGCCACCAGGGGTCGTTGCCGAATGCGCTCATGAGTCGCGTCCAATCCGTACCACCGCGCCCGCGGTGACGCCCAGTTCCCGGTGCACCGCCGAGCCGGGTGAGTTCATCGGCAGCCACACCACCCGAGCCGGCATCTCGGTGACGACCAGCGGCAGCCTGATCGCGCCACGCGCGGTGCCGACGCTGACCAGTTCCCCGTCGGCGGCGCCGATCTCGGCCGCGGTCTCCGCCGAGAGCCGGACCACGGGCGCGCGCGCGGTACCGGCCAGGTTCGGCTCGCCGTCCTGCATGCGGCCAGCGTCCAGCAGCATCCGCCAGCCGGCCAGCACTGCCTCGCCGGGACCCGGCTGCGGCACCCGGCCGGCCGCGGCATCAGGATCCGCGGCCCGCCCGCCGTCCCAGCGGCCCAGCCCCTGAAGTTCGGCGCGCGCGGCGTCCACGGTGGACAGCCCCAGCACCACGCCCATCTCGTCGGCGATGGCGTCGAGCACCCGCAGGTCGGGCAGTGCGCCGGTGTCGTGCAGCGCCACCCCGAAGCGGCGATGCCGGCCCTCCCAGTTCACATAGGTGCCGGACTTCTCGGCCACGGCTGCGATCGGCAGCACCACGTCGGCGCGCTGGGTGACCTCGCTGTGCCGCAGTTCGACGCTGACCAGGAAGTCCACCGCGTCCAGCGCGGCCAGCGCCGCCGCCGGGTCGGTCAGGTCGGCCGGTTCGACGCCGCCGACCAGCAGCGCGCTCAGCGTTCCGTCGGTTGCCGCCGCCAGGATCGCGTCGGTGTCGCGCCCCGGGGCGGCCGGCAGATCATCGACATGCCAGTGCTCGGCGACCTGGGCGCGGGCCGCGGCATCGGTCAGCGGACGCCCGCCGGGCAGCAACCCGGCCAGCGCGCCGGCGTCCAGGGCGCCACGCTCGCCGGCGCGACGGGGCACCCACGCCAGTCGCGCACCGGTGGCGTCGGCCAGCCGGGCGGCAGCCGACAGCGCGCCCGGCGCACTCGCCAGCCGTTCCCCGACCAGCACCACCGCGCCGGGCCGGCGCAGCAGGGCGCCGAGCTGAGGGTGGTCCGAACCGCTCGCCAGCCCGGTCAGCACCGCCGCCTCGGCTCCGGGAACCGTGGGCAGCAGGGTGGCGAACATCTTCTCGACGGCACGGTCGGCGTACGGCGCCACCGCGTAGATCTTGACCTGCTTCTTGCGGGCCGCCTTGCGCAGTCGCAGGAAGACGATCGGCGACTCCTCCTCCGGCTCGAAGCCGACCAGCAGCACTACCGGAGCGGCCTCCAGATCGGAGTAGCCGACGGTGATTTCGCGGCCGGCGACCCGGGCGGCCAGGAATGCGGCTTCCTCGGCCGAATGGGGGCGCGCCCGGAAGTCGATGTCGTCGCTCTCCAGTGCGAGCCGGGCGAATTTGGCGTAACCGTAGGCGTCTTCGGCCGTCACCCGGCCACCGACCAGCACCCCGGCGCGGCCACGGGCGGCGGCCAGCCCGCGTGCCGCCAGCGCCAGCGCGTTCGGCCACGACGTCGGCACCAACTCACCGCTCGAGTCGCGGACCAGGGGAGTGCCGATCCGGTCCCGCTGACGCAGGTAGGTGAACGCCCACCGGCCCTTGTCGCAGTTCCACTCCTCGTTGACTTCCGGATCCTCGCCGGCCATCCGGCGCAGTATCTTGCCGCGGCGGTGGTCGGTGCGCTGGGCGCACCCCGACGCGCAGTGCTCGCAGACGCTGGGGGTGGAAACCAGGTCGAACGGGCGGGCCCGGAACCGATAGGACGCGCCGGTCAGTGCGCCCACCGGGCAGATCTGCACGACGTTGCCCGAGAAGTACGAATTGAACGGTTCGTCTTCGTAGATGCCGACCTGCTGCAGCGCGCCGCGCTCCATCATCTCGATGAACCGGTCGCCGGGGATCTCGTTGGCGAACCGGGTGCAGCGGGCACACATGATGCAGCGGTCCCGGTCCAGCAGCACCTGCGAGGAGATGTTGATCGGCTTGGGGAAGATCCGCTTGGACTCCTCGAAGCGGGTCTCGGTCCGGCCGTGGGTCATGGCCTGGTTCTGCAGCGGGCACTCACCGCCCTTGTCGCAGGTCGGGCAGTCCAGCGGATGGTTGATCAGCAGCAGTTCCATCACCAGGTGCTGGGCCCGGTCGGCTTCGGCGGAGGTGTGCTGGGTGCGCACCACCATGCCCTCGGTGGCCGCCACCGCGCACGACGGCTGCGGCTTGCGCTGGCCTTCGACCTCCACCATGCACTGCCGGCACCACGCCACCGGATCGAGCAGTGGATGGTCGCAGAACCGCGGAATCTCGATGCCGAGCTTCTCTGCGGCCCGAATGATCAACGTGCCCTTGGGAACTGTGATCTCTTGGTCGTCGATGGTGAAGGTCACCATGTCGGGGCGGGCGGGCTCGCTCACGCCGCACCGCCTTTCGAACCGTCGGGCACGAGCATGCTCGCTTTCGGGTCGAACGGACAACGGCCCTGCTCCACGTGGGCGATGTACTCGTCACGGAAGTACCGGATCGACGACTGGACCGGCATCGCCGCCCCGTCGCCCAACGCGCAGAACGACTTTCCGAACAACACGTCGGCGATGTCGAGCAGGGTGTCCAAGTCCTCAGCCGTACCCCGGCCGGTCTCCAGCCGTTCGTAGATCGGCACCAGCCAGTAGGTGCCCTCCCGGCACGGCGTGCATTTGCCGCAGGACTCGTGCTTGTAGAACTCCGACCAGCGCCGGGCTGCGCGGACCACGCAGGTGGTCTCGTCGAAGATCTGTAATGCCTTGGTGCCCAGCATCGATCCGGCCGACGCCATGCCCTCGTAGTCCAGTGGGACGTCGAGGTGCTCCTCGGTCAGGATCGGGGTGGACGAGCCGCCCGGAGTCCAGAACTTCAGCCTGTGCCCGTTGCGGATGCCGCCCGCGTAGGTCAGCAGTTCGCGCAGCGTGATACCCAGCGGCGCCTCGTACTGGCCGGGGCGGTTGACGTGCCCGGACAGCGAATACAGCGTGTAGCCGCGCGACTTCTCGGTGCCCATCGAGCGGAACCAGTCGGCGCCGTTGAACATGATCGACGGCACGCTCGCGATGGATTCGACGTTGTTGACCACCGTGGGGCACTGGTACAGCCCGGCCACGGCCGGGAACGGCGGTCGCAGCCGGGGCTGGCCGCGATAGCCCTCCAGGGAGTCGATCAGCGCGGTCTCCTCGCCGCAGATGTAGGCGCCCGCTCCGGAGTGCACCGTGATGTCGAGGCTGAAACCGGTTCCGCCGATGTCCTTGCCGAGATAACCGGCGGCGTAGGCCTCGGCCACCGCCGTGTGCAGTCGCCGCAGCACCGGCAGCACCTCACCGCGCAGATAGATGAAGGCACGGCTGGCCCGGATCGCATAGCAGGCGATGATGATGCCTTCGACGAGCACATGCGGCGTCGCCATCATCAGCGGCATGTCCTTGCACGTACCGGGTTCGGCTTCGTCGGCGTTGACCAGCAGATAGTGCGGCTTGGCACCCGCACCGTCGGTGCCCTGCGGGACGAACGACCACTTGGTTCCGGTGGAGAATCCCGCCCCGCCCCGGCCGCGCAGCCCGGATTCCTTGACGTGCTCGATGACCTCGTCCGGCTGCATGGTCAGCGCCCGCTGCAGGCCGCGGTAGCCGTCGTGGCGGCGATAGGTTTCCAGTGTCCACGACTGCGGGTCGTCCCAGTAGCGGCTCAGCACCGGGGTCAGCGGGGTCGACCCGCTCGTCGGTCCCGTCATCGCCGGTCGTCCCGGTCTGGCGAGTCACCGGCTTCCGGCGCGGTCATCCCGTGCTCCCGGGCCACCTGCAGCCCGGCCAGCGTCGCCGCCCCGGCGCCACCCTGGCCGTCATCGGCACGCTGGTCGGGGAAGCCGGCCAGGATGCGCTCGGCCTCGGCGAAGCTGCACAGCGGCATGCCGCGGGTGGGTCGCACGTCGGCGCCGGAACGCAACCGGTCGACGACTTCCCGCGCCGATTCCGGCGTCTGGTTGTCGAAGAACTCCCAGTTGACCATCATCACCGGGGCATAGTCGCAGGCGGCGTTGCACTCGACGCGCTGCAGGGTGATCGCACCGTCCTCGGTGGTCTGGTCGTTGGAGACGCCGAGGTGGTCCTTGAGGGCATCGAAGATCGCGTCGCCGCCCATCACCGCGCACAACGTGTTGGTGCACACCCCCACCAGATACTTGCCGGTCGGGTCGCGGCGGTACATCGAGTAGAACGAGGCCACCGCGCCGACGTCGGCGCTGGTCAGGTCGAGCAGTTCGGCGATGAGCGCCAGCCCGGCCGGGGTGAGGTAGGAGTCCTCGGCCTGCACCAGGTGCAGCAGCGGCAGGATCGCCGACCGGGGTTTGGGGTAGCGCGCGATGATCTGCTTGGCGTCGGCCTCGAGCCGGGCGCGCACCTCGGCCGGGTAGGACTGCGGGGCGCCGGGATGGTTGAACCGGCCCGGCTCCTCCGGCGGGCGGCCCAACTGGATCAGGACCCGGTGCCCGTCGGTGCCGGCGGTCGGCGGCATCAGCCGGCCGCGGCCGGTCTTGTTCTGGGGCTTGTGCTCCGAAGCGGTCATCGGTCGACTCCGCCCATGACCGGGTCGATGCTGGCGACGGCGGCGATCACGTCGGCGATCAGCCCGCCCTCGCACATCGCGGCGACGGCCTGCAGGTTGGTGAACGATGGATCCCGGTAGTGCACGCGGTACGGACGGGTGCCGCCGTTGCTGACCATGTGTACCCCCAACTCGCCGCGCGGTGACTCCACCGACACGAAGACCTGGCCGGGCGGCACCCAGAGGTCTTCGGTGACCCGCTTGAAATGATGGATCAGGCCCTCCATCGAGTGGCCCATGATCCAGGCGATGTGCTCTTTGGAGTTGCCCTGGCCGTCCGGGCCGATCTTCAGGTCACCGGGCCAGGCGATCTTGCGGTCTTCGATCATCACCGGGCCGGGCCGCAACTTGTCCAGGCACTGCTCGACGATCTTCAGCGACTCCTTGATCTCGTTGACCCGGATCAGGTAGCGCCCGTAGGCATCACAGGTGTCCTCGGTGATGACGTCGAACTCGTAGGTCTCGTACCCGCAATAAGGCTCCGAGCGGCGTACGTCGTAGGGCAGTCCGGTGGACCGCAGCACCGGGCCGGTGATGCCGAGTGCCATGCACCCGGTCAGGTCGAGGTAGCCGACGTCTTTGGTGCGGCCCTTCCAGATGTAGTTCTCGGTGAGCAGGTCCTCGATGTCCTTGAGCCGCTTGGGCATCAGGGTGAGGAAGTCGCGGATCTGGCCGATCACCTCGTCGGGCAGATCGTTGGAGACCCCGCCGGGCCGGATGTACTGGTGGTTCATCCGCAGGCCGGTGATCGCCTCGAAGATGTCGAGCACCAGTTCGCGTTCCCGGAACCCGAACAGCATCACGGTCAGCGCGCCCAGCTCCATGCCGCCGGTGGCCAGCGCGACCAGGTGCGACGAGATCCGGTTGAGTTCCATCATCAGCACCCGGATCACGGTGGCGCGCTCCGGGATCTGCTCGGTGACGTCGAGCAGTTTCTCGACGCCCAGGCAGAACGCGACCTCGCTGTAGAACGGCGACAGGTAGTCCATCCGGGTCACGAACGTCACGCCCTGGGTCCAGTACCGGGATTCCAGGTTCTTCTCGATCCCGGTGTGCAGGTAGCCGATTCCGCAACGGGCTTCGGTGACCGTCTCGCCGTCGAGTTCGAGGATGAGCCGCAGCACCCCGTGCGTCGACGGATGCTGCGGGCCCATGTTGACGACGATGCGTTCGCCCGGATCGGCGGCCTTGGCCGTCTCGACGACCTGGTCCCATTCCTGGCCGCCCACATTGAGGACCGTCTTGGGGGTGCTCATCAGGTGTAGGCCCTCCGCTGGTCGGGTGGCGGAATCTGCGCGCCCTTGTACTCGACCGGGATGCCGCCGAGCGGATAGTCCTTGCGCTGCGGGTGGCCGTGCCAGTCGTCGGGCATCTCGATGCGGGTCAGCGAGGGGTGGCCGTCGAAGATGATCCCGAAGAAGTCGTAGGTCTCCCGTTCGTGCCAGTCGGACGTCGGGTAGATGCCGAACAGGGACGGGATGTGTGGGTCCGCGTCGGGCGCGGCGACCTCCAGCCGGATCCTGCGGTTGTGGGTGATCGACTTCAGCGGGTACACCGCATGCAGTTCCCGGTCGGTGTCCTCCGGATAGTGCACGCCGCTGACACCCAGGCTCAGCTCGAAACGCAGATCCGGCTCGTCGCGCAGCAGTTGGGCGACGGCCGGCAACCGCTCGCGGCGGACGTAGAGCGTCAGCTCGCCGCGGTACACCACGACTTTCTCGACGGCATCGCCGAAGCCGACACCGTCGCGCTCGAGTGCAGCGGCGAGGGCGTCGACGACCTGGTCGAAATATCCACCGTAGGGCCGCGGGCTCTCGCCGGGGAGCGCGGCCTCGCGCACGATTCGGCCGTACCCGGAGGTGTCGCCGCTGCCGGAAGCGCCGAACAGGCCGTGCCGGACTTTGATCACGTCTTCGGTGCCGGCCTGGTCTTGCTCACTCACCGCAGCAATCCCTTCATCTGCCAGGTGGTCGGGGCGGACAGGGCGGCCTCCTCGGCTGCGGTGATCGCCTGCTCGCGGTTCACGCCGAGCGGCATCTCTTTGATCTTCTCGTGCAGCTTGAGCAGCGCATACATCAACATCTCCGGCCGGGGCGGGCAGCCGGGCAGGTAGATGTCGACCGGGACGACGTGGTCCACGCCCTGCACGATGGCGTAGTTGTTGAACATCCCGCCCGACGATGCGCACACCCCCATCGCCAGCACCCACTTCGGCTCCACCATCTGGTCGTAGATCTGGCGCAGCACCGGCGCCATCTTCTGGCTGACCCGGCCGGCGACGATCATCAGGTCCGCCTGCCGCGGCGAGGCGCGGAACACCTCCATCCCGAACCGGGAGATGTCGTAGTCCGGCGCCATCGACGACATCATCTCGATGGCACAGCACGCCAGGCCGAACGTCGCCGGCCACAGCGACCCCTTGCGGAAGTAGCCGGCCACGTTTTCGACGGTGGTGAGTAGGAGACCGCTGGGCAGCTGCTCTTCTAGCCCCATGTGAAAGCCTGCTCCCTACTCTCAATCCCAACTCAGGCCGCCGCGGCGCCAGACGTAGGCATACGCGACGAAGACGACGACGACGAACAGCACCATTTCGACGAGCGCGAACACTCCCAGTCCGTCGTAGGCCACCGCCCACGGGTAGAGGAAGACGATCTCGATGTCGAACACGATGAACAGCATCGCCGTCAAGTAGTACTTGATGGGGAAACGCTGGCCCGGCGGGGCATGCGGCCCGCTGACCGGCTGGTCGGTGGGCTCGATGCCGCACTCGTAGGCCTCGAGTTTCGAGCGGTTGTAGCGGGACGGTCCGACCAGCTTCGCCATGATCACGGAGAACACGGCAAAACCGGCGGCGATGGCCGCGAGTACCAAGATCGGCAGGTAGAGATTCATCTCTAGTGGCGTCGTTTTCCGGTAGCTGTCGGTGTGGACTTTCGCACAGCGTAACGTGCGGTCACCGGCCCATTGGCGATAATCAGAAATTGCCGCCGACTGTGATAGTTGTCACCCGCAGCGGTCAACGGCGACAGGGGAATTCGCGTGGTCAGGCTGCCCTGGCCCGCAGCAGTTCCAGCACCACCCGGCTCAACTTGACCTGGTCGACGGGGTGCGGGACGGCGGCGTCGGCGTGCGACCAGCGGGCCAGCCAGACGTCGTCGGCGCGGCCGGTGAGCACCACGATCGGTGGACACTGCGCGATCTCGTCCTTGAGCTGCTTGCAGATGCCCATGCCGCCCGCCGGGGTCGCCTCCCCGTCCAGGACGGCCAGGTCGACGCCGCCGGCGTCCATCTGGCGGATCACCACCGGTTCGGTGGCGACCTCGGTGTAGCTCAACTCCGGCAGGTCGGGGTGCAGGTGCTTGCCCAACGCCGTGATGACTTTCTGGCGGGTCGTGACGTCGTCGCTGTAGACGAGGATTCGCAGTGGTCCGGGCACGCCGGTGATGTTACTGCGGCGGCTCGCCGCTCGTGCTGACTCTGCAACCACCAGGTGTTCTTCTCGCACTTTCGTCTGGTGGACGCAGTGTCAACGGGTATCGGCGTAGCCGGGATGCGCCACGGCCAGCCGGTGCCGGACCAGCACCCGCAGGCAGGCGGCGACCTCACCGCCGCGATCGTCCAGCTCACCGGCTTTGATGGCCGCTGCCAGCGCTGACTCGTCGGCGAAGCCCAGCTCCGCCAGCGCCGCGGCGACCTCGGCGCCGGAGGTGTCGAGCAGTTCGCGCGCCACGATGCGCAGCGCGTTGGCGGCCACCCGGGCGTGGAAGTTGACCCGGCCGTCGGTCGATGCACGCACGTCGGTGTCCAGGAATTCGGCGACCGCCGCCACCAGTTCCGCCGCGGTCGGCCGGCCATATTCCCCGAAGTCGCCGGTCACGATGTCTGCTCCAGTAGTTCCAGCAGGTCCCATTCGGTCTCGGCGACCCGGCGCCCGATCGCCGCCAACTCCACCGAGCGGGTCTGCCCGCTCAGATGCCGCTGCGCCTGGTAGCGGCAGATCACCCCCCAGCGCAGGGTGCCCAGCAGCAGCCACCAGGCGAACCGCGCCCGGTCCACGGTGCCGCCGGCGGCCTGCTCGTAGCCGGCCAGGAACTCCTCGACACCGCCCAGTCCGCCGGCCCCGCGCCGCGCCGGCGCGCCGAACCGCCAGGCCCGCAGGCAGAACCAGGCCAGGTCCTCGCAGACGTCACCGGCGTGCACCAGCTCCCAGTCCAGGACGGCGGCCAGTTGTGACCCATCGACGATCAGGTTGCCCATCCGGAAGTCGCCGTGCACCAGCCCGGCCGGCACCGGAGCCGGCCGGCGGGCGGCCAGCCACCGGAACGCCCACTCGAAGGTGGCGGTGGTGTCGCCGATGCCGTCGAGTTGGCGGCGGCACCCGGCCAGCTGGTCGTCGGTGCTCAGCCCGATGCCGGCCGGGTTCACCCGGTGGATGGCGGCCAGCGCCTGCGCGCACTGGTCAAGCAGGGCGGCCCGGCCGGTGTCGTCGAGTGCGCGGTCGATGCGCCGGACCACGGTCTCGCCCTCGATCGCCTCGCAGATCAGGAACGGATTGCCCAGTGCCGCCGGAGAATCGTCGGCCATCAGCACCTGCGGCACCGGAGCGCCGGCCGCCGCGGCGGCAGCCTGGGCGGCCGCCTCCAGTTCCATGCCGGCGTGGATCTCGTCCGGCGGTCCGCCGCGCAGGATCAGTGCCCGCCGGCCGGTCTCGGTGACCGCGTCGAAGGCCCAGGTGGTCCGGCTGGCGCCGCCGGTCAGCCGGCGCAGTCCCTCGACGGTGACGGCCCCCAACGCCGGTTCCAGCACCGGGGCCAGCCGGGCTGCCAGCATCTCCGGCGTCGTCACCGCTTGTCGAACCCGAACAGTCGCTGGGCGACCCGGCGGATCTGGATCTCCTCGGCGCCCTCGGTGATGCGGTAGCGGCGGTGGTGGCGGTAGATGTGCTCGAACGGCTCATGCCGGCTGTAGCCCAGCCCGCCGTGGATCTGCATGGCCCGGTCGGCGGCTTCGCACACCAGCCGGTTGGCCCGGTAGTTCGCCATCGACACCTTGTCGGAGACCTCCATGTGGTGGTCGCGGTCCAGATGCCAGGCCGCGTAATACACCAGCAGCCGAACCATCTGGGCCTCGGTGGCCAGTTCGGCCAGCGGCCATTGCACGGCCTGGTTGACCGCCAGCGGCTTGCCGAACACGATGCGCTGCCGCGCGTGGTCGGCGGCCCGGTCGATGCAGTACTGGGCGGCGCCCAGGCTGGACGCGGCCTGGCGAATCCGGTTCTCGTGCAGGAACGTCTGCGCCACCTCCAATCCGTGGTCCACCTCGCCGAGCACCGCGCCGGCCGGGACGGCGACGTCTTTGAGCTCCACTTCGCCGTGGTCGGTGGGCATGTTGAACGTCCACCAGTAGAACGGCACCGTGAAGCCCTCCGCGTCGGTCGGCACCAGGAAGGCGGTGATGCCGCGCGCCGAACCGGGCTGGCCCGACGTTCTGGCGAAGATCAGGTCGTGGGTGGCGCGGTGCACCCCGGTGTTCCACCGCTTGGTGCCGTTGAGAACCCAGGCGTCACCGACGCGCTCGGCCCGGGTCTCCAGCCAGGTGGCGTCCGATCCGTGCGCCGGCTCGGTCAGACCGAACGCCATCGACCGCGCGCCGGTGATCAGCGCTTCCGACCAGGCCCGGCGCTGCTCGTCGGTGCCGAACCGCTCCATCATGATCACCTGCGGAAAGTTCCCGACGATGGACGACTCGTCCTGCAGGTCGTTGTGCAGCCCAAGGCCCTTGTGCGCCAAATGCTCCCGGATCACCGCCATGTCCAGGTTGGTGCCGTCGCGGCCGCCCAGCGCGGCCGGTAGCGCATACCGCAGCCAGCCGGCCGCGTCGGCGCGACGGCGCATCTCGGCGAGCAGGTCCTCCCAGTCCCGGCGCGGAATCCCGCCGTTGTCCCAGTCGGTGCGGGCGTTCTCCCGGCGGTGGTCGAAATACTGCATGTGCTCGGCCTGCAGCGGCGCGATCTCGTCTTCGATGAAGGTGTCCATCTCGGTGAGCAGTCTCGGGAGATGTTCTGGCAGAGTGAAATCCACGGCGGTCTCTCTTTCTGGTTTCTCTGGTGCGGTCAAAAGCCGTACAGGGTCTTCTTCCAGACGGTCGACAGCGTGCGGACGGCCTCGGCGTCGCCGATCTGCCATTCCGGTGCGGACGGACCGGCGAAGACGGTGGTGAAGTTCTCGAAGAGCAGTGCGATCGCCGCCGCGATGTGCTCGGGTTCGAGGTCGCTGCCGTACCCCTGCCGCTGGGCCTGGCGCACCGAGGCCGCCACGATATCCACGCCGAACCGGCGAAATGCGTGTTGCAGCCCGGCGAACCGCTGACTGGTGGCGGCCAGTTGAGCGACCGCGACCATGATGCCGATGTTCTGCTTGAACATGTTCCAGTAGCCGCTGACCACCGAGGCGAAGAACTCGCTGTCGTCCGGGGAGTCCGGTAGTCGCATCCTCAACCCGGACGGCTCGACGACGTCGTGCAGGAACGACTCGGCGAGCGCGGCCAGCAGATCTTCCTTGTCGCCGAAATACCGGTAGAACACCGCGGGAGACTTTCCCGCCGCCGAGGTGATGTCGGCGAGCGTGGTGCCGTGAAAGCCGCGTTCGGCGAAGAGCTTCCGGGCCGCCTGTTCCAGGGCCTGCCGAGTCTGGCGGCCCTTGGAACTCAGTTCCCGCTGCCCGGACATCGACGGCTCAGCTGCGCTTCCGGTCGCCGGCGGCCAGCAGCGCACCGGGCAACTGGTGTCCGACAACCGAACTGGCGACACCGGCGGCGCGGATCGCGGCCCGCAGGTCGATTCCGGTGTCGATGCCGCTGTCGGAGAGCAGGTAGACCAGGTCTTCGGTGGCGATGTTTCCGGTGGCGCCGGGGGCGAACGGGCAACCGCCCAGCCCGCCGGCCGAGGCGTCCAGCCTGGTGACCCCGGAGCCGACCGCGGCGTAGGCGCAGGCCAGGCCGGCGCCGCGGGTGTTGTGGAAATGCGCGCCCAGCGGGATGTCTCCGATGACCGGCCGCACCGCCGCGATCAGCTCGGTCACCCGCCCCGGGACGGCGGTGCCGACGGTGTCGGCGATGGAGAGTCGGTCCACTCCGAATTCGGTGGCCGCACCGGCGATCTCGACGACCCGCTGCGGCGGTGTGGGCCCGTCGAACGGGCAGTCCCATGCGGTGGCGACGATCACTTCGACCGACGCCCCGCCGGCATGGGCGATCCCGGCGATCTCGGCGATGGCGGCGACCGCGGCATCGGTTCCGCGGCCCACGTTGGCGTTGCTGAAGGCATCCGAGGCGCAGACCACGTACTCGATCGAGCGCAGCCCGGCTGCCACCGCCCGGGTGGCGCCGCCCGGGCTGGCGACCAGCGCGGAGAACTCGATGTCGGGGTGGCGCCACAGCTCGGCGGCCAGCTCGGCGGCATCGGCCAGCGTCGGGACCTTGGTCGGCGACACGAACGAGGTGACCTCCACCTCGCGCACCCCGGTGGCCGCGACTGCCGCCAGCAACTCGAGTTTGGCGGCCAGCGGCACCGGCTGCTCGATCTGCAGGCCGTCGCGCAGGGCTACTTCGCGGATCGTGACGGTCGGGTTCACAACACCCCCTCGGCGCGCAGTTCCTCGAGTTCGGCGGCGGTTCTGCCGAGCAGCCCGGTGTAGACGTCAGCGTTGTGCTGGCCGGGCCGGGCCGGGCCGGCGCTGCGGATGTCACCCGGCGATTCGGAGAGCAGCGGTACGATTCCCGGGCCCAGTACGGTTCGCTCGACTCTTTCATCCCAGTGCTCGGCCAGCATGCCGCGGGCCCGCAGCTGCGGGTCGTTCACCACTTGCGCGACGGTGTTGATCGGCCCGGTGATCACGCCCGCGGCGGACAGTGTCTCGGTGATCTCGTCCGGCCGGCGCCGGGCGGCCCAGTCGCCGATGATCGCGTCCAGCTCGTCCTGGTTGCGGCCGCGCGCTTGATGGTCGATGAACCGGTCGTCGGTGGCCAGTTCGGGTCGGCCCATCGCCGTGCACAGCCGGGCGAAGACGGTGTCCTGGTTGGCGGCGATCACCACCCAGCTGCCGTCGGCGGTCCGGTAGATGTTCGACGGGGCGATGCCCTCCAGCCGGGTCCCCGACGGGCCGCGCACCACGCCGCCGACGTCGTAGTCGCAGAGGGTGGATTCCTGGATGGCCAGACAGGATTCGGTCAGCGCGACGTCGACCACCTGGCCGCGGCCGGTTCGGGTGCGCCGGTACAGGGCGGCCAGCGCGCCCTGGGCGGCGAACATGCCGGCGAGGCTGTCGCCCAGCGACAGCGCCAGCCGCGGTGGCGGCCCGCCGGGGAAGCCGTTGAGGTGCCGCAGTCCGCTGACCGCTTCGGCGACCGAGGCGTAGCCGGCCTTGGGCGCGTCCGGTCCGGTCTGTCCGTAGCCGGACACCCGCACCAGGATGATGCCGGCGTTGCGTTCGGCCAGCACGTCGTAGCCGAGGTTCCAGCGCTCCAGCGTGCCGGGCCGGAAGTTCTCCACGATGATGTCGGAGCGGTCCACCAGCTCCAGGAACAGCTCCCGGCCGCGGGGCGTGCGCAGATCCAGGGTGACGGCCTTCTTGTTGCGGGCGTGCACGGTCCAGAAGAAGTGGTGTCCGTCGAGTTCGGCCTGGCCCCAGGTGCGCAACGGATCCGGCGCGCCCGGCAGCTCGACCTTGATGACCTCGGCGCCCATGTCGCCGAGCAGCCGCCCGGCGAACGGCCCGGAGATCAGGGTGCCCAGTTCGACGACCCGGATGCCGTCCAGCGCACCGGTCATGGCGCGCCGTAGAAGCCGTGGCGGGCCAGCCAGCCGGTGACGATCGCCACCGCCTGGCGCAGGGTGTCGCGCTGGTCGGGGCCGGCGTAGTAGTGGTTGGCGCCGGGGATCTCGTGCATCTCCTTGTCTTCGGTGCCGATCGCCTCGAACAGCCGCCGGGTGTGGCTGGGGGTGCAGGCGTCATCGGCGAGGTTGCCGATCACCAGCGCCGGTACCGCGATGTCGCGGCCGCACTCGACCCCGTCGCCGTGCGCGTCGTCGTAACTCCACTGCGACAGCCAGCTGCGCAACGAGCAGAACCGGGCCAGGCCGACCGGGCTCATGTTCACCACTCGAGGATCCCCCAGATAGCAGCTGCCCGGGATGCGGTCGTTGGGGTCGACGGTCGGGTCCAGCCAGCGCGGGTCGGCCATGGTGCCGTGCACGACGAAGCCGAACTCGGCCACGTCCGCAGCGGGCTGACCGCTGCTTTTCAGCTCGGCGAGTTTGTTCTTCACCCACGCGGTGATCCGGCGGTTGCGGTCGATCTGCGCCTGCCGGTAGCGGTCCAGGAACTCGGGCGTGTACGGCGGCTGGTTGGGATTGTCCGGGTTGTACAGGTCCAGCTCCGGGTCACGCTTGGTGGGATCGGACTCATCGAGGATCGAGGCGTCCAGCCACTCGGTCAGCGTGCCGTGCCGGCTGATGTGCGCGGCCAGCAGCATGATGCCGTCGGCCGGGATCAGGCCGAGCTCGGTCAGATCGGGGCCGTCGCCGGACGGGCTGGCGGTCACCGTCGGATGCTGGGCCTGCTGCTGGTAGTACATCGACAGCGAGCCGCCGCCGCTCCAGCCGGCCAGCACGACCTTGGCATAGCCCAGCCGGTTCTTGGCGTCCTTGACGCACTCGCCGAGGTCTTGGACCACCTTCTCCATCAGCAGCGCGGAGTCGGTGCCGCGGAACCGGCTGTTGCAGTAGATGACGTGGTGGCCGGCGCGGGCCAGGCCGTTCATCATCGGCAGGTACGCGCCGCCGCCGATGGGGTGCATGAAGACCAGGACCGTGTCGGACGGGTTGTCCTTGGGGCGCAGCAGGTGACTCTCCAGCACCACCAGTTCGGCAACCCCGCCGTAGACGTCGCGCACCCCCGAATCATTCTGGTAGGCAATGAGATACGGGATGCGATCGTATTCGTGCCTGGCCACTGACGCTGTCATGCGTGTTGCCCCAGGTCGTGCGCCAGCACCTCGGGGGAGGGGGCGAGCCGGTGCCGGGTGTCGATGGCGATCACCTGCCAGTCGACCTTGTCGTAGTCGTCGAACTTGCGCCGGGCGCGCTCCCGGGCCTGCTCCGGGGCGCCGTGGTGAACCCCTTGCGGGGCATGGGAGATCAGGCCCGGCGGCATCGGGATGCCGTAGAGCGATCCGCCGTGGAAGAAGGCGATCTCGTCGTAGTCGACGTTGCGGTGGTACCACGGGGTGCGTTCGGTGCCGGGCACCCGCTCGGCCGGCCGGGGCAGGAAGTTCATCACGTACACGCCGGTGGCCTGCATGAACAGGTGCACGGTGGGCGGCAGGTGCACGCTGTCGGAGGTGACCACGTTGTAGTCGGCGATGTTGAAGGTGAACGCGAAGTTATCCCCGCGCCAGCCTTCGACGTCCAGCGGATTGTGCTGGTAGTGCAGCGTAGTGGTGGTTGCGCCGCCGATGGGCAAGTGGATCAGCCTGACTTCGTAGCGGTCGCGGCCGTCGTCGGCCAGCGGTTGTGGTTCCGGGATGGTCGCCTGCGACGGGTCGAACGGGAAGTGCCGGCCCAGCACGCCCGGTGGCGGCACCCGGAACTCGTCGGTCGCTTCGATCATCAGCAGCGTCGTCTCCTGGGCGGGGATCTGCCGCCAGGTGGTCGCCTTGGGCAGGTAGACCCAGTCGCCCGGGCGGTAGTCCAGCGGGCCGAACTCGGTTTCGACCAGCCCGGTTCCGGCGTGCACGAAGCAGAGCAGGTCGCCGTCGACGTAGCGGACGTGAAACGGCATCTCGGCGGAGCGGCGGGAGAGCCGGATGCGGCAGTCGGCGTTGGAGAACAGCAGCAGCGGATCGCCGTCGGCGCCGATGGCGTCACCGGGTGCCAGGGCCGAGGCCAGCACGTCCACCGGCCGCAGCGGGCCGTCGGCGCGGTAGGCGGTGGGGTCGTGGCGCCGGTACAGGTTGGCGGTGCGCCCGGCAAACCCGCCGCGGCCCAGTTCGTCGTCCTTGAGGCCGCCGAGGTCGGCGTGCAGGCGTCGCGGCGTGGTGCCTTTGCGCAGGTGAACGAAGGATTCCATCGGCAACTCCATGCTCTCGGCCCGTCAAACAAAAAGTAACATTACTTTTTGTTTTGACTGTGGACAAGGGCGCGTCGAACTCGTTGAGAACCTGCGCGGAGATGACCGCGGTGCCGGCGGCGGCGGTGTCGTTCAGCAATTCCCGCGCGGCCCGCCCCGCTGCAACAGCTCGTCGTCGATGCAGCCGACGTCCGGAGTGCATGCCAAACCACTTCCATCTCCGAAGCGGACACGCAGATCGCGGCTCGGTTGCCGGACAAGATCATCGCTTTCATCGATGACGGAGTCCGAGGCGGCCGTGCGGCCGGGGCGCTACGGCCGCGCCCGGCGCGCTGTCGGCGTGACTTACCCGAGCACCGCGCCGAATCCGCCCCGGCTACTTCAGCTCGGACGACGACAGCCCCAGCAGTCGTCGGGCCACCACCAGCTGCTGGATCTGCTGGGTGCCCTCGAAGATGTCCAGGATCTTCGAATCGCGTGCCCACTTCTCCAGCAGGGTCTGCTCGGAATAGCCGATGGTGCCGGTCATCTCGACGGCCTTGAGGGTGATGTCGCTGGCCACCCGGCCGGCCTTGGCCTTGCCCATCGACGCCTCTTTGGAGTTGGGGATGCCGTTGTCGGCCTGCCACGCCGAGCGCAGCGTCAACAGGTAGGCCGACTCCAGGTCGGCCTCCATCCGCAGGAACTCCGCGGCCGCGGCGCTCTGCGCGTGCGAAGGCTTGTCGTAGGAGATCTCCACGCCGGCCGCTTCCAGCACCTTGCGCAGCTCCTCCAGCGCCGCCCGGGCGACTCCGATCGCCATCGCCGCAACCATCGGCCGGGTGTTGTCGAAGGTCTCCATCACCCCGGCGAAACCCTCGCCGGAGGCGATCTCGGGGTTGCCGAGCAGATTGCCCTTCGGGATGCGGGCGTTGTCGAAGCGGATCACCGCGGTGTCGGAGGCCTTGATGCCCAGCTTGTGCTCCAGGCGCTCGACCGTGACGCCGGGATGCTCGCGCGGCACGATGAAGGACTTGATCGCCGGCCGGCCCAGGGAGCGGTCCAGCGTCGCCCACACCACGATGTGGGTGGCCCGCGACCCGGCGGTGACGAAGATCTTCTCGCCGTTGATCACGTATTCGTCGCCGTCCAGGGTGGCCGTGGTCGACACCGCCGCCGAGTCCGAACCGAAGCTCGGCTCGGTGATCGCCATCGCCGCCCACACCTTGCCCAGCCGCTGCAGCTGTTCGTCGGTGGCCACCCCGGAGATCGCCGCGTTGCCGAGCCCCTGGTAGGGGATCGTCAGCATCAGCGCCACGTCACCCCAGCTCATCTCCAGCACCTGCAACAGCGCGGCCATGTTGGCGCCGTTGCGGTTGCCGTCTTTGTCCTCGGTGTCGCGGAAGGCCTCGGTGCCGGCCAGCGCCGAGGTGTTGGCCTTGGAGACTCCGTCGAACAGGGTTTCCAGGGTGTCCAGTTCGACCGGGTAGGCGTGCTCGCGCTGGTCGTACTTGCGGGATATCGGTCGCAGGATCTCCGCGGCGCCCGCGTGCGTCATCTCGATGACGGCCTGCAGCTTCTTGGGCAGTTCCAGATTGATTGCCATGGTGGGTCTTTCAGCTCGTAACCGGAGAATCAGATGACTGGCTCAGATGACCACAACGCCCTCGGCGACGCCGACGGCCCGCAGGTCGCGGTACCAGCGCTCGACCGGGTGCTCTTTGATGTAGCCGTGGCCGCCGAGCAGTTGCACGCCGTCCAGGCCGATCTGCATGCCCTTGTCGGCGGCAACCCGTTTGGCCAGCGCGCCCTCCCGGATGAACGGCAGTCCCTGCTCGGCGCGGGCCGCGCCGCGCCAGGTGATCAGCCGCAGCCCGTCGAGTTCGATGGCGATGTTGGCGCACATGAACGCCACCGACTGGCGGCGGGCGATGGGCTCGCCGAAGGCTTCGCGCTCCTTGATGTAGGGCATCACGTAGTCGAGCACCGCATGGCTGGTGCCGACCGTCAGCGCCGCCCAGCCCAGCCGGGACAGCGCGATGGCCTCCGAGTAGTCCTGATCGCAGGCATCGGCCTCGCCGAGCCGCGCGCCGAGCGGCACCGACACCTTGTTCAGCTCGACCTGGCCCAGCGCCGCCGCCCGGATGCCCATGCTGGGGTCGGCCTTGACGGTCAGGCCCCGGGCCGACGACTCGACGATGAACAGTGCCGGCTTGCCGTTCAGCTGGGCGGCGACGATGAACAGTTCGGCGTCGGCGGCGGCCGGTACCAGTGATTTCACCCCGTCCAGCCGGTAGCCGCTGGGGGTGCGAACCGCGGTGGTCCTCAGGCTGGTCGGGTCGAACAGCGGGTGCGGCTCGGCGATCGCCACGCACGCCTGCGGGACGTTCTCCCCGGCGAACGCCGGCAGGTAGGTGCTCTGCTGGTCGGCGCTGCCCCAGTGGGTCAGCGCGGCCGCGACACCGCCGGGCGCCAGGATCGGCAGCGCCAGGCCCATGTCGCCGTAGGCGAGGGCCTCGGCCACCAGCGCGTTGGTGATCGCCGAGCGGTGCGCGGCGATGCCGTCGAAGTCTTCGGGGATGTTGATCGCGGTGATGCCCAGCTCGGTCGCCTTGCCGACCAGCTCGCGCGGGTAGTCCGCGGCGTCGTCGGCGTCGTGGGCGGCCGGGCGCAGCATCTCGGCGGCGAACTCGTCGACCGTCTCGACGATCATCTTCTGCTCGTCGTCGGGGGTCAGGTCGAAGTAGTCCTTACCGCTGGCCTTCAGCCGGGTGGGCGGCTTGCCCAGCCCCTGGACCTTCTTGAACTGCCGGGTGGCGGCCCCGGCCGCCGAGAACACGGTCTTCACCCCGTAGTTCAGCCCGCGATTGAGCGGATCGCGCAGTCGATAGCGGTCCAGGAACTCCTGTCCGACCAGCGGCGTCACCGCTGCCAGCGCGTACGCGATCGGGGTGCGCCGGGGCCTGCTCGGGGCGGATTGGCGGCGCCGCGGACGGGCCGGGGCGCCGTCGGTGGAGGGGGCGGTGTCGGTCATGTCGGAGCCTCACTGGAACTGGGGAGCGCGAATGGCCTCTATCTTACTCCACAGTAAGGTGACTCGAAAGTAGGGTCGCGGACCCGCCGCGCCGCTACCCCGCGCGAAGTGCGTCGAGCACCTGGTCGTGCAGTGCCGCGTTGGTGGCCACCGCGCTGCCGCCGTGCGGTCCGGCGCCGCCGCCCAGGTCGGTGAAGCGCCCGCCGGCCTCGCGGACCAGCACGTCCAGGGCGGCCAGGTCCCACACCGACACCGCCGGCTCGACGGCGATGTCGATGGCGCCCTCGGCGAGCAGGCAGTAGTGCCAGAAGTCGCCGTAGGCCCGGACCCGCCAGACCGTGTCCGTCAGCGCGAGGAACTGGTCCCGCAGCCCGCGCAGCGCCCAGTTGGACATGCCGGCGAACGACAGGCTGGCCGAGCCCAGGTCGGCTACCGCGGACACCGTCAGTCGTTGCGCAGGGGCGCCCCCGACCGCGCCGAAGGCGCCCCGGCCATGGGCTGCCCACCAGCGGCGGTCCAGCGCCGGGGCGCTGATGACCCCGACGCGCGGCACCCCGTCCTCCAGCAGTGCGATCAGGGTCGCCCATACCGGCACGCCGCGCACGAAGTTCTTGGTGCCGTCGATCGGGTCGATGATCCACTGGCGGCCGCTGAAAGTCGTTGTGCCGCCGAATTCCTCGCCGAGGATGTCGTCGTCGGGCCGGTCTGCCGCCAGCGCGGCGCGCAGTGCGGTCTCGACCGCCTGGTCGGCGTCGGTGACCGGGGTGAGGTCCGGTTTGGTGTCCACCCGCAGGTCCAGCGCGCCGAAGCGGGCCAGGGTCACCGCGTCGGCGCGGTCGGCCAGCGCAAGTGCCAGCGTGAGATCGTCGTCGGTGCTCGTCATGGCTGCAGTCCTACCATGACACCCGTGTGGGAGATATGGGTGTTGGTGTTGTTGGTCGCGATCCTGGCCACGGTGGTGGCGCCGCGGCTCATCCGCCCGGGGCCGCGTGGCGGTGCGGTGGACGGCACGCTGCTGATCACCGGCGTCAGTCCGAGGCCGGATGCCAGCGGTGAGCAGTACGTCACCATCACCGGTGTGATCCACGGGCCCACGGTGGGCGAACACGAGACCTACCAGCGCATCGCCGTCGACGTCGACAGCTGGCCGTCGGTGGGCGACCTGATCCCGGTGCGGTACTCACCGCGCAACCCCGACAACTGGCGTTTCGCCCCGCCGGAACCGGCCGGCGACGGCTGATCGGTTGTGGCTCAGTTCTGCCGGGCCACGATCACCGGCGTCCGCGCCCCGTGTACGACCGCGGTGCTCACCGAACCGAGCACCATCCCGGCGAAGCCGCCCCGGCCCCGGCTGCCGACCACCACCAGCTGCGCCGACTCGGACAGCTCGCAGAGGTGACGGGCCGGATGCTCTTGCATCAGTTGCCGTTTGACGGTGACGTCGGGGTAGCGCTCGCGGAATCCGGCCAGCCGCTCGGCCAACGTAGCGTCGGCGTCGGTGCGCAGGTCCGACCACTGCGCGGTAGGCAGCGGAAACAGGGTCGCGTCGCTCCAGGCATGCAGGGCGATCAGATCCACGCCGCGCCGCGACGCCTCGTCGAAAGCGATAGCGGTGGCCAGCTCGGATGCCGGCGATCCGTCGATCCCGACGACGACCGGGCGCTTGTCCGACGATGCGGATTTCGGGTCGTAGTCGCGGATCACCGCGACCGGGCACTGCGCGTGGTGCACCAGGCCGGTGCTGACCGAACCGAGCAGGGTGCGACCGAATGCCCCCTGCCCGTGTGAGCCGGCGACCAGCAGCCGGGCTTCTTTGGACAGCTCGACGAGGGTCGGCACCGTGGATCCGCGGTGGATTTCACCGTTGACCGCGGGGCCGTCGGCACCGATGACGTCGCGGACGATGGCAAGCGCATCGGCGATGACTTTGCGGGCCTCGCTCTCCTGCTGCTCCAGGTGCGCGGAGGGGGAGGCGAACACGAATTCCACCGCGCTGAACGTTTCGGCCGGCAGCACGTAGGCCAGGGTCAGCGGGATGTTGTGCAGTTTCGCTTCGCGGGCGGCCCAGCGTAGCGCGGTTTCCGACGCCGCGGATCTGTCGACACCGACGACCACTCCCGAAGCCACAGTGGGACTTGACATCTCGACTTCCTTCCTCGCCCGGGCCCGGAGGTGGCCGGGGGACGTAAATGACCCTATGTCAACTCCGCGTATCTTGCGCGGCGAGCCTGCGCACGTCGATCAGCCGGGTGATGTCGCGTGCGGTGACGATGCCGACGACGTGCCCGGCGTCGAGGACGAGCGCACGGTCACCGGTCAGTGGCGTCAGCCGCTCCAGCAGGGCGGTGAGCGGCTCGCCGGGTGCCGCGGTGGGCACCCGATCCATCGGTATGGCGGCATCCTGGACCAGCACGGCGGCGCGCTCGGCGGGTGGTACGCGCCGCAACTGGGACAGCGTGATCAGGCCCACCGTGGACCCGGTGGCGGTTGCGACCGGATAAGCCGAGTGACGGTCGCTGAGCAGGTAGTCGCGCACGAAGTCGGCCACCGTGATCCCACCGGGAACGGTATGCGGATCGGCCGTCATCACGCTGGCGACCGGTATCCCGGCCAGGACTTGGCCGGTCAGGACGTGGTCTTCCTCCTCGCGCGCCGCGCTGAGCACAAACCAGCCGATGAACGCCATCCACACCCCGCCGACCACCGAGCCGAGCAGGAATTCCAGCAGGCCGAACGCGATCAGGATGTAGGCGAGCACGCGCCCGCCGCGGGCGGCGCCGACGGCGGCGCGCACCCGGTCGCCGTGCCGGTGCCACAGGTAGGCGCGCAGAATCCGGCCGCCGTCAAGTGGCGCACCGGGCAACAGGTTGAATAGCCCGAGCACCAGGTTGATGCCCGCCAGCCACCAGGCGACGCCGACCACGAGGCGCGCGCCGCCCAGTGCATCCAGCGCCGCGGCCAGGCCCGCGATGACCGCGGCCAACCCCAGGCTCACCGCCGGGCCGGAGGCCGCGATCCGAAAATCCGACCGCGGGGTGGACGCCTCGCCGCCCAGTCGGGTGACACCGCCGAACAGCCACAGCGTCACACCCGGAACTCCGATGCCGGCCCGCCGAGCGACGACGGCGTGCATCAGTTCGTGCGCCAACAGCGACGCCAGCAGCGCCATCGCACCGGCCAGGCCGGCCAGCCAGTAGGTCAGCGCCGAATGGCCGGGTGCGCTCCCCGGCAGGATCGATGCCAGGCTCCAGGTGAACAGCCACAGGATGACCAGCACGCTCCAGTGGATGCTCAGCGGAATCCCCGCCACCCTGCCGATCCGGATCGCCTCACCCATCGCCGGGCCCCCGCAAGCCTTGCCGGACCGTCAGCCGTGCCCGATCCGCAGCATGTCGGCGACGCGGGTCAGCTTGACCCGTGGCCGGCCGTGCGGCTCGCCGGTTGACCGTTCGTGGGCGTCGATCAGCTGCCAGTGCGTATCGGTGACCAGGTCCGGCTGGCGGGAGCGCAGCCAGTTCTCGAGTTCGGCGGCGTAATCGCTGCCGACGTCGCGCAACTCGGCCGCCGCCGACTTTCGTGCCAAGTCGGCGGCCAGGGTGTCCACGGTGGCCTGCGAGTCGCTCTTGTTACTGCCGATCACCCCTGACGGGCCGCGTTTGATCCAGCCGACGACATAGGAGTTGGGGGTGCCCTCGATGCGGCCGTCGGTGTGCGGAATGGTGCAGGTCCGCTCGTCGAACGGCAACCCGGGGGTGGGCAGCCCACGGTAGCCGACCGACCGCACCACCAGCTGCGCCGGCAGCACCTCGCGCTCACCGGTGTCACGCGCGGTGACCCGGCCGTTCTCGTCGGTCACCAGCTCGTTGCGGCCCAACACGATCTCCTCGACGCGGCCGTCGC
>CAZGGK010000037.1:0-47824 GCA_964525125.1 uncultured Mycobacterium sp.
GGGCAGCGCGGTGGTCGCCATGTTCTGCAGGTCGCTGCCGCCGCCCGGCTCGGTCAGCGCCATGGTGGCCCGCAGTTCGCCGGTCGCCATCGCCGGCAGATACCGCTGCTGCTGGGCCTCGGTGCCGAACCGGGTGAGTAGCTTTGCGACGACGGTGTGCCCGCCCATCGCACCGGCCAGGCTCATCCAGCCGCGGGCCAACTCCTGGGTGACGAGCACATAGCACGGCATCGACACCGGTGAACCGCCGTGCTCCTCGCCGATGGCCAGCCCGTAGATGCCGATCCGTTTCATCTGCTCGATCCAGGCTTCCGGATAGGTGTTGGCGTGCTCCACCTGCCGCACGGCCGGTTTCACGTCGCGGTCGATGAACGCCCGCACGGTGGCGACCAGCATGGTCTCCTCGGCGGTCAGCGTGGTGCTCATCGGTCAACCGTATGCCAGGATTCGAAGGTGATCGGCGGACCCTACTTCGACGATCTCCGGCGCGGCCAGGTGTTCGACGCCGCCCCGTCGATGACCCTGACCCCGGGCGTCGCCGCGCTGCATCAGGCGATTCTCGGCGACCGGTTGCGGCTGCCGCTGGACGCGCAACTGACGCGCGCCGTCACCGGGGCGACGGCGCCGCTGGCCCACCCGGCCCTGGTGTGCGACGTCGCGATCGGGCAGTCGACGCTGGCGACCCAGCGGGTGATCGCCAACCTGTTCTACCGCGGTCTGGTGTTCTTCCGCTTCCCGGCGATCGGCGACACCCTGTTCACTCGCACCGAAGTGGTTGGTCTGAAACAGAATTTGACCAAGCCGGGACGGCCGCCGACCGGCCTGGCGGCGCTGCGGGTGACCGCGATCGACCAGGTCGACCGGCTGGTCCTGGACTTCTGCCGGTGCGCGATGCTGCCGCTGTCGCCCGGCGCCGCCGGGACCGGCCACCACGACGACCTCTCCGGTATCGGATCGCAGGCCCCCGGTTGCCAGGGCGCTGCGGCACCGTCGTCACCTCAGCTGGTCCTCGGTGCGGTACGGCAGCCATCCCGCGTAGCTGCTGGGCGTGTGGCGCCGCACCGATCTGCCCGCCGAGCCCGCCCCGGTACCGCCCGGGTTTGCACCCGGCGGCATCTCGATCAGGCCGCGGGGTCAATGCCGCGGCGGTGTTGCGTTCGGGGCTGATCAGGCTTAGTGTTTGGTCTGCTGACCAAAACGAAATGTCGCGGCGGCGGCTGCCCACGGCATTCGGGCCCGGAGCATCCCGGCTTGATGCCGGTGCGTGGTGCGGCGTCGCCCGGTCTTTCGGCCACAACACAGCGGAAAGCGGAGACAGCTTGTCTACCTTTGTGTCTCGATCGAAAGCCGCTTTCGATGCCGTCGTCATCGGCTCGGGATTCGGCGGCGCCGTGACTTCGGCACGCTTGGCCGAGGCCGGTATGCGGGTGCTCGTTCTGGAGCGCGGACCCTGGTGGGGTCCCGGGGGCGCCCAGCGCGATTCGAGAATCGCGCGGCCATTTCCGCGGGGACTGGCCCGCATGCCGAGGTTTCTGCGCAGCCTGACCCGGACCGACGAACGCGGTGACCGGATGCTGTGGTTACGCCCGGCCGGACTGTTCGACGTGCACCTGTGGCCGGGGGTGGCCGCGGTGGCCGCCAGCGGCGTCGGTGGCGGGTCGCTGGTGTATGCCGGGGCCCAGTCGCGCCCGATGAAGGGCTTCTTCGACGAGCACTTCCCGGCCGACATCACCGACGACGAGATGAGCCCGTATTTCGAGCAGGTCGAAGCGGTCCAGCAGCCCCGGCGACTGCCCTATCCGGTCCCGTCGCGGTCCACCTTCGATGAGGGCCTTCGCCGAGCCGGCCTCGGTCCTGCCGAGGCGCCGACCATGGCGATCCAGTTCGGGGACCCCGACCGGCCGGAGGTCCGGGAGAACCCGATGGGGTACCTGCAGGAGACGTTCCAACTCTGCGGCGACTCCGTACTCGGCTGCGAGCACGGGTCGAAGTCGACGCTGGACATCACCTACCTGCTGCTCGCGCGCCGCAGCGGCGCCGATATCCGCGCGCTCTCCGAAGTGACCGGAATCGGCGGATCGGCCGGGTGCTACCAGGTGCTCTGGCACGATCACGTATCCGGAACCGACCATGTGGTCGACACCCCCCGGCTCATCCTGGCGGCCGGCACCATCGGCACGCTGCGGCTGCTGTTCGCCGCACGGGACCGGCATCGCAGCCTGACGGGATTGCCTGCGGCCCTCGGCGGCAACTTCTCCGGCGACGGGGACTATCTTGCGATGCTCTACCGGGCCCGGGTCGTCCCGCACAATGGCCGGCACGCCATGATTCAGAGCGTTCACAACCTGCCCGACGGGGGTTGGGTCGGCGAGGCGGCCCCGCCGATAACACAACTTCCACTGCCGGGCCCGGTGCGCCGAAGACTGTCCGAAACCGTGCTGCTGCTGTCGACGGGGCGCGAACCGGTGACGCAACTGGATTCGGTGAACGGTGCGCCCTTCGCGCCGCCGTACAAGGCGGCGAACGCAGACTTCTACGCCCGGACGGCCAATCGGCTGAAAACGATAGCCGGTGCGTACCGGCCGGCCCGGTTCTGGCCGAACTTTCCGCTGGGGGACAGGAGTCGGCGCTTGGTGACGACCCATCCGCTCGGCGGTGCTTCGATCGGGCGCACCGCTGACGAGGCGGTTGTCGACCACCGGGGAGAAGTGTTCGGTCACCGCGGGCTCTTCATCGCGGACGGCTCGCTCTACCCCGCACCCCCGGGGGTCGCGCCGTCGCTGACGATTGCGGCGTTGGCCGAGCGGCAGGCCCGCATCCTGGTCGCCGCGGAGCGGTAGCGACCGCAGCGTGCTGGTGGCGATGCTTGACGAGAGATAGCAGGAATAGCTATTCTTGGTCAACGGACCAAGGAAATATCGGTCTGTGGCCTGTCCCGTCTCCCGAAGGGAATCCGGAGAGTTGAATGCCAAGAAATCGGCGCCGGCCGCGATGACGCGGATCGGCAAGACCTATACGGTGCGCGGGCTGGCCGCCGCGGCCCTGCGCTTTGTGCCACTTGCGCCACGCGCCGGGATGGTGTGGGGGCTGCGCCGAATCGATCCCGCGCTGCGGGAATCGGTCATGCTCACCGTTGCCCGGGCAAACGGCTGCCGATACTGCAGCTACATCCATCAGGAATGGGCTATCCGCAACGGCGCCGGCGACGACGAGATCGCCGAACTCGAAGGCATCGATGTCACGGCGTTCGACCGGGCCAAATGGAGTGCGCTGGTGTACGCCAGGTCGCTGGCCGAGAACGACTTCGAGAACGTCCCGGCCGAAATCCTCGAGGATGTGGCGAAATACCACTCGGCAGGTGAGCGCCGCAACATCGAGGCGGTCGCCCTGGTGATGACCATCGTCAACCGATCCGCGAACACGATGGACGCACTGCTGTCCCGGCTGCGCGGTGCGCCCGCTTCGGAATCCCTCCCCGCCGAATTGGTCATCACGACCTGCCTGGTGGCAACCGGCCCGGTCCTTGTGCCGCTGCTGAGCCTGATCCTGCGCAAGTCGCCGCGACGGTTGTTGCGCGAGTTCCGTGCGTTCAACGCCGGCACCGCGGCAGACAGCGCGGCGGCCGCCTGATGGCGAACGCCTCGGTGTTCGCCGGGCAGCAGACCGGCATTCCCGGCGGCCGGCACGCACGGGTTCGGACGATGGCGGAGTGCGAGCAGATCTTCGACGGCCTGGCGGCACCTCGCGACGGCGAGCTGAACGGGGTGTATCGAGGCCGGCTGGCGGCCTTTCCCGCCGTTGGCTCCATCCCGGGCCCGATTCGGCGCGCGGTGACGGTCATCGCGACGCGTCTGCGATTCCCTTGGTACGGAAAGGGATTCGACGGCACGGCCGGCGCAAACATCTGGCTGACGTCGTCAGGGCGGTTCGCTCGGTACGGCTACGCCGTGGAGTACGGGCAAGCGGCGGCCCGACTGTCCTACAACCGTCCCGGCAACCCGCGCCTCCTGCGTCGGCTCGAGGCCGAGGTGCGCGCCCTCGCCCCGGGGCGATACCTGTGCCGGGCAAGCCGGAACGGCACGGTGCTGCTGTACTTCACGCTTGAGACATGATGGAATAACGTGCCCGTCGGGGGCCGAGAACCCCCGAGAACCCGCGAGAACCAACAAGGACACGGACATGGCAGCCCGACACCGTGCATCCGAAGCCCGCAGCAAGATCTTGACCAGTGCGGCGCGGCGGTTCCGCACCCAGGGCTACGTCGCCACCACGGTCCGTGAGGTCGCCGACGACGCCGGAATGCTGCTGGGCAGCCTGCAATACCGATATGCGAAAAAAGAAGGTCTGCTGATCGCGGTGATGGAGAGCGCGGTCGAGCGCACCACCGACGCAATCCGCCAGGCCATCGTCGGCGAGCATGATGTCGGCCGGCGGATGCGCGCCGCGATGACGGCGTATCTGGAAACCCTGTGGAGCGGTGAGGACGCCCTGTACGTGCTGCTCTACGACTGGCGCTCACTCAGAGGTGGCGACCGGGAACGCGTTGCGCTACTGCATGAGCGGCTCTTCGCGCTGTTCGACGGATTGTTCTACGAGGCGGCGGGTGCCGGAATCATCGCTGCCGACATCGACATTCCCACCCTGCGAGACCTCTGGCTGGGCGCACTGAACTGGACGGCGGACCATCCCCCGCGCAAGCCGGCTGCGGAAGTCGCCGAGTTGCTGTGGCAGGTCCTCACCGAGGGTGCCGCGCGGCAGCGTATCCAGCAGGATTGACGAGCGGGCGCAGCCGTGTCCGATGAGCGCATCTACGAAGTCTTCAACAAACGGACCTACACCGCCGCGCAGTTATGCGCGGACCTGCGGCGGGTCAACTGGATCACCGGCGGTGGCATCTGGCTCCGGCACAGGCTGGATCGGCAGACCCGGGAAGCCGTCATGCTGGCGGTGTCGCACGCGCACAACTGCCGCTACTGTGCCTTCATTCATCGGGAATGGGCACTGCACACCGGGCTGCCGCTCTCGGTGATCTCCGGCATCGAAGAACCCGCCGAACCGCAACCCGAGCGCACTTCCGGCTCCCCGCACGACCCCCGTTGGCTCGCCACCACCTACGCCGAGGCACTGGCACGGGCCGACTTCGGCCCGGTCGCGCCGCTGTTGGAGACCGCGGCAGCCGTTGAGTTCAGCCGTGACCACCGCAGCCGGATCGAGACGGTCGCCAGGATCATGACCATCATCAACCGCAGCATCAACACCTTCGACGCGCTGCGGTCGCGGCTCTCCGGTGATCCGGTTGACGACAGCCGATTGCGCGACGAACTGGTGGTGTCGGCGTTCGGCTGGGCGGTGATCGTGCCGATGTTCGCTGCGGTCTCACTGATCCGCCGGGAATCCCCGCGGCAGGTGATCCGCCGATTCCGCCGCGGCGGCGGTCGCTGAATCCGGCTAGAGTCCGCCGCGCGCAACCAACTGTGCGGCAATGACATTGCGTTGGATCTCGTTGGTGCCCTCGCCGACGATCATCAGCGGGGCGTCGCGAAAATAGCGTTCCACGTCGTACTCGCACGAATACCCGTAGCCGCCGTGGATGCGCACCGCGTCGAGTGCGATCTCCACGGCGACCTCGGGGGCAAACAGCTTGGCGTGCTCCACCTGCCGCACGGCCGGTTTCACGTCGCGGTCGACGAACGCCCGCACGGTGGCGACCAGCAGCCTCTCCTCGGCAGTCAGCGTGGTGCTCACCGGTCAACCGTATGCCAGGATTCGGAGATGACCGGCGGACCCTACTTCGACGAGCTCCGGCGCGGCCAGGTGTTCGACGCCGCCCCGTCGATGACCCTGACACCGGGCGTCGCGGCGATGCACCAGGCGATTCTCGGCGACCGGTTGCGGCTGCCGCTGGACGCGCAACTGACGCGCGCCGTCACCGGGGCGACGGCGCCGCTGGCCCACCCGGCCCTGGTGTGCGACGTCGCGATCGGGCAGTCGACGCTGGCGACCCAGCGGGTGATCGCCAACCTGTTCTACCGCGGTCTGGTGTTCTTCCGCTTCCCGGCGATCGGCGACACCCTGTTCACTCGCACCGAAGTGGTTGGTCTGAAACAGAATTTGACCAAGCCGGGACGGCCGCCGACCGGCCTGGCGGCGCTGCGGGTGACCGCGATCGACCAGGTCGACCGGCTGGTCCTGGACTTCTACCGCTGCGCGATGCTGCCGCTGTCGCCCGGCGCCGCCGAGACCGGCCATCATGACGACCTCGCCGGCATCGGTGCCGATCCGGCCGCGCCGGAACCGCCGATCGCCGACTGGGATGCCGCGGCGTTCCGGGACCGGGTGCCCGGACCGCATTTCGACCCCGGCCTGGCCGGGTCGGTGCTGCGCAGCACCGGCGATCTGGTCGGCAGCGCACCGGAATTGGCCCGACTCACGCTCAATATCGCTGCCGTACATCATGATTCGCGGCAGTCCGGGCAGCGGCTGGTATACGGCGGGCACACCATCGGCCTGGCGTTGGCCCAGGCCACCCGGCTGCTGCCGAATCTGGTCACGGTGCTGGGCTGGCAGTCCTGCGATCACACCGGCCCGGTGCACGAGGGTGACACCCTCTACAGCGAGCTGCACGTCGAATCGGCCGAGCCGCTGCAGTCCGGCGGCGTGCTGGGGTTGCGGTCGCTGGTCTACGCAGCGGGCGAGCCCGACCGCCAGGTGCTGGACTGGCGCTTCACCGCGCTGCAGTTCTGAGCCCCGCGGCGAACGGCATCGCGGGTCAGCCTTTCCCGGCGAACGCCGACCTCAGGCTGGCGCACTGACCGGCGAAGAACGACCGCGCCACCCCGGTCCGAGGCGCCAACAGGTCGAAACCGTGGAATGCGCCGGGCACCACCTCTACCCGGCATCCCACCCCGGCCTGCCGAAGCCGGTCGGCGTAGGCCAGATCCTCGTCGTGGAACAGATCGAGACCGCCCACCCCGATCCATGCGGCCGGCAGCCCGCTCAGATCGGCGCGGCGCGCCGGCACCGCGCGCTGCGGGTCGGCGTCGCCCAGGTACGACGCCCAGCCGAACCGGTTGCTGCGCGGTGTCCAGAGCCGATAGCGCCGATCCGGCGGCAGGGTGGAGCTGCGGTCATCGAGCATCGGGTAGGTCAGCAACTGCAGCACCGGGGTCACCTCGGCACGGTCCCGGGCCAGCAGCGCCAGGGCGGCGGCCAGGCCGCCGCCGGCGCTGGCTCCACCGATCGCCACCCGGGCCGGGTCGACCCCCGGTAACCCGGCCAGCCAGGTCAGCGCCGCGTAGCAGTCGTCCAGCGGCGCGGGGTAGGGGTGTTCGGGGGCCAGCCGATAGTCGACCGCCGCGACCGTGATGCCCAGCTCACGGCTGAACCGGCGGCACAGCGCGTCGTCCTGGCTGGCGCGGCCCATGACATAGCCGCCGCCGTGCATCCACAGCAGCGCCGGGGTGGCGCCGGCGAGGCCGGCCGGTGCGTGCAGTCGCACCCGGATCCCGGAGGCCGGCGTGTGCACCTCGACGTCGCGCGCCGGACGGCGGTCCAGCAGCGCCGTACCCGCCCGCAGCAATCGCAGCGTCGCCGGGCGGACCGGTTCGCGAGGCGTGAATCGGGCGATTCGCCGCAGGTCAGGATGAAATTCGTGGTTCGGCACCGACTCAGTATCGCGTGGCGGTCCACCGACATGGCGGACTGTGCAGTGATCTGGGACACGTAAGGGGTACGCTCCCTCACATGGCACGACCGCAGACCCCGAACCCCGGTCGCACCCTGGCCGCGCACGCGCGGTGGATGCTCCGGGCCCGTCCCTCCGACTACCTGGTGGCAGCAAGCGTCGCCTCGGCCTCGCTGCCGGTGATCGGCAGGCATCTGGAGCCGCTGGGCGGGGTGGCCGCCATGGGGGTGTGGGGTGCCCGGCACCTGCCGCACTTCATGTCCAAGGCCGCCAAGTCGCTTCTCGCCCCCGGTGACGGTGCGCTGCGCCAGCAGGAGCGCGACCAGACCCACGCGGTGTCCGCCGCGGCGTTGCGGGAAGTGGTCCCCGCTGCCGACCTACCGATCACCTGGCCGGCCCCGGACCGCAGGCCCCCGGTGGCCAGGGCGCTGCAGCACCGTCGCCACCTCAGCCGGTCCTCGGTGCGGTACGGCAACCATCCCGCTCAACTGCTGGACGTGTGGCGCCGTACCGATCTGCCGGCCGAGCCCGCCCCGGTGATGATCTTCGTGCCCGGCGGCGCCTGGGTGCACGGCCGCCGGATGCTGCAGGGGTACGCGCTGCTCTCGCATCTGGCCCAGCAGGGCTGGGTTTGCCTGTCGATCGAGTACCGGGTCTCGCCGCACCACCGCTGGCCGCGACACATCGTCGACGTCAAGACCGCGATCGCCTGGGCCCGGGCCAATGTCGACAAGTTCGGCGGCGACCGCAATTTCGTGGCGGTCGCGGGCGCCTCGGCCGGCGGCCACCTGGCCGCGCTGGCCGGGCTGAGCGGCAACGACCCCGAATTCGTCAACGAACTGCCGGCCGGTTCGAACACCGCGGTGGACGCGGTGGTCGGACTCTACGGCCGCTACGACTGGGAGGACCGGTCCACCCCCGAGCGGGTCCAGTTCGTCGACTTCCTGGAGCGGGTGGTGGTCAAGAAGGCCATCCACCGCCATCCCGACCTGTACCGCAAGGCCTCGCCGATCGCGCGCGTGCACCCGCAGGCCCCGCCGTTCCTGGTGGTGCACGGCAGCCGGGACACCATCATCCCGGTGGAGCAGGCTCGCGGGTTCGTCGAACGGTTGCGTACGGTTTCGCACTCGACCGTCGGCTACCTGGAACTGCCCGGCGCCGGGCACGGCTTCGACATGACCGACGGTGCCCGCACCGGGGCGATGGCAACCTCGATCGGGCTGTTCCTCAACCAGGTCCACCGGAACCGATCGGCGATCGGCGACCAGCAGGTGGTGTGAGCCCGGTTTCCGGCGCAGCCGCGGGTAGGGTCCCCCCAATGAGTCGGGTCCGATCGTGAAACGGTTAAGCGGCTGGGACGCGCTGCTGCTCTACAGCGAGACGCCGAATGTGCACATGCACACCCTGAAGATCGCCGTCATCGAACTGGACCCCGACCGGCGCGACTTCGACGTCGAGGCGTTCCGCCAGACCATCCACGGCCGGTTGTACAAGCTGGACCCGTTCCGATACCAACTGGTGGACATCCCGGGGAAGTTTCACCACCCGATGTGGCGCGAGCACTGCGACGTCGACCTGGACTACCACATCCGGGCGTGGTCACTGCCGGCACCGGGCGGACGCCGGGAGCTGGACGAGGCGATCGGCCGGATCGCCAGCACCCCGCTGGACCGCAACCGCCCGCTGTGGGAGATGTACTTCGTCGACGGCCTGGCCGACAACCGGATCGCGGTGGTCGGCAAGATCCACCACGCGCTTGCCGACGGGATCGCCTCGGCGAACCTGATGGCCCGCGGGATGGATCTGCAGGCCGGCCCGCAGGCCGATCGGCATTCCTATGTGACGGACCCGGCGCCGACCGGGGCGCAGTTGGTGGCGTCGGCACTGCGCGACCATCTGCGCCAACTCGGCCGGCTGCCGGCGACCATCGGCTATACCGCGGCCGGGATCGGCCGGGTGCGCCGCAGCGACCGGAAACTCTCACCGCAGCTCACCAAGCCGTTCACCCCGCCGCCCAGTTTCATGAACCACCTGATCGGCCCGGAACGCGGGTTCGCCACCGCCACCCTGGCGCTCGCAGACATCAAGGAGACCGGCAAGAAGCTGGGGGTGACGCTCAACGACGTGGTGCTGGCGATCTCGACCGGGGCGCTGCGCACCCTGCTGCTGCGCTACGACGGCAAAGCCGACCACCCGTTGCTGGCCTCGGTGCCGATGAGCTACGACTTCTCCCCGGATCGGATCAGCGGCAACCGGTTCTCCGGGGTGCTGGTGGCGTTGCCGGTCGACGCCGTCGACGTGCTGGAACGGATCCGGCAGGTGCGGGCGGCGGCACTGCTGGCCAAGGAGAGCCACCAGTTGCTGGGACCGGAGTTGATCAGCCGATGGTCGGCCTACTTCCCGCCGGCCGGCACTCAGGCGCTGTTCAAGCGGATGGCCAACGTCGACGGCCAGAACAAGGTGCTCAACCTCAACATCTCCAACGTGCCGGGGCCGCGGGAGCGCGGCCGGGTGGGCGGCGCGCAGGTCACCGAGATCTACTCGGTGGGTCCGCTGACCGCCGGCAGCGGCGTCAACATCACCGTGTGGAGCTATGTCGACCAGCTCAACATCTCGGTGCTCACCGACGACCGGACCGTCGGCGACCCGCACGAGGTGACCAGCGCCATGGTCGACGAATTCGTCGAGATCCGGCGTGCCGCAGGGCTCTCCGAGCAGCTGACGGTCATCGAGACCGCGATGGCCCCGGCGTGAGGCGGGAGCGCTCAGCCCAGTAGCGGGAAGCGGCGCTGTTCGGCGAGCTTGTCCAGCGCCGCCTGCATGACCCCGCGCACGTGCGCGTCGACCGCGTCGATGTCGGGATCCTCGCCGAACTGCGCGACGATGTCGATCGGCTCGAGCACCTGCATGACGATCTTGGTGGGCAGCGGCAGGTTGACCGGAAGCACCGCGGACAACCCGAACGGGAAGCCGAACGAGATAGGCAGGATCTTGGCCCGCAGCAGCTTGTCCAGCCGCAGCGCCTTGGCCAGCCCGGTGCCCCGGGTCAGGTAGAGCTGGCTTTCCTGACCGCCGATTCCGACCGCCGGCACCAGCGGCACGCATGCGTTCAGTGCCGCCCGGACGTAGCCCTTGCGGCCGTCGAAGTCGATCTTGTTCTCTTCCAGGGTGGGCCGGTAGACGTCATAGTCACCGCCCGGGAAGACGACCACCACCCCGCCGGAACGCAGTGCCTCGTCGGCGTTGGCGTGGTTGGCGGGGATGAAACCGGTCTTGGTGAAGAAGTCGGCCGTCAGGCCCTTGAACAAGATGTCGTGGCTGAGCGTGTAGACCGGCCGCTCGTAGCCGAACGTGTCGTAGAAGCCGGTGGCGAAGACCGGGACGTCCATCGCGAACAGCCCGCCGGAATGGTTGGCCACCACCAGCGCGCCGCCGCTCGGGAACGATTCCAGCCCGCGCACCTCGGATCGGTGGTAGCCCTTGATCAGCGGCCGGAAGAACGCCATCACCTGCCGGGTCAGGCCGGGATCCCACTTGGTGACTTCGCTGGGCTCATGCTCGGAGGTGCTCATTTGCCAGGGATGATACCCAGGCCGGGTTGTGTGGGCGCACCCGGCCGACGGTCGATACCGTGGTCCCGGTGAGCGAACAGGACACCGAAGCGGTCGACCTCGCGGCGTATTTCACCAGGATCGGGTACACCGGTCCGGCAGACCCGACGCCGCACACGCTGGCGGGGCTGGTTGCCGCGCACGTCCGCCACATTCCGTTCGAGAACCTCGACCCGCTGATGGGGGTGCCGGTCACCGACCTGAGCCCGACCGGGCTCACCGAGAAATTGGTGTATCGCCGCCGTGGCGGTTACTGCTACGAGCAGAACGGTCTGATGCGCTACGTGCTGACCGCACTCGGCTTCGACGTGGACCCACTGGCGGGCCGGGTGGTGTGGCTGGACCCGGCCGGACCGGACGGCGCGCCCCACCCCGAGACGCACCAGACCCTGGCGGTGCGCATCCCGGGGGAAGCGCAGAGCTATCTGGTGGACGTCGGATTCGGCGGCCAGACCCTGCCCTCGCCGATCCTGCTGGCGGCCGGACCGGCCCAGCAGACCAGCCACGAACCGTTCCGGATTTCCCGGCACGGCCATGGCTTCATCCTGGAGACACAGCTGGGCGGCGCCTGGAAGCCGCTGTACACCTTCACCCTGCAACCGCGGCCGCTGATCGACATGGAAGTCGGAAGCTGGTACGTGTCAACGTATCCGACGTCGAGCTTCGTCGCCGGCCTCAGTGCGGCACTGGTCACCGACGACGCCCGGTGGAACCTGCGGGGCCGCAACCTGGCTGTGCACAGCCGGGACGGGGGAACCGAACGGATTCGGTTCGACAACGCCGCGCAGGTGGTGACGGCGCTGACCGACCGGTTCGGCATCGACCTGTCCGGGATGGGCGATGTCGAGGCCAGGGTCGCCGGGGTGCTGGACGGCTGATCACCGGCGGCGGCGTGCGTTAGATTGAGGAGCCGCTGAAACGGCACAGGTCCAGGAGGTTCGCGGATGGGTATCGCGGTGGCGTGGAAGGTGGGCCTGCTCGCCGTCGCGACGGCGGCGGCTGCGACGGTGCTGGCCGGAGCCGCCTGGGCCAGCCCGATGCCCGGCATGGAGGTCAGCGACGAAAACAGCAGCTGCACCGCGGGTTTCGCGGCCCAGGGCAGCGACGGCGGCTACTACCTGCTGACCAGCGGACACTGCGATTCCGGCGACGGCTCGCAGTGGACCGACGCCGAGGAGACACCGCTGGGCAGGATCACCGCCAGCGAGAACGACGGCGCCGATCACGACGCCGCCATCATCCGGCTCGATCCCGCCGTCGGCGTACCCAACGGCCGGATCGGCGGACGCTACCCGGTCCGCGATGTGCTGACCCCCGATCAGGTCAAGCTCGGCATGACGCTCTGCAAGGTCGGCGCCGTGACCGGTGAGACCTGCGGTGACGTCATCGCCGTCGAAGGCAACGTGGTGGAGGCCAAGCTGTTCAGCATCGAGGGCGACAGCGGCAGCCCGGGTTTCGTGCTGAACCCGGACGGCACCGCCAGCGCGGTCGGAATCCTGATGGGTGGACCCGAGGGCGACGACTCCACCACCGACTTCGTGATGGTCGATTCACTGCTGCACCGGTGGGGTCTGCGCGTGCTGCGCTGAACGGGCGCAGCGGTTACCGCGAAAGCCGCGAACGCCCCGCGGGTCGGGTGCATGCTGGGCTGATGGGCCATTACAAGAGCAACGTGCGGGACCTGGAGTTCAACCTGTTCGAGGCGCTGAGCCTGGAGCGGGTGCTGGCCGACGGCGCGTTCGGCGACCTGGACGGCGATGCGGTTCGGCTGATGCTCGCCGAGGCGGCGCGGCTGGCCGAGGGGCCGGTGGCCGAGTCGTTCGCCTCCTCCGACCGGCACCCGCCGGTGTTCGACCCGCAGACGCACGCGGTGAGCCTGCCCGAGCCGTTCAAGGAATCGCTGCGGGCCTGGCGGCAGGGTGAGTGGTTCCGGGTCGGGCTCGCCGAGCAGTCCGGCGGGGTGCCGGCGCCGTCGATGGTCGCCTGGGCGATCAACGAGTTCGTGCTCGGCGCCAATCCGGCGGTCTTCATGTTCATGGCCGGCCCGGTGTTCGCCAACATCCTGCACCGGATCGGCAACGAGCAGCAGCGGCACTGGGCGCACCTGGCCATCGAACGCAACTGGGGTGCCACCATGGTGCTCACCGAACCGGACGCCGGATCAGACGTCGGCGCCGGGCGGACCAAGGCGATCGAACAGGGTGACGGCAGCTGGCACATCGACGGCGTCAAGCGGTTCATCACCAGCGGTGACAGCGACGACCTGTTCGAGAACATCATGCACCTGGTGCTGGCCCGCCCGGAGGGCGCCGGGCCGGGCACCAAGGGGCTCAGCCTGTTCCTGGTGCCCAAGTACCTGCCCGACCGGCGCACCGGTGAGCCCGGGGAGCGCAACGGCGTCTTCGTCACCGGCCTGGAACACAAGATGGGACTCAAGGTGTCGACCACCTGCGAGCTGACTTTCGGCCAGCACGGCGTGCCGGCGAAGGGCTGGCTGGTCGGCGACACCCGCAACGGCATCGCGCAGATGTTCAACGTCATCGAGTACGCACGAATGATGGTCGGCACCAAGGCGATCGCCACCCTGTCCACCGGCTACCTCAACGCACTGGACTACGCCAAGACCCGGATTCAGGGTGCCGACATGACCAAGATGACCGACAAGACCGCACCGCGGGTCACCATCATCGCGCACCCCGACGTGCGGCGGGGCCTGATGATGCAGAAGGTCTATGCCGAAGGACTGCGGGCGCTGTACCTGTTCACCGCCGCCCACCAGAACCCGGGGGCCGCGATGATCGTCTCCGGCGCGGACGCCGAATTGGCCGGGCGGGTCAACGATCTGCTGCTTCCGATCGTGAAGGGGGTGGGCTCGGAACGGGCGTATCAGTACCTGACCGACTCGCTGCAGACCCTGGGCGGATCGGGGTTCCTGCAGGACTATCCCATCGAGCAGTACATTCGCGACGCCAAGATCGACTCGCTCTACGAGGGCACCACGGCCATTCAGGCGCAGGACTTCTTCTTCCGCAAGATCGCTCGCGATCGCGGTGTGGCGTTGCAGCACCTGCTTACCGCGATCAAGCGGTTCCTGGACGACGACGACCACGCCGAACTCGCCGAGGCGCGTGACGCGTTGGCCACCGCACTCGACGACGTGACGGCGATGGTCACCGCCATGACGGGGTATCTGCTGGGCTCCCAGGAGAACGCGCAACAGCTCTACCGGGTGGGCCTGCAGTCGGTGCCGTTCCTGCTCGCCGTCGGTGACCTGTTCATCGGCTGGCTGCTGTTGCGTAACGCCGCGATCGCGCTGCGGGCGCTGGAGAACGAGCCGAGCGACGCGGATCGCAGCTTCTATCGCGGAAAGGCCACGGCGGCAAAGTTCTTCGCCAAGAATGTGCTGCCGAGGCTGAGTGCCGAACGTCGCATCGCAGAGAACGTCGACCTGGCGGTGATGGACCTGCGTGAGGACGCGTTCTGATCGGCGCGCGGCCGCCGGCCGATCGGCCGGCCGGGGAACACCGGGTCAGGTCTTCCCCCACCACGTGTACAGATCCGCCATGGCGGTCGCGTCGTCGCGGACGTCGTTGAGTATCAGCTTGTCGTAGTTGGACCACACCACGTTGGAGTGATTCTTGAAGGTGCCGCAGGCGATCTTGCCGGCCTCGGTGTCCGGGTCGTTGGTGTAGTGCCAGGGGACCGGGGCCGGCGGATCTGACGGCTCGGAATCGGGGCAGACGACGAGCGTCATCACGTTGATGTTGGCGGCGAAAGCATTCTGCAGCGAGGTGACGTCGGGGAACAATCCGTAGAACGACAGTTTGGGACCGCCCTCCTGGGTGTTCTGCTCGCACTCCAGAATGGCCTGCGCGCCTTCCCAAACCGTTCCGACGTGCTGCACGGTGGTCGGTTTGCACGCGCCGACCGGATAGCCCGCGGGGATCGTGTTCAGCAGCCGTTGTTCGGCGCTGGTCCCGGCCGGTGTCGATGGCGCCGTGACGGTGCTGGTTGCCGTGCTGGTACCGGCGCCGACGGTGGTCGTGGCGCTGGTCGATCCGGCGGTGGTGTCGCCAGGATGGCGGGTGATCAGCCAGATGCCCAGCCCGCCCACGCCCAGTGCCACCAGCAGTACCAGCGCGCCGATGACAAGCAGCAGCCCCTGGTTGCCGCGCTTGCCCGAGTCGGTCGGCTGCGGCGGACCAGACCATCCGCCCCCGCCCGGTGATGGCGCGAACCCCCCCGGCGGCCCGCCGGCGAAGGCCACCGGTCCGCCCATGGCGATCGGTGCCGGTGCCGGTGCCGGGGCCGGATAGGTCGGTGCCGGTGCCGGTGCCGGTGCCGGTGCCGGGGTCGGGGTCGGGGTCGGTGCCGGGGTCGGATAGGTCGGTGCCGCGCCGGGGGCGGGCAGGGTGGCCTCCTGACCGCGCCGCAGGATCGTGGCGGCGTGCAGCTGGTCGGGTGCGCTCAGCGCGTCGTGGGCGGCCGACGCGAGGTCGCCGGCGCTGGCATAGCGGTCATTCGGGTTCTTGGCCATGCCCCGGGCGATCACCGCGTCGAAGGCCGTCGGCACGCCAGGGCGCACCTGACTGGGTCTGGGGATCGGCTCCATCATGTGCGCGGCCACCAGCCCCCCGGTGCTGTCCGTGCGGTACGGCGCGGATCCGGTCAGGCACTCGTACAGCACGCAGGCCAGCGCGTAGATGTCGGCCCGGTAGGTCACCTCGCCGTCGGTGAACCGTTCCGGGGCCATGTATTTCCAGGTGCCGATCGCGGTGCCCAGTTGGGTCAGGTGCTCATCGGTGGTGGCGGCGGCGATACCGAAATCGACCAGGTAGGCGAAGTCCTCCCGGTTGATCAGGATGTTCTCCGGCTTGATGTCGCGGTGCGTCACCCCTGAGGCGTGCGCGGCGTCCAGCGCCGAGGCGATCTGCCGCACGATGGCCACCGCCCGCGGCGGAGTCAACGGTCCGAATCGGGTCAGCATGGCGCGCAGGTCGATGCCTTCGATCATGCGCATGTCGATGTACAGCTGGCCGTCGATCTCGCCGTAGTCGTGGATGGGCACCACATGCGGTTCCTGTAGCCGCCCGGCGGTGCGAGCCTCCCGCTGCATGCGCTTGCGGAATACCGGATCCTGGCTGAAGGCATTGGACAACAGCTTCAGCGCGACAGTTCGTTCCTTGACGGTGTCGTCAGCCTCGTAGACCTCGCCCATCCCGCCGCGGCCCAGCAACCGCTTGAGAAGGTAGGGCCCAAAGCGGGTCCCCACCCGAGATTCCGGTTCCGGCTCGCTCATGGTGGACTCCTCCCGGTAACACGCAGCCCCAAACAGGACGACGGAGCTTCCGGCCTGCACGCTACCGGGCCGTCCCGGCGCTGTTACCTCGACGGTAAGTCCTCGCCACCGCGGCCGTATCGAAAACGGGTATTCAGTCCGCCCGCTGGCCCGGCTGGGTGGGCGTTGCCGTATCTCAACGCCGCCTCGCCGATCAATGTCGTGTCACCGGCGCAGACGATCTCCACCGGCCCGCTCAGCTGTCCAGCGTGTAGCCCATCGGCATCAGCACGCTCTTCTGCTGGGTGTAGTGCTCGACGCCCTCATGGCCGTTCTCCCGGCCGATGCCGGAGTTCTTGTAGCCGCCGAACGGGCAGCACGGGTCGAAGGCATACCAGTTGATTGCGTAGGTTCCGGTGCGGATCTGCTGGGCGATCTCGATCCCGCGCGGCACGTTCGTGGTCCACACGCTGCCGGCCAGCCCGTACACCGAGTCGTTGGCGATCGCGACCGCGTCGTCCTCGGTGTCGTAGGCGATGATCGACAGCACCGGCCCGAAGATCTCCTCCTGGGCGATCGTCATGGAGTTGTCCACGTCGGCGAAGACCGTCGGCTGCACGAAGTAGCCGTCGTCCAAACCCTCCGGGCGGCCCCCGCCGCAGACCAGCCGGGCGCCCTCGGCGATGCCCTTGGCGATGTAGTCCTCGACCCGGGCGCGCTGCTTCTCGGAGATCAGCGAGCCCACCTGGGCGGCCGGGTCGCTCGGCAGGCCGCACGGCATCGCGGAGACGAACGCGCCTACCGCATCGACGACTTCGTCGTACCGGGATCGGGGTGCCAGAATGCGGGTCTGGGCCACGCAGGCCTGCCCGGTGTTCATGATCCCGGAGAACACCAGCATCGGGACGGCGGCCGCCAGATCGACGTCTTCGAGCAGGATGGCCGCCGATTTGCCGCCGAGTTCCAGCGTGCACGGCTTGAGCAGGTCCGCGGCGCGCTTGCCGACCTCCTTGCCGACCGCCGAGCTGCCGGTGAAGGAGAAGATGTCGACGCCCGGGTTGGCGGTCAGCGCCTGGCCGGTCTCCACGCCGCCCGGCACCACCGACAGCACGCCTTCGGGCAGGCCGGCGTCGGCGAACACCTGCGCCAGCGCATTGGCGCTCAGCGGGGTTTCGGCAGCCGGCTTGAGCACCACCGTGCAGCCGGCCAGCAGCGCCGGGCCCAGCTTGTTGACGGCCAGGAACAGCGGCACGTTCCAGGCCACGATCGCGCCGACCACGCCCAGCGGTTCCCGCCGCACGATCGTCTGCCCGTAGGCGCCGGTGCGGACCTCCTGCCAGCTGACCTCGTCGACGGCGGGGCCGGCGAAGAAGTTCAGGGTGCCGATCGTGCTCATCCAGTGCATGGTCTCCACGCCCATCGGCGGCTGGCCGGTCTCGGCGGCCAGCAGCGTGATGAACAGCTCCTTGCGTTCCTCCATCAGCTGGGCCGCTTTGGCCAGGACGGCGGCCCGCTCGGCCGGCGGGGTGTGCGGCCAGGGGCCGGTGTCGAAGGCGGCGCGGGCCTTGTCAATGGCGCTATCGACGTCGGCCTTGGCGGCCAGCGGAACCTTGCCGACGTACTCGCCGGTGGCCGGGCAGCGGACCTCGATCACCTCGGTGGTCGACGGGGCGGTCCAGCTGCCGCCGATGAACAGTTTGTCGTACTCGACGGGGGTGCAGGTTTGGGTGACGATGCTCACGTCGCTCACCCTACTCAGTCCGCCGCGTCAGGTCGGTTGCAGGACCAGCACCAGGTTGCTGACGGCGAACTCCCGCAGCACCGGCACCGAGGTCAGCCACCAGGCCCAGCGCGGGTGGTAGCGGGGGAAAGCGGCAACCAAGTGATCAGTCCCCTTCGCCCAGTCCAGCCCGGCGGCCGCCGACACCGCGAACAGCGAGGTGCCGTAGTCGTTCTTCGGTCGATGGCCGTGCCTGCGGGTGTAGCGGGCCGCGGCGCGGGCGCCGCCCAGGTAGTGGGTCAGGCCCATCTCGTGGCCGCCGAACGGACCGAGCCACACCGTGTAGGACAGCACCGCGAGCCCGCCCGGCCGGGTCACCCGCAGCATCTCGGCGCCGAGCCGCCAGGGGTGCGGCACATGCTCGGCGACGTTGGAGGACAGGCAGATGTCGACGCTGCCGTCGGCGAACGGCAGCGCCATCCCGGAGGCCCGCACGAACGCGCCCGCGCTGTCCGTGCCGGCCGGTGCCGCGTGCAGCTCGGCTGGGTCGGGCTCGACGCCGATGTAGTCCAGCCCGGCGTCGGTGAACGCGGCGGCGAAGTAGCCGGGCCCGCCGCCGACGTCGAGCAGGGTGCGCCCGGCCGGGGGCTCGCCGTGGACGGCCTGCCACAGGTCGGTGACCATCGCCACGGTGTCGGCGGCCAGTGCGCCGTAGAACCGGGCCGGGTCGCGCTGCTCGTAGCGGAACTGCGCCAACAGGCCCAGCGATCGGGCCAGGGTGGCGTGCCGGGCGAAGAGGGCGGTGGCCGCAGCGGCGGGGGCACCGATCACCGGCACCACCCTACGCAGCGACGGCTGCTAAGCGGGTGAACGGTCAGGGCGGGGTGATGCCGGGGGTGCCGGGGGTGCCGTAGCCGCCGGCGTAGCCGTAGCCACCGTTGTTGCCGTTGGGGGTGCCGGTGCCGCCGGTGCCGCCGCTGGCGCTGCCGCCGCGCGACCCGCCTGCGCCGCCGTTGCCGCCGGTCCCGTTGCTGCCGCCGCCGGCGCCCAGGCCGCCGTTGCCGCCGTCGCCGCCGTCGCCGCCGGTGGTGGCGTCGCCGCCGTTGCCGCCCTGGCCGCCCTTGCCGCCGGCGTTGGACCCGCCGTTGCCGCCGGTGCCGCCCGGGCCACCGCGACCGCCGGGGCCGCCTAAACCGCCGCCGCCGCCCTTGCCCGACCCCAGGGCGTTGCCGCCGTCGCCGCCGGCACCACCCTTGCCGCCATCGGCTCCTTCGCCGCCGGTGCCGCCAGCGCCACCGCTGCCGTTGGTGCCCGGAACCCCGGTGCCGCCGGTGCCACCGTTGCCGCCGTTGCCCCCGCTGCCGGCGCCGCCGCCGTTGCCCGAGATTGTGCCGCTGTTGCCGCCGTTGCCGCCCTTGCCGCCTTCGCCGCCCGGGGTGCCGGGATCGCCGGTGCCGGGGGTGCCGTTGGTGCCGGCCCCGCCGTTGCCGCCACGGCCGCCGGTGCCGCCGCTGCTGGTGACGGTACCGCCGTTGCCGCCGTTGCCGCCGTCACCGCCCTTGCCGCCCGGGTTGGGGTTGTCATAGCCCTGCCCGCCGCTGCCGCCGCCGCCGCTGTTGGCGGTGCGCAGCGAGCCGTCGATGCCTTTGGCGCCGATGCTGGACCCGGTGCCGCCGTTGCCGCCCTTGCCGACGTTGCCGCCGTTGCCGGCGTCGCCGCCGTTGCCGCCGTTGTGGTGACCGGCTATCCCTGGCGCCCCGTTGCCGCCACCGCCGCCGCCGCCGTTGCCGCCGCCGTTGCCGCCGTTGCCGCCGGCCCCCTGGCTGCCCGCGCTGCCGCTGCCGAGGGCCACACCAGCCGCCCCGCCGGTGCCGCCGGTGCCGCCGGTGCCGCCGTCGCCGCCTTTGCCGCCGTGGCTGCCGGCGCCGTCGTTGACGACGAAGGTGGGGTCGCCATCCGGTGCCCGGCCCAGGGAGGTGCCGCCGTCGCCGCCACTGCCGGCGTTGCCGCCCAGGCCGCCGCTGCCGCCGTCCCCGGAGATCGACCCGCCGTTGCCGCCCGCTCCGCCGGCCCCGCCGTCGCCGCCGTTGCCGCCGTTGCCGCCGTTGCCGCCGTTGTTGTTCTTCAGCCCACTGCCGCCGGAACCGCCGTAGCCGCCGTTGCCGCCGTTGCCGCCGTCGCCGATGTTGCCGCCGTTGCCGCCGGTACCGCCCTTGCCGCCGGCGGCGCCGCCGATCAGCGAATTGGTGGCGTTGCCACCGGAGTTACCGCCGTCGCCGCCGTTACCGCCGTAGCCGGACCCGGTGGGCAGTTGGCCGGCGGTGCCGGCGGCGGCGTGGTTGCCGTCGCCGCTGTCGCCGCCGGCGCCGGCCTGGCCCGCCGCGCCGGTGTCCCCGCCGTTGCCGCCGTTGCCACCGGCGCCCCCGGTGCCGCTGCTGAAGAAGCCGCCGGGGTAGGGCTTGGGCACCGGCTGGCCGCCGTCGCCGCCGGTGCCGCCCTTGCCGCCGGCGCCGGCGGTACCGCTGTTGCCGCCGTTGCCGCCGGTGCCGCCGGCGCCGTGGCTGCCGTCGCTGTAGCCGGCGGCGTGCGACTTGCCCCCGGCGCCGCCGTCGCCGCCGGCGCCGCCGTTGCCGCCCGCCCCGCCGTCGCCGCCGTTGCCGCCGTTGCCGCCCTGCCCGCCGAGTGCATCGCCGTTGGTGACGTATGCGGTGGACGGCGGCGTCAGCTGTGTCATGGCGCTGACGGCCTGGCTGCCGCTGCCGCCGTCGCCGCCGTTGCCGCCGGCCGCCCCGTTGCCGCCGGATGCGCCTACCCCGCCCTTGCCGCCGTCGCCGCCGGAGCCGCGCAGTGACCCGCCGTCGCCGCCGGCCCCGCCCTTGCCGCCGGATCCGCCGGCCTTGCCGGCCACCCCGTCACCGCCGTCGCCGCCGTTGCCGCCCTTGCCACCGGTGCCGTTCTAGTCGGCGTCGGCGGTGCCGCAGTTGCCGCCGTTGCCGCCGTTCTGGCCGGTGGCCCCGTTGCCGCCGTTGCCGCCGTTACCGGCCACCCCGCTGTCGCCGGGGTTGGGCGCTGAGGCGTTGCCGCCGTTGCCGCCGTTGCCGCCGGCCTGCGCGGTGCCGTCGATAAGCACCCCGCCGTTGCCGCCGTCACCGCCGCCGGTGCCGGTGGTGGTGCCGTCGGTGCCCGCCGTGCCCGCCGCGGCCGAGCCGCCGGGGGAGGGGTTCACCCCGCTCTCGCCCTTGCCGCCGTTGCCGCCGTTACCGCCGCTGCCGCCGTTGCCGATGTTGCCGCCGCGACCGCCGGCCCCGCCGTCGCCGCCGGATTGACCGGCTGCGGTGGCGGTGAAGCCATCGCCCCCGTTGCCGCCGTTGCCGGAGACCCCGTCCGGCAGCCGACCGGCGCCGCCGTCATTGCCCGCGGAGCCGGTTCCGGCCGCGCCGCCGGTTCCGGCCGCGCCGCCGGTCCCGCCATTGCCGGCGTTGCCGGCGTCGCCGCCGTTGCCGCCTGCCCCACCGGCGATGTGGCCGCTGTCGCCGGCCGCGCCGTCGCCGCCGTCACCGCCCGCCCCGGCATTCCCGCCGGTGCCACCGTCACCGCCGCCGCCGTTCGCGCCGGCGGTGCCAAACCAGCTCAGCAGGCCGCCGAGCACACTGCCGCTCCCGCCGGCCCCGCCGGAGCCGCCGCCACCGCCCAGGCCGCCGGCGCCGCCGTTACCGGCATTTCCGCCGGCCCCGGCATTGACACCGGCGATCCCGAGTGCGCCGTCGCCGCCCGTGCCACCGATGCCGCCGTTGCCGCCGAGGCCACCGAGGCCGCCGGCCCCACCGCGTCCGAAAATCGCTCCGCCGTTGCCGCCGGCCCCGCCGACGCCGCCGGTGCCGCCCGCACCCCCGGCGAACCCGCCGGCACCCGGGCCGCCCGGGCCGCCGGTGAGGCCGGTCGCGCCGACACCGCCGTTCCCGCCGGCCCCGCCGATGCCGATGAACCAGCTGCCGTCACCGCCGGCTCCGCCGGCCCGGCCAACTCCGCCGGCGACCCCGGTCCCACCGTCGCCGCCGGCCCCGCCGGCCCCGAACAGCCACCCGATGCCGACCCCGCCGTTGCCGCCGTCGCCGTCGAAACCGCCGTTGCCGCCGGCCCCGCCAACGCCCATGAACCAGCCGCCGACGCCCCCGGCGCCACCACCGGCACTCTCGGCGCCGAGACCGCCGGTGCCGCCGTCACCGAAGAAACCGGCATCCCCGCCGGCGCCGCCGACGATGCCGACACCGCTGCCGTCCACGCCGGTTCCGCCGTCGCCGAACAGGAACCCGCCGTCACCGGAGTCTCCGACCCCCGGCAGCCAGCCCAGCAGGCTGGTGTTGGTGCCGGTGAAGCCGTCGATGCCGTCACCGATCAAGTCCCGGCCGAACAGGAACGTGAACGGCATGTTGATGAGGCCGTCGACCGTCTGGCCGAACGAGCTGTTGATCCAGCTTTCGATCCCGGTGTGCAGCGGGGCGTAGACGAACTGCTGAACCAGACCCGCGACGTCGAACTCGGGCAGGCCGGCCATCGGTTCGGCCGGCGTGGACCAGGCGGCGGGGTCGACCAGGTCGGTCAGCCAGTCGAAATCCGCGTGCGCCGACGGGCTGGTCGCAAGCGGGGTCACTCCCAGCGCCAGAAACGTCCCGGCCGCCGTGCCCAGCCCGGCCAACCGGGCGCGCCGGTGGGACCTGCGAGTGCGTCGGATTGCGGTGGGGCGGAGTTGACCGGTCATTGCGGATCTCCCTCGGCTGAAAACTTACCCGCGAGCAGAATTCGTTCAGCCTACCCTTAGTAAAGGGGATTGCAATCTTATGCTACTTAAAGGTTACGTAGCGTTGGGCGCGGTCTGCGCCGCCACCAGTCGGGGCCGGGGCTACGGCTGGGCTACGGCGCCCCGTCGCTGCCGTCGGCGCCGTTGTTGCCACCGAGCCCCCCGGTGCCGCCGGTGCCGCCGGAGCCGCCGCCGTTGCCGCCATCGGCGCCGTTGCCGCCGTTGCCGCCGAGAGCTGTACCCACACCCGCGAAGGCCCAGGCGGTGGCGTTGCCGCCGTTGCCGCCGTTGCCGCCGATCCCGGTGGTGCCGCCGCTGCCGCCGTCGGCGCCGGCGTGGCCGATGGCCTTGCCGGTCCCCACGGTGCCGCCGTTGCCGCCGTTGCCGCCGTCACCGCCGCGGAGGGGTCCGGTGCCGCCGCTGCCGCCGGCACCGCCGTCACCCCACAGCAACCCGCCGGCCCCACCGTCGCCACCGTCGCCGCCGGCCCCGCCCAGGTAGCCGTCGCCGCCGTCGCCGAAGAGCAGCCCGCCGTCGCCGCCATCGGGGTTGGCCGCGGTGCCGTCGGCGCCGTCACCGATCAGGAACTGCCCCGACAGCGCGTTGATCAATCCGCCGATCTGCAACCCCAGCTCGCTGTCGAGCCACGCGTCGATACCGGACCGGGCCGGGGTGTAGACGAGTTGGTCGAACCAGCTGTCCCAGAGCGCGGCGCCGTCCAGGCCAAGCCCCGGCCCGCCGGCCCCGAACACTCCGCCGGCCCCGAAGACGCACCGGTCAGCGGGGCGAAGAGCACATCGGCCCAGTCGTCGAAGGCATCGGCGTGCGCGGGGGCGCACAGCGGTGACAGGCCGAACGCCAGGAGCGCCCCCACCGACCCGGCCAGCCCCACCCCGCGGCGTCGCCGAGCTCGCCGTCCTGCCGTCTTGTCCGCCGCCGTGGTGTGTTGGCTGTGCCGGCGGGGCTGTGGCGCGGTCATTGTCGGTGCCTCCTGGCGGCGATGGAAGTCAATGACTTCATCAAGTGGCGAAAAGTATATTTTTATAGAATTGTGAGTCTTCTCACGTTTCTTTGTGGTGTCGAGGGGTCGTTGGTCCCGGGCTGTAGGGCCATAAGTCCCCATGCGGCGGTCGTCGTCACCGGGATTCGGCCCGCGTGCGTGGACAGGGCAACGAAACAACCTGTGACACAAGCTGAATGGCTGAGCAACAAGCGTGCGGTCAGGCCGGCCGCCGACCATCCCGACCCGGTCGGTCGGTGCGGCCCGGGTCCGGCCGGAACAGCCCCCGGCTACCCTGTAGCCCTATGTCTGCTGTCGGCGCGGTGCTGCTGCTGTGCTGGCGCGACACCGGACATCCTCAGGGCGGCGGCAGCGAAACCTACCTGCAGCGGATCGGGGCTGAGCTGGCGGCAGCCGGCGTCACCGTCACCCTGCGCACCGCCCGCTACCCCGGTGCGCCACGGCGCGAGGTGGCCGACGGCGTGACGATCAGCCGGGCCGGCGGCCGCTACACGGTCTACCTGTGGGCGCTGGCGGCGCTGGCGATGGCCAGGATCGGCCTGGGTCCGCTGCGCACCGCGCGGCCGGACGTGCTTGTCGACACCCAGAACGGGCTGCCGTTCCTGGCCCGGCTGCTCTACGGGCGCAAGGTCGTGGTGCTGGTGCATCACTGCCACCAAGAACAGTGGCCGGTGGCCGGGCCGGTGCTCGGCCGGATCGGCTGGTGGGTGGAGCGGTGGCTGTCGCCGCGGCTGCACCGGCGCAACCAGTACGTGACGGTGTCGCTGCCGTCCGCCCGCGACCTGGCCGACCTGGGTGTCGGCACCGAGCGGATCGCGGTGGTGCGCAACGGTCTCGACGAGGCGCCGGTGCAGACGCTGACCGGGCCGCGGTCGTCGGCACCCCGGCTGGTGGTGCTGTCCCGGCTGGTGCCGCACAAGCGGATCGAGGACGCGCTGGACGCGGTCGCGGTGCTGCGCGACCGGGTGCCCGGTCTGCACCTCGACGTCGTCGGCGGCGGCTGGTGGCAGCACCGGCTGGTCGAACGCGCCACCCGGTTGGGCATCACCGCTGCGGTGACCTTCCACGGCCATGTCGATGAGCTGACCAAACATGAACTGCTGCACCAGGCTTGGGTGCACCTGCTGCCGTCCCGCAAGGAGGGCTGGGGCCTGGCGGTGATCGAGGCCGGCCAGCACGGGGTGCCGACCATCGGCTACCGGTCCTCCGGCGGGCTCTCCGACTCGATCGTCGACGGGGTGACCGGACTGCTGGTCGACGACCACCGGGGACTGGTCGACCGGCTCGACCAACTGCTGGGCGACCCGGTGCTGCGAGCCCAACTGGGTGGCAAGGCGCAGGTGCGCAGCACCGAATTCTCCTGGCGGCAGAGCGCTGAGGCGATGCGCGGCGTGCTGGAGTCGGTGCGGGCCGGGGGGTACGTCAGCGGCGTGATCCAGTAGCCGCGCGCCACCGCACGACTGTCATCCCCACAGCGCCGGTCACCAGCAAAACCACCCACACCAGGTGCGCGGCGACCGCAACCCGCCGCCGCCCGGCCGACGCGCCCAGGGCATCGCCGCCGGCCCGGTACAGGGTCAGGTCCGGGTCCCGGTAGGACATCGGAAGCCCTGTCAAAGTTCTTGCCGCCGAGCCCATCTCGCCGTCGGTACCCGATTCCGCCACCACCCAGCCCACCCCGGCGCGGGCCAGCGCCGCAGGTTCGGAGCCGGCCAGCAGCAACTGCTGCACTGCGCGGGCCCGCACACCCTCGCCGGGCACGGTCTGCCCGCCGACGTCCAGGTCGCCGGTGGTCAGCACGTCGGCACGCACCCAGCGCGGCAGCGGGTCGAGCACCGGGGCCGGCCCGGACCAGGAGAACCGGCGCATGACGCCGGCGGGCAGCACCGCAACCGGCCGCGGGTCGGCGTTGATGGCCGACGCCACCGCGCGCCACCCGGGCGGGTAGGGCACCGGGGCGACCTGCCCGCCGACGCCGAACGCCAGGTCGGGCAGCGTCCCGATCAATCCGGCACCGCACACCAGCGCCAGCAGCGCCGGCCGGGCCCAGCGCCGCAGGCTCACCACCGCCCCCGCGCCGCACAGCGCATAGCCCGGCATCGCCAGCGCCACCCACTTCTGCCCGTCGCGCACCACGCCCAGACCGGGCACGGTGTCGATCATCGCCGCCAGCAGGTGCCGGCCCATGCCGGTGGCAAGCACCGCCACCACCAGCACCGATGTCCCCGCCAGCACCAGCAGCGGCAGCGCCCTCGGGCGGCGGATGAGCACCGGTAGCCCGGCTGCCACCACGGCGATCAGAACGAGCGTCGCAACCAGCGCCAACGGTGTCGTCCGGGATACCGGGACGGCGTCGGCGTTCCAGATACCGCCCAGTCCGGCGAGGCTCAACGCAGTGCCCAGTCCGGGCTCGGCGCGCGCCGCGAACGCCGCCACGCCCGATGCACCGGCCGGTGTCGGTGCCAGCAGCGACGCCGTCAGCCAGGGCAGTGCCGCGACCACGGCGACGGCGAATGCGGTCCCCGCGCACCGCCGGCGCGGCCAGCCACTGCCCGGGGCCAGCGCGCCGGTCAGCGCCACCGTGGCGGCCAGCAGCAGCCCGGTCGGTGTCAGCCCGGCCAACGCCAGCCAGAACGCCACGGCGAACACCCCCGACCCGTCGGACCGCAACGCAAGCATGGCCGCCGCCACCCAGGGCAGGCAGCCGTAGCCGACCAGCAGGCTCCAGTGCCCCTGCAGCAACCGCTCGGCGACATAGGGGTTCCAGATCGCGACGGTGATCGCGACGAACCGACCCGGCAGTCCGGCCTCCGGCAGCACCGCGGCGGCCAACCGTGCCGCACCGCAGCCGGCCAGCCACAGCGCGCCGATCAGCAGTACCTTCACCACGACGCCGCCGTCGAGCAGCTGCGATGCCGCCGCCACCGCGAAGTCCTGCGGCACCGCGCGCGGCGCCGACTCGCCCAGCCCGAGCGCGGTGTCGGACAGATAGGACCGCGGTGTGGACACCGCGTCGCGCAACAGCAGGTAGCCGGGGCGCAGCAGCGGTGTCAGCACCGCCAGCGTCAGTGCCAGCGCGTAAGCCGGTCCGGCCCAGCGCGGCGCCGAGACCGGCATGACGTCAGGTCTGCTCGGCTGTCGGGTCCGGGGTGGTGCGACCGGTTGGACCCGGGTCCGGGGTGGTGCGGCCGGCATCGGTCGGACCGGGATCGGCCGGGCCCGACGTGCCCTGCGGGATCGCTCGCTGCGCGGGTATCTTCTCGGTCTGGGCTTCCGCCCCGGACGGCCGCTCCGGCGCCGCGGGCTTTCGGCTGAAGCCCCCGAAGAGACCGTGCTCGCCGGTGTCGGTGCCGGGTTCGGTCAGGGCGGACTCGATGGGCAGGCTGAACCAGGCCAGCAGCACACCACCGATCAGGGCGATCAGGCCGGTCGCGGTGAACGTGATCGGCAGGATCCGGGACCACAGCGCCACCCGATCCCGCTCGTTGCGGGCCGAGTTGACCTGGCCTTCGATGGTCTTCTCGTCGCTGATGACCGTGTAGTCGGCCAGTGTCGTCTCCGGCTTCAGCGGGTCGCGGGCGAAGTAATGGTTGGCGTGCACCTTCGTCTTGACGATGGTGCCGGACACCGGGTCCACCCAGAGGGTGCGCTGCGCGGCGTAGTAGCGGGTCATGGTGATCTGCTCGGTGGGATCACCCTCCACGTCCCACGACTTCGCGGACGCGGTGATCTCGCTGTCCTCGCCGCTGTACAGCGAGGCGTACTTGACCGGGTCGGACAGGCTGCCGTCGGCGTCGTAGCCGACGTTCTGGGTGAACCGGTAGGTGGTCAACCCGTTGACGTCGTCCTCGCCCTCGTAGTTGGCTTCGAAGGCCTTCTGAGCGATCGCGTCGAAATACTGGTAGGACACCCTCTTGGTGTGGAACGGGAACCGGTAGGACAAGCCTTCGTGCTGCAGCGGGATCGGGGTCGGCGGGCTGTCGTCTTCATAGGGCCGCGGCTTCTGCAGGTACCCGCCGGGGTGGGTGTCGTCCGAGGCGGCCAGCGCAGTGCTGCGGTTGAGCGTGACCGTGTCGATGATGGCCAGCAGCAGCCCGGAGTCCTTCTGCCTGTCGGTGCGCCGTACCGAGGTGCCGGCCTGCAGGGTCACCACGTCGGCGTTGGCGGGCGACTCGACACCGATCTGCTGCTGGGCCACCAGGGGTATGTCGTGGTCGACGACCACATGCTCACCCGAGAGTGACTCCGGGTCCAGGGCGGCGCCGGTGCCGGTGCTGACCAGGGTGACGTCGATGTCGAGCGGAATTTTGGCGATCTTGCCGGCCGTGTAGGTGGCCAGCAGCAGCGCGGCGATCAGCAGGCTGGCACCGAGACCCATGACCGCGCATGCCGCAATACGCATCATGACCACCCGGTTCACGCTGCCTCGTCCTCCTGCTAGCCCGTCGGAAAAAACTCGTTCGACCCTAACAGCAGAATTTAAGGGTCAACCGGATGGTCGGTGGCGGTTTGCGGTGCCAATCCGGTGTCGGGGGTTCGCACCCGGTGCCGACACCGGCAGACTGTCTGGCATGACCACGACGGGTGACGGCCAACAGGTCGGCGGCACCCGCGGTTTCCTGCCCGCCGTCGAAGGTATGCGGGCCTGCGCGGCCGTCGGCGTGGTCATCACCCATGTCGCATTCCAGACCGGCCATTCGGCCGGCATTCCCGGCCGGCTGTGGGGCCGCTTCGACATGGCCGTCGCGGTGTTCTTCGCGTTGAGCGGCTTCCTGCTGTGGCGCGGTCACGCCGCGGCCGCCCGCGGACTGCGTAGGACGCCGCCGGCCAGTCACTATCTGCGGTCGCGGGTGGTCCGGATCATGCCGGCCTACCTGGTTTCGGTGGTGGTGATCCTGGCGTTGCTGCCGGACGCCGCAGGTGGCAGCCTCACCGTGTGGCTGGCCAACCTGACGTTGACGCAGATCTATGTGCCGCTGACGCTGACGCCCGGGCTGACGCAGATGTGGAGCCTGGCGGTGGAGGTGAGCTTCTACATCGCCCTGCCGGTGCTGGCGCTGGCGGCCCGGCGGCTTCCGGTGCGCGCCCGGGTGCCGGCGATCGCCACGGTCGCGCTGCTCAGCCTGGGCTGGGGATACCTGCCGATCCACACCCCGCACGGGGTGAACCCGCTGAACTGGGCGCCGGCCTACGGTTGCTGGTTCGGGGCCGGCATGCTGCTGGCCGAGTGGACCTTCACCCCGATCACCCGGGTGCATCGGCTGGCCCGCCGCCGGGTGCCGATGGCGGCGCTGACGGTGGCCGCCTACCTGGTGGCCGCCTCGCCGCTGGCCGGCCCGGAGGGGTTGACGCCGGCCACCGTCAACCAGTTCATCGTCCGGACCGCGATGGGCGGCGTCATCGCCTGGACGCTGCTGGCGCCGCTGGTGCTGGACCGGCCCGACGCCGGCCACCGGATTCTGGCCAGCCCGACGATGGTCACCCTGGGCCGGTGGTCCTACGGGATCTTCATCTGGCATCTGGCGGCGCTGGACATGGTGTTCCCGGTGATAGGCCGGTTCGCGTTCACCGGCGACATGGCGGTGGTGCTTGCCTTGACGATGGTCTTCACCGTCGCCATCGCGGCGGTCAGCTATGCGCTGGTGGAATCACCGACCCGGGAGGCGTTGCGCAACTGGGAGTTCCGCGCGCAGCGCCCGGTGCCGCCGCTGGACAGTTCGGTCACCGACCGGCCCGAGCTCATTGCCAGATAGCGGCCAGATAGCGGCTCGATAGCGGTTCAGTAGCCGCCGGCGTGCTCGAAGATCTTGCGCGGATTGTCGACCAGCATGGTGCGCAGCTGTTCGTCGGTGACCCCGCGCTGCTTGAGGGCGGGAATGACGTCGTGGTGGATGTGCAGGTAGTGCCAGTTGGGGGCGGCGACCGAGACCAGGTCGCCGGGCAACGCATCGAAATAGCAGTTCGCATCGTGGGAGAGCACCATCTTGTCGGCGTGGCCGCGTTCGCACATGGCCACCACGGTGTTCACCCGGTCCTCGAACGGCAGGATCAGGTCGATGCCGAACCGGTCCATGCCCAGGTAGGAGCCGGCGGCGATCAGTTCCTCGAGGTAGCCCAGGTCGGTGCTGTCTCCGGAGTGCCCGATAACCACCCGGGACAGATCGACGCCCTCCTCGGCGAAGATGCGCTGCTGCTCCAGGCCGCGCCGCAGCCCGGCGTGCGTGTGGGTGGAGATCGGTGCGCCGGTGCGCCGGTGCGCCTGGGCGACCGCGCGCAGCACCCGCTCCACACCGGGGGTGACGCCGGGTTCGTCGGTGGCGCACTTGAGGATCGCGGCCTTGACCCCGGTGTCGGCGATACCGGACTCGATGTCGCGGACGAACATGTCGGCCATGATCTCCGGCCCGCCCAGCTGTGCGCCGGGGCCCAGGTAGTGGAAGAAGAACGGTACGTCGTTGTAGGTGTACACGCCGGTGGCCACCACGATGTTGAGCTCGGTCTGCGCGGCCACCCGGGCGATGCGGGGAATGTAGCGGCCCAGGCCGATCACGGTGAGGTCGACGATGGTGTCCACTCCGGCGGCCTTGAGCTCGTTCAGCCGGGTGACGGCGTCCGCCACCCGCTGGTCCTCGTCGCCCCAGGCTTCCGGATAGTTCTGGGCGATCTCGGTGGTCATGATGAACACGTGCTCGTGCATGAGGGTGACGCCGAGGTCTGCGGTGTCGAGCGGTCCGCGTGCGGTGTTCAGTTGCGGCATAGGTCGATGGTAGGAAGATCGCAGTGGTCCGCGGTGGCTATTGCCCGGGTTCACCGAGAATCACCCGGTACCGATCACACGGCCAGCATCTCCGGCGCGGGCACGACGGCGGCGGCGAACCTCAGGTTCGGGTCGGTTACCGGGCCGTTGCGCAGCACCTCGACGTCGGCGCTGTAGTTCATCGAGATCCGCCAGGGGACGCGCGCCCCCTGCCGGGGCAGTCGGGCAGTCCGCCGGCGGGGCCCACCCGCTGATCGTGCTGGCCGGCACCGCCACCCGCTGGGTGTGGGCGCCGGGCGCCGGGGCCATCGACATCGCCGCCCTGCAGTGGTCGATCAAGGCCTCCGCTGACATCCACGTCGCGATCGGTTCGACCGCCGATGGGGTGGAAGGATTCCGGCGCAGCCACTTCGGCGCCATCACCACCCAGCAGCTGATGGCGCCGCTGGGCTCAGCCCAGCGGATCGCCCGGTTCGCCGACGTCCACCTGGTCACGTTGGTCACCTCAGACCCCGGCCGGGCGGCCGAATTCGTCACCCAGACCCTCGAAGGCATCGAGCCGGCTGGCCCTGAATTGCGGGAGACGACAAGGGTTTTCATCGAGGAGCAGTGCAACGCCTCGCGGGCGGCGAGTCCGGAATAAGTTGATTAGCCAACTATTTGTCGGGGTCAGAGCCGATCCAGCCGGGTCGCGCACGACGGCCAGGAGCAACGCCATGTCAGCAATGCAGTTCGGGATCTTCACCATCGGCGATGTCACGGTTGACCCCACGACCGGACGTGCCCCGACCGAGGCCGAGCGAATCCGGGCGACGGTGACGATCGCCAAGAAGGCCGAGGAGGTGGGGCTGGATGTCTTCGCCACCGGCGAGCACCACAACCCGCCGTTCGTCCCGTCGTCGCCGGCCACTCTGCTGGGCTACATCGCCGCGCAGACCGGGCAGATCCTGCTGTCCACGGCGACCACACTGATCACCACCAACGACCCGGTCCGCATCGCCGAGGACTTTTCCGTGCTGCAGCACCTGGCCGGCGGCCGGGTGGATCTGATGCTGGGCCGCGGCAACACCGCGCCGGTCTACCCGTGGTTCGGTCAGGACATCCGGGCGGCGCTGCCGCTGACGGTGGAGAACTACCGGCTCCTGCGCCGACTGTGGCGCGACGAGGTGGTGGATTGGACCGGCAAGTACCGCGGCCCGCTGCGAGGATTCACGCTGGCGCCGCGCCCGCTGGACGGGGTGCCGCCGTTTGTCTGGCACGGTTCGATCCGCAGCCCGGAGATCGCCGACCTGGCCGCGTACCACGGAGACGGGTTCTTCGCCAACCACATCTTCTGGCCGCCGTCGCACACCAGGCAGATGGTGCGGTTGTACCGGCAGCGCTTCGAGCACCACGGCCACGGCAGTGCCGAGCAGGCCATCGTGGGCTTGGGCGGGCAGGTCTTCATGCGGCCCAACAGTCAGGACGCCGTGGCGGAGTTCCGGCCCTACTTCGACAATGCTCCGGTGTACGGTCACGGCCCCAGCCTGGAGGAGTTCAGTGCGCAGACGCCGTTGACGGTCGGCTCACCGCAGCAGGTCATCGACCGCACCCTGGGCTTCCGTGACTACGTCGGTGACTACCAGCGCCAGCTGTTCCTCATCGATCACGCCGGTCTGCCGCTGAAAACCGTGCTGGAGCAGCTGGACCTGCTGGGGGAGCAGGTTATTCCGGTGCTGCGCAAGGAGTTTGCCATCGGCAGGCCGGCACACGTGCCGGCTGCGCCGATCCACCCGGCACTGGTGGAAGCGGCACGGGGCAGTTCCGCCACCGGGGTGCGGCACAGCGCCTGACCTGGCGGCCGCAACTGCTCAGCCCACCCAGACCGTCTTGAGGTTGCAGAACTCGCGGATGCCGTGGCCGGCCAGCTCACGGCCGTACCCGGAGCGTTTGACGCCGCCGAACGGCAGCCCCGGATAGGAGGTCGTCATGCCGTTGATGAAGACCTGCCCGGCCTCGATTTCGTCGACGAACCGGCTGATCTCGGCGTCGTCGCGGGTCCAGGCGTTCGATCCCAGCCCGAAGACGGTGGCGTTGGCGATCCCGATGGCCTCGTCGATATCGGCGGCCCGGTAGACCGAGGCCACCGGGCCGAACGCCTCCTCGCCGAAGAGTGCCATGTCGCGGGTGATGTCGGTGATCACGGTGGGCGGGTAGAACCAGCCCGGGCGATTGAGTCGCCTTCCGCCGCAACGGATCACCGCACCGGCGGCGACGGCCGAGTCCACCAGCCTCTCGATGTCGGCGCGGCCCTGCTCGGTGGCCATCGGGCCGACGTCGGTCTCCGGGTCGGTCGGGTCGCCGACGCGCAGCGCCGCCATCTGCTCGGTGAATTTTTCGACGAACTCGTCGTAGACGTCAGTGTGCACGATGAATCGCTTTGCGGCGATGCAGGATTGGCCGTTGTTCTGCACGCGGGCCCGGACCGCGACCGGCACCGCGGCGGCCAGGTCCGCCGACGGCATCACGATGAACGGATCGCTGCCCCCGAGTTCCAGCACGGTGTGCTTGATCTCGTCACCGGCGATCGCAGCCACCGACTGCCCGGCCGGCTCGCTTCCGGTGAGCGTCGCGGCCGCCACCCGGGGATCGCGCAGGATCTGCTCCACTGCGCCCGCGCCGATCAGCAGGGTCTGGAAGCAGCCGTCGGGGAACCCGCCGCGGGCCAGCACATCGGCGAGGTACAGCGCCGTCTGCGGGACGTTCGAGGCATGTTTGAGCAGGCCGACATTGCCGGCCATCAGCGCGGCCGAGGCGAACCGCACCGCCTGCCACAGCGGAAAGTTCCACGGCATCACCGCCAGCACGACCCCGAGCGGCTGATACCGGGCGAACGCCCTGCTGGCGCCCACGTTCGACGGGTCGGCCACCTCATCGGCCAGCAGTGCTTCGGCGTGGTCGGCGTAGTAGCGGAAGCCCTGCACGCATTTGAGTGCCTCGGCCTTGGCCGAGGCCAGCGTCTTGCCCATCTCCAGCGTCATCATCGCCGCCACTTGGTCGGCTTCGGCCTCCAGCAGGTCCGCGGTGGCGTGCATCCAGGCGGCCCGCTGTGCGAAGCCGGTGCGCCGGTAGTCGGCGAATCGGCTGGCTGCCCGTGCGATGGCGGCGCCGATCTCTTCGCTGGTGGCCGGTGTGAACGTCTTGACCGTCTCCCCGGTGGCGGGGTTGACCGTGGCTATTCCCACGCGGGCCTCCTCTGGTGCTACCTGGTGTATTCGTCACCCAGCCTGCCATTAAGCGCTGCGATGCACCGGTGTTGTGGGCGTAACCAGGAAAGACGGGCGCATCGCGTAGGCTCCCGGCAGGTCGGCCGCAACCTCGCCAGGCCGCCGGAACCAGGTAGCAGCAAACAGAACCCGGAAGATCCCGATGCGTTTTAATCCGCCACCCAACTGGCCGCCCGTTCCACCCGGGTGGGCGCCGGACAGCAACTGGACTCCGGATCCGGCGTGGCCGCCGCCACCGCCGGACTGGCCGCTGTGGGTCGACGACGCGGCGGGTGCCGTGCCGCCGCCGGGGTATCAGCCGCCGTACCTGCCCTATCCGCCGCAGTGGCCGCCGCCGCAGCGATCCGGCTCACGCAGGTTGCTGTGGCTGAGCCTGGCCGCAGGGGCCGTCGTGGTCCTGGTTGCCGCCGTCCTGGTGGTGAGCGTTGTCTGGCAGACGCGCGGCGGCGACAAACCCTCCAGGAAACCGGAGATCACCCAGCTGACTTCCGACATGCTGGTCGACCGGTCGGCGTTTCCGGAGATCTCCGGCGGCAAGTGGGTCAGTGGCCTCAACAGCTCCAATGCGGGGCAGCAAGAAGTCCCCAATGCGACGACCGATCCACCGGAGTGCGCGGACCTCTACGGCGACTCCAAAGGCGCCACCCAATCCGCCACGGCCACGTTGGCGAATATCGCCGCCGGCGGCCTGCACTCGATGCGAGTGCACCTGGCCATCACCTCCGGACAGCGGAACCTGAAGGAATTTCTGGAGAAGTGTCAGTCCTTCACCCAGACCTTCGGGGGCGCCGGACGCAGCGTCACCACCGAGGTGCGACTTGATCCACTGGATGCCGCCGGAGTGCCGCCGTGGGCGGTCGCGACCGTGATGACCAGTTCCGGTTCGTCCGCCGTTCGGCTTCCGATGTCGGTCACCGCCGCCACGGTCTCCGGCTACTACCGGGGTGTACTCGTGGTTGCCAGCAGCAACGACATCCGGCTGGGGGCGAAGAACGACGGCACAATCGACGCCGCCACCACCGCTGACCTGGTGCGGCTCTTCAACGCCCAGGTGGAGAAGTTGGAAGCGGCGCCTTAACGGGCCGCAACGGGCTTCGGCGGCAGTTGCAGGACCGCCGCCGCCGCCAGCGTCGCCACCGAGATCAGCGCCAGCAGTTGCACGCCCGACCAGTGGCCGGCGTAGCCGTCCACCGACCGCCACGGATGTTGACTCAGCACCGCTCCGGCGGCGATCAGGCCGCCGGCGCTCAGGCCGAGGGTGGCTGTGCGATACCACCGCGGTCGATGCCGCAGCCGGTGCAACAGGGCCAGGGCTGTGCCGAACACCGCGGCGCCCGCCGCGCCGGCGATCACCGTGCCGACCGCCAATCCGGCGACGGCCGCCAACCGTCGCGACGGCGCCCACGGGCGTGGCGGTGTCCCGGCAGGTCGCCCGCGCCGCCGCCACCAGGCCAGCGGTGCCAGCAGTGGCAGCAGCGCAAGCCCGCCGGTCAGGCCGACCCGGTAGAGCCGGTTGGACTCGAAGCGCAGCGTGACGGTACCGGCGGTGCCGGCCGGCAGCACCCAGCCCTGCTGCCAGCCGTTGACGGCGACCGCGACCAGCCGGGTGCCGTCCGCGGCGCGCGCCACCCAGCCGGGATTGATGCTCTCGGGCACCACCAGCACCCGCACGATCGGTGCGGCGGCGACCAGCACCTCGCGGTGGGCCGCACCCCAGGCGCCGGTGGCGGCCGGCGCGATGTCGGCGGCGGGTGCCGCCGCCAGTGGGCCGGATAGTTGCACGCTGTCGACGACGAAGGCCTCGCCCGGGCTGATCAGCAGTTCCTGCTGGCCGGCTGCCAGTGCGACGGGCTGCCGGTCGCAGGCCTGCGCGGCGACCGGCGCGCCGTCCAGCAGGGCACCCGCCGTGGTCGAGATCGAGGTGTGGACGAACCGGCCGGCGACTGCTATCACCGGGCCGTGTCCGCAGTCGACGTTGACCCGGCGCGACCGGTTGCGGTCGACGTCGGCGGGGGCCACGGGACTCCCGTCGGCACCGATTACGGTCACCTCGGCCAGCCCCGGCGGTTTGAGTTGGTCGAACCCGAGCGCCGTACGGTCGATGACGTCCTGCCAGTCGAGCAGGCTGAGGGTGACGGTGTCGGTCTTCCGGGGGTGCAGGCGCACGGTCCGCGGGCCGGTGCCCGCCGCGTCGGGCAACTCGCGCACCTGGGGGCCGTCACCGAGGTCGGCGGCGATCAGCGTGGGCCTGGTCGGTACCGCCGAGGCGCTCGGGGTCAGCTGCAATCCCGTCACCGTGGTGGGCCGCGGCAGGGCGATGGTCAGCGTCGGCGGGGTGCGGTGCCCGGTGACCCGCTGGGGCGCGACCCAGGCGGTGGCCGGATCGCCGTCGGCGGCGGCGTAGGCGGAGCCTTGCACGTCGAGCAGGTCGGCGTCGCCGCGAGCCCGCGCGGTGCCCGGTTCGGCGATCAGGTCGGCCAGTCGTGGGCCCGGCCGCGGGCGCAGCCACAGCTGCGGTGTCACCGTCACTGGCCGCGTCACGTCCAGGGTGCGACTGAAGGTGACCGGTTCCTCGGCTTCCAGCATCATCGACGCCGCGCAACGCACCCCGTCGGGGCCGCGTGCACAACCGGGCCGGCCGAGCAGTTCGGCGCCCAGATCCCAGCGGGCCACCTCAGCACCCGGCGGTGCGCCGGGCACCAGCACGGTGTGGCGCAGGTCGACCGGATGGGCGAAGCCGGACGCGTCGTACTGGGTGACCGCCAGCTCGGTGATGCCGAACTGCACCCCCGACGAGCCGTCGTCGGTGCTGGTCGCGGTGAACCGCACCCACGGTGTCTCGCCGTACGGCAGCGCGGCGGTGAGCGGCTCGCCGGCATGATCGAAACGCAGCGTCGTGGTGCCGTTGATGGTTTCGACCTGGATCCGGCGGACCTGCGCGCCGACCGCGGTGGCGCTCGGCGTGACGGTGACGGTGCCGCTGGTCACCGGGTGGTCGAAATCCACCTGCAGCCATTGGCCGACAGCCGACTGCAGCGCGTTGGAGACCCAGGCGGTGGCCTGATCGCCGTCGACGGCGGCCGCGGCCGAGGTCGCCGGTGCGACGTCGGGCAGCGCGGTTGCATCCGAGGACGAACTCGACGCGGTGATCCGGCCGCCGACCCAGCCGCCGAAGACGGTGCTCGCGCCCGGGGCCGGATAGTCGGGCACCCGGTTGAGGGTGTGCCGGGGGTCACCGGCCGCCCGCGTCGCCGACGAGTGATTGTCCACCCGGCCGTAGTCGGTCTCCCGGGCCAGCGGGGTGTCGGTGACGGTCACCCCGGCGTCTTTGGGGACACCCAGTCCGGTGCTCCGGGCATCGGCGGTCATCAGCACCGGGCCCAACGCGGGTTCACCCCGCAACCTGCGGTGCTCGTCGAGTCGCAGCAACACCTCCGGCCCGCCATCGACGCGGGCGAGGTCGTCCGCGCCGACCAGATAGGGTGCGCCCGGATTGGCTGCCGCGGCCACCCGGTAGATCTCGACCGCCGGGTAAGCCGGGCGCAGTGCGCTGTCGGAGACGAATCCCGCCACCGTGCCGACGCCGACCGGTGCGCCGAACTCCGCCATTTTGACCAGGCCGGCAGAGCCGTCGATCGCCCGGTGCACCAGGATCGGCCGGGCCGACCGGGAGGTGTCCGGGTCCAGGTCGTTACGCAGCACGACATAGGAGATCCCCTGGCGGGCCAGGGTGTCGGCCAGCCCCGCCGAGGGGCGGCCGGCGGCGAGCAACCGCTGCACCGAGTCCAGCGCCCGGATGGTCTGCGGTGGCGTCAGCGGGATCGAGTCCCGCACCCCCCACGGGCCGGCCCCCGTCTGGCTGAGAACCTGCAGCGGCTCGTCATGGCTGGTGCCCCAGGTCTGGGTGGCGAACGGGGCGCCCGGCACCACCAGCACCCGGCCCGGGGCGGGGGTTGCGGTGTTGTGGGCGGCCAGCCAGTCGGCGGTGTCGCGCCAGTGCTGCGGTATCGCGCGGAACGTTCCCGGCGGGGTCAGCCGGCCGGTCCAGGCCAGTGCGGTGCTGACCAGCAACGCGGTCAGCACCACCATCCCGACCGCCACCGCCTTGTGCCGTTCGGGATGCGCGAACGCACGCCGCCACACCGGCGCGGACACGCTGCCCGGCAGCGGAATCCGGCCCAGCAGCGCCGTCAGCCCCAGCACCAGCGGAATCCGGATCACCGACTCCAGCTTGTGCACGTTGCGCAGCGGCGCCCCGGCGCCGTCGAGAAATCCCTGCACCGACTGCGCCAGGGGCGAACCAAGACCGCCGGAGTAGCCGGCGGCCAGTAGTGTCACGCCGATCAGCAGCATGGCGGCCAATCGGCCGGCGCCGGGCGCCTGGCGGCGCAGCAGCGTGGTCAGCCCGGCCAGCCCGGCGGCGGCGACCAGGCAGGTGCCCAGAATCAGCACCGGTTGCGTGACCAGCGGTGCGCCGGCGGTGGCGTCGGGTGCCACGAACGGCGTCCAGCTGTGGGTGCCGCGCAGCATCTCGACCAGCGACATCCATCGGGTGGTGACGCCGGCGGACTCGATGAAGTCCAGGAACGGCGGGCTGACCCGGCCCAACAGCACCAGCGCCAGCAGCCACCACGACGCCGCCAGCACCAGCGCCAGCAGCCACCAACCGGTGAACCGCCACCACAGCCGGTTCGGCCGGTGGGCGGCCCACCAGATCAGCGCCGGCAGGCAGCCGGCCAGCGTCGCCACCGCGTTGACCGCGCCCATCGCCGCGACCGCGATCCCGGACTGGGCGGCCAGCACCCGAACCGGGCGGCCGCTCCCGCCGCGCCGACCCGGATCCAGCGCCCGGATCACCGGCAGCAGCACCCACGGAGCCAGCATCATCGGCAGCGTCTCCGACGAGATCGACCCCAGGGTGGTCAGCACCCGCGGCGACAGTGCGAACGCCGCGGCGCCGATCACCCGCGATGTCGGGCTACCGATCCGCAGGGCCTCCGCCAGGCGCAGCAGGCCGGCGAATCCGACCGTGAGCAGCAGCGCCCACCAGAGCCGCTGGGTCACCCAGCCGGGCAATCCCGCCGCGTCACCGGCCAGGAAGAAGGCGCCGTGCGGAAACAGGTAGCCGTAGGCCTGGTTCTGCACCTGACCGAACGGCAGCTCGCTGCTCCACAGGTTGGCCGCCCGGGCCAGGAAGCGCAGCGGGTCGGCGGTCAGGTCGAGTTTGGTGTCGGGCGACACTCGCCCCGGAGCCTGGGCGAAGCTGCACACCAGCGCGGCCGCACCAGCCAGCAACAGCCACCGGCGAGGCATCGGGGTAACGGTCGGCGACACCCCGGGTGAGTCGGCGGACACCGCTGACACCCGCGGGTCAGCCGCGAACGCCGTACTCCACCCGATTCAGCAGCGACGACTGCGGGTCGCCGCCGGCGATGCGCGGCTTGGTGTCCTGTTGCACCATCAGGGTGACCCCGAAGACCGCCGCCGCACCCAGCAGCAGACCCATCACGATGCTGATGAGAGCTGATGCCACGAACCGGGGCATGGTCGGGCTCCTTCGAAATCGCTTCGGATCCGGCGGGTGGATCGGGATGATTCCCGGTCGCCAAGGTAGCACGAGGGGCTGCGCGGCCAGCGGATCCGGCCATGGCAGCATGATGCGATGCGCCGACTGCTGATACCGGCTTTGCTGACGATGCTGCTGCTGCCGGCCTGCTCGCGTCCGGCCGAGCAACCGGCCCAGCCCGGCCAGTCGGCCCAGTCGGCGGCACCGGCCGGGCCGGAGCCCGCTGCCGGCCCGCCGGCCGACGGGGTCTGCGCCCAGATCAAGGCATTGCCGGTCCGGGACAAGCTGGCGCAGCTGCTGATGGTCGGGGTTCGCGACGCCGCCGACGCACGGACGGTGGTGGGCGATCATCACGTCGGCGGCATCTTCATCGGCAGCTGGACCGACCTGTCCATGCTCAAGGACGGATCGCTGAAGCAGATCGCGGCCCCGGCCGGCCCGCTGCCGCTGGCGGTCAGCGTCGACGAGGAGGGCGGCCGGGTCGAGCGACTGTCGTCGCTGATCGGATCGGCGCCGTCGGCCCGCGAGCTGGCCCGCAGCGGCAGCGTCGGCGACGTCTACCAACTGGCCTGGGAGCGGGGCCGCAAGATGCGCGACCTGGGCATCACGATCGACTTCGCCCCGGTGGTCGACGTGGTGGCATCGGCCACCGACGACGACACGGTGATCGGCGACCGTGCGTTCGGGTCGGACCCGGCCAAGGTCACCGACTACGCGGGGGCGTACGCGGCCGGCCTGCGCGGCGCCGGGCTGCTGCCGGTGCTCAAGCACTTCCCCGGTCACGGCCACGGCTCCGGGGATTCGCACACCGGCGGCGTCACCACACCGCCGCTGGCGGACCTGCAAAAAGACGACCTGGTGCCGTATCGCACGCTGGTCGCCGAGGGCCCGGTGGCGGTGATGCTGGGCCACCTGCAGGTTCCGGGGCTGACCGGCACCGATCCGGCCAGTCTGAGTCCGGCGGCGGTGGCGCTGCTGCGCGATGGCGCCGGCTATGGCGCTCCGCCGTTCGGCGGTCCGGTGTTCAGCGACGACCTGTCCAGCATGGCGGCGATCAACGATCGCTACGGGGTGGCCGAGGCGGTGCTGCGGGCACTGCAGGCCGGTGTCGACGTCGCGCTGTGGGTCACCACCGACCAGGTGCCCGCGGTGCTGGACGGGCTGGAGAAGGCGGTGGCGGCCGGGGAGCTCAAGCCCGAGGCGATCGACACCTCGCTGGCCCGGGTGGCCGCGGTCAAGAAGCCTGGCTCCCGCTGCGTTGCTTACTCCTGAGTAAGATAGGTGTCCGTGGCAGGCGGTAGCAAACGGTTACCCCGGGCGGTTCGCGAGCAGCAGATGCTCGACGCGGCCGTGCAGATGTTCTCCATCAACGGCTATCACGAAACCTCGATGGACTCCATTGCCGCGGCGGCGCGCATCTCCAAGCCGATGCTGTATCTGTACTACGGCTCCAAGGAGGAGTTGTTCGGCGCCTGTCTGGACCGCGAACTGAGCCGGTTCATCGAGACGGTGCGTGCCGACGTCGACTTTGGGCAGAGTCCGAAAGACATGCTGCGCAACACGATTCTGGCGTACCTGCACTACATCGACGCCAACCGGGCGTCATGGATCGTGATGTACACCCAGGCCACCAGTTCGCAGGCCTTCGCCCACACCGTGCGGGCCGGCCGGGAACAGATCATCGAACTGGTGGGAAAGCTGCTGCGGGCCGGTACCCGCAGGCCGGAACCCGGCGCCGACTTCGAATTGATGGCAGTCGCGCTGGTCGGTGCGGGCGAGGCGATCGCCAACCGGATCAGCACCGGTGACATCGACGTCGACGAGGCGGCCGAGTTGATGATCAACCTGTTCTGGCGGGGGCTGAAGGGCGCGCCCGGCGGGCGAGAGGAGTCCGGCGGCGCCGAGAACGCGGGCTGAGCCCGTCCCGCCGCGTTCCCGAACCGAACATCAGCGGGAGCGGCGACGCACCACAACGGCCAGTCCCTCAGCCGCGGCAGCCGCGGTGAGCCCCCGGTCGTAAGCGAGAAAATCGATGCCTTCGGGCACCACGTCCGCCACCGCCAGCGCACTTGCGAGTTGCATGGCGTCGTAGGCACGCAGTCCGTGCACACCCAGCAGACGCGCGGCCGCGTCCATGATGGCCGCGGTGACCGAGATGACCGAGAAACGTGGTGCTGAGTCGACGTCGCCGAAGTAGTCCGCCTCGAAGTCGGCGACGAGGACACCGGCGTCGCTCGCCGCGAGCTCGCCCATTCGCTGTTTGCGCCAAAGGGCCGCCGGCACCTCGACCCGGGCGAGCTGACTGACCACCAGGTGGGTGTGCTCTGCGACTTCGGCGGAGCCGATTTCATCGGCGTAGAGCTTGACCAGCGCGGACGAGTCGGCGAAGACGCCGGTGCTCATCCCCGGTCGCGCACGATCAGGTCGGCCAACGGCGTGCCTTGACCCGCGGCTTTTCGGGCGCGTGCGACAGCATCGCGATCCGGCCGGGCGCGTGGCTGCTGCGTTTCGGCCAGCAGTCCGGCCAGTGCGAGACGCTCGCGAAGCCGGTCGGCGTCGTCGCCTTCCAAGGTGGGATCCGTTGCGGCACGGGCCAATCGGCTGAGGTATTCGTTAAGACTGCAGCCCTGCCGCGACGCTACCCGGCGGACCCGCTCGACGAGTTCGTCGGGAGCCCGCCAGGTCACTTGAGTCATGCATGCATGCTAGCATTCACACACCGCGCACCGACCCGGTCAGGTACGGGTAACCCTTCGCCACGTTGCGCAGCGCCAGGTCCCAGCCGCCGCTCACCGGGGTGACGTAGAGCCCCGGGCTGGCCGGCAGCAGCATCGGCTTGCCGAACCGCACCGAGTAGCTCACCGCATCGGGCAGTGCGCCTTCGATGTTGGCCAGCACCGCCGCGGCCGAGAACATCCCGTGCGCGATCACCGTCGGGAAGCCGAAGAGTTTGGCGCCGAGCGGACTGGTGTGGATCGGGTTGTGGTCGCCGCCGACCGAGGCGTACCGGCGGATCTGGCCGGGGGTGATCTTCAGCACGGCGTTCGGTGGCGGCAGCTTGGGCTGCTTGACCGGTGGCGGCTTGGGTTCGTCGGACAGGCTGGTGCGCTGCTGGTGCAGAAACGTCGTCACCTGGCGCCAGGCGGTGTCGTTGCCGACGTTCAGGTCGGTCACCACGTCGACCAGCAGACCCTTGCGGTGCTCGCGCAGGTTGTCCGCGTGCACCGCCACTCCGACGGTGTCGGTGATCGCGATCGGCCGGTACTGGGTGATGTGGTTTTCGGTGTGCACGGATCCCATTGCGGCGAAGGGGAAGTCGAACCCGGTCACCAGCGCCATCACGCTGGGGAACGTCAACGCGAAGGGATAGGTCAGCGGCACCGTGTCGCCGTAGGTCAGACCGGTGACCGCTGCGTACGCCGCGACGTTCGCCCGGTCGATGGCCAGTTCGTCGACCCGGATGGTGCGATCGGGCAGGGTGTCGCCGCGGGGGACGAACGGCAGCGCCCCCGCGGCCGCGCGCAGCATGTTTCGCAGGCCACTCGGCTGAGTCATGTCAGGCCCCCAGCATGGCCTGGCCGCAGACCCGGACGGTGTTGCCGGTGACGGCGCCCGAGGCCGGGTTGGCGAAGTAGGCGATCAACTCGGCGACGTCGACGGGTTGGCCGCCCTGGAACAGCGAATTGAGCCGGCGGCCCACCTCGCGGGTGGCCAGCGGTATCGCCGCCGTCATCGCGGTCTCGATGAAGCCGGGCGCGACGGCGTTGATGGTGATGCCCTTGGCCGCCAGCTCGGGCGCCAATGCCTCGGTGAGCCCGATCATTCCGGCCTTGGTGGTCGCGTAGTTGGTCTGGCCGCGGTTGCCGGCGATACCGGCCATCGACGACAGCCCGATCACCCGGCCGCCCTCGGTGATGGAACCGTTGTCCACCAAGCCTTGAGTAAGGCGTTGCGGGGCAAGCAGGTTGACGGCCAGCACCGAATTCCAGCGGGCATCGTCCATATTGGCCAGCAGCTTGTCGCGGGTGATGCCGGCGTTGTTGACCAAGATGTCGGCGCGGCCGTCACAGTGCTCGCGCAGATGTGCGGTGATCACGTCCACGGCATCGTCGGCGGTCACGTCCAGCGGCAGCGCGGTCCCGCCGACCCGGGAGGCGGTATCGGTCAGCGCGTCGGCTGCCGCCGGCACGTCGATCGCCACCACGGAGGCGCCGTCTCGGGCGAACACCTCGGCGATGGTGGCCCCGATGCCGCGGGCGGCGCCGGTGATCACCGCCACCTTTCCGGCCAGCGGCCGGTCCCAGTCCGCCGGGGCGGTGGCGTCGTCGGCGCCGACGTAGAACACCTGGCCGTCGACGTAGGCCGACTTCGCCGACAGGATGAACCGGAGCGTCGACTCCAGTCCGGTGGCGCCGGGGTTGGCGTCGGGTGACAGGTAGACCAACTGCACGGTGGCCCCGCGTTGCAGTTCCTTGCCCAGGGACCGGGTGAAACCCTCCAGTGCGCGCTGGGCGATGCGCTCGTCGGTGTCGGCCGCCTGGTCCGGGGTGGTGCCGACGACGACGATCCGCCCACAGCGGCCCAGGTTGCGCAGCAGCGGGGTGAAGAACTCGTGCAGTGCCGTCAGCCCGCCGGGCGCGGCGATGCCGGTGGCGTCGAAGACCAGCCCGCCGAACGAATCCGCCCACCTGCCGCCCAGGTTGTCGCCGACCAACTGGTAGTCGTCGGCCAGTGCGGCGCGCAGCGGTTCGGCCACCCGTCCGGAACCGCCGATCAGCAGTGGCCCGGCGAGTGCGGGCTCGCCGGCCCGGTACCGGCGCAGCGTCTCCGGCTGGGGAACGCCGAGCTGCTTGGTCAGAAACGACCCGGGGGCGGAGTTGACGATCTGCGAGAACAGGTCTGATGAGAGCTTGGGGGCCACTGAGCTGCCTTCCTGGTCGGGACGTACCTGTCGTCCTAACTTACTCCAGAGTAAGAACAGTGGGTAGTATGGCCCCGACGCCGGATAACCTCAAACCTACGACAGGGAGATCGAGACAGACATGGTGGCCGCGCAACCTGCTCAGACGAACACCCGGACCCGGCGACGCGTTGCCGTGCTCGGTGGAAACCGCATCCCGTTCGCCCGATCCGACGGCGCCTATGCCGAAGCGTCGAATCAGGACATGTTCACCGCGGCGCTGGCCGGGCTGGTGGACCGGTTCGGACTGGCCGGCGAGAAACTCGATGCGGTCATCGGCGGCGCGGTGCTCAAGCACAGTCGCGACTTCAACCTGATCCGGGAATGCGTGCTGGGTTCCGCGCTGTCACCGCACACGCCGGCGTTCGACCTGCAGCAGGCCTGCGGCACCGGTCTGCAGGCGGCGATCTGCGCAGCCGACGGCATCGCCGCCGGCCGCTACGAGGTCGCGGCCGCCGGCGGGGTGGACACCACCTCCGACGCACCGCTGGAGGTCGGCAACGAGTTGCGCCGGACCCTGTTGGCGCTGCGGCGGGCCAAGTCCAACCTGGCGCGGCTGAAGCTTGTCGGCAAGCTGCCTGCGGCACTGGGGGTGGAGATTCCGGCCAACAAGGAGCGCCGCACCGGCCTGTCGATGGGCGATCACCAGGCGATCACCACCAAGCGGATGGGGATCAAGCGCGTCGACCAGGACGAACTGGCCGCCGCCAGCCACCGCAACATGGCCGCCGCCTACGACCGCGGCTTCTTCGACGACCTGGTCACGCCGTTCCTCGGGCTGTACCGCGACGACAACCTGCGGCCGGGCTCCACGACTGAGAAGCTGGCCACGCTGCGGCCGGTGTTCGGGGTGAGATCGGGCGACGCCACCATGACCGCCGGCAACTCCACCCCGCTGACCGACGGAGCGTCGGTGGCGCTGCTGGCCAGCGAGGACTGGGCGGCGGCGCACTCGCTGACCCCGCTGGCCTACTTCGTCGACGCGGAGATGGCGGCGGTGGACTACGTCAACGGCGTCGAGGGCCTGCTGATGGCGCCGACGTTCGCGGTGCCGCGGCTGCTGGCCCGCAACGGGCTGAGGCTGCAGGACTTTGATTTCTACGAGATCCACGAGGCGTTCGCCTCGACGGTGCTGTGTCACCTCCAGGCGTGGGAGTCCGAGGAGTACTGCACGCAGCGGCTGGGCCTGGACGCCGCGCTGGGGGCGATCGACCGCGCGAAACTCAACGTCAACGGCTCGTCGCTGGCCGCCGGACATCCGTTCGCGGCCACCGGTGGGCGGATCCTGGCGCAGGCCGCCAAGCAGATCGCCGAGGCCAAGGCCGGTCGGAAAGGTGCCGCCAAGAACAAGCCGGTGCGCGCGCTGATCTCGATCTGCGCCGCGGGCGGACAGGGCGTCGCGGCCATTCTCGAAGCCTGACGTCTACCGCCGCGCGCAGCGGGGTAAAGGGCCGGTGACCGCCACCGGGAGGGAGGATCCGGTGGCGGTCACTTCTGCGCCGCGCAGCGGTTAGCGTGGACGGCATGCAGATGAGCATGTTGGCCGCACTCAGCGACAGCGGTGGCCGCAATCCGGTGGACGCGGTCGTCGAGAACCTGGCGCAGCTGCGCGACGAGGGTTTCCGTAGGGTCTGGCTGCCGCAGATGCCGTTCGAACCGGACCTATTGACGGTGCTGGCGGTGGTGTTGCGGGAGGTCGACCGCATCGAGGTCGGCACCGGGGTGCTGCCGATCCAGAACCAACACCCGATGCTGCTGGCCCAGCGGGCGCTGACGCTGAGCCTGATCGGCGGCGGCCGGTTTGTCCTGGGTCTGGGCATGACGCACCAGTCGGTCACCGAGGGCATGTGGGGCATCCCGTGGGACAAGCCGGTGCGCCGGTTGCGGGAGTACCTCGACGGACTGCAGCCACTGCTGGCCGGTCAGCCGGCCGCCGCGGTCGGCGAGACCGTCACCGCCCGCGGCGCCCTGCAGATTCCCGGTGCGCCCGCGCCCGATGTCTACATCGCCGCGCTGGGCCCGCAACTGCTCCGGCTGGCCGGCGGCCGCACCGCAGGCACCGTGACCTGGATGACCGGGCCGAAAACCCTGGCCGAGCACATCGCCCCGACCCTGCGGGCGGCCGCGGTCGCGGCGGGCCGGAGCGAGAACGCCGTCCGGGTGGTCGCGTCACTGCCGGTCAGCGTCACCGACGACGCCGGCAGCGCCCGGGCACGGGCCGCCGAACAGTTCGCGATCTACGGCCACCTGCCGTCCTACCGGGCCATGCTGGACCGCGAGGGCTATCGGGGTCCGGAGGACGCCGCGATCATCGGCCCCGAAGACGAGGTGGCCGAGCGTATCGGTGCGCTGAGCGCGGCCGGTGTCGATGAGTTCGTCGGCATCGTCTTCGACGGTTCCGCCGAGGGCCGCGCCCGCACCCGGGCGCTGCTGCGCCGGCTCGACTCCTGAGGGCGCCATGTCGTGGCGCCGAGCAGACACAAAAGTCCCCTGAATCGACGCTTTTTGGGGACTTTCGCGTCTGCTCGTCAGGAGGTAAAGCAACAGGCCCCCGGGGGATCGCCCCGGAGGCCTGCGCGGTCTTGTGCGGCGGGTCTGAGAACCTGTCAGAACCCAGCTTCGTCGAGCTCCATGATCTCGTTGTCGATGGTCTCGATCACGGTGCGAGTGCTGGTCAGCAGCGGCAGGAAATTCTTGGCGAAGAACGACGCCACCGCGATCTTGCCCTCGTAGAAGGCCCGGTCGGCATCGGTGACCCCGGCGTCCAGCTTCTCCACGGCGACCGCGGCCTGGCGGGCCAGCAGCCACCCGATCACCAGGTCGCCGACGCTCAACAGGAAGCGCACCGAACCCAGACCCACCTTGTAGATGCTGGAGATGTCCTCCTGCGCGGCCATCAGGTAGCCGGTCAGCGTCGCCGCCATGCCCTGCACATCGCCGAGCGCGGTGGCCAGCAGTTCCCGCTCCTTCTTCAGCCGCCCGTTGCCGGACTCGTTGGCGATGAACGCCTCGATCTCCCCGGCGACGTGGGCCAGCGCGGTGCCCTTGTCGCGGATGATCTTGCGGAAGAAGAAGTCCTGCGCCTGGATCGCGGTGGTGCCCTCGTAGAGCGAGTCGATCTTGGCGTCGCGGATGTACTGCTCGATCGGGTAGTCCTGCAGGA
>CAZGGK010000038.1:0-47071 GCA_964525125.1 uncultured Mycobacterium sp.
GTTGGTAGCGCGTCTCGTTCGCATCGAGAAGGTCAGGGGTTCGATTCCCCTTAGCTCCACAGAGAATCCCCGTTGACTCTGCGCTCACCATGGCAGAGTGCGAGTGGGCCGCATGGTCGCCGCAGCATCAACAGCCCCGCCGAGTTCTGTGCGGCAGGAAGCCGCGGGCGAGGCCGGTGGGCCGATCCACCCGCGCACCCAGGCGGTTGCGCCTGGGTGCGAGCGAGTGGAACCGAGCAATTTTCCGAATGTGTGAACGTGTGCCATTGCTGCAAATAACTTGGTCCGCATTACATAAATGCTGTTAATTGTCTGGACATTAATGTATTTTTCTGTTAATTTTCGTCCGGCGTTTGCGGTGCGCCGGGCTTCGCCGTGCCGACCGTCAGCCGTCCGAACGAGCAGTTCACAGCACCGGAGAGGTTGCAACATGAGTGGTCATGACCACCACGGGCGGCGTGCCCGTCGTCGTCTTGCAGGGACTGGCAGCGCGGTCGGTGCTTTTCTGGCTTTCGGGATGGTCCCGCTGGCAACTCCGCCTGCGCAGGCCGACCCGATCGAGGACGCGATCATCTCGGTGATCGACGACATGACGGGCGCTCAGTTGGAACCCGACGGCGTCGACCCGGTTGCCGCGCTGAGCATCCCGGGCGGCGCCGCGGCCGACAACTTCCTGTTCGACCTCATCAACGCGCCGACGGTGTTCCTGGTCGGCAGAGAACTCATCGGTGACGGCTACTCGATCGGCGACGCGCTGCCGGCCCTGTTCGGCGGCGGCACGTGGGAGGGCGTGAACCACTCGCTGCTGGGCGGCTTCCTGCCGTTCTTCGGCAACCTCGGCGACGGCGGTTACCTGTTCGGCAACGGCGGGGACGCGGCGCAGCTGACCGGGGTCGCCGGCGTGTACGCCGGGGGCAGCGCCTACCTGTTCGGCAACGGGGGCAATGGCGGGGTCGGCGTCACCGGTGCGGCGGGCACGTTCGCCGGCGGCGGGAACGGAAACGGCGGCACCGGTGCCCTCGGCGGTAACGGCGGCAACGGCGGGCAGCTGTTCGGCGATGCCGGCAACGGTGGTCAGGGTGGCACCGGCGGCGCCGGCGCGGACGGCGCCGCGGGTGACGCGGCGAACCCGGACGGCGGCAACGCCGGTTCGGGCGGCCAGGGCGGCTCCGGTGGTCAGGCCGGCACCGCCCCCGGCATCTTCGGCGGGGCGGGCGGCCACATCGGTGCCGGCGGTACCGGTGGCGCCGGCGGTGCCGGTGGCGCCGGTTACGACGCCGCCGGTGCCGCGGCGGGTGTTTCGGGTGGCAACGGCGGCAGTGGCGGCAACGGCGGGGCCGGTGGTCTGGGCTCCAGCACCGGTGCCGGTGGTGCCGCCGGTGCCGGCGGCAGCGGTGGCAACGGCGCCAACGGTGACACGACGAACGGCAACGGTGGCAATGGTGGCAACGGCGGGCGCGGTGGCTCGGCCGACAAGGCCGGCGCCGACGGCGGCAACGGTGGCAACGGTGGCCTCGCCTTCCAGAACAGCGGGGGCAGCGGCGGCAGCGGCGGCAACGGCGGCGCCGGCGGTAACGGCGCTGCCCCGGGCAACGGCGGCAACGCCGGCAGTGGTGCCAACGGTGCCAACGGGGCCGACGGGACAACGGGGCACATCGACGGCGGCAACGGCGGCAACGGCGGCCATGCCGGCAATGCCGGCCCGGGGGGCGTCAGCAAGGGGGCGGCCCCGGACGGCTCACAGGACGTGTTCGGCAAGATCGGGGCCAGCGCCGCGGCCGGCGACGGCGGCAACGGCGGCAACGGCTTCGCCGGGGCCGGCGGCGGCGGCAAGGGCGGCGACGGCGGCAACGGCGGTCGCGCCGGCAGCGGCGGCACCGCGGTCGACGGCGGCAACGGCGGCAGCGGCGGCAAGGGTGGTTCGGGTGCCGCCGCCCTTCCCGGCGGTGACGGCGGCAGCGGCGGCGCCGGTGGTTACGGCAGCTACGGCAGTGCACGCGGAACCGGCGGCGACGGCGGCCACGGTGGTGACGGCGGTGCCGGTGGTGACGGCGCCACCAGCGGCCGCGGCGGTGCCGGCGGGACCGGCGGCTGGACCTACACCGGGACCGGGGGCGTCGGCGGGACCGGCGGCGCCGGCGGCGCCAACCTGGCCGGCGGCGTGGGCGGTTCCGGCGGCGCCGGGGGCAGCGGCGGTACCACCTGGGCGACCGGCGACGGCGGCAAGGGCGGTGGCGGTGGCGCGGGTGGCACCGGCGGCCGGGGCGGCTCCGGTGGCTCCGGTGGCTCCGGCGGGTGGAGTGCCGCCGGCGGGAACGGCGGTTCCGGCGGCGGCGGTGGTGCCGGCGGCGAAGGCACCGCAACGGGCGGCGTCGGCGGGACCGGTGGCCCCGGCGGCAACGGCTCCGGTGGCGCCGGCGGCAGCGGCGGTGACGGCGGTGTCGGCGGCACCGGTAACGGGCATGCCGGCGCACCCGGCGACAGCGGCACCAAAGCCGCCGGCCCGGTGGGCGGCCCGGGCGGCGCCGGCGGCCAGGGCGGCTCGTAGGCGATCAACCAGGCGATCAACCGGGCCGTTCGTCGCCAGCCATGGGCCGTCTGTCCGGCGTCGTCCCACCGGCGGCGTCACCGCACTGCTCAGCGGCCACCCGATGGCCGCCTTCATCGCGCCGGTCGCGGTCCCGGAACCGGCCGGCGGAACCCGGGTCAGCCTGCTGATCCTGATCCCGGGGATCTGACTCAGATCAGGCCGAGGGCCAGCATCGCGTCGGCAACCTGGGTGAAGCCTGCGATGTTGGCGCCCAGCACGTAGTTGCCGGGCTCACCGTACTCGTCGGCGGTGGCCAGGCAGCGGTCATGGATGCTCTGCATGATGGCCGCCAGGCGCTGCTCGGTGTATTCGAAGGTCCACGAGTCGCGCGAGGCGTTCTGCTGCATCTCCAGGGCACTGGTCGCCACTCCGCCGGCGTTGGCCGCCTTGCCCGGCGCGACCGTCACCCGCGCCTCGGCGAACAACTTGACCGCGGCCGGGGTGCACGGCATGTTCGCCCCCTCGGCGACGACGCGGCAGCCGTTCTTGGCGAGCCGGGCGGCGTGATCGCCGTCGAGTTCGTTCTGAGTGGCCGACGGGATCGCGATATCGCAGGCCACATCCCAGATTGTGCCGCCGCCGACGAATTCCGCCGCACCGGCACGGCCGTGGGCGTAGGCCTCGATGCGCTCCCGCCGGACTTCCTTGACCTCCTTGAGCAGTTCGAGGTCGATGCCCTTCTCGTCGACGATGTAGCCGCTGGAGTCCGAGCAGGCGATCACGGTGCCACCCAACTGGTGGATCTTCTCGATCGCGTAGATGGCGACGTTGCCCGAACCGGACACCACGGCCTTCTTGCCCTCGAAGGAGTCGCCTGCGGTCTTGAGAATCTCGTCGGCGAAGAACACCGCGCCGTAGCCGGTGGCCTCGGTGCGAACCTGGGACCCGCCCCAGCTCAGCCCCTTGCCGGTCAGGACCCCGGACTCATAGCGGTTGGTGATCCGCTTGTACTGGCCGAACAGGTAGCCGATCTCCCGGCCGCCGACGCCGATGTCACCGGCCGGCACGTCGGTGTATTCGCCGAGGTGCCGGTACAGCTCGGTCATGAACGACTGGCAGAACCGCATGATCTCGCCGTCGGAACGGCCCTTGGGGTCGAAGTCCGATCCGCCCTTTCCGCCGCCGATGGGCAGGCCGGTCAGGGAGTTCTTGAAGATCTGCTCGAAGCCGAGGAACTTGACGATGCCCAGATAGACCGAGGGGTGGAACCGCAGGCCACCCTTGTAGGGGCCGAGCGCCGAGTTGAACTCCACCCGGAAGCCGCGGTTGATCTGCACGTGACCGCGATCGTCGGCCCAGGGTACCCGGAAGATGATCTGCCGCTCCGGCTCGCACATCCGCCGGATGATCGCCGAGTCGGTGTACTGCGGGTGCTTGGCCACCACCGGACCCAGACTGTGGAGCACCTCGTAGACGGCCTGGTGGAATTCGGTCTCGCCGGGATTGCGGCGCAACACCTCTTCGTAGGTGTCCTGCAGCTTCTGGTGCAGCCCGTTCATGTCTCTCCTCCACGTGCCGATGTGTGCTGAGTCAGGCTAACCGTCGATGTCTGGAACACCAATTCACGGGGCTGCGCCACTGCTTGAATCAGGGCTCACCCGGCGTTCCGGCCAGCTAGCCTGGGGGCCGGAGCAGGGGTGGGAGGGCTTGGTGAGGTGCAACGTGTGCGGGACGCCACAGTGGCCGAACTGACGGCGCGCACCGACGAACTCGCGGCGATGGACATTTTCCGAGGATGCTCCGCCGAAGTCCTGGCACCGTTGGCCGCCGGCCTGCAGCCGCTCCGTGCCGGCGTCGGCCGGGTGCTCATGCGCGAGGGGGAAGCGGCTGTCTCCTTTCTGCTCATCTCGTCGGGCACCGCGGAGGTGCGGCATCGCGACGACGACGGCGGCGTCGTCGTCAACACGGTGACGGCGGGCATGGTGGTCGGCGAGATCGCGCTGCTGCGCAACAGCCGGCGGACGGCGACCGTCACCACCTCGACCCCGCTGGCCGGCTGGGTCGGCGACCAGCAGGCATTTGCCCAGCTGCTGCAGATCCCGGAGGTGGTGGAACGGTTGGTGCGGATCGCGCGCCAGCGCCTGGCCGCCTACATCACCCCGGTACCGATCCGGGTCCGGGACGGAACCGAACTGCTGCTGCGTCCGGTGCTGCCCGGCGACAGCGCCCGGACCGTGCACGGTCATATCGAGTTCTCCGGCGAGACGCTGTACCGGCGGTTCATGTCGGTGCGGATGCCCAGTCCGGCGCTGATGCACTACCTCTCCGAGGTCGACTACGTCGACCACTTCGTCTGGGTGGTCACCGACGCCGGCGGTTCGCCGGTCGCCGACGCCCGGTTCGTCCGCGACGAGGAACACCCGATCGTCGCCGAGGTCGCGTTCACCGTCGCCGACGCCTACCAGGGCCGAGGGGTCGGCAGTTTTCTCATGGGTGCGCTGGCCGTCGTCGCGCGCCTCGAGGGCGTCGAGAAGTTCTCCGCGCGGGTGCTCTCCGACAATGCGCCGATGCGCGCGATCCTCGACCACCACGGCGCGTACTGGGAGCGTGAGGATCCCGGCGTGGTGACCACGGTGATCGACGTGCCGGGCGCCGACCGGCTGCCGTTCGGCCGGCAGCTGGCCGACCGGATCAGGGACGCCGGTCGCCAGGTCATCCAGACCATCGGGTGAAGCCGGGTAGATTGTCGTCGATGTCGAAGACTCGGGCGCTACTCGCGATCGGATGCGTCTGCTGGCTGTCCGCCTGTGCCTCCGGTCATCCGCACGAGGTCTCGGCCGACATCGATCACGTGGTCGACGTGAAATCCAGCTTCGGTCCGGAGTTCGAGGTCCGGGAGATCGAGCACAGCGGCATCGACCCCGGGCTGCTGGCGGGTGGATCGCTGCCGGCCGGGTTGACGTTCGACCCGGTGGAATGTTCGAAATTCGCTGTCAGCCAACAGTTGCCGCAGGGCATCCAGGGCAACATGGCCGCAATAGCCGCCGAAGGCAGTGGTAACCGCTTTATCGCCATCGCCCTGGAGACCTCCGAACCGGTGCCCGTCGCCGAGCCCGGACACAATTGCCGCAAGATCGCCTTCGCCGGCGAGGGGCTGCGCGGGCTGGTCGAGTCCGTCGACGCACCGAAGATCGACGGCGTGCGAACCTTCGGGGTCCACCGGGTGCTGCAGGCGGTCGAGGACGGGCAGTCGCGTACCGGCGAGATCTACAACTACACCGCGTCGTTCGGCACCTACCAGGTGCTGGTCATCGCCAACCCGCTGGTGCAGCCCGATCAGCCCGTCGCGCCGGTCGACACCGCCCGGGCCCGGGATCTGCTGGTGTCGGCGGTGGCCGCGATCCGGGCCTAGCGCACGTCGCGCGGCCGGAACTGGATGCTGATCCGCGGGCCGGTGGGCACGGCGGTCTTCGGGATCGCGTGCTCCCAGGTGCGCTGACACGAACCGCCCATCACCAGCAGATCGCCGTGGCGCTGCGGCAGCCGCAACGCCCGCCCGCCGCCCCGTGGCCGCAGCGCCAGGGTGCGGGTGGCGCCGACACTCACGATCGCGACCATGGTGTCCTGTGTCCGGGCCCGGCCGATGGTGTCGCCGTGCCAGGCCACGCTGTCGGTGCCGTCCCGGTACAGGCACAGTCCGACGCTGGTGAACGGCTCGCCGAGTTCGCCGGCGTAGATGTCGTTGAGCCGGCGGCGCAGCTTTGCCAGCAATGGGTGCGGCGCATCCTCGACCGTCAGGTCGTGGAAGCTCGCCAACCGGGGCACATCGAGCACCCGGTCATACATCTGCCGCCGCTCGGCCCGCCACGGCACCGCGCGCCGCAACTCCTCGAACACGTCGTCGGTGTCGGCCAGCCAACCGGCGCGCACGTCGATCCAGGCCCCGCCATCCAGCCGCCGTCGTTCGTTGTGGGTGAACAGTGCACCCTGCACCGGGGCGACCAGGTCTGCCACGCTGTCAGCGTATCGCACACCCGTTCGATGGCATCGCAATCAACGCCAGCTCGGCAACCAGATCTCCATGTTCCAGGTCGCCTGGGAGATCGGCTGGCCGGTGAGCACCGGATAGAGCCAGGCGAAGTTGGTCAGCACCAGCGCCACATAGCAGCACACCGCGACCAGCCCGAGCGTGCGTCGTTCGCCGCTCTGCCCAGGCTGATACAGGATGTCGCCGCAGATCAGCGCGATCGCCATGACCAGGAACGGCGCCATCGGGACCGCGTAGAAGAAGTACATCTGCCGGCCGATGTCGGCGAACCACGGCAGCCAGCCCGCGCAGTAACCGACCAGGACGGCGGCATACCGCCAGTCCAGGCGCACCAGTGCCCGCCAGGCCGCGTATCCCAGCACCGGCACCGCCAGCCACCACAGGGCCGGGGTGCCGACCAGCAGCACCGCCTTGACGCAGGACTGCGCACCGCAGCCGGCGACGTTCTGCTGGTCGATGGCGTAGAGCACCGGGCGCAGTGACATCGGCCAGGCCCACGGCTTGGACTCCCACGGATGGTAGTTGCCGGCGGCGTTGGTCAGCCCGGCATGGAAGCGATAGGCCTGATAGGTGTAGTGCCACAGTGAGCGAAGCGCATCCGGCACCGGAAACCGGCTGTCGACGCCGATCGACTGGCCGGCCTCGTGGCGGTCGACGGCGGTCTCGGAGGCGAACCACGGCGCGTACGAGGCCAGGTAGACGCCGAATGGAATCAGCAGCAATGCGTACCCGGTCGGGGCCAGGTCGCGGCGCAGCGTGCCCAGCCACGGCCGGGGCACCCGGTACTGGCGGCGGGCCGCCACGTCGAAGGCCAGCGACAGCACCGCGAAGAACGCCACGAAATACAGCCCGGACCACTTGGTCGCGCACGCCAGCCCGAGCAGCACCCCGGCGCCGAAGCGCCACCAGCGCACACCCAGTCGCGCGCCCCACGGCGTGTCGTCGCTGCGGCCCTCGGTCAACACGTCGTGCAGCCGCATCCGCACCTGGTCGCGATCGACGATCAGCGCGCCGAAGGCGGCCACCACGAAGAACACCAGAAAACCGTCGAGCAGCGCGGTCCGGGCCGCCAGGAAACTGACGCCGTCGCCGATGAGCAGCAGCCCGGCGATGCCGCCGACCAGGGTGGACCGGGCGATCCGCCGGACTATCCGGACCACCAGCGCCACCAGGGCCACGCCGAGCAGCGCCCCGGTGAACCGCCAGCCCAACCCGGTGTAGCCGAACAGCGCCTCGCCGATCGCGATCAACTGCTTGCCGACCGGCGGATGCACCACCAGGCCGTAGCCCGGATTGTCCTCCACGCCGTGGTTTCCCAGCAGCTGCCAGGCCTGCGGCGCGTAGTGCTTCTCGTCGAAGATCGGGGTGCCGCCGTCGGTCGGCGAGCCGAGGTTGACGAATCGGGTCAGCGCCGCCAGCGTGGTGACCACCGCGGTCACCACCCAGCCGGTGACACGGTCGGTGGGCCCGAAGTCCGCGGCGGGCACCAGTGGGCCCGGGCTGATCACCGGCGCCGGCCGTGCTGGGGCTACGGCTGCCGAGGCGGTCATTCCGCCGATCGTAGGCTGTGCGCCATGACCGTTGGCCGGCTGTTGCTGGGCGCCACGCCGCTGGGCCGGCCCTGCGACGCCTCGGCGCGGTTGGTAGCGGCGCTGGGCAGCGCCGATGTCGTGGCCGCCGAGGACACCCGGCGGGTGCGCAAGCTGGCCGATGCGCTGGGTGTTCGCATCACCGGGCGGGTGGTCAGCCTGTTCGACGCCAACGAGGCCGCCCGGGTGCCCGGCCTGCTGGCCGAGATGCAGGCGGGTGCCACCGTGCTGGCGGTCAGTGACGCCGGGATGCCGCTGATCAGCGACCCGGGCTATCGGTTGGTGGCGGGCTGCGTCGAGGCCGGGCTGCCGGTGAGCTGCCTGCCCGGGCCGTCGGCGGTGACCGTCGCGCTGGCGGTGTCCGGGCTGGCGTCGGACAGGTTCTGCTTCGAGGGTTTCGCACCGCGTAGGCCGGCGGCGCGCCGGAGTTGGTTGGCGTCGCTGGTGGCCGAGCCGCGGACCTGCGTGTTCTTCGAATCGCCGCGGCGGCTGGCGGCCTGCCTGCGGGATGCGGTGGCTGAACTCGGCGGTGACCGCCGGGCAGCGGTCTGCCGGGAACTGACCAAGGTGCACGAGGAGGTGCGACGCGGCACTTTGGCCGAGCTGGCCGACTGGGCCGACGACGGCGTGCTGGGGGAGATCACCGTGGTGCTGGCCGGGGCCGTCCCGCAGATCGACCTGGCCGTGCTGGTGGCCGAGGTTGAGCGGCTGGTGCGGGCGGGGGCCGGGGTCAAGGACGCCTGCGCGCAGGTGGTCGCGGGGCGTCCGGGTGCGGTGTCGCGGCGCGAACTCTACGAAGCGGTGCTGCGATCGCGGGACGATCCGGCACGTTGATCCTGCGTTCACCGGGTAAAAGTGCGAGTAGCGTCCGTGGTGGACGCAGAATCAACGAGCGGTGGCGGGCATGATGTCAAGCGATGACAGGAACGACACCGGACCGCTGCGCATCGCGCTCATCGTCGTCGGTCTCACCTTCGTCTTCGGGTTGTACCCCCTGACCCGGCTCTGGCCGGCCGGCTTCGCGTGGGGGCACGGGGATTCGCACTACCTGATGATGATCCTCGGTGTCTACGCCACGCTGGGCGTATTCCTGCTGGCCGCGGCTCGCGACCCGCTCGCGAACCGCAGTCTGATCTGGTTCACGGTGGTCTCCAGCGTCGTGCACGCCGTGATCATGGCGATCCAGGCGTGCGGCGACGCCGCCGAACGCGGTCACCTTTTCGGCGACGTGCCGGCGCTGCTCGTCATCGCCCTGGTGCTCGCGCTGACGCTGCGCTCAGCGGGACAAAGTGCGAGTGACCCCCGGGGTGTACGCAGAGTCGACGAGTGACGGCGTTGCGCCCAGCCCGATCACGGGTGCCGCCTTGTGCAGACACTCGTCCCATTCCGCGTCGATGCCGGAGTCGGCGGTGATGCCCCCACCGACACCGAGCACCGCCCCGCCGGCGGCGTCGAACTCCACCGTGCGGATGGCGACGTTGAGCTCGCAGCCGGCCACCGGCGATGCCAACCCCACGGTGCCGCAATAGACCCCGCGCCGGCTGGGCTCCCATTGCGAGATCAGCCGGCGGGCCCGCAGTTTCGGCGTGCCGGTCACCGAGGCCGGCGGAAACACCGCGTCCAGCAGCGTTGCCGCCGGCAACTCGGCGGGCACCCGCGCCGACACCGTCGACACCAGGTGCCACACCCCGGGCGCGGGCCGTACCGCCAGCAGTTCGGGCACGCCCACCGTTCCGGTGAGTGCCACCCGGCTCAGATCGTTGCGGACCAGGTCGACGATCATGATGTTCTCGGCCACGTCCTTGGCCGACGAACGCAATGCCGACGGGCAGCAGTCCAACGGCAGCGTGCCCTTGATCGGGCTGGAGGTCACCACGTCACCGCGACGGCGCAGAAAGAGCTCCGGTGACAGCGACGCCACCGCGCCCCAGCTCCCGGCGACGTAGGCGGCCCGGGCCGGCGCTGTGCGTGCGACGCCGCCGGCGAAGAAATCCAGTGGTGCTCCGTGCACCGTGCCGGTGAACTGGGTGCACACGCAGGCCTGATACACCTCACCGGCGCCGATGGCCGCCAGGCAGGCCAGCACCCCGGCGCGGTGTGCCGGCCGGTCGGCCGTATCCCAGTCGATCCGGCAGGCCCGCGCCGGAGCCGGTGCCGGTGCCGCAAGCGCATCGGCCAGCCACGCCGGCATCCGCGCCCCGGACAGGCTCTCGTAGTACCACTGGCCGCCGCGGTCGCAGCGCAGCACGCAGTCGGTCCAGCCGCCGGCGGCCTCTGGAATGCGGGCCGGGCGCCGGTCGGCGCCGGGGTCGGGGTAGGACAGGTAACCGATCCACCCGCCGCCGACCGCGGTGGTGTCCGATCCGGGCCTCACGTCGAACACCGCACCCGGGTCGACGGGCCGGATGTCCACGCTCGGTGCGATGACCGAGAGCGCATCGAACCAGTCGCCGGTCAGCGCGGCCGGCGGCGCCAGCCCGTACCGGACGGTGGCGTCGCCGATGGACCGCAGCACCTGCGGTGCCTCGCCCAGCGCGCCGAGTCGCTCGATCCGCACCCGCCTAGCTTGCTGTGTCGGGCGGGCAGACGCAAAAACTCTCAATACCCCGGGGGGTACTGTACCCTGAGTGGTGGCCGACAGGGAGGGTCAGGATGCAGGGTGAAGTCGTGATTGACCGCGGCGTGTTCGGCATGCCCAAGCCGCGAGGATGGACGGTCGAACGGATCGCGATGATCATGGCCGGTGCGCTGGTGGTCATAACACAGATCGCGCAGCGTGCCGGTTCCACGCGGCTGCGGGTCTTCGCGGGATGGGTGGGAGCGAACCTCATGCTGCAGGGGCTGGCCGGCTGGTGTCCGGCCAGTGTCGTCCTGCATCGTCTCGGGGTTCCGGCCGCCGCGGAGTGCGGGCTCGGCGAGGCCGCCGACCGGGCCGATCGCCCGTCCTGATCACGCCTCCGCTTGGTAGCGGGGGAACACCCCGCTGGGCGCCGGCAGGGTGATGCCGGCTTCGAGTCGCTCGCCGATCGCGGCGAACGTGCGCCGGCCCTCGGGCTGGCCCAGCAGATCCAGCAGTCGGCCCGCCGACTGCGGCATCACCGGCTGGATCAGCAGCGCCGCGATCCGCACCGCCTCGCAGGTGGTGTAGAGCACGGTGCCGAAGCGGTCCCGGTCCTCCGGCGACTCGCTCTTGGCCAGCACCCAGGGCTGCTGCGCGGAGAAGTACCTGTTGGCGGCGCCCAGCATCAGCCAGATCGCCTCCAGGCCCGCGTGCATGGCCTGCGCGGTGAACGCTGCACGGACCCGTTCCAGCAACCCGTCGGCAAGCGCCAGCAGCTCGTCGTCGTCGGCGGTCGACGCGACCGGCACCGGCACCACGCCGGCCAGGTTTTTCGCGATCATCGACAGCGAGCGCTGAGCCAGGTTGCCCAGCTCGTTGGCCAGGTCGGTGTTGACCCGGGTGATCATCGCCTCGTCGGAGTAGCTGCCGTCCTGGCCGAACGGAATCTCGCGCAGCAGGAAGTAGCGCACCTGATCCACCCCGAACTGTTCGACCAGCGCGACCGGGTCGATGACGTTGCCCACCGACTTGCTCATCTTCTCGCCGCGGTTCAGCAGAAACCCGTGCGCGAAGACCCGGCGCGGCAACTCGATACCCGCCGACATCAGAAACGCCGGCCAGTACACGGTGTGGAAGCGGATGATGTCCTTGCCGATCATGTGCAGATTCGCCGGCCAGTAGCGCTGGTACAGTGCCGAGCCGGTGTCGGGGTAGCCCACCCCGGTCAGGTAATTGGTCAGCGCGTCCACCCAGACGTACATGACGTGGTCGGGGTGGTCGGGCACCGGAACACCCCAGTCGAACGAGGTCCGCGAGATCGACAGGTCCCGCAAGCCCCCGGAGACGAAGCTGACCACCTCGTTGCGCCGGGCGTCCGGGCCGATGAACTCCGGGTGGGCGGCATAGTGCGCCAGCAGCCGCTCGGTGTAGGCCGACAGCCGGAAGAAGTAGGTCTGCTCCTCGGTCCAGGTCACCGGCGCCCCGGTTTCGATCGCGGCCCGCGAACCATCCTCGGCCACCCGGGTCTCGGACTCGGTGAAGAACCGCTCGTCGCGCACCGAGTACCACCCGGAGTAGGTGTCCAGGTAGATGTCCCCGGCCGCCGCCATCCGCTCCCAGATTGCCCTGGACGCCTCGATGTGGTCGGCGTCGGTGGTGCGGATGAACCGGTCGAAGGAGATGTTCAGCATCTCCTGCAGCCGCTGGAACGCATCCGAGTTGCGCCGGGCCAGTGCCGCGGTCGGCAGGCCCTCGGCGGCGGCCGTCTCCACCATCTTCAGCCCGTGCTCGTCGGTCCCGGTCAGGTACCGGACGTCGAAACCGTCGAGCCGGTGGAACCGCGCGATGGCGTCGGTGGCGATGTACTCGTAGGCGTGCCCGATGTGCGGGCTGCCGTTGGGGTAGGTGATCGCGGTGGTGATGTAGTAGGGCTCCGTCGTTTCCATCGAGCTCCACCCTATTGTGTGCGCGTGAGCTCCAGACGGTCAGCCGAACGTGCCGCGCCGCCCGCCCCGGAGCCGCTGGCTCCGCTGGTCGACGCGCACACCCACCTCGACGCCTGCGGCGCCACCGGCGCGGACGAGGTGCGTGCCATCGCCGACCGGGCCGCCGCGGTCGGTGTCGGCGCCATCGTCACCGTCGCCGACGACCTGGATTCGGCGCGCTGGGTGATCCGGGCCGCCGATGCCGATGACCGGGTCTACGCGGCGGTCGCGCTGCACCCGACCCGCGCCGGCGCGCTCACCGGCGCCGCGCGCGCCGAGATCGAGGGACTGGCCGCCCACCCCCGGGTGGTGGCGATCGGCGAGACCGGCCTGGATCTGTACTGGCCGGGCCGGCTGGCGGGTTGCGCCGATCCGGCGGCCCAGCGCGACGCGTTCGCCTGGCATATCGATCTGGCCAAGCGGACCGGGAAACCGCTGATGATCCACAACCGCGACGCCGACGCCGAGGTGCTCGACGTCCTGCGCGCCGAAGGCGCACCCGACACCGTGATCTTCCACTGCTTCTCCTCGGGCCGTGCGATGGCTCACAGCTGCGTGGACGCCGGGTGGGTTCTCAGCCTGTCCGGGACCGTCAGCTTCCGTAACGTCACTGACCTGCGGGAAGCTGTTCCGTTGATCCCGCACGGGCAGCTGCTGGTGGAGACCGACGCCCCGTTCCTGACCCCGCACCCCTATCGCGGGGCGCCCAACGAGCCCTATTGCCTGCCATACACTGTCCGTGCGCTGGCCGAACTGCTGGGGGTGCCGGCAGTCGAGCTGGCCCAGACCACGACCGGCAATGCGCAGCGGGTGTACGGGCTGGGCTGAACGTCGAGCAGATCACACCTGCTTGCCCAAACGTAGGCCGGTTCGTTACCGTCTCGTTATCAAACGGGGACTGCGTGGGGTCGTTGGTCGAGGACAGGGAAAGTAACGCGTTGAAGATAGTCACGAGGCTCCACGAAAACCCATCACCGTTTCTCCGCATCCTGGTCGCCGCGTTCCTGCTGGTGCTGACGTTCGCCGGCGGTCTGGCGGTGGCCAACCACAAGACCGTGACCCTGGATGTGGACGGGTCGCCGACGACGGTCACCACGATGCGCTCCCGGGTGCTCGACGTGGTCAAGGAGAACGGCTTCGAACTCGGAGAACGCGACGACCTGTCGCCCGCCCCGGACGCCCGGGTACACGACTCCGACACCATCACGCTGCGCCGCAGCCGTCCGCTGCAGATCTCGCTGGACGGCCGGGACGCCCGGCAGGTGTGGACCACGGCGCCCACCGTCGAGGAGGCGCTGGCGCAGCTGTCGATGACCGACACCGCCCCGGCCGCGGCCTCCCGCGGCAGCCGGGTGCCACTGGGCGGAATGGCGCTGGCCGTCGTCAGTGCCAAGACCGTGCAGATCGACGACGGCGGCGTCATCCGCACCGTGCGACTGGCCGCGCCGAGCGTGGCCGACCTGCTGGCCGCCGACGGCACCCCGCTGGTGCAGGGCGACAGGGTCGCCCCCGCGGCCTCGACTCCGGTGACCGAGGGCATGCAGATCCAGGTGACCCGGATCCGGGTCGAGCGGGTGACCGAGCGGGTGCCGCTGGCCCCGAACCCGCAGCGCATCGAAGACCCGGAACTCAACATCAGCCGGCAGGTGGTGGAAGACCCCGGCACCCCCGGCACTCAGGATGTGACGTTCACGGTGTCCACCGTCAACGGAGTGGAGGCCGGCCGGCTGCCGGTGGCCAACACCGTGGTGGAGCCGGCCCGGGACTCGGTGCTGCGGGTGGGGACCAAGCCGGGCACCGAGGTGCCGGCGGTGAGCAACGGGTCGACCTGGGATGCCATCTCGCGCTGTGAGGCCGGTGGCAACTGGGCGATCAACACCGGCAACGGCTACTACGGCGGGGTGCAGTTCGACCAGAACACCTGGGAGCGCAACGGCGGCCTGCGCTATGCGCAGCGCGCCGACCTGGCGACCCGGGAGGAGCAGATCGCGATCGCCGAGGTGACCCGTGCCCGACAGGGCTGGGGGGCCTGGCCGGTGTGCAGCGGACGGGCGGGCGCGTCCTGACCGTTCGGCTGCTCGGACGCACCGAAATCAGAGCGCTGGCAGAGGAACTCGGCGTCCGCCCGCGGAAATCTCTGGGGCAGAACTTCGTCCACGACGCCAACACGGTGCGTCGGGTGGTCTCGGGTTCCGGGGTGGGGCGCGACGACCACGTACTGGAGGTCGGGCCCGGCCTGGGCTCGTTGACACTGGCGTTGCTCGAGTGCGGGACCGAGGTCACCGCGGTCGAGATCGACCCGGTGCTGGCCGATCGGCTGCCGCGGACCGTCGCCGAGCACTGCGACGACGAGGCGTGCCGGCTGACGGTGCTCAATCGGGATGTGCTCACCGTGCGCCGCGCCGAACTGCCCGGCGAACCGACCGCGGTGGTGGCGAACCTGCCCTATAACGTCGCGGTGCCGGCGCTGCTGCATCTGCTGGCCGAATTCCCCTCCCTTCGAACAGTTCTGGTGATGGTTCAGGCCGAGGTGGCCGAACGGCTCGCAGCCGAGCCGGGCAGCAAGGTCTACGGAGTGCCCAGCGTCAAAGCGCGGTTCTTCGGTCGGGTCCGCCGTTGCGGGACGGTGCCGCCGAGCGTGTTCTGGCCGGTGCCCCGGGTCAATTCCGGGCTGGTGCGCGTCGATCGGTACCAGGCCGCGCCGTGGCCCGTCGACGACGTGTTTCGCCGAGGCGTCTTCGAACTCGTCGACATCGCATTCGCGCAGCGGCGCAAGACCTCCCGCAATACCTTCGCCCAATGGGCGGGCTCCGGCGCGGAATCGGCAACCCGGTTGCTGGCGGTCGGCATCGACCCGGCCCGGCGCGGTGAGACGTTGTCGATCGCCGACTTCGTGCGGCTGTACCAAAGCTCCGAGCCGGCTAATCCGGCGGCCGCAGCGCCCGGGTGAGGTGTTCGGCGAACTCGGTGCACGACCGGTAGCGCAACTCCGGGCTTTTGGCCAGCGCCCTGGCCAGCACGGCGTCGATGGCCCGTGATGCCCAACCGAAGTCCCGAGACAGCCGCGGCGGCATCCGGCGCAGCTGGGCACTGACCAGCTCGGCGGCACTGTCGGCGACGAACGGCGGTGTCCCGGTGAGCAACTCGACCGCGGTACAGGCCAGAGCGTATTCGTCGGTGGCGGCCGACGGTGGCTGGCCGAGCAGCACCTCCGGAGCGGTGTAGGGCAGCGAAACCTGTGGACGGCCCGGTCGCCGCCGCACGTCTTCGGCCACCGCGTGGGCCGCCCCGAAATCGACCAGCACCGCCCCGGCGTGGGAGAAATTCTCGGCGACCAGGATATTGGCGGGCTTGACGTCGCAGTGCACGATGCCGTGGCGGTGCGCGCAATCCAGTGCGCCGGCGATCTGGGCGACGGCCGGCAGCACCCGGTCGGTGCCTCGGAGCCGCATCGCATTGCCGCCGCCGGCCAACTGCATGGCCAGCCAGTACCGGCCGTGCTCGTACACCCTGACGATGTGCGGGTGATCGAGCTGGCGGGCGAACTCGAATTCACGCCGCAGCCGGTTCTGGGCCGAGGGTGTGCGGTGGTCTTCGTCGAGCACCTTGAGCGCCACCATCCGGTGCGGCTCCGACGGTCGATGGGCTTGATACACCGTGGCGCTGCCGCCGCGGCCCAGCTCGCGGTGGGAGAGGTAGCCGCCGAAGTGCACCACCGTCCCAGGCTAGGAGGAATGCAGCCGGAGAGCGACGCGAAGTAATTACTGAGAAATTCACTGCGTAACACTCAGATATCCATGACATATGCCTGGCGAAGTGCGAAGATCGAATCATTCGTTTGCACGCCCGTACCCTGGGAGGCCGCCATGACCAGTTGTAGCCTGCGCTCGATGGGCGCCGTGTCGCTGGCGATCGCCGGCACCCTCGCGCTGGGGGCGATGCCCGCCGTGGCACCGACCCTGGCGGCCGGTGCGCGGACGGTACCGGCGGAGGCCGCTCTGCTGGACACCCAGTCCTGGATCATGGGCGGCAGCGGGCTGCCGATACCGCCGCCGGACTACATGGAGGCCGTCAGCAAGCTCTTCATCGACCCCGCCACGCCGTTCTTCCCCGGCCAGCCGCAGTTCCCGGTGGACGCCACCAACGGGCTCTTCACCCCGGAGGGCCTCTACCCGCTGACCGGCGTCAAGAGCCTGGAACTCGACCCGTCGCTGTCCCAGGGGGTGCAGATCCTGGACGCCACGATCAAAGGTCAGATCGCCGCCGGGAACAACGTTGTCGTGCTGGGGTACTCGCAGAGCGGCGTCATCAACGGACTGGAGATGCGCAATCTGCTGGCGCTGCCGCCGGGCGAGCAGCCCACCGCCGAACAACTCGCGTTCGTGGTGCTCGGTAGCCCCAGCACCCCCAACGGCGGCCTGCTGGAACGCTTCAATGTCCCGGGCGTGCCGCTGACCATCCCGAGTTGGGGGATCACCTTCAGCGGTGCGACACCGTCGGACACCCCGTGGAACACCGCCATGTACATCCGCGAGTACGACGGATTCGCGGACTTCCCGCGCTACCCGCTCAATTTCCTGGCCGATCTGAACGCCTTCCTGGGCATCATGTTCATCCACGGCAAGTACCCGATGCTCACCCCTGAGCAACTGGCCACCGCCATCCAGCTGCCGGTCTCGCAGGACTACGCCGGCCACACCCAGTACTTCATGATTCCCACCGAGACGCTGCCGCTGGCGCAGCTCATCGGGTCGATCCCGTTGATCGGCCAGCCGCTGGCCGACCTGCTGGAGCCGGACCTGCGAATCCTGGTGAACCTGGGCTACGGCAACATCGACCACGGCTGGGATCAGGGTCCGGCGAATCTGGCCACGCCGTTCGGGGTGTTTCCGGACGTGAACATTCTCGATCTGATGACCGCCCTGGGCAACGGGGCCCAGCAGGGGTTCAGCGCGATGACCAGCGGCCTCACCCATCTGTCGCTGCCCACCATGGCGGACGTGATCGGCACCGGCGCGGCCGGCGGGCTGCCCGACTTCACCGACATCGTGAACGCCATCACCGCGGCGACCGCGACGGCCTACGCGACGCTGCTGCCGACCGCCGACGTCCTCAATGCCCTGCTGACCACGCTGCCGGCCTACGAAGCCAGCCTCTTCGTGCACGAACTCATGGGTGGCAACCTGCTGGACGCGATCGGCATGCCGATGGCGGCCAACGTCGGGTTGACCACGATGGCAGCCGGTTTCGAGGTCGAGGTGCTGATGAACGCGGTCTCGGAGATCAGTTCCATCTTCCAGAACATCGTCCCGTCCTGATGCCGGGCCGCAGCGGCAGGCCGGAGGTCGTGCCACCGCCGGCCGCCGGCCTGCTCGGCGCACGGGCGGCGGCCCACGCCATCGGCGGTCTGTTGCAGATCCGGTAGCGCATTCTTGAGGAGGTCAGCATGACGAATCGGTGGGCGGTCGTGTCGTTGGCTGTCGGTTGTGCGGTGGCAGCGGGTGTGGCCCGCGAAACGCCGCCGGGGCCGACCGCGGCGACGTCGGCGAAGCCGGCCGCCGTGGCGCTGCTGTCCGACCAGTCGCTCGTCATCGGGCCCAGTGGTGTGCCGATACCGTCGGAAGACTACGTCAACTCCGTCAACCAGCTCTACATCGAACACAGCGGTTACCTCGGCTACCAGCCGAACCCGCTGTACACCCCGGAAGGGCTGTACCCGCTGACCGGGGTCAAGAGCCTGGAGCTGAACGCTTCGGTCGCCCAGGGCCAAAGCATCCTGGACAGTGCAATCCGGGAGCAGGTCGCCGCCGGCAACAACGTCGTCGTCTTCGCCTACTCGCAGAGCTCCACCATCTCCTCGCTGGAGATGTCGCACCTGGCCGCCAACCCCCCCGAGGGCCTGGCGCCGGGTCGGCTGGCCTTCATCCTGGTCGGCGACCCCAGCAACCCCAACGGCGGCCTGCTCGAACGTTTCGAGGGACTCACGCTGCCAAGCCTGGGATTCACCTTCAGCGGCGCCACCCCGGACAATCTCTACCCGACCGACATCTACACCCAGGAGTACGACGGCTTCGCCGACTTCCCGCGCTACCCGCTCAACATCCTGGCCGACCTCAACGCGTTCCTCGGGATCGCCACTGTGCATCTCACCTACGCGAAACTGACACCCGAACAAGTGGATTCGGCGATCCCGTTGACCAATACGGTGGGCGAGACCCTGACCAACTACTACATGATCCCGACCGAGGACCTGCCACTGCTGGCTCCGTTGCGGTTGATCCCGGTGCTGGGCGACCCGCTGGCCGATCTGCTGCAACCGGATTTGAAGGTGCTGGTGAACCTGGGTTACGGCGATCCCGAATTCGGCTGGTCCACCGCCCCGCCGAATGTGCCGACCCCGTTCGGGCTGTTTCCGAGCTTCGATGACCTGGCCAAGGTTCCCGGGTTGCTGGCGACCGGGACCCAGCAGGGCATCACCGCGTTCCTCGACGATCTGGGGAACCTCGGCGCCGGTTCCGGCGGGCCGGCCGGACCGGCGCTGACGGTGGACCCGGCACTGTCCCCGGCCGATTTCCTCACCCACGCCGTCAATGCGCTGACCAGTGCCGTCGCCAGCGGCTATGCGGCACTGCTGCCCACCGCGGACATCCTCAACGCCCTGGTCACCTCGATGCCGGCCTATGACGTCGAGTTGTTCATCGAGGCGCTGCAAGCCGGTGACCTGGTGGGCGCCATCGGCAATCCGATCGCCGCCGACACCGGACTGCTGACGATGGCGGCTGGATTCGAGCTCCTGGTGGTAGGTGGTGCGGTAAAGTCCATCGTCGAAGATCTGGGCGGAATCTTCTAGTGACGCAACGGTAATCGCTCCAGAGAGGCGGCTTCGTGGTCCGGGTGATGTGGAGGCGGCGCAGCGTGGCGCTGTCGGCGATCGTAGGCGCGGTGCTGCTGGCGCTGACGTCGATGCCGAACGTGGCGTTGGCGTTCGGCGAGGGCACCGCGCTGATCATGACCGGCACCGGGCGCGCGGATCCACCGCCGGAGTACGTCGCCGCCGTCGGCAACACCTACATCGACCCACTGCACCCGGCGATCCTCGGCCAGTTGGTGTTCCCCGGCTACACCCCGGCCGGGCTGACCACACCCGAACAGTTCTGGCCGATGGGTGAGCTGACCTTCAACAATTCGGTGGCCGAGGGCGTCGCCATACTGCACGAGGCGATCACGCAGATCCACGCCGGCGAGAAGATCGCAGTGTTCGGGTACTCGCAGAGCGCCACCATCGCCAGCATCGAGATGATGGCGCTGGCCGCCTCGGGCTCCGGTCCGGATCCCGGCCAGCTGGGTTTCGTGTTGATCGGTAACCCCAACAACCCCGACGGCGGGATCCTGGAGCGCCTCGTCGGGTTCTACATCCCATTGCTGGATGTGGTGTTCAATGGGTCGACTCCACCGGATACCGTCTATCCCACGGCTATCTACAGCGTGCAGTACGACGGGATCACCGACTTCCCGCAGTTCCCGCTCAACCTGGCCGCCACCCTCAACGCCCTGCTGGGCTACTCCTTCGTGCACGGTGCGTATCCGTTTACCCCCGAGGGTCTTTCGGTGGCACAGCAGCTGGCGGTGTCGCCGGGCTACGCCGCAGGCGGCGGTGTCACCGACTACTACATGATCACCACCCAGAATCTGCCGCTGCTGGAACCGCTGCGGCAAATCCCGAACCTGGGACAGTTCCTGGCCGACCTGCTGCAACCGGACCTGCGGGTGCTGGTCGACCTGGGCTACGGCGACGGCTACGCCGACACCCCCACGCCCGCCAGCCTGATCGGACTTTTCGACCCCTTCGCGGTCGCCGAATACCTGGTCCGCGGACTCGGGCAGGGCTGGCAGGCCGCGTTGGTGGGGGCCGGCCTGCTGGCGGAGTCCTATCTGCCGGACGCCTACCCCTACCTGCCCAGCGTGCACGGGCTGAGCACCTCCCTGGAGGTGGTGCTGGCGGATCTGTTCGGCCATGGCGGCCCGCTGCCCACGGCCGCGACGCCGACCGACTTCGGCGCGGATCTGAGCTGGCCGGCTTCCGCCCTCGACTTGGTGGCCTGACACCGCCCCCGGCCGCGATAGTCTCATCGGCGTGTCGAGGGACGGAAACGCCGCCGTTGAGTGGATGCCCACCGGGTCGGTCACCGTGCAGGTGCCCGGCAAGCTCAACCTCTACCTGGCCGTCGGCGATCGCCGTGCCGACGGCTTCCACGAACTGACCACCGTGTTTCATGCGGTTTCGCTGATCGACGAAGTCACCGTCCGCGATGCCGACGTGCTGTCGCTGCAGTGCACGGGGGAGGGTGCGGACCTGCTGCCCGCCGACGAGCGCAACCTGGCCTGGCGGGCCGCCGAGCTGATCGCCGAACATGTGGGCCGGGCACCCGACGTCGCGATCACGATCGACAAGTCCATCCCGGTGGCCGGCGGGATGGCCGGCGGCAGCGCGGACGCCGCCGCGGTGCTGGTCGCGGTCAACGCGCTGTGGGAATTGGGGGTGCCGCGCCGCGATCTGCACGGGCTGGCCGCCCGGCTGGGCAGTGACGTGCCGTTCGCCCTGCACGGTGGCACCGCGCTGGGCACCGGGCGGGGCGAGCAACTGGCCACCGTGCTGACCCGGGACACCTTCCACTGGGTGCTGGCGCTGGCCGACGGCGGGCTGGCCACCGCGGCGGTCTTCGCCGAGCTGGACCGGCTGCGCGGCATCGGCCGTGCGGCGTCACAACTCGACGAACCCGAACCGGTGCTGGCCGCCCTGGCCAGCGGCGACCCGCACCGGTTGGCGCCGCTGCTGGGCAACGACCTGCAGGCGGCGGCGGTCAGCCTGGATCCGGTGTTGCGGCGTGCCCTGCGGGCCGGCGTCGGTGCGGGTGCGCTGGCCGGCATCGTCTCCGGTTCGGGCCCGACCTGCGCGTTCCTCTGCGCGTCGGCCGAGTCGACGATCGACGTCGCCACCGAGTTGGCGGCCGCGGGGGTCTGCCGTGCGGTCCGGGTGGCCAGCGGGCCGGTGTCCGGCGCCCGGGTGGTGCCGACCCCGGCCACCGGGATGTGACGCAGGCCCCAAAACGGCGGAACGGTTTGGCGCTTCTTTAAGAAGAGTTTAAGATGGCCGACGGTGGCTAGTTGCGGTCAGGACCATTCAGCGATTCGGAGGCCCGTCGGCTACGTCGGCGGGTGGTATGCGCTACCCGAGTTGGCGGGGTCTGCCCCGGTTCGCAATGCAACCGCCACCGTTTTGTGTGCGCGTGCCTCTCGCAAAGTGACCGTTTCCGGGTGGAGCATTAGACCCGAGGCCGTGTGGAAAATGCCAGTGTCGGCAAGGAGGCTGCCGTGAGCAGGTTTACCGAGAAAATGTTCCGCAGCGCCCGCGAAACCACCAAGGGGATGGTCACGGGCGAGCCGCACAGCCCGGTCCGACACACCTGGGGCGAGGTGCATGAACGGGCTCGGCGGGTGGCGGGTGGCCTGGCCGCCGCCGGGGTGGGCCACGGCGATGCCGTCGGCGTGCTGGCCGGCGCCCCCGTCGAAATCGCTCCGATCGCGCAGGGCCTGTGGATGCGCGGCGCCAGCCTGACGATGCTGCACCAGCCCACCCCGCGTACCGACCTGGCGGTATGGGCAGAGGACACCGCGACCGTCATCGACATGATCGACGCCAAGGCGGTCATCGTCTCCGACCCGTTCATGCCGGCGCTGCCGGTGCTGGAAGAGCGCGGCATCAAGGTGTTGACCGCGGAGCGGCTGCTGGCTTCGGAACCGATCGACCCGATCGAGACCGGCGAGGACGACCTGGCGCTGATGCAGTTGACGTCCGGATCCACCGGATCCCCGAAAGCGGTGCAGATCACCCACCGCAACATCTACTCCAATGCGGAGGCGATGTTTGTCGGCGCCGAATACGACGTTGAAAAAGACGTGATGGTCAGCTGGCTGCCCTGTTTTCACGACATGGGAATGGTTGGATTCCTGACCGTGCCGATGTATTTCGGCGCCGAGTTGGTCAAGGTCACCCCGATGGACTTCCTGCGCGACACGCTGCTGTGGGCGAAGCTGATCGACAAGTACCGGGGCACCATGACGGCAGCCCCGAACTTCGCCTACGCGCTGTTCGCCAAGCGGCTGCGCAAGCAGGCGACACCAGGCCAGTTCGACCTGTCCACGCTGCGGTTCGCGCTGTCGGGCGCCGAGCCGGTGGAGCCCGCCGATGTCGAAGACCTGATCGACGCGGGCCGTCCGTTCGGGCTGAAGCCGACGGCGATCCTGCCGGCCTACGGCATGGCCGAGACGGTGCTTGCGGTGTCGTTCTCCAAGTGCAATGCGGGCCTGGTGGTCGACGAGGTGGATGCCGACCTGCTGGCGGCGCTGCGCCGCGCGGTGCCGGCCAGCCGGGGCAACACCCGGCGGCTGGCTTCGCTGGGGCCGCTGCTGGAGGGCATCGAGGCCCGAATCGTCGACGAGGACGGCGCCACACTGCCGGCCCGCGGGGTCGGTGTCATTCAACTGCGCGGTGAGCCGGTGACCCCGGGGTATCTGACCATGGCGGGTTTCCTGCCCGCACAGGACGAGCACGGCTGGTATGACACCGGTGACCTGGGCTACCAGATGGACGACGGCCACGTCGTGGTCTGTGGCCGGGTGAAGGACGTCATCATCATGGCCGGACGCAACATCTATCCGACCGACATCGAACGCGCCGCCGGCCGGGTCGACGGTGTGCGGCCGGGCTGCGCGGTGGCGGTCCGGTTGGAGGCGGGCCACTCCCGGGAGACCTTCGCGGTCGCGGTGGAGTCCGGCGCCTGGCAGGACCCCGCCGAGGTCCGCCGCATCGAGCATCAGGTGGCCCACGAGGTGGTCACCGAATGCGATGTGCGGCCCCGCAACGTGGTGGTACTCGGACCCGGGAGCATCCCCAAGACGCCATCCGGCAAGCTGCGCCGGGCCAACTCGGTCACCCTGGTCACCTAGTTCTTCGCCCGTGACCGTGCATTGTGCGACGGACTCTCGGCGGGTCGCGTCGTGTGGTTCGCCCTCGGCGGGGAACCGGGCCCGGACTCAAGCCCAGGCGTGGACCACGTTCTGCGCCGGCTCCAGGCCCAACTCCAGCAGCAGTTCGGTGGCGTCGGCGGCCTGCTCGCAGATCGTCGGCACCTGGTCGCGCTCGGCCGCGGCGAACGGCTGCAGCACGAACGCGGCCGGGTCCTGGCGCCCGGGCGGGCGGCCGATCCCGATCCGCACCCGCTGAAAGTCCCGGCTGCCCAGCACGGCCGCGATCGAGCGCAGCCCGTTGTGGCCGCCCTCGCCGCCGCCCAGCTTGAGCCGGACCCGGCCGAAGTCCAGGTCCAGATCGTCGTGGATGACGACGACGTCGCCGGGTGGCACCGAGTAGAACTTCGCCAGCGGCCCCACCTGGCGGCCGGACTCGTTCATGTAGCTGCGCGGCCGGGCCAGCACCACCGGACGCCCGCTCAGCCGGCCGGTGGCCACCTCCGCCCCGGAGCGCTTGTGCACCTTGAATGTCGACCCGATCCGGCCGGCCAGCGCATCGACCACCAGAAAGCCCAGGTTGTGCCGGGTGCGGGCATAGTTCGGCCCCGGATTGCCCAGGCCGACCACCAGCACGGGCGGCGGCTCGGCCACGCCCGGTGCCGCCTACTCGGCTTCGGGTGCGGCGGCCCCGGTCTCGGCGGCACCCTCGGCCTCGGCGGCGGCTTCGGGCTCCTCGGCACTCGGTGCTTCGATCACGTTGACCAGCAGCAGTTCCGGGTCGGACACCAGGGTCACCCCGCGCGGCAGCGTGAGTCCGCCCGCGGTGAACTGGGTGCCGGCCTCGGCGCCCTCGATGGAGACCGTCAGCTGCTCGGGAATGGACAGTGCTTCGGCCTCGATCTCGACGGTGTTGGTCTCCTGGGTGACCAGGGTGCCGGAGATGGCGTCGCCCTCGACGGCGACGGGAACCTCGACGGTCACCTTCTCGCCGCGGCGCACCACCAGCAGGTCCGCGTGCTGGATGGTGCGGCGGATCGGGTGAATGTCCAGCGCCTTGGTCAGCGCCAACTGCTCCTTGCCGTCGATGTCGAGCGCGAGCACCGCGTTGGTGCCGGAGTTGCGCAGCACCGCCGCGAAGTCGTGGGCGTTCAGCTCCAGATGCTGCGGGTCCGAGCCGTGGCCGTAGAGGACGGCGGGAACCTTGCCTTCGCGGCGGGCCCGCCGCGAGGCGCCCTTGCCGGTCACGGGCCGCACCGCGGCGGTGAGCTGGTTGGTTGTCGATTTGGCCATGATCACTCCTGTGGTTGTCAGGTCGGTAAACCGGGGCACGGCCAGATCGCGACAACCATCACAGAGGTCCTCGCCGATAACGGTGGCCGGTTCGACACCGGGCACCCTCGCCGTGACGCCTGGACAGGCTAGCGCATCGGCGCCTCAGAGCGGAAATTCGCCGGCGGTGAACTGCTCGGACAGTTGCCACGGCGCGGTGGCGGTGGCGCCGCGGTCAGCCGGCAGGCTGCGGCCGACCGGTCGGGTCCGGTCGGGGTAACCGAACCGGAGCCCGGCGAAGGCGGGCAGATCGGCGGCGGTCCAGAGGGGCGGGCTACTTGGCGGCGACGGTGAATCCGGTCATGATCGCCTCGGCATCGGCGGCCTGCTTGGCGGCCTGGTCGGCCAGCGTGACGATGGTCAGCTGCACCAGGTAGGGCTGGTCACCGGGCGGCGAGCCGGTTGCCACCACCATCCGGAACCAGGTGTGCAGCCGCTGACCGCCGAGGTCGTGGCTGCCCTGGACCATGGCCGACGGGAAGCCCTGGTAGTCCGCGGTGGAGGCGTCCAGCCGCCGGAAGTTCTGGGACAGCTCGGCATCGGCGAAGCCGTGCTGGACGATCTCGGCGGGTTTGACTTCGCCGGTGAGCTTGAACACCGTGAGGATGGCGCTGGGGTACTTGTCGCCCTTGCCGATCACCTGGGTGCCCGCCGGCAGCTTGGGACTGTCCCGCTTCGACCAGCCCGGTGGCGTCGGGATCGACACGGTCAGGTCGGTCAGCGCCCCGGGCGCCACCTGCTCGGCGCCGACACCGTTGTGCTCCAGGTAGGTCGCCACCGGGACCGGAACCTCGGTCGCGGTGGGCTCGGCGGTGGTGCTGCTGGTCGTCCAGATCGCCTGGTAGTCGGGTCTTTTCGGTCCGCATCCGGCGGCCGGGACAGCGCAGGCCAACAGGACCGCGGCAACCGCGACGCCGGGGGACCTCACAGAATCTCGCGGACCGCGTCCAGCGGGCGGGCCAGCCGAGTGCCTTTCGGGGTGACGACGAACGGTCGCTGGATCAGGATCGGGTGTTCGGCCATGGCGTCGAGCAACTCGTCGTCGGACGCGGTGGCGAGACCGAGCTCGGCGTAGAGCGGCTCGCGGCTGCGCACCGCCTCGCGCACGCCGATCCCGGCGGCACGGATCATCTCGGCCAACTCGGCCCGCGACGGCGGGGTCTTCAGATACTCGACGACGGTGGGTTCGACACCGGCCTCGCGCAGCATCTCCAGGGTGTTGCGCGAGGTCGAGCAGCGTGGGTTGTGGTAGATGACCGGCCCCGTCATCACGCGTCCCCGTCGAACAGCCCGGTGACCGAGCCGTTGTCGAACACCGCCCGGATGGTCCGGGACAGCAGCGGAGCGATCGACAGCACGGTGAGCTGGGGAAACCGCTTCTCATCGCCGATCGGCAGGGTGTTGGTGACGATCACCTCGCGGGCTCCGGAGGCGGCCAGCCGTTCGGCGGCCGGGTTGGACAGCACGCCGTGGGTGGCCGCGATGATCACGTCCCCGGCGCCGTCGTCGTGCAGCAGTTGCACCGCGGCCGCGATGGTGCCGCCGGTGTCGATCATGTCGTCGATCAGCACGCAGGTCTTGCCGGCCACCTCGCCGACCACCCGGTTGGATTTCACCTGGTTGGGTACCAGCGGGTCGCGGGTCTTGTGAATAAATGCGAGTGGGACACCGCCCAGCGAATCGGCCCACTTCTCGGCGATGCGCACCCGGCCGGAGTCGGGGGAGACCACGACCACGTCGTGATTGCCGTAGTTCTCCCTGATGTAGCCGATCAGCAACGGCTGGGCGCGCATGTGGTCGACCGGCCCGTCGAAGAAACCCTGGATCTGGTCGGTGTGCAGATCCACGGTCACGATCCGGTCGGCGCCCGCGGTCTTGAGCAGGTCGGCGACCAGGCGCGCGGAGATCGGCTCGCGGCCGCGGTGCTTCTTGTCCTGACGGGCGTAGGGGTAGAACGGCAGGATCGCGGTGATCCGCTTGGCGCTGCCGCGCTTCAGCGCGTCGATCATGATCAGCTGTTCCATCAGGTGCTGGTTCAGCGGCGCCGGGTGGGACTGCAGCACGAAGGCGTCGCAGCCGCGCACCGACTCCTCGAAGCGGACGAAGATCTCGCCGTTGGCGAAGTCACGCGCGGTCTGCGCGGTGACTGGGACGTCGAGTTCCTTGGCGACCTGCTCGGCCAGCTCCGAATGGGCTCGGCCGGAAAACAGCATCAGGTTCTTGCGGTTGTCTGTCCACTCGTGGCTCACGTGCTGCCCTCGCTGGTTGAAATCGCAGTTGACCGCCTCATCGTACGTAGCCGAGCCCCCGGTTCGCGAAGCACCTCGGTCCGGTTGCTCACTCGCCCGGGTCCGACGCCTCGGCGGCGGCTCGCGCGGCGGCGCTGCCCGGCCGTTTGCGCTGCACCCAGTTCTCGATGTTGCGCTGCGGCCCGGCCGACACCGCCAGCGCGCCGGGCGGCACGTCCTGGCGCAGCACCGTCCCGGCCCCGGTGTAGGCGCCGTCCCCGACGGTGACCGGGGCCACGAACATGGTGTCCGACCCGGTGCGCACGTGTGAGCCGACGGTGGTGCGCGACTTGGACTCGCCGTCGTAGTTGACGAACACGCTGGACGCGCCGATGTTGGAGTGCTCGCCGATGTCGGCGTCGCCGACGTAGGTCAGGTGCGGCACCTTGGTTCCGGCGCCGATCGTGGAGTTCTTGACCTCGACGAACGCCCCCAGCTTGCCCTCGGCGCCCAGCACCGTGCCGGGCCGCAGGTAGGCGAACGGGCCGACGGTCGCGCCGGCGCCGATCGACGCCGAGCCGGCGTGGCTGCGGATCACCGACGCGCCGTCGGCGACCTCGACGTCGGTCAGGGTGGTGTCCGGCCCGATGGTGCAGTGTGCGCCGATGCGGGTGGTCCCGAGCAGCTGGGTTCCGGGTGCGACGACGGTGTCGCGGCCGATGGTGACCTCCATGTCGACCCAGGTGGTCGCGGGGTCGATGACGGTGACGCCGGCCAGCTGATGGGCGGTCACGATGCGGCGGTTGAGTTCGGCGGCCAGCTCGGCCAGCTGCACCCGGTTGTTCACCCCGGCCACCAGCGTGGCGTCGTCGACATGCCGGGCGTGCACCACCTGGCCGTCGTGGCGCGCGATGCCGATGACGTCGGTGAGGTAGCGCTCGTGCTGGGCGTTGTCGGAGTCCAGCCGGCTCAGCGCGGAGCGCAGCGGTGCGACGTCGAAGGCGTACACCCCGGCGTTGACCTCCCCGATCCGCCGCTGCTGCGGCGTCGCGTCGGCCTGCTCCACGATCTCGGTGACCTCGCCGTCCTGGGTGCGCAGGATTCGCCCGTAACCCGTCGGATCGGCCAGCGTCGTGGTCAGCACGGTGATCGCGGCCGGCGCCGCGTGGTGAGCGGCGACCAGAGCCGTCAGGGTCTCGGCGTCCAGCAGTGGGATGTCGCCCGAGGTGACCACGACGGTGCCGGCGAAGTCGTCGGGCAGCGCGGAGAGCCCGCTCAGCACGGCGTCCCCGGTGCCGAGTTGCCGCTCCTGCAGCGCGACGCCGATCCGGCGGCCCAGCGCGTCGGAGAGGCCGGTGACCGCCGGCAGGATGCGTTCGTGGTCGTGGCCCAGGACCACGACCAGGTGTCGCGGGGTGATCGCGGCGGCCGCGCGCAGGCAGTGCGCCAGCATGCTGCGGCCGGCCAGGGTGTGCAGTACCTTCGGGATGTCCGAGCACATCCGGGTCCCGGCTCCGGCCGCCAGCACCAGGACGGCGGTCTCACTCGGTGCGCTCACCCGGCTCCCTTCTTCCCGGCGCGAGCGTGCGTATCCCCGGCGGACGCGCCGGGCGCGACCCCGGGGCTGCGCACGCTCGCCGCAACACCGGACCACAGAGCTCCGTCGCCAGGACTCGAACCTGAACTCTCAGAACCAAAATCTGATGTGCTGCCGATTACACCACGACGGATCGGTGTTCGGACAGTGACTCTAGTCCACCGGCTACCCTTGGCAGCGTGGCTGCTCCGGACAAGGATGGCCGCGCCCCGCGGGCGCGGATGACCGGCAGCGAGCGCCGCCACCAGCTCATCGACGTCGCCAGGTCGCTGTTCGCTGAGCGCGGCTACGACGGCACCTCGATCGAGGAGATCGCCCAGCGCGCCAACGTGTCCAAACCCGTTGTCTACGAGCACTTCGGTGGCAAGGAAGGGCTCTACGCGGTGGTCGTCGACCGGGAGATGTCGGCGTTGCTGGACGGCATCACCTCGTCGCTGACCCGCTCGACCAACAATCAATCCCGGCTGCGGGTCGAACGGGTGGCGCTGGCGCTGCTGACCTACGTCGACGAGCGCACCGACGGGTTTCGCATCCTGATCCGGGATTCGCCGGCGTCGATCAGCTCGGGCACCTACTCCACCCTGCTCAACGACGCCGTCAACCAGGTGTCGTCGATCCTGGCCGGCGACTTCTCCCGCCGGGGGCTGGACCCGGAGATGGCGCCGCTGTACGCCCAGGCGCTGGTCGGATCGGTTTCGATGACCGCCCAGTGGTGGCTCGACGTGCGCGAGCCCAAACGCGAAGTGGTGGCCGCACACCTGGTCAACCTGTGCTGGAACGGACTGACCCATCTGGAAGCCGACCCGGGCCTGCACGACGACTAGGCCGGAGCCCGAGGGTTCGGCGCAGGCCGCGGTCGGCTCCGGGCCGCGACACCTACAATGGCCCGCATCATGACCGCCCGCGCAGTTGCCCCGATCGCGGGGCTGGTCGAGTTGGCGTTGACCGCGCCGACGTTCACCGAACTCACCGAACGCGCCGCCACGCAACCCGCCGAATTGCAGCTGGTCGGCCCGGCCGCCGCGCGCCCCTTCGTGGCCGCGGCGCTGGCTCGGCAGACACCACTGCTGGTGGTCACCGCCACCGGCCACGAGGCCGATGACCTGGCCGCGGAGCTGCGCGGCGTGTTCGGCGATGCAGCCGCGCTGTTCCCGTCCTGGGAGACGCTGCCGCATGAACGGCTCTCGCCGGGCGCGGACACCATCGGTGCGCGGATGCTGGTGTTGCGCCGGCTGGCCCACCCCGACGACTCCCGGCTGGGACCACCGCTGCGGGTGGTGGTGACCACGGCGCGGTCGCTGTTGCAGCCGATGGCGCCGGGGCTGGGCAGCATCGACCCGGTCATGCTGGCCGTCGGTGCCGAGGTGGCTTTCGAAGATGTGATAGCCCGGCTGGTCGGGCTGGCCTACACCCGGGTGGACCTGGTCGGCCGGCGCGGCGAATTCGCGGTGCGCGGCGGGATCCTGGACATCTTCCCGCCGACCGCCGAACACCCGGTGCGGGTCGAATTCTTCGGTGACGAGGTCACCGAGATGCGGCCGTTCTCGGTGGCCGACCAGCGGTCCATACCCGACCTCGAGATCGACACCCTGGTGGCGGTTCCGTGCCGGGAGCTGCTCTTGACCGAGCAGGTGCGCGCCCGGGCCGCCCAGCTGGCGCGGGACCACCCCCGCGCCGGCACCGCGCGCAACACCGAGGCCGGCGCCGTGGTGGACATGCTGGCCAAGCTGGCCGAGGGCATCCCGGTCGACGGGATGGAGGCCCTGGAGTCGGTGCTGTGTCCCGGCGAGCCCGCGCTGCTCACCGATCAGCTGGCGGCGGGCACCCCGGTGCTGGTCTGTGACCCGGAGAAGGTGCGCACCCGATCGGCCGACCTGATCGCCACCGGCCGGGAGTTCCTGGAGGCGTCCTGGTCGGTGGCCGCTATCGGTGGGGACGCGCCCGTCGACGTCGAGCAGCTGGGTGGGTCGGGGTTTCGGGAACTCGAGGACGTCAGAGGCCGCGCCGTCGGAACCGGGCACCCGTGGTGGACGCTGAGCCAATTGTCCGACGGGTCCGCGATCGAGCTCGACCTCCGGGCGGCGCCGTCGGCGCGCGGCCAGCAACGCGATATCGACGCCATCTTCGCGATGCTGCGCGCTCACGTCAGCACCGGCGGACCCGCCGCCATCGTGGTGCCGGGGACCGGGACGGCACGCCGCATCGTCGAGCAGCTGGCCGAAGCCGACACCGCCGCGGCGATAGTGGATACGGGTGCGGCACCGAAGCCGGGCGTGGTCGGGGTGCTGACGGGTCCGCTGCATGACGGAGTCGTGGTTCCGGGGGCCAACCTGGTGGTCATCACCGAGACCGACCTGACCGGCAACCGGGTGACCGGACCGGAGGGCAGGCGGCTGGCCGCCAAGCGGCGCAACGCCGTCGACCCGCTGGCACTTGCCGCCGGGGATCTGGTGGTGCACGACCAGCACGGGATCGGCCGGTTCGTCGAGATGGTCGAACGCACCGTCGGCGGTGCCCGCCGGGAATACCTGGTGCTGGAGTACGCGTCCGGCCGCCGGGGAGCCGACAAGCAGACCGACAAGCTCTTCGTGCCGATGGATTCGCTGGACCAGTTGTCCCGCTATGTCGGCGGGCAGGCTCCTGCGCTGTCCCGGTTGGGCGGCAGCGACTGGGCGCAGACGAAGACCAGGGCCCGCAGAGCGGTTCGGGAGATCGCCGCCGAACTTGTCGCGCTGTACGCCAAACGGCAGGCCGCGCCTGGGTACGCCTTCTCCCCGGACACCCCGTGGCAAGCCGAGATGGAGGATGCGTTCGGCTTCACCGAGACCGTCGACCAGCTGACCGCGATCACCGAGGTCAAGGCCGACATGGAAAAACCGGTCCCGATGGATCGGGTGATCTGCGGTGACGTCGGCTACGGCAAGACCGAGATCGCGGTGCGGGCGGCGTTCAAGGCGGTGCAGGACGGCAAACAGGTCGCGGTGCTGGTGCCCACCACGCTGCTGGCCGACCAGCACCTGCAGACGTTCACCGCCCGGATGTCCGGGTTCCCGGTCCGGGTCAAGGGCCTGTCCCGGTTCACCGACCCGGGCGAGTCGCGGGCGGTGCTCGCCGGGCTGGCCGATGGCGGTGTCGATGTCGTGATCGGCACCCACCGACTGCTGCAGGCCGGGGTGAGTTGGAAGAACCTGGGTTTGGTGATCGTCGACGAGGAGCAGCGGTTCGGCGTCGAACACAAGGAGCACATCAAGAGCCTGCGGACAGGCGTCGACGTGCTGACGATGAGCGCAACCCCGATCCCGCGCACCCTGGAGATGAGCTTGGCCGGCATTCGGGAGATGTCGACGATCCTGACCCCGCCCGAGGATCGCTATCCGGTGCTCACCTATGTCGGTCCGCACGACGACAAGCAGGTTGCCGCGGCGCTGCGCCGGGAGTTGCTCCGCGACGGTCAGGTGTTCTACGTGCACAACCGGGTCAGTTCCATCGACGCGGCCGCGGCGCGGGTACGCGGCCTGGTTCCGGAGGCCCGGGTGGCGGTCGCACACGGCCAGATGCCCGAGGAACGGCTGGAAGCCACCGTCGAGGGCTTCTGGAAGCGCGAGCACGACGTCCTGGTGTGCACCACGATCATCGAGACCGGCCTGGACATCTCCAACGCCAACACGCTGATCGTCGAACGCGCCGACACCTTCGGGCTGTCCCAGCTGCATCAGCTGCGCGGCCGGGTCGGTCGCAGCCGGGAGCGCGGATACGCATACTTCCTGTACTCGCGCGACTCGCCGCTGACCGAGACCGCCCATGACCGGCTGGCCACCATCGCCCAGAACAACGAGCTCGGTGCCGGGATGGCGGTGGCGCTCAAGGACCTGGAGATCCGCGGCGCCGGCAACGTGCTGGGCATCGAGCAGTCCGGGCACGTCGCCGGGGTGGGCTTCGACCTGTATGTGCGGCTGGTCGGTGAGGCCGTCGAGGCGTACAAGGCCGCGGCGGATGGGCAGACCGTCAGCACCGCCGAGGAACCCGGGGACGTGCGGATCGACCTGCCGGTGGACGCTCACCTGCCGCCGGGCTACATCACCGGTGACCGGCTGCGGCTGGAGGCCTACCGGAGGCTGGCCGCCGCAGCCGACGAGGACGCGATCGCCGGCGTGGTGGACGAACTGACCGACCGGTACGGGCCACTGCCCGAGCCGGCGCGCCGACTGGTGGCGGTGGCCCGGTTGCGACTGCTGTGCCGGGCAGCCGGCGTCACCGAGGTGAACGCGGCGGGATCGAGCTTGCGGCTGGCACCGCTGTCCCTCCCGGACTCGGCCCAGCTGCGCCTCAAACGGCTCTACCCGGGCGCCCACTACCGGGCCACCACCGGGACGGTCCAGGTTCCGATTCCCCGCTCCGGCGCCGGTGTCGCCGCGCCCCGGATCCGGGACCTCGACCTTGCCCAGCTGGTTGCCGACCTGATCGCAGCACTCGACGGGAGACCGCGAGGCGAAGCTGCTGTAACAAGCCTGGTATCTGCGACCGAGGGGCGGCAGGCACGATGACAGTTGTTCTGGTCGACCCGCGCCGGCCGCTGCTGGTGCCGGTCGAGGCCATCGGCCTGCTCGCCGGCGAGGTGGCCTACACCGAGGAGTTGCCGATCGCGGTGCCGTGGTCGCTTCCGGCGGCGCACCCGGTGCACTCCAGTTCCGGCGCTCCGGTGCTGCTGTCGTCCGACCGGTGTCACCCCGCGGTGGCCGAGCGGTTGGCCGCCGGGGAGCCACTGATCGCGGCGCCCGCGCCGCGGGCCGGAGAACGGCTGGTCGATGCGGTGGCGATGATGGACCGGCTGCGCACGGCCGGTCCGTGGGAGGGGCGGCAGACCCACGACTCACTGCGCCGGTTCCTGTTGGAGGAGACCTACGAGCTCTTCGATGCGGTGCACAGCGGCAACGCCGAAGACCTGCGCGAAGAGCTCGGTGATGTGCTGCTGCAGGTGCTGTTCCATGCCCGGATCGCCGAGGAGGCGCCGACGCATCCGTTCGACATCGACGACGTCGCCGATACGCTGCTGCGCAAGCTCGGCAACCGGGTGCCGGCAGTGCTTGCCGGCCAGGAGATTTCGCTCGAGGACCAACTGGCGCAGTGGGAAGAGCGCAAGGCGCTGGAGAAGAAGGCGAAGCCGCGCCGGTCGGTGCTGGACGACGTGCCGACCGGCCAGCCGGCGTTGGCGCTGGCGCAGAAGGTGCTGCAGCGGGTCGGTGCAGCGGGCTTGCCGGCGGACCTGGTGCCCGCCGCGATCACCACGGTCACGGTTTCTTCCGGGGTTGATTCCGAAAACGACCTTCGTGCAAGGATTTTGCGTTTCATGGCGGACGTGCGGACCGCGGAGACGGCGGTGGCGGCATGCCGGCGTGGCACCGGAATCTCCGACGAACTCGATGTCGCCCCGCCGCGAAGGGTCACCGAGCAGGAGTGGCGCGCCAATTGGCCCCCCATGGCGGAGCGACACCCCGGTGATCAATCCGCCGGCGCCGCAATCGATTAGGATACCGGCTCGGTCCAGCTGCCCGGCATCATCGGCAGCTGTGGCGCACCGTCGAACCCGCCGCCGGTCAGCATGGCCAGTCCGGCTGCCGGCCGGGTCTTCACGCCCGCGGTGCCGGCGAACCCCAGCGCTGCGGTGCCCCGATCCGAGGCCGACGTCGACGCCGGAGGTGAAGCGGCCGGTCCGCTCCAGTCCGGGGAGATTTCTACGTTCGAATCCATGAACTCGTCGCCGAACCCGCGCTGTCGAACGCGGTTCCGGTCCTTGCGTTTCCGGGACTGCTGCGTGACCGCCGCCTCGGCCGGGGCGACCGCGCTCTCGGGCGCCGGTTGCTCGGCCGAACGCGAGCGCCGGCTGCCCGCGCAGCCGCGCGCCGCCGACGAAGCCGTGCTCATCAGGTAGAAGCCGTCGGCCAGTGTCGGTCCGAAGCCGGCGCCGGGGCCGCCGGCGGCCGGCGCGACGCCGCCGGCCGGCATGGCCGGAGCGGGTGCGCCGGCACCGGGCAGCGCCGAGGAGGTGAAGACGGCCGGATCCGCACATGCGCAGACCTGGGCCGGGGCGGCCGACGCGGCGCTCCCGGGCACCGGCGCCCCCGCGCCCGAGACCGCCAGATCCGCGGGCGCGTCGGCGGCCACCGCACCCACCGCGCCGAGAGCGCCGACCGCGCCGAGAGCGGGAAGCGCTGCCGGAAACGCCACGGCGGATAGCGGGCCCGCGGCCTGCACCAGGGGCCAGAACAGCATCAGGGTGTGGAACGTGGTCCAGGCCAGGGCGCTGGCAAGCGCCGGCGACATCCCGGGAATGGACGAAAGCTGCGAGGTGAGCGGAAGGGCGAAGCCCAGGGCGTCGATAGGCCAGCCGTCGGGATAGATCAGCTTGCCCAACGGCCAGGCGAAATTGTGGGTGTACTGACCGAGCAGGTCCGCCAGGTCCTGCTGCCACGAGGGGACGGCGCCGGCCGCTCGGCTGCCCGGCGCCGCCGCAGCCGCAGCCGCCGGTGCGACGATCGGCGGTGCGGGCGTTGCCACCGGTACCGCGGCGAGGGCGGCCTCGGTGACGGCCTGGTAGCCGGTCATGGACTCCGCGGCCTGAATCCACATCCGCACATAGTCGGCCTCGTTGAGGGCGATCGGAATCGTGTTGACACCGAAGAAGTTGGTCGCCACCAGGGCCGCGTGCGTGGCGTGGTTCGCGGCGAGCTCGGCCAGCGTCGGCATGGTCGCCAGGGCCGTGCTGTAGCCGCCGGCCGCGGTCTGGTGCAGGGCCGCCGCGACACTGCTTTTCGCCGCACTCTCGGAGAGCCAACCCAGATACGGCGCGTGCGCCGCCGCATAGCGGGCCGCGCCGGCGCCCTGCCAGGACCCGGGCTGCACCGCCCCCAGCAGCCCGCGCAGTTCCTCGGCCGCCGAGACGTACTCGGTGCTCAACGACGACCAGGCCGTGGCCGCCGCCAGGAGCGGCCCCGGCCCGGGCCCGCTGCTGAGCAACGCCGAATGCACCTCTGGCGGGGAGGCCAGCCAGATCGGTGCGCCCATTGCATAGCTCACGCACACTGGTCGGTTGTTTCGGCGCTTCGGTTCCCTCGCGGCAGATCTTTGTGTCCGGACGCCGGATGCGCGACGATAGCGCCATGCGGTGCGAGGTCGTGCGGGAGACGCTGTCGGCAGTGCTCGACGGCGAGCAGCAGTATGTGCCTGCGCAGCTCGTCGACGCCCACCTGGCGTCGTGCCGGCGCTGTCGCAGCTGGCTGGTCGGCGCGGCCGGTCAGGCCCGCCGGCTGGCCGCACTCGAGCCGGGCCGGGGCCCCGACCTGGCCGGGCAGATTCTGGCGGCGGCCGGGGTCACGGCGAGCGCCCCGCGCCGCCGGCTGCGCCGGCCGGCCTTGAGCTACCGGCGGGTGGCGCTGATCGCGGTCGGTGCGTTCCAGATGGCGGTGGCGCTGGCGCAGATCGCCGGCGCGGACTTCGGCATGGTGTCGGCGCACGGACACGGGGCCGCCACCGGGGCGCATCTGCTGCACGAGTCCACCGCATGGTTGCTGGCACTCGGCGGAGCGATGATCGGCGCCGGTATCTGGCCGGTGGCCGCCGTCGGCGTCGCTGCCATCGCAGGCGTCTTCACGCTGGTGCTCCTGGGTTACGTCGGCGTCGATGCCTATGCCGGACAGGTGACCGCCGCGCGGACCGCCAGTCACCTACCGGTGTTGCTGGGACTGGTTTTCGCGCTGCTGGTGGCGCGCGAGCGGGCCGGGTCCGGCGCGTCGCGGGCGGCGGCGGCCGATCCCGTCGAGGTGACGCCTCCGGCGGGCCGCCGCACGCATCTGCGACCGGTCAACCATGCCACGGATCGGGCCACCGCGGCGGCACCGCCTACGACGGGGCGTCGTAGCCCGGCCGGGGCTCCGGGTCTAAGGTGGGTGGCCATGGCCGGTGCGCAACGGGACAGCGACGACACGGCTGTCACGGCGCTGGCCCTGGCGGCCGCCCGCGGGGACGCCCCGGCGCTGGAGGCGTTCATCAAGGCCACCCAGCAGGACGTGTGGCGGTTCGTGGCCTACCTGTGCGATGGCGCCAGCGCCGATGACCTGACCCAGGAAACCTTCCTGCGCGCGATCCGCGCGATCGAGCGGTTCTCCGGGCGTTCCAGTGCGCGCACCTGGCTGCTGGCGATCGCTCGCCGGGTGGTGGCCGACCACATCCGCTACCTGCGTTCGCGGCCGCGCACCGCCGACGGTGCCGATCCCGAGCACGTGCTCAACCGCGACCGTCCCAGCCGGGGATTCGAAGACCTGGTGGAAGTGACCACGATGATCGCGCACCTGAGCACCGAGCAGCGCGAGGCGCTGCTGCTCACCCAGCTGTTCGGGTTGTCCTACAGCGATGCGGCGGCGGTCTGCGGGTGCCCGGTGGGCACCATCCGGTCCCGTGTCGCGCGAGCCCGCGACGCGCTGCTGGCCGACACCGAGCGCGACGACCTGACCGGATAGTCGCTGGCCGGTCGCCCGGTGCAGGTCCGTGGCACGATGGTCGCAGACCAGGCGAGGTAGGGGAGTGCGGTGTCGGCGGTGCGTTGGCTGCGGATGGCTGCCGTCATCGGGGCGGCGGCGCTGTTGCTGGCATCCAGCTGCACCTGGCAGCTGGGCACCCCCATTCCCGAGGGCGTGCCGCCGAAGGCCGGGGCTCCGGTGCCCGCCGTGGACACCCACCTGACCAAGGGCCGGCCCGCCGACCAATTGCACGGCTGGGCCGCCGAGCGGGCCCCGGCACTGCAGATCCCGGTCACCGCGCTGGAGGCGTACGCCTACGCCGCCCGGGTGGCCGAGGTGGAGAACCCGCACTGCCACCTGGCCTGGACCACGCTGGCGGGCATCGGCCAGATCGAGAGCCATCACGGCACCTACGGCCACGCCACCCTGTTCCCCAACGGTGACACCCGCCCGCCGATCCGGGGTGTTCGGCTCGACGGTTCCGGCGGCACCCTGCACATCGTGGAGAACGTGCAGCCGGAACTGGCCGACGACGACGGCGTGGTCCGTGCCATGGGCCCGATGCAGTTCATTCCGGAGACCTGGCGGCTGTACGGGGTCGACGCCAACAACGACGGGATCGTCAGCCCGGACAACATCGATGATGCCGCGCTCTCGGCTGCCGGCTACCTGTGCTGGCGCGGAAAAGATCTCGCGACACCGAAGGGATGGATGGCCGCGCTGATGGCCTACAACCACTCGGAGATGTACGCCCGCAGCGTTCGGGATTGGGCGACCGCGTACGCGGCGGGTCACCCGCTCTGAAGAGGGCTTCGCGGCCTGGAATACCGTACCGTTCGCAGGGAACCCGACCGGACCCGACCGGGCCGGGCAGGGCCGGCTGGGACCGGCTAGGACCGGAGAGGGGCAGCGCAGTGCGGACGCCGATCATCGTCGCCGTGGCGTGTGCCACGCTGCTTGCCGCCGTCGGCTGCGGCGGGCCCGCCGAACGTCGGGACGGCGGCGGCGGGACCGCCCAATCGGTCCAGGGCGGCGAGCCGGCGCCGACCGGCAGGATGGTCCCGCGCTATGCGGACGCCGATACCCCGGAGGCTCAGCAGGGCCGCCGGCTGATGATGGACGCGAAGTTCCTGGAGGCGATAACCGACCAGGTCAACGACATCTTGCGGCTGCCGTTCGACGTTCCGGTGATCGGGAAGCAGTGCGGCGAGGCCAATGCGTACTGGGATCCCGAAGCGGGGGAGATATCGATGTGCTACGAGGACATCGCGTCGAGCTATCAGATGTTCGCCGACCACAACGATCCCGATCCGGTGAGCGCGGCGGTCAACTCGGAGATCTCCACCTTCTATCACGAACTGGGTCACGCCATCCTCAGCGTCTACGAGCTGCCGTTCACCGGCCGCGAGGAAGACGTCGCCGACCAGCTCTCCGCGTTCTTGCTGCTGGCCCCCGGCGAGGACGGGAAACCCAATCCCGACGGCGTGCGGATCGCGACCGATGCCGCCCGGATGTGGAGATTGGCCTCGGATGATGACGGTGATGCCAACGACCTCCCGTTCTGGGACTCGCACTCGTTCAGCCTGACGCGCATGTACAACTGGGAGTGCTGGATCTATGGCTCGGATCCGGCGACGAACAAGAACATCGTCACCTCCGGTGACCTGCCCGAGGACCGCGCCGACGGCTGTGAAGAGGAATTCCAGACGATGTCCGCGGCCTGGATGCAGATGCTGGGGCCGCACCTGCGGCAGTCCGGCTAGTCGACCCGCGCCGACTCCCCATAAGCTCCCCATAAGCTAAGACGGCCACCGACACCAAGGAGAAGCCAGTGCCCATCATCGAGCAGGTCGCGGCCCGTGAGATCCTCGATTCCCGCGGCAACCCGACGGTCGAGGTCGAGGTCGCACTGGGCGACGGGACCTTCGCTCGGGCGGCGGTGCCGTCGGGCGCCTCGACCGGCGAGCACGAGGCCGTCGAGTTGCGCGACGGCGACGCCCGCTACGGCGGCAAAGGCGTGCGCAAAGCGGTGCAGGCCGTGCTCGACGAGATCGCGCCGGCCGTGATCGGGCTCAACGCCGACGACCAGCGACTGGTCGACCAGGAACTGCTGGACCTGGACGGCACCCCGGACAAGTCCCGGCTGGGCGCCAACGCGATGCTCGGGGTCTCCCTGGCGGTCGCCAAGGCCGCCGCGGACTCCGCCGACCTGCCGCTGTTCCGGTATCTGGGCGGACCGAACGCGCACATCCTGCCGGTGCCGATGATGAACATCCTCAACGGCGGCGCGCACGCCGACACCGGCGTCGACGTCCAGGAGTTCATGATCGCGCCGATCGGGGCGCCGAATTTCACCGAGGCGCTGCGCTGGGGCGCCGAGGTGTATCACGCGCTCAAGGCGGTGCTGAAGAAGCAGGGCCTGTCCACCGGACTGGGTGACGAGGGCGGGTTCGCACCCGACGTGGCCGGCACCACCGCGGCGCTGGACCTGATCGGCACCGCCATCGAGGCGACCGGGCTGAAGTCCGGTGTCGACGTGGCACTGGCGCTCGACGTCGCCGCCACTGAGTTCTACACCGACGCCGGTTACCGGTTCGAGAAGCAGACCCGCACGGCAGCCCAGATGGCCGAGTTCTACGCCGGCCTGCTCGGCGCCTACCCACTGGTGTCCATCGAAGACCCGCTCTCCGAAGACGATTGGGACGGCTGGGTGGCGCTGACCGCGGAGATCGGGGACCGGGTGCAGATCGTCGGCGACGACCTGTTCGTCACCAACCCGGAGCGGCTCGAGGACGGCATCGAGAGGGGTGCGGCAAATGCGTTGCTGGTCAAGGTCAATCAGATCGGCACGCTCACCGAGACCCTGGACGCCGTCGCACTGGCCCATCACAGCGGCTACCGCACCATGATGAGCCACCGCAGCGGCGAAACCGAGGACACCACCATTGCCGACCTGGCGGTCGCCGTCAGCAGCGGTCAGATCAAGACCGGCGCGCCCGCCCGCAGCGAGCGGGTCGCCAAATACAACCAACTGCTGCGGATCGAAGAGCTTCTCGGCGACGCCGCCCGCTACGCCGGCGACCTGGCATTCCCCCGCTACGCACCGGAGAACCGGTAGCCAACCGGAGCGGGATAGATGACCGATCCGAAACGGCCCGGCGCGAAGCGGGGTCCAGCCGCGTCGCGGCCCGGCCGGGTCGGCGGAAAGGGGCGGGGTCACCCCCGCCGGTCGTCGGCGCCCCGCCGTGGATCGAGTGCATCCGGGCCGCAGCCCGAACCGGTGCTGCAGCCGATCAAACAGGCGATCGTCGCCGCCGCGGAGCGTCGCTCGGAGCTGCGGGTCGGGTTCACGGCGCGCCGGGCGGTGATCCTGGCGGCGATGGTGTGCGTGCTGACACTGACCATCGCCGGTCCGGTCCGGACCTTCTTCGCGCAGCGCACCGAGATGAAACAGCAGGCCGCGATCGAGACCACACTGCGGCAGCAGATCGCCGACCTGGAGCAGCAGAAGGCGAGCCTGGCCGATCCCGCCCACATCAAGGCACAGGCCCGCCAGCGGCTGGGCTTCGTGATGCCCGGCGAGATTCCCTACCAGGTGCAGTTGCCGCCGACGGCGGAGGTACCCGGTGAGCCCGGTGCGCAGCAGGTGATCACCCCCGGCGCCGGCCCCTGGTATACGGCGCTGTGGCACACCATCGCCGATGCGCCGCACGGACCGCCGGCGCCCCCGGTGCCGACAGCCCCGGCAGGCCCCGGTGGTTGACCGCGCCGACCTCGACGCACTGGAGCGGCAACTGGGCCGGGCGGCCCGCGGCGTGCTGGGGGTCGCCTACCGCTGTCCCAACGGAGAACCCGGCGTGGTCAAGACCGCACCGAGACTGCCGGACGGCACACCGTTTCCGACGCTGTACTACCTGACCCATCCGGTGCTCACCGCCGCCGCGAGCCGGCTGGAGTCGGCCGGTCTGATGGCCGGCATGACCCAACGGCTGGCAGCCGATCCGGATCTGGCCGCGGCCTATCGGCGGGCGCATGAGTCGTACCTGGCGGAGCGCGATGCGATCGAGGTGCTGGGTACCGCGGTTTCGGCCGGCGGCATGCCGGACCGGGTCAAGTGCCTGCATGTGCTGATCGCGCACTCGCTGGCAAAGGGGCGCGGGGTCAACCCGTTCGGTGACGAAGCGCTCGCCGTGCTGGCCGGCGAACCGGCGATGGCTCCAATCCTGGTACCGGGGCAGTGGCAGCCATGACCAGGGTCGGGGCGATCGACTGCGGCACCAACTCGATTCGGTTGCTGATCGCCGAGCGAGTCGGCGGCCGGCTGCGCGATGTGGATCGTCAGATGCGGATCGTGCGGTTGGGCCAGGGCATCGACGCGACCGGCGAATTCGCGCCGGAGGCGCTGGTGCGGACCCGTGCCGCGTTGATCGACTACGCCGGGCTGCTTGCTGCCCGCGGCGTCACCCGGGTGCGGATGGTCGCCACCTCCGCCGCCCGCGACGCGGCCAACCGGGCGGACTTCTTCGAGATGACGGCCGAGGTGCTTGGTGCGGCCGTTCCCGGCGCCGTCGCCGAGGTGATCAGCGGAGAGCAGGAGGCGGCGCTGTCCTTCGCCGGGGCGGTCGGTGAATTGGACTGCGCCGGTGAGCCGTTCGTCGTCGTCGACCTCGGGGGCGGTTCCACCGAGATCGTGCTCGGCGACAAGACCGGCGGGGTATCGGCGAGCTTCTCGGCCGACATCGGGTGCGTCCGGATCACCGAGCGCTGCCTGCACTCGGACCCCCCGACTCCGGCCGAGGTGTCCGACGCCCGCCGGGTGGTCCGCAACCGGCTGGAATCGGCACTGCGGGCGGTGCCGGTGCAACACGCCCGCACCTGGGTGGGGTTGGCCGGGACGATGACCACGCTGAGCGCGCTGGCGCAGGGACTCACGGCGTATGACGCTGCCGCCATTCATCTTTCGAAGATCGGCTATGAAGACCTGATCGCCGTCTGCGATCAGCTGATCGGCATGACGCGCGCCCAGCGCGCGGCGCTGGGGCCGATGCACCCCGGCCGTGCCGACGTCATCGGCGGCGGTGCGATCGTGGTGCAGGAGCTGGCATCGGTGCTGCGTGAGCGGGCGGGAATCACCGAGCTGATCGTCAGCGAGCACGACATCCTGGACGGTATCGCGCTGTCGATCGCCGACTGACGCGGTGGCTGATCGCACCGGTGCGCGGCAAATCGCCTCACACCTCGAAGCGGTAGCCCATCCCGGCCTCGGTGAGCAGATGCCGGGGGCGCGACGGGTCGTCCTCGAGCTTGCGCCGCAGCTGTGCCAGGTACACCCGCAGGTAGTGGGTCTCCTTGGCGTAGGCCGGACCCCAGACCTGGGTGAGCAACTCGTCGCGACCGACCAGCTTGCCGCGGTTGCGCACCAGCATCTCCAGCATGCCCCACTCGGTGGGCGTCAGGTGCACCTCGGCCCCGTTCTTGGTGACCTTCTTGGCGGCCAGATCGACGGTGAACGACGAGGTTTCGACGGTCGGCTCGTCGGTGTCGGAGACGGCGCTGTTGCGGCGGACCGCGGCCCGCAACCGGGCCAGCAACTCGTCCATCCCGAACGGCTTGGTGACGTAGTCGTCGGCGCCGGCGTCCAGCGCCTCGACCTTGTCGGCGGAGTCGGTGCGCGCCGACAGCACGATCACCGGCGCGGTGAGCCAGCCACGCAGCCCGGCCAGCACCTCGATGCCGGAGATGTCCGGCAGTCCGAGGTCGAGGATCACCACGTCGGGGGGATGCTCGGCGGCCGCGCGCAGTGCACCGGCGCCGGTGGCCGCGGTGACGACTTCGTAGCCGCGCACCGACAGATTGATCTTGAGTGCCCGCAGGATCTGCGGTTCGTCATCGACCACCAGCGCCCGGGTCATCAGCTGCCCTCCGCCGCGGCCAGTTCCAGCACCATGGTGAGTCCGCCACCCGGGGTCTGGGTGGCCTGGATGGTGCCGCCCATCGCCTCGACGAAGCCTCGGGCCACCGACAAGCCCAGCCCCACGCCGGAGGTGTTGTCGCGGTCGCCGAGCCGCTGGAATGGCGCGAACAGTCGCTCCTCGTCACCGCGGGGAAGCCCGCGCCCCTCGTCGGCGACGTTGATCAGCACCCGGCTATCGGTACGCCCCGCGGTAATCCGCACCGCGCTGTTGGGTGCGTAGCGCAGCGCGTTGTCGATCAGGTTGGCCAGCACCCGTTCCAACAGCCCGGCGTCGGCCAGCACGACCGTCGGGCCGACGTCCACCTTGACCTGATCGAGGCTGTTGCGGTGAAAGACCGTGGTGCGTCTGCCGATACCGAGAAGTGCGCGCTGCACCACCTCCTCGAGGTACACCTTGGAAAGGGTCGGGCGAACCACGCCCGCGGCCAACCGGGAAGAGTCCAGCAGGTTGCCCACCAACGCGGTCAACTGGTCGACCGACTCCTCGACGGTGGCCAGCAATTCGGCGGTGTCCTCCGGTGAGAAGTCGACGTCCTCGGCGCGCAGACTGGACACCGCCGCCTTGGCCGCGGCCAGCGGGGTGCGCAGATCGTGGCTGACCGCCGACAGCAGCGAGCGGCGCAACTCGTCGGCCCGCATCACCGCCTCGGCCCGGCCGGCTTCCTCGGCCAGCTCGTGCTGGCGCACCAGGCCCGCCGCCTGCTTGGCCACCGCGGTCAGCACCCGGCGGTCCCGGGCGGCCAACTGCCGGCCGGCCAGCAGCATCCAGAATTCGTCGTCGCCGACATCGATTGCGGTGTCCGCCGAATCCACCGTGACACAGGGGCTGTCGCCGACGGCGGCGACGACTTCGGTACCGGCCTGTCCGCGATCGGTGCGTTCCCGCAGGATGCTCACGGCGCGCTGGGAGTAGGTCTCCCGAACCCGCTCCAGCAGTGTCTCCAGGTCCGCGCCGCGCAGCACCGACCCGGCGAACAAGGTCAGCAGTTCCGCCTCGTGCGAGGCGCGACCGGCTTCCCGGGCGCGGGCGGCCGCGCCGTCGACGAGCACCGACACCGCGATCGCCACCAGCAGCAGCACCACCTCGGTGATCGCGGCGTCCGGTTCGGCGATGGTGAAGTCCCGGCGCGGGGCGATCAGGAAGTAGTTCAGCAGCACGCCGGACAGGAGTGCCGAGAGTACGGCCGGGGCGATGCCCCCGAGCAGGGCCACCACCAGCACACCGATGAAGAACAGGGCGCTCTCCCCGCCGGTGTCCAGAAAATGGTCCAACCAGCGCACCACGACGGCACAGATCGTGACCGGAACGACCAGTGCGGCCAGCCAGGACACGACGCGGCGCTCCCGCGCCGACACCGACACCTTGCGCAGCGCACGTTGGGATTCGGCGTGGGTCACGATGTGCACGTCGATCTTGCCGGACTGCTGCACGACCGCCGCGCCGATGCCCTCGTCGAAAATGCGCGCCCAGCGGGAGCGCCGCGACGAGCCGATCACCAGCTGGGTCGCGTTCACGTTGCGGGCGAAGTCCAGCAGCGCGGTGGGCACGTCGTCACCGATCACGGTGTGCAGCGAGGACCCCACGCTGATCGTCAGTTCCCGGATCTTGCCGATCCGGGCCGCGGACACCCCGGACAACCCGTCGTCGCGCAGCACATGAAGCACCATCAGCTCGGCACTGGATTTCGACGCGATCCTCGATCCCCGGCGGACCAGCGTCTCGGACTCCGGCCCGCCGGTGACCGCCACCACGACGCGCTCGCGGGCCTCCCAGGTGTCGGTGATCTTGTTTTCCGCACGGTATTTCGCCAGCGCGGCGTCGACCTGGTCGGCCAGCCAGAGCAGCGCGATCTCCCGGAGCGCGGTGAGGTTTCCGCTGCGGAAGTAGTTGGACAGCGCGGCGTCGATCTTCTCCGGTGCGTAGATGTTTCCGTGCGACAGCCGGCTCCGCAGCGCCTCGGGTGTGATGTCGATGAGTTCGATCTGCGAGGCCTGTCGCACGATCGCGTCCGGCACCGTCTCGCGCTGGACGATGCCGGTGATCTGGGCGACCGCGTCGTTGAGGCTCTCCAGATGCTGGATGTTGACCGTGGAGACCACCGTGATCCCCGCGTCGAGCAGTTCCTCGACGTCCTGCCACCGTTTGGGGTTCTTGCTGCCCGGCACGTTGGTGTGGGCCAGCTCGTCGACCAGGACCACCTTGGGATTGCGGGCCAGCACGGCATCGACGTCGAGTTCGGTGAAGTGGCTGCCCCGGTATTCGATGTTCCGCCGCGGGATGATCTCGATACCCTCGAGCAGTTCGGCGATCTTGGTGCGGCCGTGCGTTTCGACCACGGCCGCCACCAGGTCGGTGCCGCGTTCCAGTCGCCGGTGCGCCTCGGAGAGCATCGCGTACGTCTTGCCCACGCCGGGCGCCGAGCCCAGGTAGATGCGCAGCTCGCCGCGCTCGCGGCGCTGGTCGGAGACGCTCACGGTGAACATCATCCACCTGTCAGCGGGAATCTCCGATCGAGTTCGAGGTTGAGCGTCACGAGATTGACCCGCGATTCGCCGAAGATGCCCAGCAGCCGGCCGCTGGTGTGCTGCCGGAGCACGGCGCGGACCTGGTCCTCGGCGACCCGGCGGGCACGCGCCACCCGGGCGATCTGGATATCGGCGTAGGCCGGTGAGATGTCGGGATCCAGGCCACTGCCGCTCCCGGTGACGGCGTCCGCCGGTATCCGCGGGTGGCTCGGGGCAGTTCCGCGGATCGGCACCAGCCGGCCCGCCGCGTAGTCCTCGCCGGACCGGGCGCATTCGACCCGAACCCCCCGGTAGCTGTCCAGGAACGGCCGCTGGGTGGTCGCGCACGGTTCGTTGATGCTGACCACCCGGCTCGGCCGGCTGACGGTGCCCCGGGCATCGCGCGGCCCCAGCACCGCCAGCACCGCGCCGACGCCGCCCCCGGTACAGAACGGACGTGCGCCGGTCGCGTCATCGAGGCCCTCGGTCTCCGCGACGGCTCTGCTGCGCGAGCACACCAGGGTGAGCAGGCTGGGGTGGCCCGGGGTGTCCACGATGTCCTCCGGTCCGAGGTTGCCTGCCCCGCTGGCCATCGGATCGTAGCCGGCCACCGAGGGCCGGGACTGAAAGTACTGCGGCAGCGGCCGGCCGTCGGCAGCGGTGAACGACTGGCCGATCAGGGTGCTGCCGACCGCCCTGCCATCCACCCGGATGATCGACCCCTCCGCTTTCGCGTGCAGGCCGGGAAGCTGCGCGATCAGCCAGATGCCCAGCGGGTAGCCGACTCCCAGAATCGCGGTGAAGACGATCAGGGCACGCAGCGCGGCCCAGTGCTGGCGGGCCAGGATCGAACCACGCATCTCAGCTGATCCCCGGCAACAGGTGAACGAGCAGGTCGATGAGCTTGATGCCGATGAACGGGGCGACCAGGCCGCCCAGGCCGTACCGGTACAGGTTGCGGCTCAACAGTTTCGCCGCATGGGCCGGGGTGTAGCGCACACCGCGCAGCGCGAGCGGGATGAGCGCGACGATGATCAGGGCGTTGAAGATGACCGCCGACAGGATCGCCGATTCCGGGCTGTGCAGCCGCATCACGTTGATCAGGTCCAGGCCCGGGAACAGTGCCACGAACATCGCCGGGATGATGGCGAAGTACTTGGCGACGTCGTTGGCGATCGAGAACGT
>CAZGGK010000039.1:0-45139 GCA_964525125.1 uncultured Mycobacterium sp.
CTGCCTGCCCGACCGACTGGGCCAGCATGGCGGCCGCCAAAGGTGCGGCGACGACGGTTCTTCGACGTTAGCCGGGCAGTGAGTGGAAAGTCCGGGTTGCGGCCCGCTGTTTGCGGGTGCAGTGGAAGCGTATCCGGCGGGCGGAATTGGCGGGGTTGCGGAAGCCGCAGGCGCTGCGTTTGACCTGCTTGACCAGCCGGTTGTAGCCCTCGGTTTTGGCGTTGGTGATGCCGGTGGTGATGAAGGCGTTGATCTCGGGCCACCAGGTGTCGACGGTGCCGGCCAGAGTGAGCAACTCGGGGATGTCGGAGTCGATGCACCAGGCCAGGAAGCGGTGCAGGCGATGGCGGGTCAGGTGCGCGTCCCCGCCAAGACGCACGGTCGAGAGCAGGGTGCGCAGCTCCTCCTTGGCGATCCACGCCGACAGGATCTGCCCGCTGACGTCCTGGTCGACGATGGCGTTCCACATTTTGGTGAAGCTCTTGTCGGACAGTCGTTCTCGTGCCCGCAGCAGGCGACGCCGGTTGGCCCACTCCGGGTCGATCTTGCGGCCACGACGGTCCCTCAGCTCCCAGGTTATGCGGCGGCGCACCTTCGTCACGGCGTCGTTGGCGAGCTTGACCAGGTGAAAATGATCGACGACAAGGGTTGCGTTGGGCAGCAGGCCGGGGGTGCGGATCGCGGCGGCATAGACCGCGGCCGGGTCGATGGCCACGAATTTGATGCCGGCCCGGAACTCGTCGCTTTGTTCGGCCAGCCAGCTGGTGACCGCCGCCGTGGTGCGGCCCTCGCGCTGGCCGAGCAGGCCCTGATCATCGGCGAGGTCGACGAACCCGGTATCCCACGGATCCAGGCGCACCCAGTGATCGGTTTCGGCGTTGTGGCACCAGCGGGGCTTGCCGCGGCGGGTCTCGTCGATGCCGAGCCACTCGGTCGGCGCCGGGGCCGTCAACACCTCGTTGGCGCGGTCGACGAAGGCACGGTGCGCGGTCGGCCACGACACCCCATGCGCGTCGGCGACCTCGGACACCGAGCGGGCGGCATCCCCGATCGCATCAGCGATCTGCTCACGCAGCCGCCGGGTGATTCGCGCCCGCGGCGAGATCTCCTCGATGGCCTCGGTGAACGAATCACGTTGGCAGTATTGCTCTTTGCAGCGCCATCGGGTCTTGTGCCAACGCACGATGATTCGGTCGGGCCCGTAGGGGATGTCTTTCGGCGTGGTCGTCGGGTACTCCTTGGCCGAGGTCGACACCACCCCACAGTCCGGGCACGCTGCCGCACCAGGGTCATCGGTGAGCACATGCACCACTCGGGTGCCGTCGTCACGGAGCTCGACACGCTCCACCCGCAGTTCTGGCAGCCCGAACAACAATGTCGTAGCGTCGGTCACGGCCCTTGGTCCCTTCGTCGCCTGGATGCTTCGCAACACCCAGACTTACGAAGGCCAAGGGCCTCACCCGTTAAGACACGCCGACCAGCATCAACGCGACCCCTGCCCGGTCAAGATCGAAGAACCGCGACGACTGTGACTTCGCCGATACCGCACGCTGACAACGCTGCGGTCAGGGCGTCCGGATCGATCGGTTGCGACCAGGTCAGTGCGACAGTGGGCGGTTGATGGCCGGCCGCGGTCGCGGTGTCGCGGGCGGTCAGGATCATCGAGACCGCCGTATCGGCTGCCTGGTGCGCTTCCGCGCCGGGGGACGTCAGGTCGGCGTGTGCCTCATCGAGGATCACGCCGTCGGCATTTGCACCGTCGACCAGCACCACATGAACCGCGTTGGCTGTTATCGACGCACCAAGGGTGATGTTCATCGTTACCTCCGGATCAAGTTTTTCCACGCCCGTCAGGGCGGAAGGGGTCGGGCGTCGCGACACTGCGATTCACCCATGCGACACTTACAAGACATATTGCGTTCACTATTAGGACATCTCTTGTTAACCTACTCGCGAATCGGATACGGCGCATGGCGAGGAAGTCGAATCATCGTCTACCAGGGCAAATGCTGGGTGTGGACCGGCTGGCAAGGCCCGGCGCGGGGTGCCGTGCGTCTGGCTGACCGGGGACTTGCGTCCCGCGTCGACCTCGCGGGCAGCGACGCCGTCGGGGCTGTCTCTGGCCGGCCGCCGACGCCAGGCGCCGCGACGGACGACATCGACCAGATCGTCACAGAGCCGCGCGTCCGATTGGCCGGTGCGCGGGATGGATTCCGGCCGGTCTACCGGCGGGTGGCGGGTGCGGTCACACCCGGGGGCGACGTGGTGCCGGACGCGCACGTCGTCGCGGTGCTGAGCCGGCACGGCATTTCGCCGAGCTGGACTCGTAACCATGGCGTTCGCAAATCCGACGGGCTCGCCGTGCGAACCGTTCGACGCCGGACTCCATGAGCGTCAGCCGGCGCGCTGGGCCACCGCGATCTGCGGGGGACCCTGAAACGGACCGCCGAATCCGCCGCTGCGCAACTCGACCTCGATCGCCGGGTCGGCGTGGCGGGCCAACGCCAGCAGCGCCGACGGGCCGTAGGCGCGCAACGAGCTGATCACCCCGTCATGGACGAACGGCACCAGCGGCGCCAGCGGCAGCATGGTCGCCAGCCGCACCAGGTGCAGCGGGGACGACGGCCGGTGCAGGTCGATGATCAGCAGCTTGCGTGCCACCCGGGTGCCCTCGGCGAACACCCGTGCCGCCAGGGCGGGGGGCAGGTGGTGAAAGCTCAGCGCGAACACCGCCAGGTCGAACGACCGGTCGGGGGCGTCGATGGCGGTGGCATCCATCTCCAGCACGACAGCGCGCGGGTGGCGGCCCAGTTCGCCGGCGGCGATACCGGCCACCGAGGTGGGCTCGACGTCGGTCACCGTCAGCCGGGCGGCGGGATGCGCTTGCAGTATGGCCTGGGACAACCCGCCGTGCCCGGAGCCCAGTTCCAGGATCCTGGGATCGGCCACGTCGGCGATCTCGGCGAGCGCGATCTGCGCGAACCGCTGGTGCAGGTGGAAAAAGTCGCCGACGACCTCCAGCGAGCGCACCACCCGGCGCTTCAGGTCGTCGTCGTCGCCGTCCAGGTATTCCGGGCGGTCGGTCTGCAGCAGCCGGTCCAGCCATGACGCGTCGAAGCCGCCGCGCGGCATGTCCTCGATGGCAGTGGTTGGCTGATCCATGTAGGCCATCATGGACGATGCACCGAGAGGAGTGGGACTTGCCCGAATTTGTTGCCGCGATCGACCAGGGCACCACCAGCACCCGCTGCATCATCTTCGACCACGACGGCGCCGAGGTGGGCCGCCATCAGCTCGAGCATGAGCAGATCCTGCCGCGCGCCGGTTGGGTGGAACACAACCCGGTCGAGTTATGGGAGCGCACCGCGGCCGCGGTGCGCTCGGCGCTGAACTCCACCGGGCTCAAGGCCAATGACCTGGCGGCGCTTGGCATCACCAACCAGCGCGAGACCACGCTGGTCTGGAACAGGCGAACCGGCCAGCCGTATCACAACGCCATCGTCTGGCAGGACACCCGCACCGACGGCATTGCTGCCGCACTGGACCGCGACGGGCGCGGTGAGCTGATCCGGGCCAAAGCGGGCCTGCCGCCGGCCACCTATTTCTCCGGGGCCAAGCTGCAGTGGATCCTGGACAACGTCGACGACGTGCGTGCTGACGCCGAACGTGGCGACGCCCTGTTCGGCACCTGCGACACCTGGATACTGTGGAACCTGACCGGCGGCACCCGCGGTGGCGTGCACGTGACCGACGTCACCAACGCCAGCCGCACCATGCTGATGAACCTGGAGACACTGGACTGGGACGACGAACTGCTGCAACTGTTTTCGGTCCCGCGGGCGATGCTGCCGACGATCGCGCCGTCGTCGTCGCGGCAGCCGTACGGTGTCACCGACGGCATCGGCCCGGTCCGCGGCGAGGTGCCGGTCACCGGGATCCTGGGTGACCAGCAGGCGGCGATGGTGGGGCAGGTCTGCCTGCGGGCCGGTGAGGCGAAGAACACCTACGGCACCGGAAACTTCCTGCTGCTCAACACCGGTTCGCAGATTGTGCGTTCCAGCCACGGCCTGCTGACCACGGTGTGCTACCAATTCGACGATGCCGCACCGGCTTACGCACTGGAGGGGTCGATCGCGGTCACCGGTTCGGCGGTGCAGTGGCTGCGCGACCAGCTGGGCATCATCAGCGGGGCCGCGCAGAGCGAGACGCTGGCCCGCTCCGTCGACGACAACGGCGGGGTGTACTTCGTGCCGGCGTTCTCCGGGCTGTTCGCCCCGTACTGGCGATCCGATGCGCGGGGGGCGATCGTCGGGCTGTCGCGGTTCAACACCAACGCCCACCTGGCGCGCGCGACGCTGGAGGCGATCTGCTACCAGAGCCGCGACGTGGCCGATGCCATGCAAGCCGATTCCGGTGTGCACCTGGATGTTCTGAAGGTCGACGGCGGCATCACCGGAAACGAGCTGTGCATGCAGATCCAGGCCGACGTGCTCGGGGTGGACGTGGTCCGGCCGGTGGTCACCGAAACCACCGCGCTGGGCGCGGCCTACGCGGCCGGGCTGGCGGTCGGGTTCTGGACAGGCCCGGACGAGCTGCGGGCCAACTGGCGGGAAGGCAAACGCTGGACGCCGACCTGGAGCGACGAGCAGCGCGCCGCGGGATATGCCGGTTGGCGAAAAGCCGTGCAGCGCACCCTGGACTGGGTTGACGTGCCCTGATGTCGAGCTGTTGACAACGTTCGACGATGTCGTCATGTCGGTGAATGTCTCGGTTCGACTCGATGAGCGGCTCGCGGAGCGGCTACGACCGGATCGGGTACCTGCGAAAGCCGGAGGCCGGGTAGGGCGTTCCCTACCCGGCGCCCGGCCGCCGGGGGTCAGTCGGCTTCGCCGAGGATGCCGTAGACCTCGCGGCGGGCGTTGTTGACGACGTCGATAATCCGCTGCTGTTGCTCGGGACTGGCCGCGTCGGCAGCCTGCGCCACCGCGCCGAACAGTCGATCGACCGCCGTCCGCAGGTTGACCTGTCCGGGATCCACCCCATCGGCGATCTCCTGCCACGGCGGGGTTGCGATCTTCTCGGCTGCGGCCCTACCGTCGTCGGTCAACTCGAAAAGCCTTTTGCTGCCGTCTGTTTCGGTGCCGACAACCAGGCCCTCGTCGACCAGCAGTTGCAGGGTGGGATACACCGATCCGGGGCTGGGCCGCCACAGGTCCATGCTGCGTTCGGCGATCTCCTGGATCATCTGGTAACCGTGCATCGGTTGCTCGGCCAGCAGTGTCAGGATCGCGGCCCGCACGTCGCCGCGGCGGCCACGGTGGCCGCGCGGGCCACGGGGGCCACGGGGGCCACCGCGGCCGTGATGGCCGCGGGGTCCGCCGTGCGGACCCGGGCCGGGACCGAAGCCGGGACCGCCCGGGCCGAAACCGAACGAGCCGACCGGCCCGACGTCGTCGTGACACAACTGTTCGCGGACCTGGTGCCGGCTGCGGCGACGCTCCTGATGCATCGCGTGGTGCTGATGAGCCGGTCCGAAACCGAAACCGATGCCGGCCGGCCGGGGCGGACCCTGGAAAGGGTCGTCGAAGGGGGGTGAGTGGAAATTCATTGGTGTCTCGCTTCTGGGTTGGAAACGCTGGTTGGTTGCGATATGCCAACGATATATCGCGTACTGTCGAATCGCAACAATGCGATCCGTCACATCCCGCCGGGGTCGTCAAATCCCGCCGGGACCGCCGGGACCGCCGGGACCGTCTCTTCGGGTGGGCGGCCCCCGCAACGGCCTACCCTGTGGCCGAACGCGAGTTGCAAGCAGCCGACCCTGCACCGAACGTGTAGTCAGCGCGAGATCGGGGCCGATTTTTCGGGGTGGTTACACGTTCGGCGCGTCAGCGGAGTCAGGCGATCAGTCCGGCGGTGCGAACCCGCCGGTGTTCGCCGGCCGCGGTGGCGATGCATCCGGCGTCGCGGGCCAGGCCGGTGCCCGGTATCCAGCCTGCGGCACCGCCTGCAGCCGGGCCAGTTCGCGCCGGTGCCGCTCGGCCAGCACCGCCGCCAGCACCAGCTGCGGCGGGGTGCCCGGTGGAGGCGGCGGCGAGATCTGCGCAACCATGTCGCCGGCCAGCCGGTAGGCCATCGCATCGCGCAGCCGGGGTTCGAGCCCGGCCCCGCGGGCAAGGAATTGGCGGGCGACCTCGAAGGCCTCCGGGCGCAGGCCGGACAGCTGCAACGACGCCGCCCACCAGGCCAGCGTCGGCGGCATCGACGGCGGCGGGGGTGCCGCCGGGCCGCGCTCGCTGATCACCACCGTGCCGGCGAAGACGTCGCCGAGTCGTTTGCCGCGCGGTGACAGCAGGCTGCAGATCACCGCCGGACTGCCGAGCAGCCCCCAAATCTCCACCACCGCGGCCAGCGCCCGAAACAGCGCCTGCCGGAAGCGTTCCGGGCCACCGTCCTCGGACACCACCCGCAGGCCCATCACGATCTTGCCCACCGACCGGCCCCGGGTGGCGGTCTCGAAGATGACGGGGTAGCCGACCTGCAGCAGCACGATGAACACGATCAGGACGGCGGTGATCAGGGCGTCGTCGAACTGGGAGAGCATGGTCGCCCACAGCGGCAGCGCGAGGAAGAAGCCCAACACCACCACCGTGATGTCGATCAATGCGCTGACCGCCCGCACCGGCAACTGGGCGATCTGCACGTCGAGCAAGACGGCGTCGCCGGTCACCAGGTTGGGCATGGCGAAAACGCTACCCGCCGGCCGGCGCCGGCCGATTACGCTGAGCCGGGTGGATGTCGACGCGTTCGTGTTGACGCATCGCCCTGCCTGGGACCGGCTCGACTGGCTGGTCGGACAGCGTCGCAGGCTGACCGGTGCGCAGATCGACGAACTGGTCGAGCTTTATCAGCGGGTGTCCACGCACCTGTCGGTGCTGCGGTCGGCGTCCTCGGATGCGGTGCTGGTGGGCCGGCTCTCGACGCTGGTGGCGCAGGCGCGGTCGGTGGTGACGGGCGCGCATGCGCCGCTGAGCAGTGAGTTCGTCCGGTTCTGGACGGTGTCGTTCCCGGTGGTGGCCTACCGGGCCTGGCGCTGGTGGTTGACGACGGCCGTGGTGTTCCTCGGGGTCGCCGTCGTCATCGCGTTCTGGGTGGGCGGCAATCCCGAGGTGCAGGCGGCCGTCGCGACCCCGGCCGACGTCGATCAACTGGTCAACCACGACTTCGAGGCCTACTACAGCGACCATCCGGCCGGCTCCTTCGCGTTGCAGGTGTGGCTGAACAACTCCTGGGTGGCCGCCCGCTGCATCGCCTTCGCGGTGCTGCTGGGGTTGCCGATCCCGCCGCTGCTGTTCGGCAACGCCGTCAACCTCGGGCTGGCGCTGGGGTTCATGTTCGACGCCGGCAGGGGTGGCTTCATGCTCGGCCTGCTGGCGCCGCACGGGCTGCTGGAGCTGACCGCGGTGTTCCTGGCCGGCGCCGTCGGCATGCGGCTGGGCTGGCTGGTGATCGCGCCCGGCGACCGGCCCCGCGGCCAGGTGCTGGCCGAGCAGGGCCGCGCGGTGGTCGCGGTCGCGGTGGGGCTGGTCGCGGTGCTGGGCGTGTCCGGGTTGATCGAGGCGCTGGTGACCCCGTCGCCGCTGCCGACCTGGCTGCGGATCGGCATCGGGGTGCTGGCCGAGGCGCTGTTCCTGGGCTATGTGGGGTATTTCGGGCGGCGCGCTGTCGCGGCCGGCGAGACCGGGGATATCGCCGACGCCCCCGATCTGGTGCCGACGGCCTGAATCCACACCGCAGCGGCGCAGGATTCGCGGTGGAGCGGGGCCTACAGCCGGCCGGCGGCCTTCATCGCCAGGTAGCGGTCGGCCAGCGCCGGCGCCAGCTGTTCTGGCGCGGTGTCGATCACCTCCACTCCGGCGCGCTGCAGCCGTGACGCCGTCGACCGCCGGTCGTTGCGGGCCCGTTCGGCCGCGGCGGCGTCGTAGACCGCGGCGGCATCGGAGCGGCCGCGGGCCAGCCGGTCCACCCGCGGATCGGCGACCGCGGCCAGAACGACCTGATAGTCGCCGGTCAACCGGGGCAGCACCGGCAGCAGGCCCTCATCCAGCGCGGCCGTGTTGAGATCGGTCAGCAGCACCAGCAGGGCACGCCGTCGCACCCGCCGCTTGATGGCGGAGACCATGGCGACAGCATCGGATTCGAGCAGCATCGGCTGCAGCGGGGCCATCGCGTCCACCAGTTGTGCGAGCAGTTGGCCACCCGGGGCGCCGAAAACGCCGGCGCGCAGCACCCGGTCGTGGGCAAGCAGGTCCACGTGGTCGCCGGCACGGGCCGCCAGCGCGGCCAGCAGCAGCGCGGCGTCCATCGACCAGTCCAGCCGCGGCCAGCCGCCGGGGTCGCAAGCGGTTGGGTCCACACCGACCCGGCCGGCTGAGGTGCGGCCGGTGTCCAGCACGATCACCACCCGGCGGTCGCGTTCGGGCCGCCAGGTCCGCACCACCACGTCGCCGCGTCGCGCGGTGGCCCGCCAGTCGATCGACCGGACGTCGTCGCCGATGACGTACTCGCGCAGCGAGTCGAATTCGGTGCCGTGCCCGCGGGTCAGCGTCGGTGACATGCCGTCGATCTCGCGGAGCCTGGCCAGCCGGGACGGCAGGTGTTTGCGCGACAGGAACGGTGGCAGCACCCGGATCCGCCCGGGCGCCGGCACCGTCCGCTGTCGTCCCGCCAAACCCAGCGGCCCGACCGAGCGGGCGGTGACGGCGGCCGCGTGCTGGTCGCCGCGCCGGGCCGGCCGCAGCTCCGTGACCAGCCAGCGAACCTGGCCCGCCGCGACATCGATCCGGTGGCTGCGCGGCTCGGCGCGCGCGCTGGGCGGCCAGGCGTCGCGGACCTGGCCGCGGAATCGGCGGCGACCGTCGTTGCGGACCAGCAGCGTGGTCTGCACCGGCTGCCCCAGCCGCCCCGAGGTGTTCGCGGACCTGCCGAAGCGCAGCGCCGCCGGGCTGGCCGCCAGTCCGGCGTCGAAAACGACGGCGACGGCCAAGGCGGTCAGCAGCACCACGAACACCGCGCCGGGCCAGGGCGACAGGGCGACGGGCGGCGCGCACAGCAGCGCGGCCAGCGCAGCCCGCCCGGTCAGCACCACTAGCGTGGCACCGGAACCGACGCCAGGATGCCGTCCAGCACCCTGTCGGGTGTGACGCCCTCCAACTCGGCCTCCGGTCGCAGCATCACCCGGTGGCGCAGTGTGGAGCGGGCCATCGCCTTGATGTCGTCGGGGGTGACGTAGTGCCGCCCGGACAGCCAGGCCCACGACCGCGCGGTGGCCAGCAGGGCGGTTGCCCCGCGGGGCGAAACCCCGAGTTGCAGCGCCGGTGAGCGCCGGGTCGCCCCGACCACGTCGACGATGTAACCCAGCACCTGGTCGGTGACCAGCACCTGGCCCACCGCGGCCCGGCCGGCGGCCAGCTCGGCCGTCCCGGCCACCGGTGTCACCGCCGACAGGTCGCGCGGGTCGAAGCCGTGCGCGTGCCTGGCCAGGATGGCGATCTCGGTGTCGCGGTGCGGCAGCGGCACATTCAGCTTGAGCAGAAACCGGTCGAGCTGCGCCTCCGGCAACCGGTAGGTGCCCTCGTATTCGATCGGGTTCTGGGTGGCGGCCACGATGAACGGGTCGGGCAGCGGCCTGGGTTCACCGTCCACACTGACCTGGCGTTCTTCCATCGCCTCCAGCAGGGCGGCCTGGGTCTTCGGTGGGGTGCGGTTGATCTCGTCGGCGAGCAGCAGGTTGGTGAACACCGGCCCGGACCGGAACACGAATGCCGCGGTGCGAGCGTCGTAGACCAGGGAGCCGGTGACGTCGCCCGGCATCAGGTCCGGGGTGAACTGGACCCGTTTGAAGTCCAATTGCAACGCCGCCGCGAGTGCCCGCACCAGCAGCGTCTTCGCCACTCCCGGCACGCCTTCGAGCAACACGTGGCCGCGGCACAGCAGGGCGATCACCAGGCCGCTGACAATCGCGTCCTGGCCGACAACCACCTTGGCGATCTCGGCGCGCAATGCCAGCAACGCCTCCCGGGCCGCCTGGGCTTCGGGGTGCTGGGAAGTCGATGTCACGATTGCTCGACCTGCCTTTCGATGTCGTCGAGTGCCCGGGCCAGATGCAGCAGGTCGGCTTCGGAGGCCGGTGGGGGGCCGAACAGCAAGTGCCACACCAATTCCGGATGGTATCCGGTGTGCCGGGAGATCACCGCTACCACTGCCTGCGGCGCCGCCGCGACGCCGAGCCCGAGTCGCGGCGCCTGCCGCTGCAACAGCGCGGTGCGCAGTGCCCGCGCGGCGCTGTCGCGGGCCCGCCGGGACCGGTACAGCCGGCCCATGCCCTCGACGGTCTCCGAGGCGCGCACCACGACCGGCAACCCTTCGGCCACCAGTGGCCCGAGGCGCCGGGCCTTCCACAGCGCGGCCAGCACCATCGCCATGATCAGTTGCAGGACAAGCATGTTCACGCCATCCGGGATGAGCTCAAAGAGCGTTACAGTCGACGGGTTCTCGCCTTCGATACGCTGCGGTGCGTACCAGACCAGCCGGGGCCGGGTGCCGGCCAGGTTCATCGCCAGCGCCGCGTTGCCTTCGGTCGACAGGCCCGAGTTCGTCATGAACGACGAGCTGCCGACCACGGTGACGGTGCGGGTGGCGGCCCGGTACCGGATCAGTGCGCCGTGATAGCAGCTGTCCACCGCGCGGCTGTCGGCACTGGCGTAGGTCTGGGTCGGGCCCAGATCGACGGTGCCGGCCCGGTCCGCCTCGCGCAACGAGCAGTCCGGTTGATGGCTGAACGCGCCGTCACCGGCGGTTCGGATTCCGGGTGCCAGCGCGGCGCGCGCCTTCGGGGTGGGCCGGACCAGCAGTCGGTCGCCGGGAACCCGGGCCAGCCGGGTCAACAACTCGTCGTCGGCGATTCGGGTGGTCTCGGCCACCAGGATCAGCGCGTCGGGGCGGGCGTCGCGCTCGACGTCGGCGACGCTGCCGGCGACGACGACGTCGACACCACGGTCCCGCAGCAGCGACACCAGCGCGTGGGCGCCGTCGGGCCCGGTGGCGTCGGCGTCCATCGAGCCGCCCGGACGGGTCCCGGTCAGGTAGGCGCTGAGCAGCGCCATCGCCGCAATCGCGCTCAGGCCGAGCACCACCCAGCGTGCCGACCGCCACCGGGCTTTCACGGCCGTGCCGCACGCGAGACGGTGCGCAGCCGGTCGTCCAGGTCGGCGATGTCGCGGTACCCGGCTTCGGTCGCCGGCAGTTCGCCGTAGCTGACGTCGTTGAAAGTGTCCGCGGCGCGGATGAACTCGCTAGCCAGCTGCGGCAGCGCGGCACCGGCATCGCGGGCCAGTTCGTTGGCGGTGCGGCCCGGGACCGGGACGACCACCCCGGTCTGTTCCAGTTCGCGCGCCACCGCGCGCAACCGGTGCCGGATCGCCCCGGCCCAATCCTTGGCGTTCGCGCAGCGTTCCGCCTCCCCGCGGTGTTCGGCCGCGCTGCGCTCGGCCGGGCCGAACAGCGGGTGGTCACCGCGGTTGGTGCGCAGCGTTCGCCGTGCGATACGGGTCGCGACGACCACCGCGATCGCCACCCCGATCAGCAGCAGGCTGATGGTGAACCAGCCGCCGGGTACCGCCTCGCTCTTGACCATCAGACGTTGCAGCAACTCGTTGACGAAGTCGGTGAAGTGCTGCTGCGGTGAAGGTTTGGGGTAGATCGGCTTGGCGAGCTCGTGCTGGGCCGCGTCGCGTGCGGTGTCGCGGTCAACGTCGATGACGGGCAACGTCGATCCTCACCACAGCGGCCGGGTCAGCCACAGGCTGTCGACGGGACCGGGGACCGGTGGGCCGCCGGTTGCGCCGGTGCGCAGTACCAGGTCGAACGCTTCGGCGCGGATGCGGCGGTCGGTGTAGAGCAACACCACCACACCCGCGGTGAACGGCAGCACGACGATCTGACCGAGCGAGGTGCCGACCTCGGCGAGCACACCCGCCGGTGACAGCGTCGTCAACGCCTCGGTTCCCCCGCCCAGGTTGATCCCGATCAGGTTGAACGGCAGTGCCACCGCGCTGGTGACCAGGTAGGCGATGAGCGCGGTCAACAGAAAGATCCCCAGCACCCGCCAGAAACTGTTGTGCACCAGGGCGATCGACCTGCGGATCGCCGCGAACACGCCCTGCCGTTCCAGCACGATCACGGTCGGGGCGAAACTCACCAGCACGTAGAGGTAGGCCAGCAGTCCGATCAGCGCCAGGACCAGCGGTGTCGCGACGAGGAAGGCGGCGCCGTTGGCGATTGCGACGGCGATGCAGAAGACCAGCACCGCGAGCAGCGCTGCGGCGGCCACCGCGAGCAGCGCGGCCAGTCCGACCAGCGCCAGGAACCGTCCCCGGACGACGGCCCAGGCTTCGCCGGCGGTGATCGGCGAGCCGAACACCGCGCGCCCGACGACGACCGTCAGCATGCCGATCAGGACGATCGTGGCCAGCGACGTGGTGACGACGCCGACCGCCATCGAGGCGCCCCAGACCACCACCTCGCTTCCCGACACCTGGTAGGACGACGAGCCGGCGGCCAGCCGGTCGATGACGGCCAGCGGGCCGGCCTCGGTGAGCACCGTGACGAGCCAGCTGATCACCACGATGACGGCGGTCAGGCCCAGGGTGACTCTCGGGTTGAGCCGGATGTAGCCGACCGCGCCGTTGTAGATGTCACCGAGGGTCAGCGGGCGCAGCGGGATGACACCGGGCTGCAGCGCCGGGGGCGGGTAGTTCGGCGGTCCGTAGCCGGGTTGGGGGTAGGCCTGGGGATGGGCCTGGGGATAGGGCTGGGGATAGGGCTGGGGATAGGGCTGGGGATAGGGCTGGGGGTAGTGCTGATACTGCGGCGGGTAGGGCGGGTAGCCGGCCGGGGGATATGCCGGCGGGTAGGGCGGGTAGCCGGCCGACGGATGGCTCGGACCCGGATAACCGGGCGGTGGCAGCGTCACTGCGGGCTCACCGGTTCGTACCGTCGGCGTCTTCGGTCATGTGCCCATCCTGTCGGCGAAGGCGGCATTTCTCAACGGTGCCGCTGGGAGCATGGCGCGCTGCGGACAGCGTCATCGCTGAGCGTAGCGTTAGGCGGCATGGCAGAACTGAAATCCCGGCTGCGCGCCGACCTGACCGAATCGATGAAGGCGCAGGACAAGTTGCGCACCGCGACGCTGCGGATGGTGCTGGCGGCGATCCAGGCCGAGGAGGTCTCGGGCAAGCAGTCGCGCGAACTCTCCGACGACGAGGTGCTCAAGATCCTGTCCCGGGAAGCGCGGAAGCGATCCGAGGCCGCCGAGATCTACACCGAGAACGGCCGCGGCGAACTGGCCGCCGAGGAGCACGCCGAGGCGCGGATCATCGACGAATATCTGCCGGCGCCGCTCACCGAGGCCGAACTCGCCGACGTCGTCGACACCGCGCTGGCGCAGGTGGCCGAGAGCATCGGCGAGCGCCCGCACATCAAGCACATGGGGCTGGTGATGAAGGCGGCGACGTCGATCGCGGGGGGCAAGGCCGACGGTGCCCGGCTCTCGGCAGCGGTCAAGGACCGCCTGTGAGCGGCTAGACCGCACGATGGCGCCGATCGAGGACTACGCGCTGCTCGGTGATCTGCACACCGCGGCGCTGCTGGGTCGCGACGGCAGCATCGACTGGCTGTGCCTGCCCCGGTTCGACTCGGGTGCCTGTTTCGCGGCGCTGCTGCACGACGAGTCCGCCGGCTTCTGGCGCATCGCGCCCGTCTCCGGCGGTCCGGCCACCCGACGGCGCTACCGCGACGACACCCTGATCGTCGACTCCGAATGGGACACCGGTACCGGTTCGGTTCGGGTGACCGACTTCATGCCGCCGCGCGCCCACAGCGCCGACGTGATCCGGATCGTCGAGGGGATCAGCGGCCGGGTGGGAATGCGGATGGATCTGAAGATCCGGTTCGACTACGGCCACGTGGTGCCCTGGGTGCGGCGCAGCGACTTCGGGCTGATCGCGGTCGCCGGCCCGGACACGCTGTGCCTGGCCACCCCGGTCGATGTGCACGGCGACCACTTCTCGACCGTCGCCGACTTCGAGGTGGCCGCCGGTGAGACGGTGCCGTTCGTGTTGACCCATGCGCCGTCGCACCTGGTGCCCGAGACCATGCGGGCCAAAGGCGAACGCGCGCTGGCGAAAACGGAGGCGTTCTGGCGGGACTGGATCGGCCGGTGCAGCTACCGGGGCGCATGGGAAGCCGAGGTGCGACGGGCGCTGATCACACTCAAAGCGCTCACCTACCACCCGACCGGCGGGATCGTCGCCGCCGCCACCACATCACTGCCGGAAGCTCTTGGCGGCGTGCGCAATTGGGACTACCGGTACTGCTGGCTGCGGGACGCCACCTTTACGCTGCAGGCGCTGCTGGGCACCGGCTACGTCAACGAGGCAAAGGCCTGGCGGGAATGGCTGGTGCGGGCGGTCGCCGGGGATCCGGCCGAACTGCAGATCATGTACGGCCTGGACGGCACCCGCCGGCTGCCCGAGCAGACACTGGACTGGCTGTCCGGGTATGAGAACTCCCGGCCGGTCCGGGTCGGCAACGAGGCGGCCGGGCAGTTCCAGCTCGACGTCTGGGGTGAGGTGCTCGACGGGCTGAACCTGGCGCTGGACGCCGGGCTGGAATGCGAGGACACCGCCTGGGACATCCAGCGCGCGCTGCTGGATTTTCTGGAGGGCAATTGGGACACCCCCGACTCCAGCCTGTGGGAAGTCCGCGGTCCGCAACGGCATTTCGTGCACTCCAAGGTGATGGCCTGGGCCGGGGTGGACCGGGCGGTGCACGCCATCGAGGTGCACGGGCGCTCCGGCCCGCTGGACCGGTGGCGCGCGCTGGCCGACGCCATTCACGTCGACGTCTGCTCTCAGGGGTACGACGCCGACCGGCGCACCTTCACCCAGTCCTACGGCTCGGCCGGCCTGGACTCGGCGCTGCTGCTGATCCCGCGGGTGGGTTTTCTGCCGTGGGACGACCCGCGGGTGGTCGGCACCGTCGAGGCCGTGCAGCGCGAGCTGTCCAGCGACGGCTTCCTGATGCGCTACCGGGCCGGTTCTGACGGCGGTTCGGTCGACGGCCTGCCCGGCGCCGAGGGCGCCTTCCTGGTCTGCACGTTCTGGCTGGCCGATGCGCTGCACGGGATCGGGCGCCGCGACGAGGCGCGGGCGCTGTTCGAGCGGTTGCTGGGCCTGCGCAACGATGTCGGGCTGCTCTCCGAGGAGTACGACACCGTCGCGCGCCGGCAGGTCGGCAACACCCCGCAGGCGTTCTCGATGGTCGGCCTGGTCAACACCGCGCGCGCGTTGGGCGACCTATCCGGCCGGACCCTGTGCACGGCGCCTCGCCTTGTCGGCGACCCGCTGCCGGATGAACGCTGAGACGTCCCCGATCACGCGGAACCCGAACGCGTCGTCCTCGGGGATGAAGACCTGGAACCTCTCCTCGAGGTGGTTCATCAACCCCAGCAGCACCACCGAGTCGACCGGCAGGCTGAGCAGCGGTGTCGCAGCGCCGAGCGAATCGAGGTCGACCTGTGCCAGTTCGGCGGCCGGCAGCAGTTTGACCAGTCCGGCCCGCAGCGCGTCGAGAATCTCCGCGTCCGCGGGCACCGGTTCTTCGGTCACGGGTGCTCCTTCTCCAGCAGTCGGCCGTCCTCCAGGTGCAGCACCCGGTCGGCGATGTCGGTCAGCCGAAGGTCATGGGTCACGACGACGACCGCGGACCCCTGCGTCCTGGCAGCGGCGGCGAGTTGTCCGGCCACCTTCTTCCCGGTGGCCGAATCGAGGTTGGCGGTGGGTTCGTCGGCGAGGATCAGCCCCGGCCGCGCGGCGAGCGCGCGAGCCGCGGCGACCCGCTGCTTCTCACCACCCGACAGCGCCGACGGGCGGTGGCCGGCCCGTTCGGCCAGGCCGAGCCCGGCCAGCAGCTCGGCGGCCCGCGACATCGCGGCGGCCTTGCCCATCCCGGCGTAGCGCAGTGGCAGGGCGACGTTCTGGGCGCTGGTCAGCGCGTTGAGCAGGTTGTATTCCTGGAAGAGAAAACCCAGCTGCCGCAACCGGATAGCGGATCGGTCGCGTTCGCTGAGCGCATCGACGTCACGCCCGCCGATGCGGACCCGCCCCGAGTGCGGGGTGAGCAGCAGGCCCATCACCAGCAGCGCGGTGGTCTTGCCGCCGCCAGACGGGCCCACCACCATCACGACCTCGCCGGCGTCCACCGTCAGGTCCAGGCCGCGCAGCGCATGCACCGCGGTATCGCCCGAGCCGTACCGGTGCTCGATGCTGTCCAGTTGCAGCACCGGGCCGCCGTTTTGGCAGCATGTCATCGCCGTCACCTCCGAAACGCCAGAGCCGGGTCGATCCGGGTCACTCGCCGCACCGGGATCAGCGAACCGATCACCGCCATGACGGCGGTGGCCGCCGCCATCGTCGCGAGCATCACCGGGGTGACTTCGACGGTGACGTCGCCCAACCGATCGCGGACGACGAACTGCACCGCGTAGGTCACCGCGGCCCCCGCCAGGTAACCGAGGCCGGTGACCAGCGCCGCCTGGGCGATCACGGTGCGGCACAACTGCGCCGGGCGGACACCGAGCGCGCGCAGCACCCCGAAGTCGGCCATCTGTTCGGTGGTCACCGAGAGCACCGTCAGTCCGACCAGTGCCACGCCGACCAGTACGGCGATCGCGATCATGGTCTTCAACGGGCGCCCGATCATCGAGATGACGATCGCCCGGCTGTTATCGGCGAAGGCGGTCGAGGTCAGGGCGTCCATGCCCGGTACGCCGCCGCGGATCTCGGCGGCCACCCGGTCCGCGCTGAAGCCATCGGCGGGCTGAACCAGGAAGTAGGACACCCGGTCGGCGGCCCGCAGCAGCCGGGTCGCATCCGGCAGCGAGATGAACGCGTAGAAGTTGCCGACCGCGGCGGTCTGCCGGGACAGGCCCACGACGGTGAAGTCGGCGTCGACGAGCCGCACCGTGTCGCCCACCCCGATCCCGTTCTTCCTGGCGAGCACCCGGTCCAGCACCGTCTCCCCGGGGCCGGCGATGTTGCGGCCGGCGGCCAGCGACCACGGCCCGCCCGCGCCGGTGGCCGGGTCGTAGCCGACCACGAAAAAGGCGGTGTGCGAACCGTTGTGCACGAAATCCGACGGCAGCCCCAGGATCGGGTCGGCGGAGCGGACACCCGGCGCCGCCATCAGCTGCCGGGCGCCGTCGGCCGGCAGCCACGACACCGCACGGAACATCTGCGTGACACCGGGCTGGACCGCCCAGACCGCACCCCGGGAGTGGTCGATGTAGGTGGTCACCTGATTGGTGGTGCCGACGAAGATGCCCGACATCACCAGCACCAGGATGACCGCGAAGGCCACCCCGATGACCGACATGACGAACCGGGCACGTTCGGCGACAAGGTTTTTGACGGCGATGATCACCGGACGGCTCCCGGTCGCCCGGCAACGGTGCGCAGCCGCCGGACGGCGCGCGCGGTGACCTCGGCCACCCGGTCCACATCGGCGGGCGCCAGGTCGGGGCCGAGGGAGAACCGCACGGTCGAGCGGGCCTGGCCCTCGGTCAGCCCCATCGCCCGCAACACGTGGGAGGTGGTGTCCTCCCCGGCGTGGCATGCCGACCCGGTGGAGACGTAGACGCCGTGCATGTCCAGGTCGTCGGCGAGGGTGTCGGCCCGCACCCCGTCGAACCGCACGCTGACGGTCTCCTCCAGCACCGGCTCGGTCACGTTGACGTGCACCCCGCCCGCCGCGCGCAGCCCGTCCAGCAGTTGCTTGCGTCGGTCGGCCATCGCGCGGCGGTGGTGAATCGACATCCTGCGCAGGCAGACCTCCACCGCCGCGGCCATACCCAGTGCGCCGGGCACGTTCTCGGTTCCGGCCCGCAACCGGTGCTCCTGCGGGCCGCCGCGTACCAGCGGACTCAGCCGGTGGCCGTCGCGGACCGCCAGCGCGCCCATCCCGCGCGGGCCGCCGAACTTGTGCGCCGACACCGACAGCATCGTCGCGCCGATACCGGCCAGGTCGAGTTTGCCGGCGGTGTGCACCGCGTCGATGTGGAACGCCACACCGGCACGGCCGGCGATGGCGGCGATCTCCCGGACCGGCTGGATCGCCCCGGTCTCGTTGTTGGCATGCATCACCGACACCAGGGCGGTGTCAGGGCGCAGTGCCTGCGCGACGGCCGCCGGGGCGACGTGCCCGGACGGTGCCGGATCGACCACGGTGATGTCGACGCCCAGCTCATTCAGCGCCCGGGCGTTGGCGAGAACGGCTGGGTGTTCGATCGCGGTGGTCACCAGATGCCCCCGGAAGCCAAGGGCGGCAAAGGTTCCCCACAGTGCGAGGCTGTCGGCCTCGCTGCCCCCGGAGGTCAGCACCACCTCGTCGGATGCGAACCCGAACAGCCAGGCGATGGTGCTGCGGGCGCCGGCGAGCGCGTCGGCGGCGTCCCGGCCGGCGCCGTGCCGGCTGGACGGATTGCCGACCAGTTGGTGCCCGGCGAGCATCGCCCGGGCGGCGTACGGGTGCAGTGGCGCCGTCGCGGCGTAGTCGAGGTAGATCTCGGCGGCGGCCACCGGCCGGGCCGGGGCGTCAAGCAGTGGGTGGAACGCTGTCATCTTCGTGGATTCCGTTGCGGTAGTTGGTGACCAGTTGGTGGACGACATCGGCGCCGAGAGCGGCGACGTGCCGTTGCTCGGGGGAGAGGCCGCCGGCCCATTCGATGATCCGGTCCGGTTCGATGGCCGCGACGTCGGTGAGTGACATCCCGGTCAGTCGTTCGGTGAGGATCGACGCGACGGCCAGGCAGGCCGAGCAGCCGTACGCCTCGAAGCCCACCGTGCCGACCGTGTCGTCACCGACCTGCGCGCTCAACAGGATCTGGTCACCGCAGACCGGGTTTGACACGAAAGCGGTCACGTCGGCGCACTCGAGGCGCCCGGGGTTGCGGGGGTTGGTGAAGTGATCGATCACCGTGGGGCTGAACCGCGGCATCAGACCAGGGCCCCGGCACCGGTGTCGGCGACGGCGCATTCGGCGACGATCTCCCGGGAGTCGATGTACTTCTCGATACTGACCGCGCAGCAGCCCAATTCGGCACCGTGACGGCGGCGGCGGAACCGGACCGTCTGACCGGTGCGGCCGCAGGGGCAGTCGTCCTCGCTGATCTCGCCAACGTCGTCGGAGAGCAGGAAGCCCGGATAGGCGGTGTTGAGCGCGTCGAGGATGGCGATGCCGCCGGTCTTGCCGGGTGGCAGTTCGACGCCGGCGTCGGTGATGTCGCGGATGGAGACGTAGCACCAGGGCGGAACGTGTTTGCGCTGGTGCTCGCACTCGATGGCGAGCATGTTCGACTCGATCATCCCGTACATGTCGCGAATGCGGGTGGGCGAGATGCCCAGCACCCGCTCGGCTTGCGCGTTGAAGTCCGCGCGGCTGATCGACTGGCCGGTGTACTGCTTCCAGCCGCCCAGCATGATGATCATCGAATCGGGGTCAAGGGTGAGGTCGATCTCCTCCAGTTCCAGGAATTTCAGGAACCTGGCGATGATGAACGGCGGGCCGATCAGGTGCCGGGTCATGCTGCCCTCCCAGGCGCTCAGCTGGGCCAGCGCCTCGGTGGGATCGAACGAGTACTCGCGCACCAGGTAGCGGTGGTCGTCGAGCATCCCGGTGAGCAGGTTGAAGATCTTGACCATGCCCATCTCCGGAACCTCGGCGGTCGACGGGCACAGGAACAGCCCGGCCCCCGCCGAGATGCCGAAGAAGTCGCGGTAGCCGCCGAAGATCCCCACCGAGGCCCGGGTGACCGTGGTCGCATCGCGGCGGGCCACCGACGGCACGCCGCCGGTCCCGGTCGAGCGGATCTCGATCTCGACGTCTTCGAGGCCGCACGTCATCAGCACGTGCGCCCCGGCCTGCTTGAACATCCCGACCGGAAGCAGCGGGATACGGTGCAGGTCGGCCCAGCCGGTGACGTCGTCCGGGGTGACGCCCGCGGCGTCGCACTGGGCGCGGTAGAAGCCGTTGCGGTCGAAGTGCAGCGCGAACGCCTCCCGAATCGCTCCGGTGAGCGACTGGCGCCACTGGTCGCGGGGCACCCGCAGCGCCTCCCCGGGCATGCCCAGCATGGTCACCAAATTCACTACTCGACTCCTTTTTTCGGCACGGCTGGGCGGCTCTGCGCACAGCGCCCACAGGATTAGTCGGATGAGCGCCGGAAAAGTTCGTCGGCATTTTCGGTGGGGTCACGTTGCTGCGTGAACAGTGCGGCGAGGCGGACGCATCCGGTGACCTCATTCCCGACGCGGTCCTGGCGGCGATGGCCGCCGAGCAGCACTGCGACATCGTCACCCTCGATCGCGATTTCGCCCGGTTCTCGTCGGTGCGCCATGTCCGGCCCCGGGTCTAGCCGGGCCGCCCAGCGCCACGGTTCTCGGCCACCGGTATCCGGCGATGCTGCTCGCTAACATCGTCTTGTGGCTATTGCTGCGCTGTCCGACGAGGAACTGTCCTGGGTGACCGGTCTTTCCGCCGGCGACCTAGCGTCGTTGCGGGCAAACCACGATGCGGGTTCGCGCTGGGAAAGGCTGGCAATCAGGCTGGCCGGCAACCTCTCGCCGGCGACTTCGGAGATCCTGCGCTACCGCTTGACGACGTATGCGCGATACGCGCTACTCATCGCGGCCGAGCCGGACTGGTCGTTCGGCGTCCGGATGCTTCGCCAGACGGTGCTCACCGCGCAGCGGTTGAGCCGGCAGGACGACATCGACGCCTGCCACGGTCCGGCGCCGTCGACCGGGAATCGGGGCTGGGACGCGGTCATCGCGGGTGTGGCGATGATGACCGGACTGGACCGGGTCAGCGACGTGGCCATCCTGGCGTGGTGCGACGACCCCACCCGCTACTGCACCGAACTGTTCGACCCGCTCGACGTCGGCAAATACCGATGGCTGGACTATCTGCGGACGCCGATCCAGTTGCGGGTGCGCAACGTGATCCTGGCCGCCGGAAATCTGCAGGGGGTCTGAGTCGATGCCCGACGAGTTCGACGCCGACCGGATCCGAGACCTGCTCGGGGCGCTTGACCGAGAGCTGCAGCGACGGGGCGTGGCGGGAACGATCTTCATCGTCGGCGGCGCAGCCATGGCGCTGGCATATGACGCCAGCCGCGTCACCGGGGATATCGACGCGACTTTGCTGCCGCGCGATGTCCTCCTGGACGCCGCCCGGGCGGTCGCCGAGACCGAGCGGATCGACCCGCGTTGGCTCAGCGACGGTGTACTTCAGCTGATGCCGCCCCGCGGTGATGACCACCCCAGGGAGATCATCGTCGGCCCCGCTTTGACTGTCACCGTCGCCTCCGCTCAGTACGTCCTTGCGATGAAGGCGATGACGATGCGGCAATCCGACGGCGACCGCGACGACGCGGCCATGCTCTGCAAACAGCTCGGCATCACCTCCACCGCCCAGATCGAGGAAGTCGTCACCCGATTCTTCGGCGGCACAGGCCAATTCGGGGCTCGCGAGTTGTTCTTCGAGCGGATCATCGATTCACTCGAGCGTCGGTGACCGCACCGATGGTAGGCCGGGGAGGGTCTCACCGCACAGGGTTTCATGGCCCGGCTGCTGGAAAGCTGCGAGCGGAACAGGCGTTTCGAGGCCGCCGCCGCGGCCTACGGCACGTCGGACGACGAAGCACTCCGAAGTTGGCGAGCCGAAAGTGCCGAATGGGCCACAGCCGACGCCGACGGCCTTGACTCGTGACCGAACTGCGTCCGGGCTCGGTGGTGTGGGTGCAAATCGATCCGACGGTGGGTCGCGAACAGCAGGGGGCCGGCCCCGCGGTCGTCGTGGCCTCGGGCGCTTACCTGCGCGTGGTACCGGGTCTGGTGATCGTCATGCCCGCGACGACACGCGATCGAGGCTGGCCGCACCACGTCCGGCTCACGGGTCCGAACATGCGCCTGCCGAAACCGACCTGGGCGATGACCGAGCAGCCGTGCACCATCAGTTTGCAGCGCATCTCCGGAACGGCCGGCCACGTCAACGAGGGCTGTCTGCGTCAACTCTCCGGCTGGCTCGACGACTTCCTTCATCGGCCCCGGCCGCTCGGCTGACCCGGCAACACCAATGACGCTGCGCTGACCAGGCCGGCCACTCGCACTTCTGCCTGGCGGACGCAGTGTCAACGCAGAAAACCGAATAATCCCTGTCGGGGTGGCGGGATTCGAACCCACGACCTCTTCGTCCCGAACGAAGCACGCTACCAAGCTGCGCCACACCCCGCGTGAAGCCACGACAGCGTATCGCACCGCCCCGGCGGCTGACCAAACGCGCCCGTCGGGGCGCAGCGCGCCACACCGCCGGCAGATGACACTGCCCACACTTCGGCGTGGGGAGTGGATACCCCGGACGGTATAAGGCAGACTGGCTGATGACGGTTCGTCAGCCAAGGAGCCAGATCATGACTGTGTTGGGTGCCACACTGTATGCCGGGTTCTTCGGGCTGGCCGCGCTCTGGCTGCTGGCCACCGGGCCGGAGGCCGCCGAGCAGCGGGCTCAGGTCCAGCGGCAGGACCGCTCGAATTCGGCCAGGGCCGCGGTCGGACCGGTCGGGTCGAGCCCCTGCAACGCCACCCAGTCGTCGCAGAAGTAGGTGTCGGTGTAGCGGTCACCGCTGTCGGCCAGCAGGGTGACCACCGACCCGCTGCGCCCGTCGGAAACCATCTCGGCCAGTAGCCCGAACGCCCCCCACACGTTGGTCCCGGTCGAGGCCCCCACCCGTCGTCCCAGCACCGCGCTGACATGCCGCGCCGCGGCCACCGACGCCGCATCCGGCACCGCCACCATCCGGTCCACCACCTCCGGCAGGAACGACGGCTCCACCCGGGGCCGGCCGATGCCCTCGATGCGCGAGGACTCGGCGATCACCAGGTCGTAGCGACGCTGCTGGTAGGCCGGGAAGAACGCCGAATGCTCCGGGTCGACCACGCACAGCCGGGTGGCGTGCCGGCGGTAGCGGATGTAGCGCCCGATCGTCGCGCTGGTGCCGCCGGTGCCGGCGCCGACCACGATCCACTCCGGGACCGGGTGCGTCTCGTCGCGCAGCTGCTCGTAGATCGACTCGGCGATGTTGTTGTTGCCGCGCCAGTCGGTGGCGCGCTCGGCATTGGTGAACTGGTCCAGGTAGTGCCCGCCGGTGTCGGCGGCGATCCGTTCGGCCTCGGCGTAGACGTCGCCGGCGTGCTCCACGAAATGGCAGCGTCCGCCCTGGGCCTCGATCAGCGACACCTTCGACGCGCTGGTGGAGCTGGGCATCACCGCGACGAACGGCAGGCCCAGCAGCGCCGCGAAGTACGCCTCGGACACCGCCGTCGACCCCGACGACGCCTCGACCACCGTGGTGTCCGGCTCGATCCAGCCGTTGCACAGCCCGTAGAGGAACAGCGACCGGGCCAGCCGGTGCTTGAGGCTGCCGGTGATGTGGGTGGTTTCGTCCTTGAGGTACAGCGCCACGTCGGCTTCCGAACCCCATGCCGGCAGCGGGTAGCGCAGCAGGTGGGTGTCGGCGCTGCGGCGGGCGTCGGCCTCGATCAGCCGGATCGCGTTGGCGGTCCAATCGCGTGGCCGGCCGTGCTCGGCGACCAGAGTGGGCTGGATCGCTGAAGTCACCGCGCTGAAGCACCGGCCGGTGACGAGCCCAGCGCGATCCGGGAATCCGGGCCGCCGGTGGGTGCGGCGACCAGGGTCAGCAGCGTGGCCTCGGGACGGCAGGCGAACCGCAGCGGTGCGAACGGCGAGGTGCCGATCCCGGCGGAGACGTGCAGCATCATGTGCGCGCCCCACCGCGACGCACCCTTGGCCCGGGACCGGTCCAGGCCGGAGTTGGTCACCAGCGCGCCGACGAACGGCAGGCACAGCTGACCGCCGTGGGTGTGGCCGGCCAGCACCAGCTGGTAGCCGTCGGCGGCGAAGCGGTCGAGCACCCGCGGTTCCGGCGAGTGGGTCAATCCCAGCCGCAGGTCGGCGGCCGGGTTGGCGGGCCCGGCGATGGTTTCGTAGCGGTCCCGGTCGATGTGCGGGTCGTCGACCCCGGCCGCAGCGATCCGCAGACCGGCCACCTCGAGCTCGCGGCGGTTGTGGGTGAGGTCCAGCCAGCCCCGCTCGGTGAACGCCGCCCGCAGGTCCTGCCAGGGCAGCGGTGCGCCGTGCACCCGGTGCTCCGGGTTGGACAGGTAGTTGACCGGGTTCTTCAGCCGCGGCCCGAAGTAGTCGTTGCTGCCGAAGACGAAGACCCCCGGGGCCGCCAGCAGGTCTCCGAGGGCCTGCACCACGGCCGGCACCGCCTTGGGGTGCGCCAGGTTGTCTCCGGTGTTGACCACCAGGTCGGGCTCCCAGTGGGCCAGCTCGCGCAGCCAGGACTGCTTGTAGCGCTGCTGCGGGCGCATGTGGATGTCGCTGATGTGCAACACCCGCAGCGGTGACGAGCCGGGGGTGAGCACCGGCATCGTCACCTCGCGCAGCACGAACGCGTTGCGCTCGATGATCGCGGCGTAGCCGATCGCCAGTCCGGCCGCTCCGATCGCGGTGGCGACGGACGTCTTCCATCCAGGTGCTGCGGTCATGGTGGCAGCGTACTGCCCGCTTCCGGCCTGCGCGGCTATGGCGGCGGGGCCGGCGGTGGCAGCAGTGGAATCGTGATCGGCGGCAGGCCGGGTATTTCCACCACCGTAGAACCCACCGGAGCGGGCGGTGCACCCTCGGGCGGCGGTGGCGGCGGCGGCGGGATGCCGTTGCTGATCAAGATGGTGACGATCGAACCCGGGATGGTCTGGCCGGTCGGCGACGTGCCCACCACCGCGCCGTAGCGCGCGGTGCTGTTGACCTGGCTGGGCTGATCGGCCACCTGGAAGCCGGCCTCGATCAGCCGCTGGCGGGCCGCGTCCACCTCCATACCGGTGACGCTGGGCACCCGGGAGTTGGGGCCGCCTTCGACGTATCGCGGTTCGGTGGGCGGCAGGCTCACCTCACCGAAGCTGGTGGCGATCGGCTTCATCGCGGTGAACCAGGTGCGGGCCGGCTCGTTCCCGCCGTAGAGGTTGCCGTCCCCGCAGTGCCGCAGCGGGTATGAACACAGGTCCGACGGTGAGGTGGAGTCGTCGTAGATGTAGTTCGCGGCCGCGTACTGGTTGGTGAAACCCACGAAGCCCGACGACCGGTGCGCCTCGGTGGTACCGGTCTTGCCGGCCATCGGCAGGTCCCAGCCGGCCGCGCCGGCCGCGGGGGACGCGGTGCCGCCGCCGGCGGTGTCCTTGCTCATCGCGTTGGCCAGGGTGTTCGCCAGGCCCTCGGGCACCACCCGGTTGCAGGCCTCGGTGCCGACGGCCACCTCGGTGCCGTTGCGATCCACCAGCTTGTCGATCGGGTTGGGCGGGCACCAGATCCCGCCGGAGGCCAGGGTGGCCGCGACGTTGGACAGTTCCAGGGCATTGACCTCGATCGGGCCCAGGGTGAACGAGCCGATGTTCTGGCGTTTGACGAAATCGGCCAGGCTCTCGTTGCTGTCCGGGTCGTAGTTGCGGGCGGTGCCGGGATCGGCGTAGGAGCGCAGGCCCAGCTTGACCGCCATGTCCACCGTGCGGGTCACGCCGACCTGTGAGATCAGCTTGGCGAACGCGGTGTTCGGCGAGGTGGCCAGGGCGTCGGTCACGCTCATCGGCGACCGGTAGGGCGCCACGTTGACCACGCACCAGGTCTCTTTCGGGCAGCCCTTGGCGCCGCCGCTGCCCAGGCCCTTGGCGTCGAAGCGGCCCGGCACCTCCAGTTGGGCGTTGATGCCCATGCCCATCTCCAGCGCGGCCGCCGTGGTGAAGATCTTGAAGACCGAACCGGCGCCGTCGCCGACCAGCGAGAACGGCTGCGGGCGCATGGTCTCGCCGGCGTCGCTGTTCAGCCCGTAGGTGCGGTTGCTGGCCATCGCCAGCACCGGGTGAGCATCCTTGCCGGGCTTGATCACGCTCATCACGCTGGCGATCCCGGCCACGTTCGGGTTGGCGAAGTTGTCGACCGCCTGCTTGACCGGGGCCTGCACGTCGGGGTCGAGGGTGGTGCGGATCAGATAGCCGCCCCGGGCTATCTGCTCCTTGCTGATCCCGGACCGGGCCAGGTATTCCTGGACGTAGTCGCAGAAGAACGCCCGGTCGCCGGCGGCGATGCAGCCCCGCGGCAGTTCGTTGGCCTGCGGCAGGATGCCCAGCGGCTCGGCCTTGGCGGCGCGCAGCGCCTCGGTCTCCCCGGGCAGATTCTCGATCATGGTGTCCAGCACCACGTTTCGCCGGGCCAGCGCGCCCTCGGGGTTGGTGTAGGGATTCAGCGAGCTGGTCGACCGCACCAACCCGGCCAGCAGCGCCGCCTGCTGCCAGTTCAATTCCGAAGCGTCCACCCCGAAGTAGGTCTGGGCGGCGTCCTGCACGCCGAACGAGTTGTTGCCGAACGACACCAGGTTCAGGTAGCGGGTCAGGATCTGCGACTTGTTGAACGTCTTGTCCAGGGTGAGCGCCATCCGGATCTCGCGCAGTTTGCGGGCCGGCGTGGTCTCCACCGCGGCGCGCTTCTCGGCGTCGGTCTGGGCCAGGACCAGCAACTGGTAGTTCTTCACGTACTGCTGTTCGATGGTGGATCCGCCGCGGGTGTCGACGTCGCCGGATGCGTAGCCGGCCAGCCCAGTCAGCGTCCCCTTCCAGTCCACGCCGTTGTGCTCAGCAAACCGCTTGTCTTCGACGGAGACGATTGCCAACTTCATCGTGTTGGCGATCTTTTCGCTGGGCACCTCGAAGCGGCGCTGCGAGTACAGCCACGCGATGGTGTTGCCCTTGGCGTCCACCATCGTCGACACCGCGGGCACCGCGCCGTCGACGAGTTGGGCCGAACCGTTGGCGACCACGTCGGAGGCCCGGTTGGACATCAGCCCGATCCCGCCGACCATCGGGAACAGCAGCGCGGTCAACAGCACGCCGGCGAGCAGGCAGCACCCGGCCAGCTTGGCTACCGTGACACCGGTCGGGGGGTGGGCCGACATGGCTAACACAGTAGCGAGAGGCCCCGGTGCGACCCCCGAAGGCCCTCGGCAAGACCCCCTGCAAGACCCCCTGCAAACACCGCCGATTCATCGGAAAAACCCCCGCTGTCCTCGTACTACGAGGGGTCGGAGACCCGTCGGGGGGACCACATGGGGGTCGCTATCATGATCGGACGGCACGGTTGTGCCAAAAAAGCCGGTATCAGACTGTTGCGCAAATGCAACCTGACCACCTAACTTATAGGAACGGTGCGATTCAGGTAACACTGGAAAGCGCAATGTGGCGTAGATCGCAACGCTGCTTGACGCCGTATTGAATAGGTGGCTGCGGTGGCGGCCGGGACGGAGGGATCTCAAGTGTCTGCTACTCGGTCTGCTACTCGGCCCACGGCGTACGTGGCCAACGTGTCGGAGGCGGCGCCCACCCGGACCGTGCTGCGCGGCGTCCAGGACGAGGGCCGGATCGCGTGGGTTGCCAAGGCGCTGTGCCGGGGCGGTGACCCGGACGAGTTGTTCGTACGGGGCGCCGCCCAGCGCAAGGCCGCGGTGATCTGCCGGCACTGTCCGGTGATCCTCGAGTGCGCCGCCGACGCCCTCGACAACCACGTCGAGTTCGGCGTCTGGGGCGGTATGACCGAGCGGCAGCGGCGGGCCCTGCTCAAGCAGCACCCCGAGGTGACGTCCTGGGCGGACTACTTCGCTGCGCAGCGCAAGCAGCGCACCGCTGGCTAACTCTGCTTGGTCGCGCTGCCGGCGGTCAGCTGGTCGGCGATCGCCCGCAGCGCCTCCATGTCGGAGACGTCGAACGGCAATGACGGCACCCCGACGATGGCGACGCCCGGGTTGGCCCGGGTGAACCGTGACAGCAGCCGGATCTCCCGCTTGGCGGTCGATCCGCGGGAGGCGTGAATCTGCAGCACCGCCACCGTCAGCGCCGTGGCGCCGTCGGCGGACGGGTCCGCGTCGAGGGTTTCCTGCAGCGTCCCCAGTCCGTCGATGGCGCGCTCGATCGGCAGCGTGCACAGCATCGGATGGGTGCGGTTGAGGATCAGCCCGGCCAGCGGCATGTTCTCCGACGACAACCGGTCGACGAAGAACGAGGCTTCCCGCAGTGCGTCCGGTTCGGCCGCCGACACCACCACGAACTGGGTGCCGCGCCGCTTCAGCAACTCATAGGTGCGGTCCGCCTTCTCCCGGAAACCGCCGAAGGTGCTGTCCAGTGACTGCACGAAACTGGCTGCGTCGGAGAGCATCTGCGAACCCAGCACCGTGGAGAGCGCTTTCATCGCCAAGCCCAGCGCCCCGGCGACCAGCCGCCCGATGCCCCGGCCGGGGCCGAGCAGCAGCTTCCACAGCCGGCTGTCCATGAAGCTGCCCAGCCGCTTCGGCGCGTCCAGGAAGTCCAGCGCGTTGCGGGACGGCGGGGTGTCCACCACCACCAGGTCCCAGCGGTCCTCGGCCAGCAACTGGCCGAGTTTCTCCATCGCCATGTACTCCTGCGTGCCGGCCAGGCTGGTGGCGACGGTCTGGTAGAACTGGTTGTTCAGGATCGCCTCGGCGGTTTCGGGTCCGGAGTACGCGACCACCATCTCGTCGAACGTGCGACGCATGTCGAGCATCATCGCGTAGAGCTCGCCGGGGACTTCCGGCCCGAGCGGAACCCGCTGCGGGGTGTTGCCGAGATCGCCGACGCCCAGCGCCTGGGCCAGCCGCTTGGCCGGGTCGATGGTCAGCACCGCGACGGTGCGGCCGTATTCGGCCGCCCGCAGCGCCATCGCCGCGGCGGTGGTGGTCTTGCCGACGCCGCCGGCGCCGCAGCACACCACCACCCGGTTGGCGGTGTCGGCCAGAATGTCGGCCAGGTCCAGGGCCAGTGGTTTGGCGGCCGGATCGGGTGTCATCGAACCCCCTGTTGGGCGAGTTTTTCGGAGAGCTCGTAGAGGCTGCCGAGGTCGACGCCGTCGGCGATCGTCGGCAACTCGAGCTTGGGCACGTGCAGCCGTTCCAGCTGCGTGGCGGTCTCGGCGCGCGCCGCGATCCGGGTGGCGTGCTGAATGGTCTCGGTCAGCAGGCCCGCGAAGTCGGCGTCGCCGAGTTTGATCCCGGCCGCGGTCAGCCCGGCCCGGACCGCGTCGGCGTCGACGACGCCTTCGGCGGCCTTCGTCAGGTCGTCGGGCGCCAGGTAGGCCGGAATGTTGCGGTTGACGATGACGGCGCCGATCGGCAGATCCAGTTCCTTCAATTCGTCGATCGCCTCGATGGTCTCCTGCATCGGCAGCTGCTCCAGCAGCGTCACCAGGTGGATCGCGGTCTGGTCGGAATGCAGCAGCTTGACCACCCCGTCGGCCTGCGAGTGCACCGGCCCGCCCTTGGCCAGCGTGGAGACCGCCTTGGTGACGTCGAGGAACCGGGCGATGCGGCCGGTCGGCGGTGCGTCGACCACGATGGCGTCATACAGCGGCCGCTGATTCTTGTCGGTCTGGATCACGTGGTATTTGATCTTGCCGGTCAGGATCACGTCGCGCAGGCCGGGCGCGATCGTGGTGGCGAACTCCATCGCCCCGACGCGGCGCATCGCCCGGCCGGCGATGCCCAGGTTGTAGAACAGGTCGAGGTACTCCAGGAACGCGGCCTCCAGGTCGATCGCGAGCGCGTCGACGTGGCCGCCGCGCTCGGCGGTTGCGATCTTCACCGCGTCCGGTGGCAGCGGCGGCACGTCGAAGAGCTGGGCAATGCCTTGCCGCCCTTCCACCTCCACCAGCAGAACCTTGCGGCCCCCGGCGGCCAGCGTCAGGGCCAGTGCGGCCGCGACGGTCGACTTACCGGTGCCGCCCTTTCCGGTCACGAAGTGCAGGCGGGCCTTCGACAGACGCGAAGGCCAGCCGATCGCGCTGTCGCCCTTTGGTGTGGCTGTCACCAGAGCATGCTAACCAAGTGCTTGCGCAGCCAGACGATAAGCTCGCGCTATGAGTGAACGCACCCAGTGGGAGTACGCCAACGTCGTGCTGATCACCCACGCCACCAAGCAGATCCTCGACCAGTGGGGCGAGGACGGCTGGGAGCTGGTCTCGGTGCTGCCCGGCCCGGTCGGTGAGAACCTCATCGCCTTCCTGAAACGCCCGAAGTGAGCACCCGCGCCCGGCTGGTGCGACTCGGTATCGAGTTGCCCGAGGTGGTGGCGCCGGTGGCGTCCTATGTTCCCGCGGTGCGCACCGGCAGCCTGGTCTTCACCTCCGGGCAGCTGCCGATGAAGGCCGGCAAGCTGCCCCGCACCGGGAAGGTGGGTGCCGAGGTCAGCCCGGAGGACGCCAGCGCGCTGGCCCGGATCTGCGCGCTGAACGCGCTGGCCGCGATCGACGCGCTGGTCGGTATCGACGCGGTGACCAGGGTGGTCAAGGTGGTCGGGTTCGTCGCGTCGGCACCGGGTTTCAACGGCCAGCCCGGTGTGGTCAACGGCGCCTCCGATCTGCTCGGGGAGGTGTTCGGCGACAACGGTCGGCATGCGCGCTCGGCGGTCGGGGTGTCCGAGCTGCCGCTGGACGCCCCGGTGGAGGTCGAGCTGCTGGTGGAAACCGGGGAAGCGGTCGAGTAACCGGCCGTGTCCCGCCCCGCCTACGGTCGACTCCGGCCGGTCACCGAAACCGCGTCGGTGCTGCTGGCCGACAACCCCGGCCTGATGACGCTGGAGGGCACCAACACCTGGGTGCTGCGCGGCAAGGGCAGCGACGAGGTGGTGGTCGTCGATCCCGGGCCGGATGACGACGCCCACATCACCAGGCTGACCGAGCTGGGAAAGATCGCCCTGGTGCTGATCAGCCATCGCCACGGTGATCACACCGACAGCATCGACAAACTGGCCGACGCCACCGGGGCGCCGGTGTGGTCGGTGCGCAGCGGATACCAGCGAAAGCTCGGCGGCGGGCTGGCCGACGGTGAGCTGATCGAAGCAGCCGGACTGCGGATCAAGGTGCTGGCCACACCCGGCCACACCGCCGACTCGGTGTCCTTCGTGCTGGATGACGCCGTGCTGACCGCCGACACCGTGCTGGGCCGCGGCACCACCGTCATCGACCCGGAGGACGGCGACCTGGGCAGTTACCTGGAGTCCCTGCGGCGGCTGCGCGGGCTGGGCGGGCGTACCGTGCTGCCCGGCCACGGCCCGGAATTGGCTGATCTGGGGGCCGTCGCAGCGGAGTACCTGGCGCACCGCGAAGAGCGATTGGCCCAGGTTCGCGATGCGCTGGTGCGGCTCGGGGAGGACGCCACCACGCGGCAGGTGGTCGAACACGTCTACACCGACGTCGACGAGAAGCTGTGGGACGTCGCGGAATGGTCGGTGCAGGCCCAGCTGGACTACCTGCGTCGGTAGCGCGAACAGGCACCAGAGCCTCCAAGACCAGCGACTTCGGCGGCCTCTTGCCGGGGGTGCCGCCCCCGGGGGGACTGCTCTGCGGGTCCAGCGGGTCTAGCGGGCGCGGCGGGCCAGGCGCTCGGAGTCCGAGATCAGCACGCTCTTGCCCTCCAGCCGGATCCAGCCGCGGTGCGCGAAGTCGGCCAGCGCCTTGTTGACCGTCTCCCGCGACGCGCCTACCAACTGGGCGATCTCCTCCTGGGTCAGGTCATGGGTGACCCGAAGGGCACCGCCCTCCTGGGAGCCGAACCGCTGGGCCAGTTGCAGCAGTTGCTTGGCGACCCGGCCGGGGACGTCGGTGAAGATGAGGTCGGCCAGGTTGTTGTTGGTGCGCCGCAGCCGCCGTGCCAAGACCCGCAGCAACTGCTCGGCGATCTCGGGGCGATCGGCGATCCAGGACCGCAACGCGTCGCGGTCCATCGACACCGCCCGCACCTCGGTGATCGTGATGGCGCTGGAGGTTCGCGGGCCGGGGTCGAAGATCGACAGTTCGCCGAACATGTCGGAGGGCCCCATGATCGTCAGCAGGTTCTCCCGGCCGTCCGGTGAGCGCCGGCCGATCTTCACCTTCCCGGAAACGATGATGTACAACCGGTCGCCCGGCTCGCCTTCGGAGAACACCGTATGTCCGCGCGGAAAGTCGACGGGCTGCAGTTGTTTGGTCAGCGCGGCGACGGCGCTGGGTTCGACCCCCTGGAAGATTCCTGCCCTGGCCAGGATCTCGTCCACGTTGCCCCTTAGATGCTCTTGGCCAGCCGGCGGCCCGGTATCGATCAACGAGCCACGCTACACACGATTGTGCTGCCGAGTCGGGAGAAACTGCGGATTCGCACTCGGATATCCGGCGGTGGTCTCGGCGTGTGCCGGCGACGCGGCATCCGCCCCGGCCAGCCCGGTCTCCATGCGCTCCAACCCGACCGCGGCCAGCATCAGCAGCACCGGGGTGGTGGCGATCAGCAACCAGGACACGAAGTGGTAGTAAACACGGGCGAAATCTCGATCCGGTCACAGATAAGTACCCTGTCGGGGGTGACAGTGGACAAGCCCGCCGGCGTCCGGGCGGGGCGCTGGGCCGCCGAAACCCGACTCGGGCTGGTGCGGCGTGCCCGCCGGATGAATCGCACACTGGCGCAAGCATTTCCGGATGCACACTGCGAGCTGGACTTCGACACGCCGCTGGAGTTGACGGTGGCCACCGTGCTGTCGGCGCAGTGCACCGACGTGACCGTCAACCTGACCACGCCGGCGTTGTTCGCGCGCTACCCGAGCGCGCTGGACTACGCCCAGGCCGACCGCACCGAGTTGGAGGGCCTGATTCGCCCGACCGGCTTCTACCGCAACAAGGCGACGGCGCTGATCCGGCTGGGCCAGGCACTGACGGAGCGGTTCGACGGCGAGGTGCCCGCCACCATGGCCGAGTTGGTCAGCCTGCCCGGGGTGGGCCGCAAGACCGCCAACGTCATCCTCGGCAACGCCTTCGGGGTGCCGGGGATCACCGTCGACACCCATTTCGGCCGGCTGGTCCGGCGCTGGGGGTGGACCGCCGAAGAAGACCCGGTCAAGGTCGAGCATGCCGTCGCCGACCTGATCGAAGCCGACCAGTGGACGCTGCTCAGCCATCGGGTGATCTTCCACGGCCGCCGGGTCTGCCATGCCCGCAAGCCGGCCTGCGGGGTGTGCGTGCTGGCCCGCGACTGTCCGTCGTTCGGCATCGGGCCCACCGACCCGCAGTTGGCGGCGGCCCTGGTCAAGGGCCCGGAGCGGGAGCACCTGCTGGCGATGGTCGGGTTGTAGCGGTCGCTGTGGCATCTCGATGAGCGGCTCAGCCCGGTGGACCGTGGCGGTCATGGCGGTCGCGCTGGCCCTGATCGCGGGGCTGGTCGTCGAACTGCGGCGCGCCACGCCACCCACCGCGACCGGCCCGCTGCCCGCCGAGCACCGAGTGGTCGACGCCGACCCGGCCCAGGCCCGCGAACGTGCCGGCCTGCCCCCCTGTCCGGCCGGACCCGAGGGCGGTCCGCCGGCGCTGCGCGGCGTCGTCGTCGAATGCGCGGGCGACGGCGCGGCGGTCGACGCCGCTCGGGTGCTGGCCGGGCGCTGGACGGTGCTGAACCTGTGGGCCTACTGGTGCGGGCCGTGCCGGGCCGAGCTGCCCGCGATGGCCGAGTACCAGCGCCAGGCGCCGAATGTGCTGGTGGTGACGGTGCACCAGGACGAAAACGAAGCCGCCGCGCTGGATCTGCTGGCACAGCTCGGGGTGCGCCTGCCGACCCTGCAGGATGGCGCCCGCCGGATCGCGGCGGCGCTGCGGGTTCCCAACGTCGTGCCTGCGACGGTGGTGCTGGCGCCGGACGGTAGCGTTGTCCGCATCCTGCCGCAGGCGTTCTCCGACGCCGGGGAGATCGCCGCCGCAGTCGGGGGCCACGGTCGCTGACCACTCGACCCGATCGGACCGGGAGCAGACAGGGAGGTGCCGGTGAGCGTTGCGGGCACTCCCGCGCACCCCGGGGAATCCACCCACCCGGCCGGCGAAACACTGCTGACACCCGCGGAAAGCCCGGCCTGGCTGCGTCCACTGGTGGACGGCGTGGAACGGATCCCGGCGGCCTACCGGCGCCGGCTGCCCGTCGACGTGCTGGCGATGATCACGGCCGCGGGCGCCACCGCCAGGCTCACCGGCGCCGGCCGCGACGCCGCCGTGCTGGTGCTGTTCTCCGGGGCCGGTGCCGGAGACCGGATTCCCGAAGACGCCGACCTGTTGGTGACGGTCCGGGCCTCGACGCTGCGCCACCACGCCGGCCAGGCGGCGTTCCCGGGCGGCGCGGCCGATCCGGGCGACACCGGTCCGGTCGCCACCGCGTTGCGCGAAGCGCACGAGGAAACCGGTGTCGACCTGCGGCGACTGCACCCGCTGGTGACGATGGAGAAGACGTTCATCGCGCCCTCGGGGTTCAACGTGGTACCGGTGCTGGCATACTCGCCGGACCCCGGGCCGGTGGATGTCGTCGACCCGGCCGAAACCGCTATCGTGGCACGGGTCCCGGTGCGTGCCTTCGTCAATCCGGAGAACCGGTTGATGGTCTACCGTGACGCGCGGAGCCGTCGCTGGGCCGGGCCGGCGTTTCTGCTCAACGAGATGCTGGTGTGGGGCTTCACCGGGCACCTCATCTCGGCCATGTTGGAGGTGGCCGGGTGGGCGCAGCCCTGGGACACCGGCGATGTTCGGGGGCTGGACGAGGCGATGGCTCTGGTGGGCGACGGTGGGCAGGTCGGCAGATGAAGGCGGAGGCACGGAGGTGACCGGTAGATGACGTCATCGCAGTGGCTGGATGTCGCCGTGCTGGCGGTCGCCTTTGTCGCCGCGGTGTCGGGTTGGCGATCGGGTGCGCTGGGGTCGGTGCTGTCGTTCGTCGGGGTGGCGCTGGGCGCGATGGCCGGGGTGCTGCTGGCCCCGCACCTGGTCAGCCACGTCAGCGGTGAGCGGCTCAAGCTGTTCGTCGCGCTGTTCCTGATCCTGGCCATGGTGGTCATCGGCGAGGTCGCCGGGGTGGTGCTGGGACGGGCGGTGCGCGGGGCGATCCGCAGCCCGGAGATACGCGGTGTCGACTCGGTCGTCGGGGTGGTGCTGCAGTTGGTCGTGGTGCTGATCGCGGCCTGGCTGGTGGCGACACCGCTGACCGCGTCGGATCAGCCGGGCCTGGCCGCCGCGGTGCGGGGCTCGCGGGTGCTCGCCCAGGTCGACCAGGTCGCGCCGGGCTGGTTGAAGACGGTCCCCAAGCGGCTCTCGGGGGTGCTGGACAACTCGGGACTGCCCGCTGTGCTGGAACCGTTCAGCCGCACCCCGATCGCCGCCGTGGACGCCCCGGACGCGACGCTGGCCGACAACCCGGTGGTGGCGGCCACCGAGCCCAGCGTGCTGCGCATCCGCGGGATGGCGCCGAACTGCCAGAAGGTGCTGGAGGGCACCGGGTTCGTGATCGCGCCGACCCGGGTGATGACCAACGCCCACGTGGTCGCCGGCTCGGACAGCGTCGCCGTCGACGCCGGCGGCAAGTCCTACGACGCCGTCGTCATCTCCTTCGACCCGAAGGCCGACATCTCGATCCTGGCGGTGCCCGATCTGCCCGCGCCACCGCTGGCGTTCGCCTCGGCACTGGCCAAACCCGACACCGACGCCCTGGTGCTGGGCTATCCCGGTGGCGGCATCTTCGAGGCGAACCCGGCCAGAATCCGGGAGGTCATCAACCTCGAGGGACCGGACATCTACCGGGACGCGACGGTCACCCGGCAGGTGTACACCGTCAGGGGCTCCGTTCAGCAGGGCAACTCCGGTGGTCCGATGATCGGCCTGGACGGCAAGGTGCTGGGGGTGGTGTTCGGCGCCGCGGTCGACGACGCCGACACCGGCTTCGTGCTGACCGCCGACGAGGTGGCCAAGCAGCTGACGAAGATCGGTGACACCCAGCCGGTGTCCACCCAGACATGCGTCAGCTGAGCTGCGCCAGAAACCGCGTCAAGGCCAGGTTGACGTCCCCGGGTGCTTCCTCGTGGCTGAAATGTCCTGCCTCGGGGATCGACACGAATCGGCCGTGCGGTGCGTAGCGCCGGGTCTTCTGCACCGGGTCGGCAAGCACGTACGGGTCGGCGTCACCGCGCAGATGCAGCAGCGGGATGCTCGGCGCGCGACTGGTCATCGCCCGCATGAACTTACGGCCCTCGTCCCGCAACTGGCTGCGTACCGCCCAGCGCTGATACTCCAGCGCGCAGTGCGCCGCCGACGGTATCTGAATGGCCCGGCGCAGATAGTCGATGGTTTCCGAGAAATCCTCGCTGGCCAGCCATTTCGCGCCGGAGCGACTGCGAACCAGTCGTTCCAGGGCGGCCCCGTCGTGGCGGGTGAGCGCTCGCTCCGGCCAGAGCGGCAGCTGGTAGCGCAACAACCAGGGCAGCAGCGCGCGGCGCTGGTCGCCCCGGCTCAGCACCGAAGCGCGCAGCGCGGCCGGGTGCGGCGAGCTGACCAGTGCGATGGCGCGCACCAGCCGCGGGTGCAGCAGCGCGGTCGCCCAGCACACCAGTCCGCCGTCGGCGTGGCCGATCAGGGTCGCCGACGGGTGGCCGAGGGCGCGGATCAGCCCCGCGGTGTCGCCGGCCAGCGTCCAGCCGTCGTAGCCGCGGGGCGGCTTGTCGCTGCCGCCGTAGCCGCGCAGGTCGACCGCGACCACCCGGGCGCCGGTCAGCCCGCGCAGCTGGTGCCGCCAGCTCCACCAGAAGGAGCCGAAGCCGTGCAGCAGGATCACCAGCGGCCGGGTTGCAGCCACGGCGCCGTCGGGCGCCGCCGCCTCGACGACGTGGAAGCGGATGCCGTTGGCATGCACGTCCAGATGCCGCCACGGTCCGTCGATGCGGGTCATCGACGGATCCGGTGGTGGCACTACCACCCCGACGGGTCGGTCTGCGCCCTGGGTTCGCCTGCGCCGAGCGCGTCGTGCGGCCTGCCTGCCTTGTCGAAGTCCGCGAGCAGCGCGCTTCGGGTCTCCCGGACCGATTCGATGGTCTGCTGGGGTCCGCGAATCCGGCGCACCTTCAGATAGCCGAGCAGTGCCAGCACGGCGGCGGCGGCGACCATGGCCGCGAACACGACGCCGAACGCCACCCACCGCCACAGCCAGCTGTCGAGCAGCTCGGCGAGGAACAGGAAGCAGAAGAAGGTCGAGTAGAACAGCACCACCAGGGCGGAGATGAAGAACACACTGCCGGTCAGGCCCTTCTTGACGTCGCGGGTGATCTCCGCGCGGGCGAGCTCGACTTCGGCGCGGACCAGTGTCGATATCTGCGCCGTCGCATCTTTGACCAGGTCGCCCAGCGACGGGTCGGCCGGCAGCGCATGCGGGTCCACCAGCGGAATCGTGGCCAGCGTGTCGGGTACCCCGTTGCGGCGGGCTTTGGCTTGTGCGCCTCGTGCGTTGCTGCGATCGCCGTTGCTCACTGCGATGGTCCTCCCGGTTCGCTGTCGTCGCGGCTTATGTTGCCATGCGCTACCGGCCCTCAGGAGGCCAACCGCGTGCGAGCGGCGCGGGACTTCGTCGCCGACCACGATAAACTGTGCTTCTGATCGAGGGGAGGCGCCGTGCTGAGGGCAGATCGCTGGGCTCCGCGCGCCGCGGCCGCGTTGCTGGCACTGGCTGCGCTGGTCGTGCCCGTCGGTGCGCCCGGGCGGGCCGCCGCCGAGCCGCTGGCGCTGGGCGGTGGTGCCGGGATCGTCGTCGAAGGCGACACCCTGTGCACGCTGACCAGCATCGGCCATGACCGGGCCGGTGACCTGATCGGCTTCACCTCCGCGCACTGCGGCGGACCCGGTGCGGAGGTCGCCGTCGAGGGGTCGGAGGCCGACGGCATCGTCGGCGTCATGGTGGCCGGCAACGACGCGATGGACTACGCGGTGATCCGGTTCGATCCGGGCAAGGTGACCCCGGTGCCCAACTTCGGCGGCTTCGCCATCACCGGCATCGGTCCCGACCCGACGTTCGGCCAGATCGCCTGCAAACAGGGCCGCACCACCGGCAACTCCTGCGGGGTCACCTGGGGGCCGGGCCAGGATCCGGGAACCATCGTCATGCAGGTGTGCGGGCGGCCCGGCGACTCCGGCGGACCGGTCACCGTCAACAATCAGCTGGTCGGCATGATCCACGGGGCGTTCAGCGAGAAGCTGCCGACCTGCGTCATCAAGTACATCCCGCTGCACACCCCGGCGGTGGTGGTGTCGATCAACGCGGTGCTGGCCGACCTGGCCGCCAAGAACCGGCCCGGTGCCGGGTTCGTCCCGGTCACGGGCTGACTTCTCCCGCCGAGCAGACGTGAAGGCCCCCGAAAACAGCGGTTACGGGGGGCTTCTGCGTCTGCTCGCCGGGGTTACCGGGCCGCCCGGATCGCGTCGAACACCGCCGGGTCCACCAGGGTCGAGGTGTCCCCGAGGGCCCGGCCGTCGGCGACGTCGCGCAGCAGCCGGCGCATGATCTTGCCGCTGCGGGTCTTGGGCAGTTCCGGCACCACGTGCACCTGGCGGGGCCGGGCGATCGGCGAGATCTCGGCCGCGACCAGGGCGCGCAGCTCGTCGGCGATCGTCTCGTCGGGCTGGCCGGTCCGGTTCGCCCGCAGCACCACGTAGGCGCAGATGCTCTGCCCGGTCTGCTCGTCGGCGGCGCCCACCACCGCCGCCTCGGCCACCGCGGCATGACCGACCAGCACGGACTCCACCTCGGCGGTGGAGATCCGGTGCCCGGAGACGTTCATGATGTCGTCGATGCGGCCCAGCACCCAGATGGCGCCGTCGGCGTCGTAGCGGGCGCCGTCGCCGGCGAAGTACCAGCCCTGCTCGGCGAACCGCGCCCAGTAGGCCTCGATGAAGCGTTCCCGGTTACCCCAGATGCCGCGGGTCATCGACGGCCACGGTTGATCCACCACCAGGTATCCGGTCACCGGCTCGCCGTTCTGCGCACTGCCCGGCTCCAGCCGGTTGCCGTGATCGTCGACGATGCGCACCGAGATCCCCGGTAGCGCGTCCGTGGCCGCGCCGGGCTTGGTCGCGGTGATGCCCGGCAGCGGGGAGATCATCGCGGCGCCGGTCTCGGTCTGCCACCAGGTGTCGACGACCGGCACCGCATCGCCGCCGATCACCTTGCGGTACCAGCGCCAGGCCTCCGGGTTGATCGGCTCGCCGACCGAGCCCAGCAGCCGCAGGCTGGACAGATCGTGCGCCTCGGGAATCTCGGCGCCCCACTTCATGAACGTGCGGATCAGCGTGGGTGCGGTGTAATAGATTGTCACGCCGTACTTTTCGATGATCGAAAAGTGCCGGTGCTGATCCGGGAAATCGGGGGTGCCCTCATAGACGACCTCGGTGGCGCCGTTGGCCAGCGGCCCGTAGACGGCGTAGGTGTGGCCGGTGACCCAGCCGATGTCCGCGGTGCACCAGAACACGTCGGTGGCCGCCTTGAGGTCGAAGATGTGGTGGTGCGTGTAGGCGCACTGGGTCAGGTAGCCGCCGCTGGTGTGCACGATCCCCTTCGGGGTGCCCGTCGTTCCCGAGGTGTAGAGCAGGAAGAGCGGGTGCTCGGCGTCGAACGCCTCCGGCGTGTGCTGCGGCGACGCCGGATCGACCACCTCGTGCCACCACAGGTCACGGCCCTGCGCCCAGTTCACGTCGATACCGGTGCGGCGCACCACCAGCACGTGCTCGACCGATTCGGCATCCGAAACCGCCTCGTCCACAGCGTGTTTCAGCGGCAGCGCTTTGCCGTGCCGGTACTGGCCGTCGGCGGTGATCACCAGCTTGGCCGCCGCATCGTCGATCCTGGCCCGCAGCGCGTGTGCGGCGAAGCCGCCGAACACCACGCTGTGCATGATCCCCAGTCGCGCGCAGGCCAGCATCGCGACGATGGCCTCCGGGATCATCGGCAGATAGATCGCCACCCGGTCGCCGCTGACCAGACCGAGTCCGGTCAGCGCGTTGGCCGCCCGGGACACCTCGGCCTGCAGGTCGGCGTAGGTGATCGCGCGACTGTCAGCGGGGGCTTCGCCCTCCCAGTAGATGGCCACCCGGTCGCCGTTGCCGGCCTCCACGTGGCGGTCCACGCAGTTGTAGGCCACGTTGAGCTTGCCGTCGGGGAACCACCGCGCGAACGGCGCCTGCGAGTAGTCCAGTACCTCGGTGAACGGGGTGGCCCAACTCAGCCGGCTGGCCTGCTCGGCCCAGAACGCCAGCCGGTCGTGTTCGGCTGCGCGGTAGAGCTCGGCGGTCGCGTTGGCCTGCGCGGCGAACTCCGCCGACGGCGGGTAGGAGATCGGCGGTGCGGCGGGAGACTCGGTCACGTCCAGAGCCTAAAACACGGGGTTGCCCGCACGGCCCGAGATGACATCGGCTGCCGGCCGGTATCGTCACAGCCCGTGACCGCCGATCCGCTGGCCCCGCTGCTGGACCTGCCCGGGGTGGCCGAGGCCAGCGAGCAGGCCCGTGCCGAACTGGCCCGGCTGCATCGGCATCGCACCAACCTGCGCGGCTGGACGGTGACCGCGGCCGAGGCGTCGCTGCGGGCTGCACGCGCGTCCTCGGTGCTCGACGGCGGCCCCACCGGGGTCGACGACTCCACTGCCGGCGACCCGGTGTTCGCCGGCGCACTGCGGGTGGCGCAGGCGATGGAGGGCGGCGAGACCCCGCTGGTCGGGGTGTGGCAGCGGGCGCCGCTGCAGGCGCTGGCCCGGTTGCACATGCTGGCCGCAGCCGATCTGACCGACGACGACCACCTGGGCCGCCCGCAGGGCGGTGCGCAGGCGGGCCGCCGGCTGGAGATGCTGGCCGAGTTGGCCACCGGTGGCACCCGGGTACCGGCGCCGGTGTTCGCCGCGGTGGTGCACGGCGAACTGCTGACGCTGGCCCCGTTCGGCAGCGCCGACGGGATGGTCGCCCGGGCGGTGTCCCGGTTGGTGACGATGGCCAGTGGTCTCGACCCGCACGGGCTGGGGGTGCCGGAGGTGATCTGGATGCGCGGTGCCGGCGAATACCGCGAAGCCGCGCGCGGCTTCGCGGCCGGCACGCCCGAGGGCGTCACCGCCTGGCTGCTGCTGTGCTGCCGGGCCTTGCAGGCCGGGGCGGGGGAGGGTTTGAAGATCGCCGGGGCGGTTGCCGGGAGGAATTGACGGGCGCCGGGCGGGCACCGGTCCGGCACCGGTCCGGCACCGGACTGGCACCGGTCCGGCACCGGTCCGGCAATAGCGAAGCGGGCGGCGTTCCGGAAGATCCGGCCCGCCGCCCGCTAGCACGAAGCGCGGTTACCATGCGTGCGACGTGGGTTGCGTGGGTGGCCTCGGCGATCTTGCGGTGCACCTACGGTGTCGACCCCACCCAAAGGACCGTCCGAACCGTCCGCTCTCCGCAATAACGCAGGCCCGCAACGCTTCTGCCATCTTCGCGGCTGTGGCTCCGCGTGGGTACCGGGATTCATGCTGGGAAGTCTGGATCGGGAGATCGGGCCTTCTCTTCCGGATCGATCTTGGCCTTGCCGGACTTCCGTGCCTCCATTTGTACTACGTGAGCCACGCCACAGCAAGGCCCAATTCGGCGGCCGTCCCGGGTGGACACCGGATCGTGATGGGTGGTGTTGCCGGACCGTTAGAAAGTCAGCCGGCGCAGCAGCGAATAGGTCAGCGCGCCGGCCAGCACGGCGCTGGCGCCGACCGCCGCCGTGGTGGCCAGCGCGGCCGGCGAGGGCGCGCTGATGCGGTCGCGCAGCGAGACCGGGCGGGAGAACGTCAGCACCGGCCAGCCCTGTGCGGCCGCCTCCTTGCGCAGCGCCCGATCGGGGTTGACCGCGGTCGGGTGGCCGACCGCCTGCAGCATCGGCAGATCGGTGATCGAGTCCGAGTAGGCGTAGCAGTGCTCGAGCGGATAGCCCTCGCGGGCGGCCAGTTCGCGGATGGCCTGCACCTTGCCCTCGCCGAAGCAGTAGAACGCGATGTCGCCGGTGTACTTGCCGTCGGCGATGACCATCCGGGTCGCCATGGCGTGGGTGGCGCCCAGCGCGCGGGCGATCGGCGCCACGATCTCCTCGCCGGAGGCCGACACCACCACGACGTCGCGGCCGCACAGCTTGTGGTCGGCGATCAGGTCCGCCGCCTCGGCGAAGACCAGCGGGCTGACCACGTCGTGCAGCGTCTCGTCGACGATGCCCTTGATCTGTTCGACGTTCCAGCCGGTGCACATGTTGGTCAGGTGGGTCCGCATCCGGTCCATCTGGTCGTGGTCGGCCCCGGAGAGCAGGAACAGGAACTGCGCGTAGCTCGACTTGAGCACGGTCCGGCGGTTGATCAGCCCCTCGTCGAGGAACTTCCTGCTGAACGCCAGGGTGCTGGACTTCGCGATCACCGTCTTGTCGAGATCGAAGAAGGCGGCGGTGCGGACTCGGGTTCCGGCACTTGGCGACGTGGCCGACGGCGGCTGCTCGGGTGTGCCCGGATTGGGAGCGGTCACCGGTCCAGCATAGGGCCGGTGGGTGCCCGGCCGGCGCTGCCGGCGCCACCGGGGCGGTGGCGTCTCATGCACCGGCGGTGCCGAACCGGGGTGCTAAATCTTGCAAGCGACACTTGTGCCGGGATACCCCGGTGTGTGTATAGTGAGCATCACTCGGCTTATGCCGAGGGTGCATCGGCCCGACCCCCCGGGGTTGATGTACCGACGACCCTCGCCTCCTCCCCCCCCTGGCGGGGGTCGTCACTTTTAATCCCCCTTTTTCGCAACTCCCTTCCTCGTGGCTGCGGTCGACCCGTCGATCCACAGTTCGCCGCGCTGTCCACAATCGACCGCCACCGGCTGGTGAAAACGTGTGCCGCCCAGGCACGGTGGGCAGATGAGCCCAACCGCCGGCGTGTTGACCATGCTGACCGAACCCGCGTTGCGCGACGAGGTGGAGCGGGTCGGCGCAGCGGTCGGGCTGCGGGTGATCCACCGGGCGATTCATGCCGCGGACGTCGCTGCGGCGGCCCGTGGAACGTGGTCGGCCGCCGCGGCGGTGGTCCTGGACGAGGAAGCCGCCGCCCGCTGCGGGCGCATCCCACTGCCGCGCCGCGGCCACGTCATCGTCGTCACCGCCGGCGAACCCGGCGGGAGCACCTGGCGGGCCGCGGTGGCCGTCGGCGCCGGGCGGGTGCTGGGGCTGCCCGCCGAGGAGGGCGAGTTGGTCAGCCAACTCGCCGAAGCCGGTGAAGCGGTGCGCGGCGGTGAATCTCGCGGCCGCGTCCTCGCCGTCATCGGCGGTCGCGGCGGAGCCGGGGCGTCGGTGTTCGCCGCCGCGCTGGCGCACAGCGCCGGTACCGCACTGCTGGTCGACCTCGACCCCTGGGGCGGCGGGGCCGATCTGCTGATCGGCGTCGAGAGCGCGCCGGGACTGCGCTGGCCGGAGCTGGCCCCGCAGGGCGGGCGGCTGGCCTGGCCGGCGGTGCGAGCGGCGCTGCCCAGGCAGCGTGATGTGAGCGTGCTGTCGGGCACCCGGCGCGGCTGCCAACCCGATGCGGGCGCGCTGGACGCGGTGCTCGACGCGGGCCGTCGCGCCGGGGTGACGGTGATCTGCGACCTGCCCAGAGGGGTCACCGATGCCGCCGAAACAGCGTTGGCGGCAGCCGATCTCGTCGTACTGGTGAGTCCCTGCGAGGTGCGGGCGTGCGCTTCCGGAGCGGCCGTCGCCCACCGTGTTCACGCCGTCAATCCGCGCGTCGGGCTGGTGGTCCGCGGACCGTCGCCGGGTGGGCTGCGGGCAGTGGAGGTCGCCGGCGGCACCGGTCTGCCGCTGCTGGCGTCGATGCGCGCGGAACCGCGGTTGACCGAGCGGCTGGAGCACGGTGGCCTGCGGCTGCCGCGGCGGTCGGCGCTGGCAGCGGCAGCCCGCCGGGTGCTCGCCGCGCTGCGGACCGGGCCCGGCGAAGTTGCGGTCGGGGCGGTCGCGGCATGACGGGCTCGCTGATCGACCGGGTTCGCGAGCGACTGGCCGCCGAGCCGGCGCAGCTGCGGCCGCGGGTGGTGGCCGCGGCGATCCGGGCCGAATCCGGTGGCGTGATCGGTGACACCGAGGTGCTGGCCAACCTGCGCCTGCTGCAGACCGAGCTCACCGGCGCGGGCATCCTGGAACCGCTGCTGTGCGCCGAGGGCACCACCGATGTGCTGGTCACCGCGCCCGACTCGGTATGGGTGGACGACGGAACCGGCTTGCGGCGCAGCCCCGTCCGCTTCGCTGACGACGCCGCGGTGCGGCGGCTGGCCCAGCGGCTGGCGCTGGCCGCCGGCCGCCGGCTCGATGACGCGCAGCCCTGGGTGGACGGTCAGCTCACCGGGATCGGCGGAGGCGAGTTCGCGGTGCGGCTGCATGCGATCCTGCCGCCGGTGGCCGCCGGCGGAACGTGTCTGTCGCTGCGGGTGCTGCGCCCGGCCACCCAGGACATCGCCGCGCTGGTCGCGGCCGGCGCGATCGCCCCGCAGGCCGCCGCACTGCTGGACGGCATCATCGCCGCCCGGTTGGCCTTCCTGGTCTCCGGTGGCACCGGCGCCGGCAAGACCACGCTACTGGCCGCCATGCTGGGCGCCGTGCCCGCCGGCGAACGCATCGTGTGTGTCGAGGACGCGGCCGAACTGCGGCCGCCGCATCCGCACCTGGTCGCCCTGGTGGCCCGGGCCGCCAACGTCGAGGGAGCCGGCGAGGTGACACTGCGGCAGCTGGTCCGGCAGGCACTGCGGATGCGACCGGACCGGATCGTGGTCGGTGAGGTCCGCGGCGCCGAGGTGGTCGACCTGCTGGCCGCGCTGAACACCGGGCACGACGGCGGGGCCGGCACCGTGCACGCCAACAGTCCGGCCGAGGTTCCGGCCCGGCTGGAAGCGCTGGCCGCTCTCGGCGGCCTGGACCGTGCCGCGCTGCACAGCCAACTCGCCGCTGCGGTGCAGGTGCTGCTGCACGTCGGGCGGGACCGTGACGGCCGGCGGCGGCTCG
>CAZGGK010000040.1:0-42768 GCA_964525125.1 uncultured Mycobacterium sp.
AGGTGGTCCATAGTTGCTGGCCAACCCGTGGTCCCATCATCGTGGCAAATGACACCGCAATCTACTTCCACCTCGGCGGATTACAGCTCTACTCAGCCACACCATGACCCACGGGACTCACGGACTTCCCGGAAGGCCTCCTTTAGTGGCGGGTCTTCGCCACACGTGCGAGGTTCCTTCTCAGTCGGTTCAGACCACGGCCGGCTGTGCGACCAGGTCGCCGTCCGGCTGCCGACGCTGCTCCGGCCAGCGCACGTGGTAATCGGCGAGTTCGGCCCTACCGGTTCGACGGTAGTAGCCGGCCGCCGATCCCGGCCACCAGGCGATGATGCGCCCGGTGCCACCGATGTAGTAGCTGTCGCAGCCGCCGGTCGCCCACACCGACGGAGCGAGCTTGCGGTCGAGGGTCTCGTTGAAGCTGTCCTGGAGGCCGGAACGGACTTCGATACTGCCCAGCCCCGAGTCCAGAGCCTGCCCGATCATGTCGACGATGTAGCGCACCTGTGCCTCGATGGTGACGACCAGCGAGTTGTACGGCGCGGAGTTCGGGCCCAGGACCAGGAAAAGGTTGGGCAGTCCGTGCACCGCCATCCCCAGGTAGGCCTGCATGTCACTGGCTTGCCACTGATCGGCCAGGCTCTTGCCGTCACGGCCGACGAACTTGTCTGCGAACGGGTTGTCGGCGACCTTGAACCCGGTGGCGAACACGATGGTGTCCACCTCGTGGTGGGTGCCGTTCGTGGTGGTGATCCCGGTGGCGGTGATCCGCTCGATACTGTCGGTGACGACGTCGACGTTGGGCGCGGACAGCGCGGGGTAGTAGATGTTGGAGAAGGTCGGGCGTTTACAGCCGAACATGTAGCTCGGGGTCAACTTCGCCCGCAGCTGGGGGTCGGGCACCTGACGCTTCAGGTGGCGCAGGCCGGAACGCTTGAATCCCCACAGCATCCGGGGTTTGCGGGAGAACGGCACCACCAGTGATTCGAACAGCGCCATGATCGCCATCCGCGAGGCCGTCATCGCTCCGGGAATCCGTTGCCAGGCACCGCCGAGCAGCCGGCCGACGGGCCGGTCCGGGTGGGGAAGCACCCAGGTGGGGGTGCGCTGGAAGACCTTCAGGTGGCCCGCCTGCTGCTGCACCCGGGGAATCAGCTGCACCGCGGAGGCGCCGGTGCCGATCACGGCGACGCGCCGGCCGGTCAGGTCGTGGTCGTGGTTCCACTGCGCCGAGTGGAACCACGTTCCGGCGAAGTCCTCGAGCCCGGGGAACTGTGGCACCGACGGGAAGCTCAGCGGCCCGTGGGCGCCGATGACGAACCGGGCTGTGACGGTCCCGGCATCGGTGCGCACGCGCCAGTGCTGGGCTTCGTCGTCCCAGACGCAGTCGAGCACCGTGCGGTCGAACCGGATGAACCTACGCACGCCGAACCGGGTGGAGCAGTCGTGTAGGTAGGTCTGAAGCTCCTCCTGGAGCGGGAACAGTCGGGTCCATGCCGGGTTGGGTGCGAACGAGTAGGAATACACGATCGACGGCACGTCGCACTGCGCGCCGGGATAGGTGTTGATCTGCCAGGTGCCGCCGACGTCGGACTCGCGTTCGATGACGACGAAGTCGTCGATCCCGGCTTCGGCGAGCTTGATCGCGGCGCACAGCCCGCCGAAGCCCGCGCCGATCACCAGGACGCTCACCCGGGCCGGCAGCGGCGCCGAAGTCACATCGGCCGTACCGGTCTCGGCGGTCACCGCGTTCGGGGTCTGGGTCATTGTCTGCTCCTCCATTCTTGGATGTGGCCGTTGCCGCAGGGCGGTCGTCACAAATCGATGACCAACGGGCCGCCGGCGCTTCGGGAGACGCAGGGGCACAGCTGATCGCGGCGTTCGGCGTCGGTCAGGCAGCGGTCGCGGTGGTCCGCCTCCCCGTCGAGGACCGTGACCCGGCAGGTGCGGCAGAAGCCCTGCTGGCAGGAGTAGGCGACAAGGGGCAGCTCGCGGCGGATCGCGGACAGGGTGGTCTCCTCGGCGCCCACCCGGATGGTCTTGCCGCTGCGTGCCAGGGTCAGATCGAATGCGGTACCGCCCACCACCGGGGGCGCGCTGAACCGCTCCATGTGCAGCGAGCCGGCCGGGTTCGCCTCGGCCATGCACCGGTCGGCCGCGTCGAGCATCGGCGCCGGGCCGCAGACGTAGACCGCCGCGCCGGCGGGCGCGGCGGCGATCAACTCCGCCAGATCCGGGGCGCCGAACTCGTCGTCGGGGCGAACCTGCGCGGTGTCGGGCAGCTTGTCGAGAAACGGCATCGACGCCCGGTCACGTCCGGTGTACACCAGCCGCCCGCGCGCGCCTACCGCATGCGCCATCGGCAGAATCGGCGTGATCCCTATCCCCCCGGCGATGAAGAGATAGGCCGGCGCGTCGAAGAGTCGGAAGGCGTTGCGGGGACCGTGCGCGCGCAGTGCTTGTCCGGGCTGCAATTGCTCGTGTACTTCGATGGATCCGCCGCCGCCGTCGGCGATGCGGCGCACCGCGATTCGATAGCCGTTGCGATCGTTCGGATCGCCGCACAGCGAGTACTGCCGTTGTCGACCCGAGGGCAGGAACAGGTCCAGGTGTGCGCCGGGCGACCATTGCGGGAGAGGTGCGCCGGTTGTCGGACGCAGCGTCAGGCTGACGACGTCGTCGGCTTCGTCGGTTATCGCGTCGATCGTGAGATCGAGTTCGAATCCGCTGTGGCGCACCGGCTGCGGGCGAGACAGCAGCGGAGCGACCCGACCGGTCACGAAGATGCGGCGATAGGCATCCATCGCGGTGCCGCAGGCTCGCAGGAGCGGGTTGGTCCGGACGGGCGCCGGTGCGGTGCTCATGGGCGCATCGCCGCCCGGGCCGCCGGTGACTGCGCCAGATAGCGGATCGCCTTGTCCGGCGGCCCCATCTGGGACGGGTGGAAGTTGCGGTTCAGGTAGGGCGGGACCTCGGTGACGAAGAACGAGAAGTTCGGCAGCACCCCGGTGCGGGTCGCCCGGATCAGCTGGTACAGCCAGAACCGCCCCTTGTTCGGCGAAGGGTCCTGCCGGTAGAGGTACGTCGCCGAGATCAAGACCACCAGGAACAGGATGAGGCTGGCCAGGATGCCGGTGCGGGCGCGGCGGGCGTAGCCGCCGTCGAGGTACATGAACGCGTCGAAGACGACGTTGCGGTGCTCCACCTCCTCGGCGCCGTGCCAGCGGACCAGGTCCAACATCGCCGGGTGCATTCCGCGGTCGGCCAGGGCGTCGGCGCCCAGCAGCCAGTCGCCGACCACCGCGGTGTAATGCTCCAGGCCCGCGTAGAGACCCAGCCTTTCCTTGAGCCAGGTCTGCTTGGCGCGGCCGGTCAGACCGTGCTCCCCGAGCAGTCGGTCGACCAGCCAGCGGATCTTCGCGACGTAGCCGTCGACGTTCAGCCCGATCGACTGCAGGTGCCGGCGCGCGGACTCGTGACTGCTGGCGTGAATCGCCTCCTGGCCGACGAACCCGCGGACCTCCTCTGCCAGTCGCTCGTCGTCGATGTCGGGTAAGGCCTCGGCCAGCGCGTCGGACATCGCGGCCTCGGCCTCTGGCAGCACCAGGTGCATGACGTTGACGACGTGGGTCGCCAGCGGCTCGCCCGGAATGTAGTGCAGCGGGACGCCGGTGAAGTCGAAATGGACGTCGCGCGGAGTGATGGCGTGCATCTCGGTCTCGTAGCTGTGCTCGGCCTTCGATTGTCCCGCGGTCGACACGGTCGATGTGTGCGCCATGCGGTTACTGTACAAAGCAACAAATTACTTTGCAATGTTGCAACACACCTTGCTACTGTCGGTGGTGTGGCTCGCACACCGACGACACCGGCGACCGGCCGAGAGCACCCCGACACCGGCCAGGACACCGACCAGCCGGACAGCCTGGAGACCCGCATCCTCGACGCCGCGCTGGCCCGGTTCGAAGAGGTGGGCATAAAGAAGACCACGATCGAGGACATCGCCCGCCAGGCCGGCGTCGACCGGGTGACGGTCTACCGGCGGATCGGCTCCCGCGACGACGTCGTCCAAGCGGTGGCGAACCGCGAGGTGGCGACCGTCTTCACCGAGGTCGCCGCCATCGCCGCGCAGCACGACGACATCGAGCGCCTCGTCACGGACCTCTTCGTGACGCTGGTGACGCGCTGGCGCACCCATCCGGTCGTCTCCCGGATGCTGACGCTGGAACCGGATCGGCTGATCGCCAAGATGACCCACGAGGGGGACACGATGGCGCTGACGGCGATCAGCGCGATGTCCGCGATCCTCGAAGACGCCGTGCAGCGGGATCTGCTGCCCGCGCTACCCGATCTGATCGTGCGCGCCGAGTTGATGTGCCGGATGATCCACTCCTTCTTCGTCGCCCCCCACGGGGTGGTGTCGCTGGACACCGACGAGCAACTCGCGGGATTCGCCCGCACCTATCTCGTGCCACTGGTGGCGGGCTAGCCCAGCAGCCCGGCCGGCAGTTCGGCTTCCTATCCATTCCGTTCGAGTCCGTTCGAGTTCCCGCGAGGTGATGTCATGTTCGGTTCCGGCAAACGCCGACTGTCCGTTGCAGGCCGGGTTGCCCTGATCACCGGCGCCGCCCAGGGCATCGGATTGGCGGTGTCGCGGCAACTGCATGCCGCAGGAGCATCGATCGCCCTGGTCGATGTCGACTCGGCCGCGGTCGAGCGCGCGGCGGCAGCGCTGGGCGAACGTGCACTCGGCCTCGGTGCCGACGTGCGCGATCGGGCCGCGATGGCCGATGCGGTGGCGGCTGTCGTCGATCGCTTCGGGCGCCTGGACATCGTGGTGGCCAACGCGGGGGTGGCCCCGACGCCGGCAACCCTGCAGATGCGCCCCGACGCCGAGTTCGACCGAGTCGTCGGGATCAACCTCGTCGGCGTCTACAACACCGTCGCACCCGCGCTCGACCAGATCATCCAACACCAAGGCCATGTCGTGGTGGTCTCCTCCGCGGCCGCCTTCACCCCGTCGCCGGGCGGTTCGTCGTACATGATCAGCAAGGCCGGTGTCGAGCAACTCGGCCGTAGCCTGCGCTTGGAGTTGGCCGTGCACCATGCCAGCGTCCAGGTCGCCTACTTCGGCATCGTGGAGACCGCGATGACACACGCGACCCTCGATGCCGACCGGTTCGGCAAACAGCTGGAGGACATGCTGGTATGGCCGCTCAGTCGGCGCATCTCACCGGACCGGGCGGCCAAATCGATCGTCGGCGGCATCCATCGGCGAGCCGCCAGCACCATCGCGCCGGCGGGGTGGCGGCAGTACAGCTGGCTGCGCGGCATCGCGAATCCGATCCTGGACCGTGCGCTGGCGCGGAACCAGACGATCCAGAATTTGGTGGCCACGCTCGAAGAAAGCTCGATCACCGCGAAAAAATAGGCCGCGCCGCTGTGGCGCGGGCACACGGGACGACGCCCGACGCCGATCGCGGCCAAGTGCAGGGCAGTGAAGAGCGAAGCCGGCTGCGTCAGCGCGCCGCAAGTAGTTCGCGGAACTGCTCGACTTGGGCCGTGCGTTCGGCCAGCCTCTGCTCATCGAGGGTGCGCCCGGGTGCGGCTCGAAGAAGCGCTTTGGTGGCGCGGATTGCGCTCGCGGAGTGGGCGGTCAATGCGGTTGTCCAGCGCTCGACGGCCGCGTCGAGGTCTTCGACCAGCTCTTGGACGATACCGAGGGCGTACGCTTCCTCGGCTGGGATCCGGCGGGCGGTCGCGCAGATCTCCAGGGCCCTCGCATAGCCGACAGCGTCGACGAGTGGCTTGGTGCCCGCGAGGTCGGGAACCAAGCCGAGGGCGGGTTCCTTCATGCAGAAGGAGGCGTCCGGTGTCGCGATTCGAAGATCACAGGCCAGTGCCAGTTGGAAGCCCGCACCGATGGCGTGCGCGTGTACTGCGGCCAGGCTGATCCACGGTCCTTGGGCCAGCATCGCGAAGGGCCGTTGGTAGACGCCGATGGTGTCGATGATTTCCTGATCGCTCCTGCGTGCGGTGGCGACCAGGTTGTCGTCGTCGGATCGGGACGGGTCGAGCAGGCTGAGATCGAGACCGGCTGAGAAGGTGGGTCCGGCGCCGCGTACGACCACGACCCGAACCCGGTCATCGAGCGATTCCAGCGCCTGCACCATTGCGGCCCACATCCGCGGATGCTGGGCATTGCGCACCTCGGGTCGGTTCAATGTGACGGTGGCCACAGCACCGGCATGATCGAGTTTCAGGCCGGCTTCGGAAAGATCGAGTTCCGGGGTGGTCATCGTTGCTGCATCCCTCCGTCAAGTGTGTCGAGCATGGCGATCAAGGCGGCGGTGAGCTGTCGACGCGCCAGCTCGGAGGTCAGGCTCTTGCGGTCGATGATCTCGCGCGCCACCGCTTTGACCAGGCCGCCGAAGGCGCGCGCAGTGGCGTGTACGACCTGCCGCTGGTGCTCGGTGCCCACGAAGCCGATGATGTCGAGCACCCGCTCGGCAGCGAGATCGTCAGCCTCATCATGGATCTTCCGAACCTCGGGGTCCGTGCTGGCTCCTTCGGCACCTGAGAACGCGACCCAGGAGTGGCCATGGGCTTCGATCACATCGACCAGCCACCCGATCGCGGCCCGGACGCGCTCTCCGGTATCGCCCGCGATCGGGTTCATCTCCTCGATCGGCGGCACGAACAGCATCGTCCGAACGACCTCAAGGTAAAGATCGCGCTTGGTTCCGAAATAGTGATTCAGCAGACCGCGCGCAACCCCCGCTTCGGCGGCGATTTCCGTAGTTGACACGGCCGCGTACGGACGCTCACCGAAAAGACGGACGGCGCAGGCCAGAATCTGGTTCCTGCGCTCGTCGGGCCCCAGGCGTCGCCACCGCGGCGAGCCGTCCGTGCTCACGTAAGGGATCGTTTCACACGAGCGTCGCGCCGGAGTCGATCATCGCGAGCAGGCTTTCGGGTACCGCGAACCGCTCGCCGTAGGGCTCCCGCAGCTGCTCGGCGCGCGTCACGAAACCTGCCAGGTCGACCGCATTGACGCTATGTCATGCCCTGTTGCTTCTCCGCGACCGCGGGGGGTGCGGATGGCGTCGTAGATCTACGCCTCGGTCATATCGGACCCCTTTCAGGGCAGCGGGTGATGTGACTTGCCTGCGACGACGGACGCCGTCGGACGGTGGCATTCGATGTGGAGATGTGAGCCGCGATCGACGGTCGTCGAACAGCCTGGGGCAGTGCGTCATCGATGCCGGACATGTGCACTCCACTTAATTGGCAATACGCCAACTAAATCACGATTGTTGGCGGATAGTCAACAAAGGGGTGGGGCTGGGTCGTCTGGTCTCGGTGTGCACGGGGGGGCGAGTCGGGGGCGTCGCGCTGTTGACAGCGTGCCGGCAATTGATCATTATTGGCACTATGCCAATAAGTGATGGAATTCGCCCTGGCGTCGACGCGGAACTGACCGCGGTGGCCGAGTTGGCCCGCGGCTACTTCACACGCGAGGTGCTACCACACGAGGCTCGCCACGCTGAGCAGGGACACCCTGACCCGGCGCTGTACCGGCGCGCCGGTGAGCTCGGCCTGTCGGGGATGTCGATCCCAGAGGAATTCGGCGGCGGCGGTGGCGATTTCGGGCACCTGGCGGTGCTGGTGCATGAGCAGGTCAGCTGCGGAGCGGGCAGCATGGGGTTCGCGGTCAGCGAAGGCATCGTCGCCCATTACCTGCTGGCCTATGCCACCGACGAGCAGAAGCGGCGCTGGCTGCCCAAGATGTGCAGCGGCGAATGGGTCGGTGCGATCGCGATGACCGAGCCGGGCACCGGGTCCGACCTGCAGGCCATCGCAACCCGTGCCGTCCGCGACGGGGATGACTATCTTGTGTCGGGCGCCAAGACGTTCATCACCAACGGCTGGCTGTGCAAGCTGCTGATCATCGCCGCCCGCACCGGGGAAGGGGAGGGTGCCTCCGGTATCTCACTACTGGTGGCCGAGGTCGACGACGGCACTCCCGGGTTTCAGCGCGGCCGGATTCTGCACAAGGTCGGACAGAAAGGCCAAGACACCGCGGAGCTGTTCTTCGACCAGTTGCGAATCCCGGCCGAGAACGTACTCGGCGGTGCGACCGGGCAGGGCTTCTATCAGTTGATGGCCCAGCTACCCCAGGAACGGTTGATCACCGCAGTCATCGCCCAGGCGATGACTGAGACCGCGGTGGCCGCGGCCGTCGAATACACCAAGACCCGCAACGCATTCGGCAAACCACTGTTCGCCCTGCAGAATACCCGCTTCGAACTCGCCGAATGTGCCACGATCGCGCGAGTCAACCGCTGCTTCCTGGACCAGTGCATCGCCGAGCACCGCGCCGGTGGCCTGGACGCCACCACCGCGTCGATGGCCAAATACTGGATCACCGACCGCACCTCGGAGGTGGTGGATCGCTGCCAACAACTGTTCGGTGGTTACGGCTACTGCACCGAGTATCCGATCGCGAACCTTTACGCTGACAACCGCGTGCTGCGGGTGCTTGCCGGCGCCAATGAGGTGATGAAAGAACTCATCGCCCGATCCCTGTAAGCCTCCGAATTCAGCGAGAGACCACCGATATGCACCTGACCCAGGGCCTGCACCGTGCGCTCCAGGCGACACCGGACAAGATCGCCACCGTCTACGGCGGCCGTCAACGCAGTTTCGCCGAGCATGGCGACCGGATCGCACGGCTGGCCGCGGGGTTTCGGGCCCTCGGCGTCGAGCCCGGCGACCGGGTGGGAATCCTGTCCCTCAACAGCGACCGCTACGCCGAATACCTCCTGGCGGTGCCGTGGGCGGACGCGGTGGTAAACCCGATCAACATACGTTGGAGCCCAGTCGAGATCGCCTATGCCATCGACGATTCCGCCACATGCTGCCTGCTGGTCGACGACATGTTCAGCCCGATGGCGCTGCAGCTTGCACGGAGCTGTACCAGTCTGCGCCGGCTGGTGTACTGCGGCGACGGTCCCACGCCCGACGGGATGATCAACTACGAGGACCTGATCGCCGACTGCGAGCCGATGCCGGATGTGCGGCGATCGGGCGATCAGTTGGCCGGGTTGTTCTACACCGGCGGCACCACCGGGTTCCCCAAGGGCGTGATGCTTTCACACCGCAACATGGCCACCTCGGCGCTGGGCACGGTGGCCACCGGCCAGTTGCTCGGCGACGGGTCGGTGTTTCTGCACGCCGCCCCGATGTTTCACCTGGCCGATCTGGCTGCCTGGGCAGGGCAGGTCATGTTCGGCGGCACGCACGTCATGGTAGCGGCGTTCACTCCTGATGCGGTGCTGTCTGCGGTGCAGGCTCACGGCGTGACCGACATCCTCTTGGTCCCGACGATGATCCAGATGCTCATCGACGATGCGAAGTTCGGTGACTATGACCTGAGTTCGCTGCGCCGGATTCTTTACGGAGGATCGTCGATCTCCCGCGGATTGCTCGATCGCGTGATGCGTCTGCTGCCTGATATCCAACTTACCCAGGCATACGGGATGACCGAGGCTTCCCCGGTGGTAACCCTGCTGTGGCCCAAGTACCACCGCGGAGAACTGCTCGGGTCGGCCGGTCGGGCGGCGCCGCACTCGGAGGTGCAGATCATCGACGCCGCGGGGAAGGTGCTGCCCGTCGGGCAGACCGGAGAGATCTGTGCCCGTGGCGAGAACATCATGCAGGGCTACTGGAACAAGCCCGACGAGAGCGCGGCGGTACTCGTCGACGGGTGGTACCGCACCGGAGATGCCGGCTACCTCGACGACGACGGCTTCCTGTTCGTTGTCGACCGCATCAAAGACATGATCATCACGGGCGGAGAGAACGTGTACTCCGCCGAGGTGGAGAACGCGCTGAGCACCCATGCATCGGTGGCGGCCTCAGCCGTCATCGGCCTACCCCACGAGCGTTGGGGAGAGACGGTTCACGCCGTTGTTGTCACCGTTCCCGGGACGCGGATCAGCGCCGGCGAGCTACGGGACTATGTGCGTACCCGGCTGGCCGGCTACAAAGTGCCGCGCAGCATCGAGTTCGTCGAGGAACTGCCGCTATCCGGAGCCGGAAAAGTGCTCAAGCGAGAATTACGTGAACGCGGCACGAGCCAAACCGCGGAGGATGCGGGTGGTGTTCGCGATGCGTAGCCGCCGGTTCGGTTTCGACGGCATCCATCTGCTGCTACGTCGGTGGTGCGAGCGATCGTTTGCGATGCGGCACCCGCTGTCCGACACCGGGAAGGCCGGTGTCATCGACGCCCCCGCGCGAGTGCACCGGCAAGCGCGTCGAGAGCGCCCGGCACCAACCGGTAGTAGGCCCATTTGCCACGCTGGGTGCGCTCCAGCAGGCCCGCTTCCACCAGGGTCTTGAGGTGGTGCGACACCGTCGGCTGCGACAAGCCGACCGGCTCGGTCAGGTCGCAGACGCAGGCCTCGGCGCCGGCATGCCCGGCGATCAGCGACACCAGCCGCAGCCGGGTCGGCTCACCCAGCGCCTTGAACACCGCGGCGAGCCGTTCTGCGGCCGCCGGATCCAGAACCGTGTCGGTGATCCGGCGACAGCACGCGTCGAGGTCGGCCGCCAGCGGCGAGCCGACGGTTTGCTTGGCCACCGGAACAGCATGACACACATGCATTGACAACCATCGATGTATCGACCATCCTGTCATCCATAGACAGCAATCGATGGAAGGGGTGCCGGAATGTCCGAGATCGCCGAGAACGCCGACAGTGCGCTGCGTGAACAGGTTCGAACCAGCTACGCAGCGGCCGCTACCGCTTTGACCTGCGGTGCCACCAACAGTGAGGTGCTCACCGCGGCCAGCTGCTGCGGCTCGAGCGACTCCGCCGAAGTCGGCATCATCTTCGGCGCCGGCCTCTACGGCGCCGACGAGCACTCGCGGTTGCCCGCCGACGCCCTCACCGCGAGCCTGGGTTGCGGCAACCCGACCGCGGTCGCCGAGCTGCATCCGGGTGAACGCGTCCTCGACCTGGGCTCCGGCGGCGGGATCGACGTGCTGCTCTCTGCTCGCCGGGTCGGCCCGGACGGCTTCGTCTACGGCATCGACATGACCGATGAGATGCTCGCCCTGGCCGAGGCCAACCGGGTCGAGGCCGGCATCGCCAACGTCGAGTTCCGCAAGGGCACCATCGAGGAGATCCCGCTGCCCGACGCCGCCGTCGACGTGGTGATCTCCAACTGTGTGATCAACCTGTCGGCCGACAAGCCGGCGGTGCTCGCCGAGATGTTCCGGGTGCTGGTGCCCGGTGGGCGGATCGGCATCTCCGATGTCGTCGCCGAGGACCGGCTCACCCCGGCGGAGCGCGCCGAACGCGGTTCGCACGTCGGCTGCATCGCCGGGGCGCTGTCGCGCCAGGAGTACCTCGACGGCCTGGCCGATGCCGGATTCACCGATGTGTCGGTCACTTTCACCCACCAGGTGGCCGACGGAATGCACGGCGCAACGATCCGCGCCGGCAAGCCCGCGTAGACCGCCCCGGCACGACCGGTATCCGAATCCGGATTTAGATTCGAAAACCTGCTACGGTGGCGCCACCAGCGCGCCCACAGGAGGTTTCCCCGGCATGACCACCAAACCGGCCGTCGGCCTGCACCACGCGGCCTACGCCTGCGCCGACCTGGCCGCCACCCACCGCTTCTACCAGGACCTGCTGGGTTTCCCGCTGGTTCACACCGAGGTCGAGGAACTGCAGGGCGGCTTCTTCCGGCACGTGTTCTACGACCTCGGCGACGGCTCCTGCATCGCGTTCTTCGACCTGCACGGCGTCGGTGAGAAGCCAGACTGGTCCAGTTCGCTGTCCCGCCCCAACGGGCTGCCGGTGTGGGTCAACCACGTCGCGTTCCGCTCCACCGAGGAGAACCAGAACGCGGTCCGAGCCCGGATGGACGCGGCCGGCATCAAACCGCTGATGGACGTCGACCACGGCTGGTGCCACTCGCTGTACTACCTGGACCCCAACGGCATCATGGTCGAACTGTGCCGGGACACACCCGGTTTCGAGCCCGACCCGCAGACGGCGCAGGCATTGATGACCAGCACCCAGCGGGCCGCCGACCCCAAGGTGGTCACCTCGCGGTCGGCCACCCAGCGGCTCGGCTGAGCCCGGGTCGCGGAAATTCAGATGGTCCCCGATTCGCTGACCGCGCTGCGGGTTTCACGCGATGGCCGGGTGGCCCGGGTCCGCATCGACCACGGCGAGATCAACCTGATGGACGCGGTCATGATGGGCGACCTGTGGCGGCTGGTGAAGTGGCTGCGGGCCGCCGGCGACCACGTCCGCGTGGTGGTGTTGGAAAGCGCCCGACCGGACTTCTTCATCGCCCACGTCGACCTGGCGCTGCTGACCGCAGCGAGCGACGACCCCGAACCGGCCGTGGCCGGATTCCAGGAGTTGGTCGGCGCCTTCCGGGCGCTGCGCCAGGTCACCATCGGGGTGGTCGCCGGCCGGGTGGCCGGCGGCGGCATGGAACTGCTGATGAACCTGGACCTGCGGTTCGCGGTCACCGGCCGGGCGGTGTTCAACCAGGTCGAGACCGGGATCGGGGTCATCCCGGCCGGCTCCGGCCCGCAGCACCTGCTGGGCCTGCTGGGACGGGGCCGGGCGCTGGAGGTCATCCTGGGCCACGACGACCTCGACGCCGGCCTGGCCGAACGCTACGGGCTGGTCAACCGGACACTGGATCCCGACGACGTGGAACCGTTCCTGGACCGGCTGGCCGGGCGCATCGCCTCGGTGAGTCTGGCCGACATCGCCGACGTCAAAGCCACCCTGGCCGCCTCCGACCTCACCGCCGCGCTGGCCGTCGAGCGCTCGAAGTTCGCTGCGGTCATGCGGCGCGGCGAGGCCCTGCCCAGGATGCGGCGCTTCCTGGCCGCGGGCGGCCAGACCGTCGCGGGGGAGCGCCGGCTGGCCGAGTTGACCGCACCGGAGCCGGCGCCATGAACGAGACCCGGGCCACCGCCCGGGGCCGTGACACCCAGGCCCGGCTGCAGCAGGCCGCCCGAGAGGTGATCGCGCGCAAGGGCTTCTTCAAGACGACGATCACCGACATCACCTCGGCCGCGCAGCGCTCCCCGGCGTCGTTCTACCACTACTACGAGTCCAAGGAAGCGCTGCTGGCGGCGTTGGCCGAGGACTTCCGGGCGGTGGCGCGCGGCCGGGCGGTCGACGCGTTCCGCCCCGGCCAGGACCTGCGGGTGATCGTCGAGGAGTCGGTGCGGGCGCACTGGGAGACCTACCGCGACCACGTCGGGGTGATGGTCGGCGTCTTCCAGCTGGCGATGATCGACGACGACTTCGCCCGGCGCTGGCACCAGATGTGCCGCGACGCGATCGACTGGGTCGCCGAGACCGTGCGGATGGCCCAGCGCCGGGGGTACGCGACCGGATCCGACCCGGAACTGGTCGGGTCGGCCATCGTGGCCATGCTGAACCACTTCAGCTACGTGTGGCTGGTCGAAGGCGGCGACATCCCGGGGCGCCGGCTCGACCACGAGGCGGCCATCGCGACGCTGACCGACATTTGGTACCGCAGCGTGTGCTGGAAAGGCGAAAGTGACTGACGACTTCGATTTCCGTGACCCCGCGTTGCACGCCGATCCGCTGGCCTACCAGCGGCGGTTCCAGCAGCACGATCCGGTGCACCGCAGCAGCCAGGGCCTGTGGGTGCTCACCCGGCACGCCGACGTGCTGGCCATCCTGCGCGACGAACGCGCCAGCACCGATCGGCGAAACCTCTACCGCGCCAAGCTCGATCACACCAGTGCCTACCTGACCCACGTCGAGCACAACCTGTTCTACCGGTCCGGGGACGACCACCGCCGGCTGCGGGCCCCGCTGTCGCGGGCGTTCACCCCGCGGGCGCTGGCCTCCTTCGAACCAGAGGTCGCAGCCCGCGCCCACAAGCTGGCGGCCGGCCTGGACCCGGCCGGCTTCGACCTGGTGTCCGATTTCGCAAAACCGTTGCCGCTCGGGGTGATCGCCACCCTGCTCGGCGTTCCCGACAGCGAGCTGGACAACCTGCAGACCTGGTCGATGGCGTTGATCGCCGCACTGGAACCGGCGGCGCCGCGCGCGACGTTCGTCGCGGCCGACGCTGCCGCCGCCGGAATGAAAGCGCTGCTCGCCAGCCTGCTGCGGTTGCGCCGCGCCGAGCCGGGCAGCGACCTGCTGTCGGTGGTGGCGACCAGCGGACTGCCGCTGAGCGACGACGAACTGCTGCACAACGCCATCTTCCTGCTGTCCGCCGGCCATGACACCACCACCGCGGTGCTCACCGGGGCGGTCGCGCTGTTGATCAATAATCCTGTGCAGCAATGTCTTTTGGCCGACCCGGACGCGTCCCCGCACGCCGCCGACGAACTGGTCCGGCTGATCAGCCCGGCCCAGTTGATCTCCCGGGTGGCCACCTCGCGGATCGCGGTGGGCGACAGCGTGATCGAGGCGGGAGCTCCGATCCTGCTCGGGCTGGCCGCCGCCAACCGCGACCCGGAGGTCTTTGCCGACCCGGACCGGCTCGACCTGACCCGGCCGCAGACCAATCACCTGGGTTTCGGCTTCGGGCCGCACGTCTGCCTCGGCGCCCCGCTGGCCCGCATGCAGATCCGGTTGGGCCTGGCCGCCCTGTTCGAGCGGTTCCCCGGGCTGCGGCAGCAGGCGCCACCGCGCCGGGAGCCCAGCGCGGTGCTCACCAGTTACCGGTGCTACCCGCTGGCGGCCGCCGGTCACTGAGCGGGCGATATGGATCCCAACGGGCGACGCCAGCGGGTTCGGCCAAGTAGTCTTGGCCGGTGGCTCCGGTGGCAGGTCAACGGGTGGCGATCACCGGCGGCGCCCAGGGCATCGGCCAGGCGATCGGGGCGGCGCTGACCAGAGCCGGGGCGCGGGTGGCGCTCGGCGATATCGACTCCGCGGCCGTCGCCAAGACCGCCGCCGCGATCGGGGCCAGCGGCCACCGCCTCGACGTCGCGGACCCGGCCAGCTTCGAAGCCTTTCTCGATGCCGCCGCGACCGACCTCGACGGCCTCGACGTACTGGTCAACAACGCCGGCATCATGCCGATCGGGCCGTTTCTGCAGGAGCGCCCGGAGGTGACCCGGCGCACCATCGAGATCGACCTGTTCGGCGTCCTCACCGGCACCCGGCTGGCCGGTGCCCGGTTCGCAGCACGCGGCACCGGCCACGTCGTCAACATCGCCTCGGTGATGGGCGCCCTGGCATCGCCCAACGCGGCCACCTACTGCGCGGCCAAACACGCGGTGGTCGGGTTCAGCGCGGCGCTGCGCCAGGAGTGGCGGGGCAGCGGGGTGCGGACCTCGGTGATCTGCCCGGGCTTCGTGCGCACCGAGCTGATCGCCGGCATGTCCGCGCCGGGCCTGTTGGAACGCTTCCTGGTGGTGGACCCCGAGGACGTCGCCGCCGCCGTCGTCAAGCGGATCCGCAAGGGAACCTCGCGGACGGTGTTCGTGCCCCGGCTGGTGGGTGTCATCGCGCGCGGCACCGCTCCCATACCGGCAACCGTCGTCGACGCGGCATTCCGGCTGTCGGGCGGAACCAGGGTCACCACCGAACTGGACCGGCACAAGCGAGCCGACTACCAGGCCCGAGTCGAAGGCAGCCGATGAGTCCCCACGAACCCAACACCCGCACGGAGCTGACCGGTGTGGCCGGGGTCCCCGAAACCGCACTGAGCGAGACGCTGCTGGCCAGCCTGCCCGACAACCAGGCGCCGGCCCCCTGGGAGTGCCGCTTCTCCTCGGTGCTGTGGGTGGGGCGCGGCGGCCGGGCCGCGGCTGCCGCGCTGCCGCACCGACTCGCTCGCAGCCCGGCGCTGGCCACCATCGGCGGCTTCGTCCGCTACTCCGACACCCCGGTCGGGACCTATGACGAGGTGTTCGGCATCATCGCCTCCCGTGCCGGGGCGCGGCCTTGGGCCAACGTGGCATTCATGGCGGTGGACTCGCCGGTCAGCCTGGTCGGCGGCCGCACCAATTGGGGCATGCCGAAGACCCCGGCCCGGTTCGACGGCGAACCGGCCGCCGGTCGCACCATGACCGGAACCGGCACCGATCAGACGCCCTGGCGGGTCAGCGCGACCCCCCGGGTCATCGGCCCGCCGATCCCGCTGCGTACTTCCGGAACGGCCCGGCAGCAGTTCGGCGACGGCCGGATCGGCGACTCGCTGCTGACCTTCGCCGGTCGGGCCCGGCCGGCGATCGTGACCGTCGAGGTGTCCTCCGCCGGTGCCCTGCCGACCTGGTTGCGGCCCGGACGCCACCTCGGCGTGGTCGTCGACTCCGGCAGCTTCACGCTCGCCGAGCCCCGATTCCCCTGAACCGGGCGGTCGTCACCTGGGCTGATGGCCAGATGAGAGTTCGCCCGTTCGTGTTGACACCCGCCGTGACCGGTTTTACCGTGGACAACCTACGGCACCGTAGGTTAATTGCGGCGATCGGTCGCGCGGGGGCCCGGCGATACGCCGGCACAGAATGGAGTTACAAGAGTGGCCGAAACACAGGCAGCGCTTCTGCACGAGCTGGAACCGGTCGTCGAGGAGAACCTGAACCGCCACCTGAGCGCGGCGAAGCCCTGGCAGCCGCACGACTACGTTCCGTGGAGCCGGGGCCGCGACTTCGCCTTCCTCGGCGGCGAGGACTGGGTGCCCGAGGACTCGCCGCTGGACCCGGTCGCCAAAGCCGCGCTGACCGTCAACCTGCTGACCGAGGACAACCTGCCGTCGTACCACCGGGAGATCGCCACCCGGTTCGGCCGCGACGGCGCCTGGGGCAGCTGGGTCGGGCAGTGGACCGCCGAGGAGGGACGGCACAGCGTCGCGCTGCGCGACTATCTCGTCGTCACCCGGGGCGTGGACCCCACCGCGCTGGAGGACATGCGTATGGCGCACATGATCCACGGCTACGACTCGGGCGACAAGACCCCGCTGCAGGCACTGGCCTACGTCTCGTTCCAGGAGCTCGCCACCCGGTTGTCGCACCGCAACACCGGCAAGGCCTCCGGCTGCCCGATCGCCGACCAGTTGCTGGCCCGGGTCGCCCTCGACGAGAACCTGCACATGATCTTCTACCGCAACCTGATGGGCGCGGCGCTCGACATCTCACCCGACGTGGCGATGTGCGCCATCCGGGACGAGGTGGTCGGCTTCAACATGCCCGGCATGGGCATGCCCGGCTTCGCGGAGAACGCGCTGCTGATCGCCAAGGCCGGCATCTACGACCTGCGGGTCCACCACGACGACGTGCTGCAGCCGGTGCTTCGGTTCTGGCGGGTCTTCGAACGCTCCGACTTCGGCCCGGAGGGCGAGCAGGCCCGCGAGCAGGTCATCGGGTGGCTCAAGATCGTGGACGAGCGGGCCAAGCACTACGAGGAGAAGGCTCAGGAACGCGCCGAAGCCCGCAGGTCTGCCTAGCCCCGAATGGTCAGGTAGATCAGCACCGCGTTCAGCAGGCTGATGACCGCGGTGACGGTCCAGCCGAGCGCTGAGGTCAGCCGCTGATTGGCGTCGGCGCCCATCAGGGTGCGGTTACTGGTCAACCGGATCAGCGGGATCAGCGCGAACGGGATGCCGAACGACAGCACGACCTGGGAGAGCACCAGCGCGCGGCTGGGGTCCAGCCCGGCGGCCAGGATCGCCAGCGCCGGGATCAGCGTGATCAACCGGCGCCACAGCAGCGGCACCGACACCCGCAGCAGGCCCTGCATGATCATCGCGCCCGCATAGGCGCCCACCGACGTGGACGCCAGGCCCGAAGCCAACAGCCCGATCGCAAAGAACAGTGCGATCGTCGGCCCGAGGGCGTCGCGGACCGCGGCGTGCGCCCCCTCGATGGATCCGGTGGCGTCGCGGCCGGTCAGGTTGGTTGCCGCCACCACCAGCATGGCCAGGTTCACCGCGCCGGCCACCAGCATCGCCAGGCCGACGTCCCAGCGGGTCACCCGCAGCAGGCGCCGTCGCGCCGGGCCGGCCTCGGGCTGGCCGTGCCGGTCCCGGGCCAGGCCGGAATGCAGGTACACCGCGTGTGGCATCACCGTGGCGCCCAGGATGGCGGTCGCCAGCAGCACGCTCTCGGCGCCGTCGAAGCGCGGCAGCAGGCCGGCGGCGATCTCGGCGGCCGGCGGCGGCTCGACAACCAAACTGGCCAGGAAGCCGATCGCGATGATCATCAACAGCCCGCTGGACACCTTCTCGAACACCCGTGGGCCCTGTCGGTCGCCCACCGCCAGCAGTGCCATCGACACCACCCCGGTGATGACGCCGCCGAGCAGCAGGGGCAGGCCGAACATCAGCCGCAGCGCGATGGCGCCACCCACCACCTCGGCCAGATCGGTTGCCATCGCCACCAGCTCGGCCTGCAGCCAGTAGGCGATCCGGGTGGGCCGGCGGGCGTTCGCGCCGACCACCTCGGGCAGTGACGATCCTGTCACCAGGCCGAGCTTGGCCGACAGGTACTGCACCAGCCCGGCCATCACGTTGGCCGCCACGATCACCCACACCAGCAGGTAGCCGAATTTGGCGCCCGCGCTGACGTTGGCGGCGACGTTGCCCGGGTCGACGTAGGCGATGGCGGCGACGAACGCCGGCCCCAGCAGATACCAGGCCCGCCTCGCCGGGGCCTCGGGAGCGTCAGTCAATTGCGTACAGACCGCGCCCGGTGACCAGCGGCAGGTCGCACGTGGTCCGGATGCCCGGCTCGGCGGCCACCACCGCGGGGATGGCGTTGACGATCCGCATCGCGGTCGCCACCAGTCCGGCGTGGTTGTGATCGCCGTTGCGGCTGCTCAAGCAGATGTCCATCGCGTAGCACGGCTCGCCGGTGATCTCGATCCGGTAGGAGCCGCCGGGCTGCGCGGGTTGCGGCCAGTCCGGGCACAGGTCGTCGCGCAGCCGGGTGATGTGTTCCAGCACGACGGCCGGCCGTTCGTCGACCAAGCCGCGCACCTCGAAACGCAACGCCGCTGCACTGCCCCGCGGGATGTGCCCGGAGGCGATGTCGAAGTCCTCGGGCGCCGGCTCGCGCTGGTAGATCTCGACCACCTCGTCGAGCTCGATGCCCAGGCCGGTCGCGAGTTGGCGCACCACCGAACCCCACGCCATGGAGAGCACGCCCGGCTGCAGCAGTATCGGGACCTCGTCGATCGGTTTGCCGAAGCCCATCACGTCGAACATCACCGTCGCGCTGTCGTAGGTCGCGTAGTCGACGATCTCCATGCAGCGCAGCTGCTCGACGTGCTGGCAGGTGCCGGCCAGCGCCATCGGCAACAGGTCGTTGGCGAAGCCGGGGTCGATGCCGTTGACGTACAGGCTCGAATTGCCGCTTTGGGCAGCATCTTCCAGTGGTGCGATGAGCTCGTCGGGAATCACCTGCCACGGATGCTGCAGGAACACCGGCCCGCTGCCGACGACGTTGACCCCGGCCGCCAGGATGCGCCGGTAGTCGTCCAGCGCCTCGGGCAGCCGGTTGTCGGCCATCGCGGTGTACACGGCGCACTGCGGGCCGGTGGCCAGCACCTCGTCCAGGTCGGTGCTGGCCGTGACACCGGTCCGGATGTCAAGGCCGGCAAGCTCGCCCGCGTCCTTGCCGGCCTTGGCGGCCGAGGACACCCACACCCCGGTGAGCTCGAATTCCGGGTTGGTGATCAGGGCCCGCAGCGCGTGGCCGCCGACGTTGCCGGTGCCGAGCTGGACGACGCGAATAGTCATCTCTGATGCCCCTCTACAGGTCGGGGATGGGTAGATCGAGGTTCGGGAAGGTCAGGCCGCCGTCGACCTCGAGCACCTTCCCGGTGAGAAAGCTCGCCGCCGGTGAGGCCAGATAGACTGCGGCGGCGGCGATGTCGGCAGGTTCGCCGAGCCGGCGCATCGGGGTGACCCGCTCCATCGGCTTGCGCAGGTCGTCGTTTGCGGCGACGACGTCCAGTGCCGAGGTGAGGATCGACCCGGGTGCGATGGCGTTGACCCGGATCCGCGGGCACAGGTCCAGGGCCGCCAGCCGGGTGTAGTGGGCGAGTGCGGCTTTGGCGGTGCCGTAGGCGGCGAATCCGCGGCCGGCCAGCCGACCCATGGTCGAGGTGATGTTGATGATCGCCCCGCCGCCGGAGTGCTCCAGCATCAGCGGCACTGCGGCGGTGGTCAGCGCGTGCGCGGTGCCGACGTTGAAGGTGAAGGCGTCCTTGAGTTCCTGGGTCGAGGTGGTCAGCAGGGTGTTGGGCATGGTGCCGCCGACGTTGTTGACGACGATGTCGAGCCGTCCGAAGGCGTCGACCGCTTCGCCGGCCAGTTTCGCCGTCTCCTGCGGGTGGGCCAGGTCCGCGACGACGATGTGGGCACGGCGGCCGGTGCTGCGGACCTGTTCGGCGACTTGCTCCAGTTGAGATCGCGTTCGCGCGGCGATGACGACGTCGGCGCCGGCTTGCGCGAACGCGACCGCGATGGCCGCGCCCAGCCCGCGGCCGCCGCCGGTCACGACGGCCGTCTTGCCGTCGAGCCGGAAGCTGTCCAGGATCATCCCGCCACGGTAACAAGCGGGAAGCGGGTCGGTGCGGCTCGGGACTGCCCGCGCCGAACGTGTACCCGGTGCGAAAATTCAGCGCGCTTCCTCGCGCTGGCTACCCGCTCGGCGAGTCAGGATCAACCGCGCCTCTTCACGCTGGCTTCCAGTTTGGCCAGCAGGTCCGAGACGCCCTCGGTCTCGTCGAGCCGAGTGGATTGCTGCTCGACGGGAAAAGCTTCTCCGCCCGCGAGTCTGGCATCGATCAACTCGCGCAGCTGCTCCCGGTAGGTGTCGTGGTAGCGGTCCGGGTCGAAGTCGGCGGCCATCGAGCCGACCACCTGGGCGGCCATCTTCAGCTCGGCCGGTTTGATCTCGACGTCTTTGTCCAGCAACGGGAAGTCGGGCTGGCGGATCTCGTCCGGCCACAGCAGGGTGTGGACCACCATCACCTTGCGCCTGCCGAAGTCGTGCACCCGCAAGGCCGCCAACCGGGTCTTGTCGCGGAGTGCGAAGTGCACTATCGCCACCCGGTCCGTTCCGGCGAGTGTCCTGGCCAGCAGTGCATAGGACCTGGGCGACTTCGACGCCGGCTCCAGGAAGTAGCTGCGGTCGTAGAGCATCGGGTCGAGGTCGGTGGCCGGGACGAACTCCAGCACCTCGATCTCGTGGTCGCGCTCTGCAGGCAGGCCCGCGATGTCGTCATCGGTGACGACGACGATCTGCCCGTCGTCGGTTTCGTAGGCTCGGGCGACGTCGGCATGGTCGACTACCTCGCCGCATGCCTCGCAGACCCGCTGGTAGCGAATCCGGCCGTTGTCCTTGGCGTGGACCTGGTGGAACGCGATGTCGTGATCCTCGGTGCCGCTGTACACCTTGACCGGCACGTTGACCAGCCCGAAGGTGATCGCCCCCCGCCAGATGGCACGCATGATGCCAGTATGCCCATGCGGCCGCCGGCTGAGTGGTCAGGACGTAGGTTGACCGCATGGGTTCGCAGCCCTTGAGTCCCCGGGTGAAGCTGACCAATGCCGACAAGGTGTTGTACCCCGCGACGGGAACCACCAAGCGCGACGTGCTCGACTACTACACCGGCATCGCCGAGGTGATGCTGCCGCACATCGCGGGGCGCCCGGTGACCCGCAAGCGCTGGCCCAACGGCATCGGGCGGGAGTCGTTCTTCGAAAAGCAGCTGGCCCCGTCGGCGCCGGACTGGCTGGCCCGCGCTGAAATACAGCACCGATCCCGGGTGACGACGTATCCGATCATCGACACCGCGGAAGGCCTGGCCTGGATCGCCCAGCAGGCGGCGCTGGAGTTGCATGTGCCGCAATGGCGTTTCGTCGCCGAGTCGGGTGGGCCAGGCGGTGAAGTCCGCACCCCGGGACCGGCAACCCGTCTGGTGTTCGACCTCGACCCCGGCGAGGGTGTGGCGATGCCCCAACTCGCCGAGGTGGCGCGAGCCATCCGGGATCTGATGGTCGACATCGGGCTGGCCGCATGGCCGCTCACCAGCGGCAGCAAGGGACTGCACCTGTATGTGCCGCTGGACAGGCCGGTGCCCGGCCAGGGTGCGGTCGAACTGGCCAAAGGCGTTGCCCGACAGCTTCAAAGCGACATGCCCCAGCTGGTGACCGCAACCATGGCCAGGAACCTGCGGGCGGGCAGGGTCTTCGTGGACTGGAGTCAGAACAACGCGGCCAAGACCACTGTTGCGCCGTACTCGCTGCGGGGCCGCGAGCACCCCACCGTCGCCGCGCCGCGCACCTGGGCCGAACTCGACGACCCGCGACTGCGCCAGTTGCGCTACGACGAGGTGCTGGCCCGGGTGGCTCGCGACGGAGACCTGCTGGCAGCGCTGGACCCGCCGGTGCGCGGCCGTGACCGGTCGGTGAGATACCGGGTCATGCGCGAGGCGTCGAAGACCACCGAGCCGGTGCCCGGAATCGAACCGGCGGCCGTCGACGACCACTGGCTGGTCCACCGGATGAAAGACCAGCGGGTCTTTGACTTCGCCGAACTCGCGCCGATGCTCGCCGTCCATGGTGCGGTGGCGAATCTGAAGCCGGCGAGGTGGGCGTTCGAAGGCAAGTTCGACGGCTACCGGCTGCTCGTCGACGCCGGCCATGGCGCGATGCGCTTACGGTCGCGCAGCGGCCGCGATGTGACCGGCGAGTTCCCGCAGCTGCAATCGCTGGCGGCGGACCTGGCCGGCCATCACGCCGTGCTCGACGGCGAGGTTGTCGCGCTCGACGCGTCCGGGGTGCCCCGCTTCGGTGAACTGCAGAACCGATCCCGCGGCACCCGAATCGAGTTCTGGGCGTTCGACTTGCTCTACCTCGACGGCCGGTCGTTGCTGCGGGCCGGTTATCGGGAGCGTCGGCAACTCCTGGAGGGACTTGCCCGCGGCACCGCTCTCATCGTTCCGGAGCTGTTGTCCGGTGACGGCGCGGCGGCACTGGAGCAGTCCCTGGAGCGGGGCTGGGAGGGCGTGGTCGCCAAGCAGTGGGACTCCAGCTATCGGCCGGGGAGCCGCTCGAAGTCCTGGATCAAGGAGAAGCACCACAAGACCCAGGAAGTGGTGATCGGCGGTTGGCGGGAAGGCGAGGGCGGGCGCAGCAAGGGCATCGGGTCGCTGCTGGTGGGAATCCCCGATGGCGGCAGGATAAGGTTTGTCGGTCGGGTGGGCAGTGGTTTCACCAAGCGCGACCTCGCTGCGTGCAAGGAGGCCCTGGCGCCGCTGCGCACCGATGAAACGCCGTTCGACACACGGCTTCGGGGACCGGACGCCAAGGGAGTGACGTTCGTCCGGCCCGTGCTGGTCGCCGAGGTTCGCTACACCGAGTGGACAGCGGATGGCCGGCTGCGCCAGCCGATTTGGCGTGGGCTGCGGCTGGACCGGGAACCGCGCGATATCAGACGTGAGGAGTGAGTACACCATGCGTTGGGTGACCTACCGGTCCGGGGACGGTGAACGCACCGGTGTGCTGGCCGGGGACAACATCCATGCGGCGGCACCGGGCGTGACGCTGCTGGAGTTGATCCGTCGCGGCGCCGACGGCCTGCGAGCAGCCGGTGAGCGCGCACTGGCTGCACCGGCTGCGGTGCTGCGGCTGAGCGAGGTGGCGCTGATGGCGCCGGTCCCGCATCCGCCGTCGATCCGGGACTGTCTGTGCTTTCTGGACCACATGCGCAACTGCCTGGCGGCCACCGGGCGCAGCCGAGATTTGGGCGACACCTGGTACCGGATACCGGCGTTTTATTTCGCCTGTCCGGCAACGGTTCTGGGACCCTATGACGATGTCCCGATGGCGCCGGGCAGTGCGTGGCAGGATTTCGAGTTGGAGGTCGCCGCCGTCATCGGCACCGCCGGTGCGGACCTGTCGGTCGAGGAGGCCGAGCGGGCCGTCATCGGCTACACCATCTTCAACGACTGGTCCGCGCGCGACCTGCAGCAACTGGAAGGCCAGCTGGCGATCGGCCAGGGCAAGGGCAAGGACAGCGGCGTCACGCTCGGCCCGTACCTGGTCACTCCCGACGAACTCGAACCGTACCGCCGGGGCGGCGGCTTGAGCTTGCACGTCACCGCGATCGTCAACGACGTCATGGTCGGTGCCGGGTCGACCGGCACCATGGACTGGAGCTTCGCCGAAGTCATCAGTTACGCCTCACGCGGCGTGCCGCTGACGCCCGGCGACGTGTTCGGTTCCGGCACGGTGCCCAGTTGCACGCTCATCGAACACCTCGATCCTGCGGCACCGCAATCGTTCCCGGGCTGGCTGCGCGACGGCGACGTGGTGACCCTGCAGGTTCAGGGTCTCGGCGAGATTCGCCAGACGGTCCGGGCGAGTGCCCCACCGCTGCCGTTGCCGGTTCGGCCCCGGCCGGATGTCGAGGTGCCGCAGGCAAAGTGGCCGGCCGAGCGCCGCTGAAGCAACTCAGCACCGGGTGGCGGCCCGAACCCAGCGCCGGTGTGCCTCGCTTTCGTACCAGCCGGTCGCCGCAACCCGAAGGCGCACAGCGCGGTCGAGGTCGCGCGGGCCGGGGATCGTGTGCAGACGTAGACAACTCGACGTTCTCATCACCGCCTCCTCAAATCGGCACCTGCCTATCCAACGTCGCGGGTGCCGGAGGGTATCCGAACGACACGGTGACATCGCTTACCGCAACGCGGCGGTGTGGCCGGTGTCACCCGGCGGGCCTAAGCTTTGGCTTTGGCGACCACTTTCTCGGCGAAGGTTTCCAGGTTCCGGATTTTGGTGTCCAGCGGTTCGGTGTCCGGTCCCACGATGTAGGGGATCCGGAAGCCGACGATCACATCGGTGACGCCCTTGTCCTCCAGGCGCTTGACGCCGTCCAGGGTGAACCCGTCGATGGAGATCACATGGATCTCGAATGGACCGGTCCTCGCCTCCTCCTCGCGGAGTTGGCCGAGCCGTCCGATCATCCGGTCGAGGTCTTCGCCCGAGCCGCCACCGTGCATCCACCCGTCGTTGCGCGCCGCCCGCCGCAGCGCCGCGTCGGCATGCCCGCCGACCAGGATCGGGATCGGCTTGCTGGGTGCCGGGGTCATCTTGGTTTTGGGGATGTCGTAGAACTCGCCGTGGAATTCGAAGTAGTCGCCGGTGGTCAGCCCGCGCAGGATCTCGATGCATTCGTCCATCCGCTTGCCGCGCCGGGGGAACGGAACATCCATCAGCTCGTAGTCCTCGACCCACGGGCTCGTGCCCACACCCAGGCTGAGCCGGTTGCCGATCAGCGCCGCCAGCGAGCCGGCCTGCTTGGCGACCAGCGCCGGCGGACGGATCGGCAGCTTGAGCACGAACGGTGTGAACCGCAGCGTGCTGGTGACCGCGCCCAGCGCCGCGATCAGCACGAACGTCTCGATGAATGCCTTGTCGTCGAGGAACTCGCGGTTGCCGTCCGGCGTGTAGGGGTACTTGGAATCCGATTCGAACGGGTAGGCGATGCTGTCCGGGATCGACATGCTGTCATAGCCGGCCGCCTCGGCCGCCTTCGCCAACGGAATGTAGTAGCTCGGGTCGGTCATCGCCTCGGCATAGGTGAACCGCACGTGGACTCCTCAGGTCTCCTCGCGGGACTCAAATCCGGGGCGAGACCCCGATTGCCAGGCCCTCCAGGTCCGCCAGCGGAAACGGCGGGTATCCGGCGGCCCCGATCACCGCGAGCGTACCCCAGGGCGTCCGCTCGGAGATGCGAGCCGCGGCGGAGTGCTCCCCGATCCGGATGCCGACCTGCGCCCCGGTGACCTTGTTGCCGGATAACTCCGCGTAAAGCGTTCCCTGCCAGTGGTATTGACCATCGATGGGGTCCAAGTGCCCGGTCAGCCGGACTTCGACCGGATACTCCTGGGCATTGTGGGTCAGCACCGCGGGACCGTCGTAGATCTCGTCGGGCACGCCGACCGACCCGGTCAGATAGAAGCGGGACAACCCGCGCGTGGGCAGCCGCCGGCGCACCCGCACCTGCGACCGCGCCTCGATGCGGGTGGAACCGCCGCGCTGCATCCCGTCGAGCAACCCGGCGATATAACCGGCCTGGCGTGCGGTGTGCGGGCCCGGGACCCGGAAGTAGTTGGGGACGCCGTGGGCGGCCACGACGCCGTCGGCGCCGGGTGCGGTGTCGATGAGCACCCGCGCGCGCAGCGCTTGACCGTCGGCGGTGGTCACCGTCCAGGTGTCGGTGGCGTTGTCGAACCGCTTGGCGGTCACGGCGCCGACCGCGGTGTGATCGGCGAACCGGCCGTGGATGCGGCCCGGGTCGCCGATGACGACGATCTCGCCGGGGTTCACAGGAAGCCGGCCCGCCGCCACATCCGCTGGCCCAGCCGGCCCATCAGCCCGACATCTTCGAAGAAGGCGGCCAGCGGCGCGAAGGCCGACCGGCAGGCCGCGTGGAAGTGCGGGTTGGCGCGCGCGATGCGGCGTGCCTCGCGGCCGTCGAGCCCGACCCGCTGGTAGATGGTTGGAAGCGTGAATAGGTAGCGGTAGAACGGGCCCCCGACACCCTGCAGGTTGGCCATGTAGGCCCGGCGATACCGGGGCAGCGCCGGCACCTGCTGGCGCAGCCCGTCGCGGGCGAACTGGATGTGGCGGGCTTCCTCGGTGACGTGGATCCGCATCAGCCGCGCGACGATCGGCTGCAGGTCGGGGTCATCGAGGATCTGGCGTTGCAGCGCGTCGAAGATCTCCTCGCCGATCAGCGCCGCACCCCACAGCACGCTGCCGCGAAATGCCTTCGGCAGCATGTTGATGATGACGCGCTGGTAGCGCTTGGGCCGTACCGGCGTGCCGCCGATCCGGTCGATGGCCTTGCCGAACATCACCATGTGCCGGGTTTCGTCGCCCAGCTCGGTGAGCATGTAGTGCGTGGTGCTGGCGGTGGGGTTGCGGTGCATCATGTCGCGCAGCAGCGCCTGGTTGAGGATGTTCTCGAACCAGATGCCGGCCGACAGCACGTTGATCAGCTCCTGCCGGGACATCTCGATCTGCTGTTGGCGGGTCATCGACTCCCACAGCGCGGTGCCGTAGAGCGAGCACATCTTCGGCGGCAGGAAATACTTGTCCGGGTCGATCGGGGCGTCCCAGTCGATGTCGACGACCGGGGCGTAGGACTTCTTGACCGAGCCGTTGAGTAGGCGCTCGGCGAACTCCTCCCGAGTCGGCCCGCCCCGCCGCACTGCGGTAGTGGTCATCGCGGAAATCCCTTCGTAGCCGGATGGGCATGATCACGCTATTCGATACCCACGGTACTGGATACTAACGGTTCTGAGTGATGTCGGTCACGATGCCGGCGATCCATGGTCGCCCTTGCATGGACTGTGGGGAGACGATCACCTGGACGAGCTGCCAGAATTGTCGCCATGAGTCCAGCGGCACGGGTTCGCATGGCGGAGTCCCGTACGTTGGCCCAGTTCCTGACCCGGGCGCAGGCGGAGCCCGCCGCGTTGCTGGTCGAGGGCGAAGCCGGTATCGGCAAGACCACCTTGCTGTGGGACGCGGCGGGGACGGCCGCAAGTCAGGGCTTCGTCGTGCTGTCTGCAGGGGGAGCGCCGACCGAGGTGCGGTACGCGTACGGGGCCATCGCCGATCTGCTGGCGACCGTCGATCCGGCCGTCAGCGCGGATCTGCCGGATGAGCACCGGGCGGCACTGGAACGGGTCCTGCTCGGCGGCAGCGACGGTCCCGCCGGCAACGAACGCATGGCCGCCGCCGCGTTCTTGTCGGTGCTGCAACGACTCGGCTCGGATGCTCCGGTGCTGGTCCGCATCGATGACGCGCAGTGGCTGGACCTGTCGAGCCGGGCGGTGCTCGGGTTCGCGGCACGCCGGCTCACCGGCCGGATCGGGATGCTGGTAGCCGTGCGAACGGGCGGCCCGGACTTCGCCGACGTGACGTGGCTGAATTTCGCTCGCCCCGACACGCTGGTGCGCCTGCGGATCTCCCCGCTGACCCTCGGCGGGGTGCACGCCCTGATCGCGGCGCGGCTGGGCCGCACCCTGCCGCGGCCGATGATCGTCCGGATTCACGAGATCTCCGGTGGCAATCCGTTTTTCGCCCTCGAGCTGGCGCGGTTCGCCGCCGCTGACCCGGCCGATCCCGCGGTCGGCCTGCCCGACAGCCTCGCCGGGCTGGTGCAGAGCCACCTCGGGCAGCCCTCGGAGGAACTCGCCGGAGTGCTGCTGGCTGCTTCCTGCGCAGCGCTGCCGACCGTGGAACGACTGGGCCGGGCCACCGGTATCGACCCCGCCCGGGTCGTCGAGCTTCTCGAATCGCCCCAGGCCTGCGACATCGTGGAAGTCGACGGAAACCGGATCCGGTTCCGCCATCCGCTGTTCGCCACCGGCGTCTACGGCGCTGCGAGCCCGGCGGCGCGCCGGGCGGCGCATCGCCAGTTGGCCGAGCTCGCCGACGAACCCGAACTCAAGGCAAGGCACCTGGCGCTGGCCGCAACCACCGGAGACCCGGACACCATGACTGCGCTGGACGCGGCGGCGGCGGCCACCGCGGCCCGCGGCGCGCCGGCGGCGGCCGCCGAATTGCTGGAGCTGGCCATCAAACTCGGCGGCGACACCCCGATGCGCCGGATGCGGGCCGCCGAGCAGCACTTCCGGTCCGGCGCCATCGAAGCGGCCCGCGCCCATCTGCGAACCACCCTGGACGGGCTGCCGGCCGAGGGCGCCCTGCGGTGCATGGCGCTGATCGCCCTCGCCGCGATAACCGGCTATGACGACAGCCTGGTGGACGCCGCCGATCTGCTGAGCCGGGCGGTCGACGCTGCCGACAACCCGGTGCTGCAACTGCATGCCCGGCTGCTGCAGGTGCCGGTTGCCGGGCTGATCGCAGATCTTCGGGAATCCGTTGACCTCGCTCGCCCCGCGGTGACCCTTGCCGAGCAGCTCGGCGTGCCCGCCCTGCACAGCCAGGCGCTGGCGATCCAGGCAACGGTCGATTTCCTGTACGGGCTCGGCGTCGACCCGTCCGCCCTGCAACTGGCGCTGGATTCGGAAGACCCGGCCGGCGGTGCGGCGGCGACGTTCCAGGCCAGTGCGGTGGCGGCGGTAATCGCCGGTTGGAGTGGTGAGCTGGAGACGGCTCATACCCGACTTGACGCGGTCCGGCAACGGTTTCAGCGCAGCGGCACTGAGATCGACATCCTGTGGGCGGCCAGTCATCTCACGATGCTCGACCTCTGGCGGGGTTGCTACGCCGACGCTGCGGCCACCGCCGATGATGCCCTGCAGCGGGCCGAGCAGATGGGCGGTAAGCATGTACTCGTCCAGGCGCTGGCCGATCAGGCGGTGGTCGCCGCCTACACCGGCCGCGAACAGGACGCCCGCAGTGCGGCGGGTGCCGCCCTCGATGCGGGCCGGGCTTCCGGTGCGGCGTTCGTGGTCCGCGGGGTGTCGGCGACCCTGGCGTTTCTGGACGTGTCACTGGGCGACTACGCGGCTGCGCTCACGACGCTGGCGCCGCTGCTGGTGTCGTTCGACCCTGAGCACGGCACCGAGATTCCGGTGGGCGGCTACCTGCCCGACGCCGTCGAGGCGCTGACCGCGCTGGGCCGCGTCGATGAGGCCGAGCCGCTGGTCGAAGCGCTGGAACGCAACGGCGCCCGGCATGACCGCCCGTGGCTGTTGGCGGTCGGGGCGCGCGGGCGCAGTCACCTGCTGGCCGCCCGTGGCGACCCCGATGCCGCAGCGGCGGCCGCCCGGCAGGCGCTGGTTCACCATCGGCGGTTGCCGATGCCGTTCGAGCAGGCCCGCACCCAGCTGCTGCTGGGCGGGCTGCAGCGGCGCCGGCGCCGCAAACAGGCAGCCGAGACGACGTTGCGCGAGGCGCTGGAGACCTTCGAGCGGCTCGGCGCGCCGCTGTGGGCGCGGCGCGCCCGCGCTGAACTGGATCGCCTGACCGGCGCGGCCGGGGCGGGTGCCGGACTGACCGCCGCCGAGTTGCGGGTCGCCGAGCGCGCCGCATCGGGGTCGACGAACAAGCAGATCGCCACGGAGTTGTTCATCGCGGTCAAGACGGTGGAGATGACCCTGACCAGTGTGTACCGCAAGCTCGGCATCCATTCCCGGGCTGGGTTGTTCGCCGCGCTCAACCCGAGCGAATCCCAGGGAAATCCCTGATTCGCTGCGACCGTTCGATCGTTAGCGTGAACCGCGTGACTTGCGACGAGGAGTCGGTACGGTGCTTCCTGGTCGAGTGGTACCAGCCCGATCTGGGCGGGAAGTCCCTTGACGACATCGTTGACGGGGTTCGCCGCCGTGCCGCCGACGGGGTGCGGCTGCTGGCGGCGCTGACAGTGCCCACCGATGAGACGCTGTTCGGGGTGTTCGCCGCCGACTCGATCGAGGCTGTAGTCCGGGTGTGCCAGCGGGCTGGTTGGCATACCGACCGCATCACCGGAGAGGTGCGGGTCTGCTTCGTCGCCACCGGGCTTGGTGGCGGTGTGAATCGGAGCGCGGGCCCGCACGGGCGGTAAGGGGGATGCCGGTGGTGCTGACGGTCCCGGCCCGCCGGATCGCACACGATCGCACGCAGCGGTCCGCGGAGTAGATTGCGGGCCATGGGACCGTTTCTGTTGCGCGCCGCACTCACCGGATTGGCCCTGTGGATGGTCACCCTTCTCGTCGGCGGAATCCGCTTCGTCGGCGGCGAAGACGACCCGCTGCGGCGAGCGGGCATCATCTTCGTCGTCGCGGTGATCTTCGGCCTCGTCAACGCGTTCATCAAGCCGGTCGTACAGATTCTGTCGATTCCGCTGTACATCCTCACGCTGGGGCTGTTCCACGTGGTGATCAACGCCTTCATGCTGTGGGTCACCGCCTGGATCACCGACCACACCACGCACTGGGGCCTGCAGATCGACCACTTCTGGTGGACGGCGATCTGGGCGGCGATAGTGCTGTCGCTGGTGAGCTGGGTGCTGTCGCTGGTGACGAAAGACGCCAAACGCATCACTCGTGCCTGAGTTGCCCGAGATCGATGCGCTCGCCGACCACTTGCGCCGGCACGCCGTCGGGCTGAGTATCGAGCGCATCGACGTGGCGGCGTTCTCGGTGCTCAAGGCATTCGATCCGCCGATCAGTGCGCTGCACGGTCGTGCGGTGACCGGGGCGCGGCGGTGGGGCAAGTATCTGGGTTTGCAGGCCGGTGAGATGTATCTGATCGCGCACCTGCCGCGGGCGGGCGGGCTGGCTGCGCTGGTCGGAGCAACTGGCGGCCGCACCGCCGCGGGCCGGTAAGGGGCCGATCGTGCTGCGGGTGCATCGGGGCAAGCCGGGGCAGGCGGCCGGGTGCTCGCCGACCGGCGGATGTCGCGGCTGCTCAAGTAAGCTGCCCGGCGTGACTCGTCAGAAGATCCTGATCACCGGGGCCAGCTCCGGACTGGGTGCCGGGATGGCCCGCGCCTTTGCCGCCAAGGGCCGTGACCTCGCGCTGTGCGCTCGCCGCATCGACCGGCTCGACGAACTCAAAGCCGAACTGGCCCAGAAGTATCCGAATATCACCGTCGCCGTCGCCGCGCTCGACGTCAACGACCACGAGCAGGTGCCGAAGGTGTTCGGCGAGCTCTCCGACGCCCTCGGCGGCATCGACCGGGTCATCGTCAACGCCGGCATCGGCAAGGGTGCCCGCCTGGGGGCCGGGAAACTGTGGGCCAACAAGGCCACCATCGAGACCAACCTGGTCTCGGCGCTGGTGCAGATCGAGACCGCGATCGAGATGTTCAACGCCGCGGGCGGCGGGCACCTGGTGCTGGTCTCCTCGGTGCTGGGCAACAAGGGGGTCCCTGGCGTCAAGGCGGCCTACGCCGCCAGCAAGGCGGGGGTGTCGTCGCTGGGCGAGTCACTGCGCGCGGAGTACGCCAACGGCCCCATCAAGGTGACCGTGCTGGAACCGGGTTACATCGAGTCGGAGATGACCGCGAAGTCGGGGTCCACCATGCTGATGGTCGACAACGACACCGGTGTCAAGGCGATGGTCAGTGCCATCGAGCGGGAATCCGGCCGGGCCGCGGTGCCGTGGTGGCCGTGGGGGCCACTGGTGCAGCTGATGCGGGTGCTGCCGCCGCGGCTCACCAAACCCTTCGCCTGAGCCCGTCCCTTCCTCGCGAGCGTGCACGCTGGTACGCGGATGTCCGTGAAACGTGTACAACTATGCACGTTCGTGGGAACGGTGGGGAGAACTCAGCGCGCCCGGCCGCGCCCGGCGCGGTAGTGGCGCACCAGTGCGTCGGTGGAGCTGTCCGACTGCCGGGCCGGCGCGGCGTCGGCGGTGATCACCGGCAGCAGCGCCTTGGCCTGGGTCTTGCCCAGTTCCACACCCCACTGGTCGAACGAGTCGATACCCCACACCACGCCCTCGGTGAACACCTGGTGCTCGTAGAGTGCGATCAACTGGCCCAGCACCGACGGGGTCAGCCTGCCGGCCAGAATCGAGGTGGTCGGCCGGTTGCCGGGCATCACCTTGTGCGGCACCACATCTGCCGGAGTGCCATCGGCGGCGATCTCCTCGGCGGTCCTGCCGAACGCCAGCACCTGGGTCTGCGCGAAGAAGTTGCTCATCAGCAGATCGTGCATGCTGCCGTCGCCGTCGGCGGTGGCCAGGTCGTCGAGCGGCTCGGCGAACCCGATGAAATCGGCCGGCACCAGCCGGGTGCCCTGGTGCAGCAACTGGTAGAAGGCGTGCTGGCCGTTGGTTCCCGGCTCGCCCCAGAAGATCTCGCCGGTGTCGGTGGTCACCGCGGTGCCGTCGGCGCGCACCGATTTGCCGTTGGACTCCATCGTCAGCTGCTGCAGGTAGGCCGCGAACCGGGCCAGGTCGCCTGCGTAGGGCAGCACCGCCCGCGACTGGGCGCCGAAGAAGTTGGAGTACCACAGCCCGATCAGCCCGAGCAGCGCCGGCGCGTTGGACTCCAGCGGCGCGGTCGCGAAGTGCTCGTCGACGAGGTGGAACCCGGCCAGGAAGTCGGCGAAGCGCTCCCGGCCGATCGCGGCCATCACCGACAACCCGATCGCCGAGTCCACCGAGTACCGCCCGCCGACCCAGTCCCAGAAGCCGAACATGTTGGCGCTGTCGATGCCGAACTGCTCGACCAGTCGCTTGTTGGTGGAGACCGCCACGAAATGTTTGGACACCGCGTCGGCGCCGAGCGCGTCGGTCAGCCAGCGCCGGGCGGCGGTGGCGTTGGTCAGCGTCTCCAGCGTGGAGAAGGTCTTGGATGCGACAATGAAAAGCGTTGTGGCCGGGTCCAAGTCGGCAAGGGTGGCGACCAGATCCGCCGGGTCGACGTTGGAGACGAACCGGGCCGAGATGCCGGCGTCGGCGTAGTGCCGCAGCGCCGAGTAGACCATCGCCGGACCCAGATCCGAGCCACCGATGCCGATGTTCACCACGGTGCTGATGCGCTTGCCGGTGGCGCCGGTCCATTCCCCGTTGCGCAGCCGGTCGGTGAAATCGCCCATCGCGTCGAGCACCGCGTGCACGTCGGCGACCACGTCCTGGCCGTCGACGATCAACTGCGCATCGCGCGGCAGCCGCAGCGCGGTGTGCAACACCGCCCGGTTCTCCGAGGTGTTGATGTGGCCACCGGCGAACATCTCCTCGCGGCGCTGCTCCAGGCCCGCCGCCCGGGCCAGATCCAGTAACAACCGCACGGTCTCGTCGGTGATCCGGTGCTTGCTGTAGTCGATGTACAGATCGCCCACCGTGACGCTGAACTTCCGGCCGCGGTCCGGGTCGTCGGCGAAGAACGCGCGCAGGTGGGTTGCGCCGATCCGATCGTGATGGCTGCGCAGTGCGCTCCAAGCGGGGGAGGTGGTGATGTCGGCTGCGGTCACCACTCGACCCTAACGGCGCGGATAGGGTCGTTGGCCGGTCTCGACCATCTCCTGAAGGTATCGGTCGAACGTGATGGTCCCGACGGCACGGTCGGGGGCCAGGTGGCCACCGGAACGGTAGGCACGGGCGACCCGCCCGGGCAGCGGCACCGACAGCACCGGACGCCGTTTGCCCGCTGCTGCCAGGTAGCGCCGAGCCAGCTCGGCCACCCCCAGCACCTGCGGCCCGCCCATGTCGGGCACCCGCCCGGCGGGCTCGCCCAGCGCCAGCTCGGCCAGCCGGGCAGCCACGTCGCGGACGTCGATCGGCTGGAAGCTCCAGCCGCGCGGCACCACCAGCACCGGCGAGAATGCCAGCACCCGCAGTGCGGCGACGACGAGGTCGTGGAACTGGGTGGCGCGCAGCACCGTGCCGGGCAACCCGGACGCGGCGATCAGCTTCTCGTCGGCCAGCTTGCGCTGGTAATACCCGAAAGGCACCCGGTCGATCCCGACGATCGAGATGTAGATCAGGTGCGGCCTACCGGCTGCCAGCGCCGCTTGCACCAGCCGGTCCACCGGGTCGAGGCAGGCCACCACGGTCTCCACGCCGTCGAACGCCTCGGGCAGTCCCGCACCGGTGGTGACGTCACCGACGACATACCGGACTCGGTCCGCCGGGTCGTGCGGTCGCCGTCCCCGGCTCAGCACCCGCACGTCGGCGCCGGCGGCAACCAGGTTCTGCACCACGACGCGGCCCAGGGTGCCGGTCCCGCCCGCGACCAGGATGCGCGTGGCCATGGCCGTCAGTGCCCCAGCCGGCCCCGACCCAGACGCAGCAGCAGCATCGCCAAGTCCTTGCCGTCCTGGCCGAGCTCGCTGTAGCGCTCGATGACCTTCATCTCGCGGCTGTGCACCAGCCGGGTGCCGCCGGAGGCCATCCGGACCTTGCCGATCGCCTGGGACACCTCGGTGCGGCGTTTCACCGCGGCCAGGATCGTCGCGTCCAGCCGGTCGATCTCCTGTCGCAGCTCATCGATGGTGCCGGGCCGCCCGGTTGCCGTGGTTTCTACAGACATGGTTTCTGACTCCGCATTCTCGCTGTTGGTGGCTTCTGGTCTCATCCGCAATCCGGCCTCACCCAACAGACGAGCCCCGAGTCCGGATGCGGACCGCGGGGCTGTTTCGAAGCAGCTACACCACGGGCACCGCTGGCCGGTACCCGTAAGAAAATCGCAGCTGCGTGCCAAGCACTCATCGAGTCTGCCATCAACGGTCGCGCCAGCGCAAAGACGGTCGTGGTCCGGCGGTACGTTGGGTTGGCTATGACTCTGCACCTGCCCGACACCAGACCCGCCCCCGACGCCGATCACCTGCTGGACGGCCTCAACCCGCAGCAGCGCCAGGCCGTCGTGCATCAGGGCTCGCCGCTGCTGATCGTGGCCGGGGCCGGCTCGGGCAAGACCGCGGTGCTGACCCGGCGGATCGCCTACCTGCTGGCGGCACGCGGGGTGGGCGTCGGCCAGATTCTGGCGATCACGTTCACCAACAAGGCGGCCGCGGAGATGCGCGAGCGGGTGGCCGAGCTGGTCGGGCCCCGCGTCCGGGCGATGTGGGTGTCGACGTTCCACTCGGCCTGCGTGCGGATCCTGCGCAGCCAGGCCGGGTCGGTGCCCGGCCTGAACTCCAACTTCTCGATCTACGACGCCGATGACTCACGCCGGCTGCTGCTGATGATCGGCCGGGACATGGGGCTCGACGTCAAGCGGCACTCCCCGCGGCTGCTGGCCAACGCGATCTCCAACCTGAAGAACGAGCTGATCGATCCGGATCGGGCGGTTGCCGAGCTGTCGGAGAACTCCGACGACCTGGCCCGGGTGGTGGCGAGCGTCTACGCCGAATACCAGCGCCGGTTGCGCAGCGCCAACGCGCTGGACTTCGACGACCTGATCGGCGAGACGGTCGCGCTGCTGCAGGCGTTCCCCCAGATCGCCCAGCATTACCGGCGGCGGTTCCGGCACATCCTGGTCGATGAGTACCAGGACACCAACCACGCCCAGTACGTCCTGGTCCGCGAGCTGACCGGGCACGGCGGTCCAGCGAGGCTCGACGGCGGAGAGGCGAAGCTGGGACCGCTGCATGAACCCGGCGCCGAGGCCGGGGACGACGTGCCGCCGGCGGAGCTGTGCGTGGTCGGTGACGCCGACCAGTCGATCTACGCGTTCCGCGGCGCCACCATCCGCAACATCGAGGACTTCGAGCGCGACTACCCCGACGCGACGACGCTGCTGCTGGAGCAGAACTACCGCTCCACCCAGAACATCCTGTCGGCGGCCAACTCGGTGATCGCCTGCAACTCCGGGCGCCGCGAGAAGCGGTTGTGGACCGAGGCCGGTGACGGGGAGCTGATCGTCGGCTACGTCGCCGACAACGAACACGACGAAGCCCGCTTTGTGGCGCAGGAGATCGACACGCTGGCCGACCGCGGCGAGATCGGCTACAACGACGTCGCGGTGTTCTACCGGACCAACAACGCCTCACGCTCCCTGGAGGAGGTGTTCATCCGCGCCGGAATCCCCTACAAGGTCGTCGGCGGCGTGCGGTTCTACGAGCGCAAGGAGATCCGCGACATCCTGGCCTACCTGCGGGTGCTGGACAATCCGGACGACACGGTCAGCCTGCGGCGCATCCTCAACACCCCGCGGCGCGGCATCGGGGACCGCGCCGAGGCATGTGTGTCGGTCCATGCCGAGAACACCCGAACCGGTTTCGGCCGAGCCCTGGCTGCGGCGGCCCGTGGCGAGGTGCCGATGCTCAACACCCGTGCGGAGAACGCCATCGCCGGGTTCATCGCGCTGCTCGACGAACTGCGCGGCCAGCTCGAAGGCGACCTCGGCGAACTGGTCGAGCAGGTGCTCAACCGGACCGGATACCGCCGGGAGCTGGAATCCTCCACCGACCCACAGGATTTGGCGCGGCTGGACAACCTCAACGAACTGGTCAGCGTCGCCCACGAATTCGCCGTCGACCGGGCCAATGCGGCCGCCGAGCAGCAGGGTTCGAACGACGAGGAGGAGATGCCCGATGTCGGGGTGCTGGCCGAGTTCCTGGAGCGGGTGTCGCTGATCGCCGACAGCGACGAGATTCCCGAGCACGGATCGGGCATGGTCACCCTGATGACGCTGCACACCGCCAAGGGGCTGGAGTTTCCGGTGGTGTTCGTGACGGGCTGGGAGGACGGCATGTTCCCGCACATGCGGTCGCTGGGGGACCTGCGCGAACTGTCCGAAGAACGCCGCCTGGCATATGTCGGCATCACCCGGGCGCGGCAACGGCTCTACGTGAGCCGGGCCAAGGTCCGCTCGTCATGGGGGCAGCCCATGCTGAACCCGGAGTCGCGCTTTCTGCGGGAGATCCCGCAACAGCTCATCGACTGGCGGCGCACCGACACCGCCCCGTCCTTCAGTGCGCCGGTGAGCGGCGCCGGGCGGTTCGGCAGCCCGCGCCCGGCTCCGGCTCGCAGTGCCGGCAAGCGTCCGCTGGTGGTGTTGGCGCCCGGGGACCGGGTGTCCCACGACAAGTACGGGCTGGGCCGGGTCGAAGAGGTCTCCGGTGTCGGCGAATCGGCGATGTCGCTGATCGACTTCGGCAGTGCCGGGCGGGTCAAGCTGATGCACAACCACGCCCCGATCACCAAGCTCTAGCTGCTCAGCAGCCAGCGTTTGGTGATCGGATGCAGGGCCAGTAGCGCGCTGGCCAGCTGCACCGCCGGGACGGCGTGCACGATCCACGGCACCCGGGCGCCGGCGATGAACAGGCTGCCGAAGGTCAGCAGCGCGACCACGGCCCCGATTGCGACCAGGTAGCGGCCCAGGGAGTGCTGTCGCAGCAGCAGAATCACCCCGCCGATCGTGGTCGCCGCGAATACCAGGGTCAAGAAGGCCACCGCGACGCAGAACAGCCGGTCGGTCCGCCACCAGCTGGCGATCAGGTCGGTGGCAACCACCGAGGTGGCCCAGCCGCTGACGATCGCCAGGGTGCAGGCGGTGATCGGCACCGCGGCGCCGGGCCGTTGCGTCGTCGGCGGGCTGTTGACCGTGCTCGGCTGGCCGGCAGCAACCGGCATGGCAGCGGTCGGCACCCGGCGGATGATGCCGGTCCGAGAGGTCGGCGAGCCGGCACCGGGGAACGACTGGTGCTCGGTCACCCGACCAGGTTAGGCCAGCGTGATGCCGCGCTGCGCCAGCCAGGCTGAGGGGTCCACCCGGGTGGTGCCGCCCAGCAAAACCTCGAAGTGCAGATGCGGGCCCGTGGAGTAACCGCGGTTGCCCATGGTGGCGATCTGATCGCCGGCCGTCACGCGCTCGCCGACACCGACCGTGGTGGTGTTGACGTGGCCGTACAGCGTGACCGTCCCGTCGTAGTGCTGAACCTTGACCAGCATGCCGTAGCCGGCGCTGGCACCCGCCTCGATCACCACACCGTCGGATGCCGCCAGGATCGGGGTGCCGATGGCGTTGGCGATGTCGACGCCGCCGTGCAGCACGCCCCAGCGGTAGCCGAAGTTCGACGTGAAGATACCGCGGGTCGGCTGGACGAACAGCGGACGCTGCAGCCGGGCCTCCCGCTCGGCGCGCTCCTGGGCGAAGGCCACGCCCTTGGCCAGTTCCTCGTTGTGGACGACGACGTTCGCCGCGGCCTTGACGGTGACCATCTGCATGCCGCGGCTGGCGGGGGCGGCTTCACCACCGTTCAGCGGCGAGCTGGCCGCGACCAGCTCGGTCTGTGCCGAGACGGTGCCGGACGAGTGGGTCGCGGTGTAACCGCCCGCGAGGGCGGCGCCGGTCGCCATGGCCCCGATCAGCACCCGGCCCTTGACGGCGCTGACCGGCTCGCTGCGGTGCCGGCCGCGGCGAGCCGGCACGCCGGCGAGCTCGGCGGATCCGCCCGCGGGCGCCGGGGGCAGCACCACCGGGTTGTCGGTGCGCTGCGGGTCGTCGAGTTCGGGTGCGCTGAGCAGCTGCGTCTCAGCCTCGCACCCGGTGTCGGTACCGAGGTTGAGTTCATCGAGGCTGCCGAACTCATCGAACGGGATGATGTCGGTGACCTCGTTGGGGTTGGTCCGCGACGAACGGTCGCGGGCGCCCTGGAGACTTGTCGACAGAATTGCAGAACCCCACCCCGAAACGGGGGGCGAGGCCGGACCATGCTGCATCAACCTGAAATATCCCTCTGGTTGTGATCTCATCGTGATCAGATCGTTATACAGACCTAGACTTGGAGACCGTAACCACTCGGGGGTGGGACTGGCAAGCCACTCGGCGAATCCGGTCGTGAATGTGAGTCGGATCACGGACCGGCGGCGGTGAGATGTGCCACAGCAGAGCTACGCCAGTTTCGGAACGTCGCGGCCATGTCGATACAGTTCCCCGGGAGTGAAGTACGCGTGAATCCGCCGACTATCAAGACAGTGAGCTCATGGACCTTTTCGAGTATCAGGCGAAGGAGTTGTTCGCCAAGCACGGTGTACCGACCACGCCGGGCCGGGTAACCGACACCGCCGACGGCGCCAAGGCGATCGCCGAGGAGATCGGCCGGCCGGTGATGGTGAAGGCCCAGGTCAAGGTTGGGGGCCGGGGCAAAGCCGGTGGCGTGAAGTACGCCGCGACACCGCAGGACGCCTACACCCACGCGCAGAACATCCTCGGCCTGGACATCAAGGGCCACGTCGTCAAGAAGCTGCTGGTTTCGGAGGCCAGCGACATCGCCGAGGAGTACTACATCTCCTTCCTGCTGGACCGGGCCCACCGCACCTACCTGGCCATGTGCTCGGTGGAGGGCGGCATGGAGATCGAAGAGGTCGCCGCGACCAAGCCCGACCGGCTGGCCAAGGTGCCGGTCGACGCGGTCACCGGCGTCGACCTGGCGTTCGCGCGCTCGATCGCCGAGCAGGGCCACCTGCCCGCCGAGGTGCTGGACGCCGCCGCGGTCACCATCGCCAAACTCTGGGAGGTGTTCGTCAAAGAAGACGCCACCCTGGTCGAGGTCAACCCGCTGGTGCGCACCCCCGACGGCCAGATCCTGGCGCTGGACGGCAAGGTCACCCTGGACGGCAACGCCGACTTCCGCCAGCCCGGCCACGCCGAGTTCGAGGACCGCGACGCCACCGACCCGCTGGAGCTCAAGGCCAAGGAGCAGGACCTCAACTACGTCAAGCTGGACGGCGAGGTCGGAATCATCGGCAACGGTGCCGGCCTGGTGATGTCCACCCTCGACGTCACCGCCTACGCCGGGGAGCGCCACGGCGGCGTCAAGCCCGCCAACTTCCTCGACATCGGCGGCGGCGCGTCCGCCGAGGTGATGGCCGCCGGGCTGGAGATCATCCTGGGCGACAGGCAGGTCAAGAGCGTGTTCGTCAACGTGTTCGGCGGCATCACCGCCTGTGACGCGGTGGCCAGCGGGATCGTCAAGGCGCTGCAGATCCTCGGCGACGCCGCGACCAAACCCCTGGTGGTCCGACTCGACGGCAACAACGTCGAGGAAGGGCGGCGCATCCTCGCCGAAGCCAACCACCCGCTGGTGACCCTGATGGCCACCATGGACGAGGCCGCCGACAAGGCCGCCGAACTCGCGCACGCCGGAAAGGACGCGTAACGAGATGTCGATCTTCGTCAACAAGGCCAGCAAGGTCATCGTCCAGGGCATCACCGGCAGTGAGGCCACCATCCACACCGCGCGGATGCTGCGGGCCGGCACCCAGATCGTCGGCGGCGTCAACGCGCGCAAGGCCGGCACCACCGTCAGCCATGAGGACAAGGGCGGCCGGCTGATCAAGCTGCCGGTTTTCGGCGGAGTCGCCGAGGCCATGACCAAGACCGGCGCCGACGTGTCGATCGCCTTCGTGCCGCCCAAGTTCGCCAAGGACGCCATGATCGAGGCGATCGACGCCGAGATTCCGCTGCTGGTGGTGATCACCGAGGGCATCCCGGTGCAGGACAGCGCCTACGCCTGGGCCTACAACCTGGCCAAAGGCGCCAAGACCCGGATCATCGGGCCCAACTGTCCCGGCATCATCACCCCCGGCGAGTGCCTGGTCGGCATCACCCCGGCCAACATCACCGGTCCCGGGCCGCTGGGCCTGGTGTCCAAGTCCGGCACCCTGACCTATCAGATGATGTACGAGCTGCGTGACCTGGGTTTCTCCACCGCGATCGGCATCGGTGGCGACCCGGTGATCGGCACCACCCATATCGACGCCATCGAGGCGTTCGAGAAGGACCCGGACACCAAGGTCATCGTGATGATCGGCGAGATCGGCGGCGACGCCGAGGAGCGTGCCGCCGACTTCATCAAGGCCAACGTCTCCAAGCCGGTGGTCGGCTACGTCGCCGGATTCACCGCGCCGGAGGGCAAGACGATGGGCCACGCGGGCGCGATCGTGTCCGGTTCGTCGGGCACCGCGGCGGCCAAGCAGGAGGCCCTGGAGGCCGCCGGCGTCAAGGTCGGGAAGACCCCGTCGGCGACCGCCGCGCTGGCCCGGGCGATCCTGGCGAGCCTGTAGCGATCTTGGGCCGAGCAGTTCCCCGCTTGCGGGGGGACTGCTCGCGGTAGAGGGGTGACCAGATGATCGACCCGCGCACGCCCGTCATCGTCGGAGTCGGGCAGGCCGCCGAGCGCATCGACGACATCGACTACCGCGCCATGTCTCCGGTGGAGCTGGCCGCCGCTGCCGCGCAGGCGGCACTGGCCGACACCGGCGCCGGTGCCGGGCGGGTGGCCCGGGCCATCGACACGGTGGTGGCAACCCGGCAGTTCGAGAACTCGATTCCGAATGCGCCTGCCCCGCTGGGCAAGTCGAACAACTTCCCGCGGTCGGTCGCGCGGCGTATCGATGCCGACCCGGCGCGGGCGGTGCTGGACAAGGTCGGCGGTGAGGGCCCGCAGCGGCTGGTCAACGAGTTCGCGGCCGGTATCGCCGCCGGCACCGCCGACGTGGTGCTGCTGTGCGGGGCCGACGCCACCTCGACCACCCGGCACCTGGCTGACACGGCTGCCCAGCCGGATTTCGGGGAGACCGTCGACGGTCGGCTCGAGGACCGTGGGTTCGGCCTGGAGGAGTTCGTCGACCGGTACATGGTGATCCACGGGCTGACCGGCGCGCCGGTGCAGTACGGCCTGCTGGAGAACGCGCGGCGCGCCCGGCTGGGCCTGAGCCGGGCCGCCTACCTGCAGACGATGGGCGAGTTGTTCGCCCCGTTCACCCGGGTCGCGGCCGAGAACCCGTTCTCGGCGTCACCGGTGGAACGGTCGGTGGCGGAGTTGACCGCGGTGGGCACCGGCAACCGGATGATCTGCGACCCGTACCCGCGGCTGCTGGTGGCCCGCGACCAGGTGAACCAGGGCGCGGCCGCGCTGCTGATGTCGGTCGAGTCCGCCGAGCGGCTGGGGGTGCCGCAAGACAACTGGGTCTACCTGCACGGCCACGCCGATATGCGCGAGCAGAGCCTGCTGGAGCGGCCCGACCTGAGCCGCAGCCCCGCCGCCGTGACGGCCGTCGCCGAGGCGCTGGCGGTCGCCGGAAGCGGTCTCGACGACGTCGCGGCGCTCGACCTGTACAGCTGCTTTCCGATCCCGGTGTTCAACATCTGCGATGCCTTCGGGCTGTCGGCCGACGACCCGCGGGGCCTGACCATGACCGGGGGGCTGCCGTTCTTCGGCGGCGCCGGCAACAACTACTCGATGCACGCCATCGCCGAGGCGGTTGCCTTCGCGCGACGGCACCCCGGCCAGCTCGCCCTGGTCGGCGCCAACGGCGGGATGATGAGCAAGTACTCGGTGGGTGTGTATTCCACAGCGCCCGCCGCACCGA
>CAZGGK010000041.1:0-41693 GCA_964525125.1 uncultured Mycobacterium sp.
CTGCGGTGGAGCGGACACGGATCCCGGCGAACTCATGACTAGAACACTAGTTCGATACTCCGATAGGTCTGCCCACCCCCGCCCGCCCGCGCCCTGAATCGGCCTGGTTATCCACAGTGCCGATTTCATCCACAGAGCGGCGCGGCCGCAACCCCCGAGGTTGGGGCGATCGCTGCCGTCTGCGGTAGGCTTTCGACCTGCTGCCGGTTCGCGCCGGCGGCGGCGGGCTGTGGCGCAGTTTGGTAGCGCACTTGACTGGGGGTCAAGTGGTCGCAGGTTCAAATCCTGTCAGCCCGACAGAGGTCAGAGGCGGTTTTCGAGGTTCGGACGGGTTCCGAACACGGGGTTTGACCCCAGTTTTGACCCCAGTTGGTTGTCGGTACCCTCGCCTACGGTCGTTTGCCATGGCTAGTGCCGCCGAAACCCGGGTGCCCATCACTGACGTGCAGGCATGGCTGGCTGCGCTTCCGGGCGGTGACGTGCCGCACACCCTTAAGGTGCTGGGGGAGCTCCTGCTGGGGGTCACGGATCGTCAGAAGGATGAGAGCGCGAATCGGTTCACGCTGCGGGTCCTCGCCGCTGAGAGTTTTGGCGACCTCGTCGACGAAGATCGCGACCTGGACGGCGTGGAATCGTTGACATTCGCGCTCGCGCTGGGAGAGTTGATCGAGGAGCACACCGCGGAGTGCGGCCCCGGTGACCACTACGACCCTCCGGCTCACACGCAGACGAAGGTCGGGAAGACCGCTTATCGGCATCCTTCAGCACTTCGGGCGGCTTTCCCTGCCGGCACCTTGCTGGATGTGCCCTGCGTGATCCAGATCCGCACAAAATCGAGTTACTCGCGTCCGCCGGAAATCACGGTCTACGCCGGTGGCGGAAATCAGGCTGGTGCCCGGAGAGTTCTGGACCGAATAGCTGAGCGGGCAGGTGAGTTGAATCCGTACCGCGGCCGGGTGTGCCGGGCCAGCTCCGCTATGGGGCTGCAGCTGAGTGTCATCGACTTGCCCGCAATACTCACGAGGGAGACGGTAGTAGTCGACGAAAGTGTGTGGCGGGAAGTTGATCTTGGGGTTGCAGCTGTACGGGATCAGTACGAGCTGCTGAATCGGCACGGACTCGGGAGCCGGCGGGGTGTTCTCCTGGTTGGCCCGCCCGGTACCGGGAAATCCGCGGTGAGTGCCGTTGTTGCACGCGAACTGGCGGGTGCATTCACAGTCATCTATGTTGACGCGAAAGCTGGCTCGCAGCTTCTGACCACAGTCGTGGAAACTTCGCAGAAACTCGGCGGCCCGGTGGTGATCATCCTCGAAGATGTGGACTTGTTTGTGCACCAGCGCAACCGCGGGAACACCGCAGCGCTGAGCGAGATGTTGCAAGCCATGGACATCGCCAGTGACGCTCCGATTCTGACGCTCGCAAGCAGTAACGACGCCAGCACGATTGACGCAGCGGCTGTACGGGCTGGGCGGTTCGACGCGGTCGTAGAAGTGGGCTATCCCAGGCGCCCTGATGCCGCAAAGATTCTCGCTGTGCTGATCGAAGGTTTGCCCGGTGCCGAGGCGGTCGATTGCACAGCTGTGGCTACCCGCCTTCCGGAGAAGAGTTCTGGGGCAGACATCAGAGAAATCGTGAGGCGCGGGGTGCTCACCGCGAAGGGCGTGGAACTGTCAACAGAGGCGCTGTTGAATGAGATCGGAAGTGGACGTTACAAGGCCGAACTGCCCGGCAGTGGGTCTTACCTCTAGCCGCGGCCGTTCCTGTGTCAGTCGCGTGGCCGTCGCGGACGCGGCTCCGCTTCGCCCCGCTCGATCCGCGCCTTTGCGGCGCTGAGCGGTCCGCTGACGTTGTCGGGCAACGCAATCACGCGCGTCTCCGTTTGTGTCCACCCGCAGCCGGTACAGCGGCCTCTGGTGTGGTCCCACAACGAGTCGGGTGCCAAATCAATTTCGCCTGGCCACGTGACGACGCCGTGGTCGATGAACACCTGCTTGAACAACTCCGGATCCTGCAGCGCTGTGAAGACTCCGCCGCGGGCGATGGTCCGGGCCAGATCGTGCTCGGCCATGGTCCCGTCAACGTGGCTGACGCGGATCGTGGTTGGTCCGGTCACTTCGACGGAGGTGACTTCGTATGCCGGAAGGCTCATGCCTCCATCCTCCCGCCCGCACCGACACCCGCAGCCGCATTTCCCGCAACAGCCCCGGCTGGGTGGGGCGGCCGGGGCTGCGTGGTGGTGGGTCAGTGGTCGAGGCGGTCCAGGCCGGCGATGCCGGCGCAGAGACCGGACCAGATGCTGTCGGCAGCAGTCAGCTTCACCTCGTCGGTCAGCGAATCGGCGGAGTCGAGATCGAGGACCTCGATCCCACGCTGCGCCGCGGCTGCGAGGGTCGCCGCCGTCTCGATTCGATCCCGGATCTGCATGTATGTCGTTTCCATGGGCAGAGCATGCGCCGGAATCCGTTGTCTCGCAACCACTGCCGTCCCTGCTAACCCCCGCCGCGCGGTGCCAATCCGGCAACGGCGGCCGGCATTGCCGGATGCCTTGCCGGGTGCGGCCGCTGTGGCTGGCGGGGGAATGGGGGAGCGGTGCTGGCGGGGATGCCGGTCGCGATGCCGGGTGCGGATGCCGTCCGAAAGTTGCCGGCGTGAGGTGCGTCACGGACGGTGGGTCGGCGCGGGAGGGCGGGTTGAATGCCCAGTAGTCGTACAACGCGATTTCGCACGCTGTCGCGGCGAGCGCCATTATCCTTCCGCCATGAAGGTACTGATCGCCCTGCAGATCACGGCCTTGGCGATAGCCGCGACCGCACACGCCGACCCCTCCACCGACGCCAAGTTCATCGAAAACCTCGACGCCGGCAACGTGCCCTACGTCAGGGAACGCAACGCCATCGCCCTCGCGCACACCGTGTGCGCAGAATTCCGGAATGGCTACCCGTATCTTCAGGTCACAACGGCTGTCGGCGAGCTCAACCCCACGTGGACGTACCTGCAGCAGGGCTGGTTCGTGGCTGGTGCGGTTATCTTCTACTGCCCCGATCAGCGTGCGGCTCTTCCAGTCTGAGGGGTTGGCTGCCTCACCCCACCCCCCGCCACGCGCACCTGCAATCACTGCTAGATGAGCGGGCGGCTATAGCTGTCAACCCACTCCACCGCCACCGCGCCGCAGACTGCCGCGGCGCCGCGCCGGCGAGACGATGGGGCACGTCAGCAGAGAAGGAGAAACAACCATGAGCTCAGAACAGATCGCAGCCATCGCGCCGGAGATCGGCGTCGGCACCTCCCGCACCCGCCCAGCCGAACTGTGGGAGGCGATCGTCGCGCTGCGCGCGGCGGTTGCGCTGATCACGGCTTCGGGTGGGGCGCAGGTCCACGTGGCCGCAGCGGAGCGAGGTGAGCAATTGGCCGCCGCTCTGCACAAATACCTGGTTGAACTGGTGACTTTTGACGCGGGGTTCGCGCCGGGCGAGTTCACCTTGCCGGACGAGTGGCGGTTGCCGGAGCCCGAGTCGAACGCAGCGGAGGGATGACCCGTGGCTGAGGAAATCAAGGTCAGCGACTTCGGCAAGGTCAGAGGGATCCTCGACGCCGCCGAGGGCCGCAAAGCGACGCTCGCCGAGCGGGCTTCGCGCGCGAGCGAGCTGTCCGGCGAGTTGAACGCCGCAGCCGGCGCTGCGGGCGGATCCGTGGGCGCCAGCTACGCCGGCATCCTCACGGCTCTTGGCAAGGATTTCAACGCTGCGGCTACCGAGGTGGGCCACGCCGGTGAAGCGCTCGGTGAGTCGATCAGCGGCTTCAGAGCGACCGTTGACGGCTTCAAGGCCATCGACGAAGCCGGCGCAGCGGCCGTTGCAGGTGTCGGCGGCGGGTAGTGCGCTGGCCGAAGGCCGTGTGACGTGGGACGATAGATGAATGAGCCGGCGAGCAGCACAGATCGCGGCGGTCGCAATCACAGCTGCCGCCGCGATTGCTGGTTGCTCCACGACGGTCAGCGGCGAAGCTCGGCCCAGCTCCGCGTTCAAGGCCGCGACGGCGGAAGTGACGCCGGATAAGGATGCGAGCCCGTGGGTTATGCCGAGCTGGCAAGGCCGCCTGAACTCCGACACGCACGGAAGCCAGTACGGCCCAGTAGCTGTGCCGGGTGTGGTGGTGGCACAAGATCAGGGCTGCACAGTCGGGCCGATCATTGTCCGAGGCTGGCAGCGGGGGTTCTTGACTGCCGGGCATTGCGACGAACGGCCCGGGGAAACGGTGCGGCTGTTCGCCGATGCGAACGGTGAGCAGCCGATCGATCTGGGTCCGATTACCGGCGCGGTCGACGATGACTCCAGTCCCACTGCGGTCATCGACTTCGGCGCTGTCTGGCCCCGAGACCCGTCTGTGGTCGGGTCTAGTCAGATCAATCGCCACTACGCCGTGGCGGGCGTTATGACGGCCGAAGCCGTGAAGACGTTGAATCCAGGCACGCCCGTGTGCATCTCCGGAGCTGTCACGGGCGTTAAGTGCGGCCCACTCTTGGCTGCGGATGACCACGGCCTGGCGCGAATTGCGCTGACACGCAACCCAGGAGACAGCGGCGGAGCGGTCTTCGTCGTAGCCGCCGGTGACCGAGCGGCGTTGATCGGGCTCGTCCGAGGAGGGGCAGAGGATCGATCGAACGTGATCGCAACCTACCTCGAACCAGCCCTGGACCGTCTGGGCGCGGATGTTGTACTCGACCGCGGTGCGGCACCCTTCACCGGCGCTGACTTCTCGCCTCGAACCGTCACCGACTAATTCGCGCCGGAGACCGGACATAGGCACTCTGAGCTGGGATCATCACAGCCATGTCCGAATTCGCACCCGATCCAGATTTTTCGATCCTCCGCCGCGGAATCGATGCGGCCGCCACCCAGATCGGTCGCGAGCTCGGCGATGATGAGATGGGCTTTCGAGGAACCGGTCGCGACCTCGGTGACTCGACCAATGGTGACGGCGCAATCCGCGGAGTGGAGAACATCATCGCGAACTCGCAGAAGCTGGGGAAGACGGCGATGCGCAGCTACGCCGCCAGCGCGGACCTCGTCCAGCTTCGGCAGCTGGCGGATCAGTGGCAGAGTTCGGCTCCGAAAGACCACGAGATTGACGACGCAGACGCGGCTAAAGCGTCAGCTCTACAGGCCATGGCGGCCGCGGACCGCTTCGGAACTCCGATTGAGCAAGCGGAGACCACGGCGGCAGCGACTGCGGCGACGAAGTATGCACAATCACTGCGGGCTATGCGTATTGCCGCTGATGATGCTTTCAACTCCGGCGCTTCGGCTCTCATGGCGAAGGTTGAGCAGCGGGGCGGACCGGACGTGAAAAGTAGCGGTCCCAGCTACGGTCGCACCCCACCCACAAACGCTCTCAACTCCCTCAAACCGCCGGCGGCTGCTCCGCGCACCCCCGGTGCCGGAACCCCTGCCGCTCCCCGCACTCCCGCCGCTCCCGGAGCCGGAACCCCCGCAGCTCCCCGCACCCAGCTGTCCAAGGCGGATATGCCGACCATGCCGCAGGTCCCGCAGGGGCAGGCCCAGCCCCAGTCCCAGCAACAGCCGCACCCGCAAGCCGCGGCGGCCGGCGGCGCCCCCACCGGAACACCCACCGCGAAAGCCACCGACAAGAAACGTGACGGCACCGACAGCGCCCCGACCGGCCTCGCCGCCGCCGTCGGCGCGACCGGTGCCGGCGCTTCGCCGGTGCCCAGTGCTGCCACCACACCGCGGCCCACGAATCCGGGGTACAGCCGCGACGGCATGGTCACCGGCACGAACGTCTCCGGCAGGCCATCACCCGGTGTCAGCCTCAGCGCTGGCATGCCAGCCACGGCGCCGGCGACGGCTGCCGGCACTGCGGCGGCTCCGGGCACGGGCATAGGTCAGCCGATGATGCCGATGGGCGGAGGCGTGGGCAACGGTAAGGGTGCCGGCGCAGCGAAAGACGCGCCGCGGATCGTGCAGGCGCAGGAGCCATACGACGCATCGATCGTCCGCGGCGGAACGATCCTGCGCCACCCGGATGACGCGCGGCAGGCGGGTTAGCGATACTCACCCGTCGACGGCATGTACACCTCACCGGCCAACCGATCGCTGTAATGCTCGGCGTCCGAGACCGCCTTCACCGTGATCCCGGCTACCCGCACCTGCGCCCCTTCTGTTGCGAGCGTCTGCAGCTGGCCGCGAGTCAGCACCACAGCGCCCGGCGTGGCGACTGCCTCGGCTGCGCCGGGCGATTCCACCGCCGCGACGGGAATGCGGTATGGATCGGGGCTGATCAGGGTGCGGGCCGACATCGGGTCGTCCAACTTGTCTTTGAGGGCCTTGATGTTTCGCTCGGTGAGCTCCACCGTGTTGGTTTCAGGGATCCATCTCATAGTCACCCCTCCAGCAGCCGGATCAGCACCCCGGCCACTACCACGGAGGCCTTCTCTCTCCACCGCGGTGGCTGCACGCTGAACCCGGCGTCGGTCAGGCGCTGGATCGCAGCGTTGGCGTCGGCGTCGGCCACGGTGAGCGTCAGTGATCGGGGCGTCGCGGCGGCGGCGTCCAGCTCGTAGACGACGATCTCGGTGGCGGGAGAAAGCGGGATCCGACAGCTGCGGCCGTCGGACCCGTCGGGGTACCAATCGACGGCGGTGTCGATTACGCAGGTCAGCGCGGCCACGAGCTGTGCGGCGTCTGGGGCGGGGACGGTCAGGGACACGGCGGTCAAGGTTGTCATTCCGAGAGTCTGCGCCCGTACCCCGACATCCACCTCGGACGGCGCGGGAAACTCAGCTGATGATGTCACCCACCGGTGACATGCTGGTTCACATGAGCAGCACAGCGTGGCCCCCCATCGAAGCGAGGTACGGCAGCGGCTGGGCGGCGATCCTCGAACAGCTCGCCGCCGATCTGCGCGAGCTCGACCCCCACATCCGAATCACCCGTGCGCGCGAGAAATTCGGCGTACTCCGGGTCAGTTGCGATTGGCCGGACGGCACGGACCTGGACCGCCTCCGCTCCCTGATCGACGCCGCCCGCGCCGAATCTGCGACGACGTGCGAGCGGTGCGGGCTCGGCGGTGAGCAGCGGAAAATCGGCGGCTACTGGATCATGACCCTCTGCAGCAGCTGCACCGCCTACGCCGAAGTCGCGGGAGACCGCTACAGCTGCACCACCAGTGACCTGCGAATGCGTGCCCGGCGCATCTCCGGCGGCGCCCCGGTGCTCCTCGAAACCGCCGACGGGCAGCTGCTGGAGCTGGCTATGGACGACAGCTCCGCCGACGCAATGGTGCAGGCGATGGTGACCGGTGACGGTGAATTCCGCTGGGTCCGTGCCGGTTCGCCGGAGCAACGGGACGGCGCCCTCCTCGGCGGCATGGTGCAGGGGCTGATCCTGCGCCGGTACGACCACGGCGAGGAGCCCGGCCGGCCGGTGCGGCCGTTGGCCGAACTCATTGATCAGGCGGGGGCGGACCGGTGAGGCTCGGACTGTTGGTGCTGTACGTCTCTGACTTGGAACGCGCCCACCAGTTCTACGGCGAAATCCTCGGCCTGCCGCTGGTCCAGGAGCAGCACTGCCGGCGGAGGAATGAAAGAAAGGTGGTGCACGCAAGGAGAAGCCCCCGCCACTTGGGCGAGGGCTTCCGACGGCACTGCTGGGGTGGTTCGCATCCGAACCGCCAGGTAGAGCTTTTGTTTCGATGAAGGGCAGTGCCGGGTTCTAGGATAGCCGCGCCTCGGCGGCGCTGCCGGTCTGAATTCGCGACACGCCGACAAAGGAAACAGCCCCGACCCGCTTGAAACCGCCACCGGTCGGGGGCTGCTGCTTGTGTGGTCAGGCGGCGCGAGGCGATATGGCGGGTATCTGCGCGCCGGGCGTGGTCAGGAATGGGGTTGGGAAGCCGGCCGGCGACGCGGCCACGCACGCGGCGCAGACGCGGTAAATGACCTCCAGGTGTTCCGGGTACTCGCTGACCTCGTCACCGAAGCGCTCGGCGAACATGGCTCGCGCCTCGGTGTCCGGCACGCCGAGCGTCATCAGAGCGGCCATGCAGAATTCGGGCGGCCCTGCGAAGGCCAGCGCCGTGTCCGTGGCGATCTTGCAGGTCACGCAGGGTGAAGCGGCGTCGGCGACGGTCACGGTCGTTTCCTTTCGGTCGGTTGCGGCGGGGCAGACGGCGGCGGTTTCGAAGAATGAATGCCAAAAACAGAGAATGGGTTACGCGAAGATGGCCGCGTCCACGATCCGCGCCAGCTCCGCTACTCCGACCACATCGCTCGTGTACCAGTGCCCATCGAACCGCCAGCTACCGATCGGCGCCACCGCCAGCACCGCATCCAGAGCCCGGTCGATCTGCTCGTCGGTCGCGCCGGCCTTCGCGAGGCGCTGGACGACGAATCGGCGAATCTGCTCAACGGTCACGGGATCCATGCCGGCATGGTGCGCTGGCACGGCGCCGGATCGGGTGTGCGGCGCGAGTCAGGTGCGGTGGGAGACTGACCCGATCAGCGGCCAGCTGCACCGGCCGCCGCCGCCTCCGCGGCTGCGACGGTCTGCGCCAACAGCACCGCGATCGTGGTGGGGCCGACACCGCCCGGCACCGGCGTGATCAGGCCGGCCCGCCGCGCCGCGGCCTCGTATTCGACGTCGCCCACATTGCCGGGGTTGTACCCGGCGTCGATCACGACCGCGCCGGGCTTGATCCAGGCGCCGCGGATCAGTTCGGGACGGCCGACCGCAGCCACCACGATGTCGGCCTCGGCTACGACCGCCGCGAGATCCTTTGTTTTGGAGTGACACAGGGTGACCGTCGCATCGCGGGCCAGCAGCAGCATCGCCACCGGCTTGCCCAGGATGGGGCTGCGGCCGATCACCACCGCGTGTTGGCCGGCCGGGTCTACCCCGTACGCATCCAATAGCCGCATGATCCCGCCCGGGGTGCAGGACTGGAAACCTTTGGTGCCCAACGACATCGCGGCGAACGATGCCCCTGTGACACCGTCGACATCTTTGGCTGCGGTGATCGCCTCGAACACCGCGCGTTCGTCGACCTGGGGCGGCATCGGGTGCTGCACGAGAATGCCGTCCACCGCACCGTCGGCGGCCAGCGCCGCGACCAATGCGACGGCGTCCGCGGTGCTCGCGTCCGCGGAGAGTCGGTGCTGTTGGGAGGCAAGGCCGGTGGCGGCGCACCGATTGGCTTTCATCCGCACGTAGGTGTGCGAGGCGGGGTCATCGCCGACGAGGACCGTGGCCAGGCACGGTTTGCGGCCGTGCGCCCGGGTAAATTCCGCCGCACGCTCGGCGGTGTCGGAAAGTATCTGGCGGGCGACGGCGGTGCCGTCGATGATGGTTGCGCTCATGGGTTCAGTGTCGCGGAGGGGGCTGACAGCTCAGCGCCGACCCGATGAAAGCCCAGCTGTACCGGCCGACGCGGGCGGCGGTGACGGCGGCGTGGATCGCGGGCTCATCCGGCGCGGTGGCCACGGCGCGGAGCAGTGCGGGATAACGCTCGTCTTCCGGCTTCGGCACGTACGTCTCGAACGCCGCGGCGAGCTGGTCCTGGTGTTCACCGATCCAGTCGACGGTGCGGCGAGCTGGTCATCGCTGCTGCAGGTCGGCCAGCGTGTCCGCTTCGATCTCCATCTCCTCCAACGCCACTTCGAGGAACGTGCGGCCCTGCGCATCGCGGCCGCCGACCACCGGCTCTGTGGCCGGGCGGTCGAACTCGCCGTAAAGCTGAACAGCGTCGCCGCGCAGCCGGGAAAGGATTTGCTCCGCGGCGGCTCGCGGCAGAGCGACGGGATCTGCTCCACTCGTGAGGGCGGCGACGAGGGCGGATTCGGGGTCGGACATATAAGTAGTGTGCGCCGCCTCGCCGCTGATCACCCAGCTGTCGCCGCGGATCAGCGTCCAGCTGTCGCCGCGGATCAGTTGCGGGTCGCCCGCCCGGGGTGACTAGCGGCAGCCCAGAAGCGCTGTTAACTTTCACGCATGGCTTCGGTGCCGATCAACTCCGCGACGCTGTCGGTGCGCCCGGCGCTGCTGGACACCCACGCCTCCCACGTGGCCAATGCCACCGAGGTGTCGCGCACCTTCGCCGCCCGCCACGCCGGCTACGTCAGCGAATGTGCGGGGGCCTGGGCTGGAGACTCCGCGGAAGCGCTGGCCGAGCTCGGTGCGCACTGGGAGGCGACCGACGCGCGGCTGCACGGGCGAATCAGCGCTTTCTCCGCGGCGATGCGCGAAGGCGGCCGGCTCTACACGGCGATGGAAGAAGAGCACGCTCACCGATTCACTGTGCTGGTTCCCCGGGCGCCCAGCGCGCAGTAGCCGATGACGATCACCACCGACGGCATCGAGAAGTGGAGTCTGGGCACCTTGGACACGGTGTTTGAGATCGCCACGGAACGCTCCGCGCGCAAGGCGGACTTTGGCGCGACACTCGACGCTGCCGGCAACGGGCTCAAAGACTGGGAAGGCAAGGGCGGCGACGCCTTCCGTCAAGAGCTCGGCAAGCACCGCGTCGACATCACCGACCAGCAGGTCGAGGCCACCGCGATCGCCAACGCTTTCTCCTACGCGCGGGCTGAGGTCGCGGCTTGCAAGACCGAGTGGGGCGCCATCAAATCGGCAGCGGCCAGCAATAACTGGTCGATCAGCCCGACTGGGCAACTCAGCGGGCAAGTCACCGAACGCAACCGCAGCGACTTCGACACCCTGCAGCGCCGGCTGACGAAGCTGATGAGCGAAGCCGACCAGACCGACCGCGACCTGGCCACCGCGATCCGCGCCGTGGTCGGTGACACCAAACTCACGCCCGACGGCCGCCCGATCTACGGCCCGCCGATGCCGAAGGACGAGACGAAAGGTAAAGAGACACCGGCGGATCAGTTGCCGTTGCCGGCCAAGAACGGTCAGGTGCCGTCACCCACCGTGGCAACGCGTGACAACGACTCAGCTGACGTGAGCCGTCACCTCGCCGACAACCTGCACCCTTCGCCGCTGCTATCCGGTCTGTCGGCGCAGGAGTGGCGCGATCGCCTGGCGAACTTCAAGCCGGGCGATCCGCTTCCGGATCCGCGCACCCCGACCGGCGACCCGGCGATCGATGCGCTCGCTCACGCGGCGAGTCAGCAGAACACCACCTACGCCTGGGGCGGAAACCAGTCGACCGACGGCCCCACCCGCGGTGTTCCCGACGGCGGCGACGCTGACGCTCACGGAGATACGAACCGGATTGGCTACGACTGCGGTGGACTCGTCCGGTACTCGGTGCAGCAGGGCGCCGGCTTCGACACGGGCATGGGCACCAACGCAATCGACGGGAAGGCGCCCTTGGCGCATGTGGACAACGGAGGGACAATCGCTCCACGTACGTTGCCATCGGTGGCTCAACCAGGTGACGTTCTCGTGTTCGAGCAACCTGGCAGTGGGCATGAGGCCTTTAGCGGCAGCGGTACCCAGCACACCGGCATCTACATCGGGAACGGATTCATGATGAACGCACCGGAATCGGGCGAGCCTGTCAGCATCGCCGACGCGTCGCGAGACGGCCGCCGGATCGACGTGCTGAGGATCGGCCAGTGAAGCAGTTCATTCGGATAACCCTGCTCGCAGCGGCATTGGCGGCCTGCTCCCCGCAGCAACCCACGCAGGCGGACCCAACCGTAGGAGGATCAGTGTCTGACAAGGACCAGGTGATTGACCGGTTCACTCGCGACATCTGGCCAGCTGTCGAGGGCTACCGATATCACGGACAAGGCAGCCCCGAATCGAAGCGGTTCTGGTCGATAGTCGCGCCAGACCAGTCCGTCGCTGTGCACCGCGCGGGAATCGACCTCGGGGTGGTCATGGGCGCCGACCAAGTACCCATCAGCTTTCCGAGCGGGCCGCTGCGGCTGGCGAACACCGCTGTGACGGCGGTCAGCGCAACCGACGCGACCGTCGTCGCCTGCTACACCTACACCTCGGTACCACGCAACGACCCGACCGATCCCGGTGTTCCCGCAGCTTCCGAAGCCACCTTCGCCCTGCGCAAGACCGATGACTGGTACCTGCACAGCATCACCGGCGACCACGTCGTGCCGGGCTGCGAGGGCGTCAACAGCTGAGCAGCTGGGTAGGGCGTCAGCAGGAGTTTCAGTGTCAACGTCCGTGTCGCCGATGTAGGTTCACCCCCAATGTCGAGTGGGTGCGGAGGCTGTCGGTGGAGTCATTTGACGTTGTCGTGGTGGGTGCACGCTGCGCGGGGTCTGCGCTCGCTATCTATTTGGCGCGGGCTGGCAGGCGGGTGTGTCTGGTCGACAAGGCAACGTTTCCGAGCGAGACGCCATCGACCCATGTGATCCAACCCCGGGGCGTGGCGATCCTCGCCGAACTCGGCGCGTTGGAGCCGGTGCTGGCGCACGGCGCATCCCAACTGGACAGCTTCAGCATGGTGATCGACGACGTGTCTCTCGACGGTGTCCTCGGCGACACGTTTCCCCATCTTGGCCTGAACGTGCGCCGCACGGTTCTCGACCACGCCTTACTACAGGTGGCGGTGGACGTTGGCGTCGATGTGCGAACCGGATGCCGGGTTACCGGGACCCTCACGGAGGGCTTACGCGTGAACGGCATCGACACCGTGGACGGACCCATCGGTGCCGGGCTGCTGGTCGGTGCCGACGGGCGGGGTTCGGTAGTAGCTAAATCCGTGGGCGCTCGCGAGTACCTGGCAAAGCCCGGCGGGCGGATACCGGTGTGGGGGTACTTCGCAACGGGGCCACAGGAGCCACGTCTGCGTATCGGGCGCAGGGGCAACTTCTCTTTCCTGGCTAGTCCGACGGACTCGGGCCTCTACATGGCAGCCGTCGGAGTCGATCATCGTGAGATTGCCGACTTCAACCGTGACCGAGAGGCCAATTACCGCAAGGCACTTCGACAGTGGCCCGAACTCCATTCGATCGTCGGTGATGCTGACCGTGACGGACCGCTGCGCGTCATGGCTAACTGGCACAGCTATTTTCGCGAATCAGCTGGTCCGGGATGGGCGCTGGTCGGGGATGCTGGCCATTTCAAGGATTTCTCTCCGGGGCAGGGCATCTCCGACGCCCTCTGCCAAGCCAAGTCGCTGTCGACAGCTATCAGCGCCTCAGTCGGGTCTGCAGCAGCACACGATGCCGCACTGAAACGGTGGTGGAAGCACCGGGACCGCAGTTCCTACGACATGTACTGGTTCGCGATGCAGATGGCACCACCAGGGGCTCCTTCACCGCTGGTCGCCGAAGTCATCCGCCGGATAGCGGCCGACCCGGAGGGCGCAACGACGCTACTGAAGGTGATGAACCGCGATCTACCGACAGCCAAGCTGTTTACCCCGCCGCGACTGCTCGCAGCCTCGTATACGACACTGCGCAACCACCCCGCCCAACGACGAGCAACCCTCGCCGAGATCGGTGCACAGATGGGCGCCGAGATCGACAAACTCCGTGCCCGCCTTAGATCGCGTCCAACCGAACGTCCGTTAAACGTCGTCTCAAAAACGAAGGGTTGATGCGACTGCGACAGATCGCCGCCCGCCGGCCGGTAGTCCAGCGGAGATAAATCCCGCGCCTGTCTTGTAAACCTGTCTCATAACTTGTATTCTCAAAACCCATAAATCGATGGGATTGCGAGACAGGAGGGGTCGGTGGCGGTCATCGGATACGCGCGAGTCTCGACCACGGACCAGAATCCGCAGCTGCAACTCGACGCGCTCGCCGGTGCCGGCGCCGCGCGCATCTTCACCGACCACGGCGTCAGCGGTTCGAAGGCGCAGCGGCCTGAACTCGACGCCTGCCTCGACCATGTCCGCGAAGGCGACGTGCTCACCGTCTGGAAACTCGACCGCCTCGGCCGCAACACTCAGCACGTGCTGGCCGTCGTCGACCAACTCACCTCGCGGGGCATCGGGTTCCGCAGCCTGACCGAAGGTCTGCACACTGACGGCCCGATGGGCAAGGCGATGCTGACGATCATGGCGGCGTTCGCCCAACTCGAACGCGACACCATGATCGAGCGGACCCGGGCCGGGCTCGCTGCGGCTGCGGCGAACGGGCGCAAAGGTGGCCGGCCCCGCAAGGTCGACGACGCTGACGCCGCGAAAGCTCGCAGCCTCAGAGATAAAGGAATCGCGGCCGCCGACATCGCCAAGATGCTCGGCGTCTCCCGCGCCACCGTCTACCGGTACTTGTCGGAAGGAAACGCATCATGACCGCCAACGCAGCCGAAGCAGCGCCGCTGACACGAGCCGAGAAGTCAGCCCTCCTGGCCGGCGCCGGCTTCGTCGGCCTGCTGGTCGGAAACGTCGCCGGGATCAATCAACTCACGCTGGCCGGCGCTGCTGCCGTCGCCATCGGTGCTGTGATGGGCATGAGCGCCGGATGGTTCATCGGGCTGACGCCGCGCCCCGCGGCGGCGCCGGCATCTCTGGTCGGGATGCGGATCGGATTCGGCGGTCACAGGTTCACGGTTCTCGACGACTCGGCTGTGCGCGGTGACGGCCGGCGGGCCAGCGTCGTCGCCGCAGATGAAGCGGGTCAGCTCGGGCTGCTCTTCATTGGGTTCGACGCCGAGGGCGCCGTTGCTGAGGCGCGGATCGGGGACGGTCCGTGGGGTGCGGCGCAGGTGGTGGGGTAGGTCCTGGCTGACGTAAGGCTCTAGTCGGCGAGGTATCAGGGTGGTGACTCCAATTCCGGTGAAGCCGGCGATCACGGTCAGGGTTCCTGGCTGAAGTCCGTCGCCGAGCGCCTTGTCGATTTCACGAAAACCTGTAGGGACGGCACCGAGCCAGCTATTTGGCTGGTCGTTCCTGTCGGTTTCGCCGCATTCGTTCCGACCGGGGCGTTCAAATGGGTGTCGGACTCGCATGTGCGGCACCGTAGCGGGCCGGTGTGACAGTCGCCGGTCAGGTTGGCGTGTGACGGTGACGGGGGCTGGACAGCGGCGAGCGGTGTCGGTGCTCGCGCCTAAAGTTCGGGGGTGCGTGAGCAAGACTTAGCCGGGCCGACCGGTCGATCCACTGGCAGCCTCGCCGTGCCCGCTGAAGTCTTTGAGGTGGTCAAAGCTGCTCGGCGGGTCACGGTGTTCACCGGTGCGGGAATGTCCGAGGAAAGTGGACTCCCGACATTTCGTGACGCCCGGACGGGTCTGTGGTCAACCTACGATCCGATGACCTTTGCATCGTCGCAATCATGGGCAGACGATCCCGCGCTGGTATGGGCCTGGTACCAACGGCGGCGCCATCAGTTACAGCAGGATGTCGAACCCAATGCAGGACATCGTGCACTCGTTGAGTGGTCCAAGCTCGCCGAGTTGCACGTGGTCACTCAAAACGTCGATGATCTACATGAGCGGGCCGGCAGCCTCGATACCGTGCATATCCACGGCAAACTGCTTGACTCGCATTGTGATCGGTGCGAGACCCGCTATCGCATTACGTCAGAAATGCCGGTGTCCGTGCGCGTTGCGCCTCCGGGCTGTGAATGCGGCGGGTTGATCAGACCGAGCGTGGTTTGGTTCGACGAACTGCTGCCAGAACAGGAATTCGGCATCGCGATCGGGCATGTGCAGACCTGCGACCTGCTGCTCATCGCCGGATGTTCCGGCGCGGTATATCCAGCGGCAGGATTGCCCCAGCTGGGCCGGAATCGCGGCGCGGTGGTTGTGGAACTGAACCCCTGCGAGACATCGCTTTCCGACCGCGCGGATGTGCTTTGGCGGACTAAAGCGGCGTCGGCACTTCCTGCGCTCGTGTCCATGTTGCGCCGCGAGACGATATAGGAGCCGTCGCCGGGTTCGAACCGTTGTGTCCATCGATCGCCTCAAGCGATGCGGATACCGCCGCGAGCTCGATCACGGACAAGTACGCACCTAATTCCTGACCCGTTGCCATTGCCAGATCGCGTGGTCGAGATCGGTTGGCGACATGCCCATCTCGTTGGCCGCGGCCGTGACGATCGCGCCGGCGAACTCCGTTGTGACGTTCTTGCGTGGCACCGTCAGCGAGTCCGCGACGAACCGGCAGATCATCCGATCGGGTTTCACGCCCGGGATGCCGGCGAGCATCTGCATGTAGTGCCACGTGATGCCGGAGCGTTGACCGACCACGGCCCGCCACGCCGCCCCCACTCGCACGAGACGGTCATCGTCGCCGGCCGCTTTGCGAAGGTCAGCAGCCGTTGCGATGCCCTCGGTGGCGAGCGTTTGTGCCGCGTCTCGGATCGCCTCGGCCTTCAACACACCGCCGCGGGTGGAGGTCCGGTTCCGGTTGCCGATCCGCTCTGCCCAGCCGCCCGGGCCGCCCAGCTCATCGAACGTGCTGAGCAGCTCGGGGATGCCGTCACCGTTGGGGTCGCCATCCTGGGCTCGGCGGTAGGCCCGGTACCGGTCGACGATCTTCTCCACGCTGGAGTACGTGACGCCGGTCGACTGCACACTGTCGACGATGCACAAGGCGAGGCCGTCGCGGTACCCCAACGGGGCAGTGGCGCCGCGGAACTGCTCGCAGCGGGCGATCAGGGACTGCAACTGCTCGGCGGTGTAGGTCACGGGTGCCAGCCTCGCACGGGGCGGTGACAAGTGCCGACCACTACTCCGGCATGTCCAGCACCGCGTCGGTGTCAGCGCCGGCGGCGACTTCTAGTCACAGCCTGATCCATCGCCCGTCACCGTCACGGGTGAGGAACCCGGTGCAATCACCGCCCCGCGCCCGCTCCAGTGCGGCTTCCTCCTCCGGGCTGAGCGGGTGCAGTCGCAGCGCCCACCGCCCGAGCACCGCGGCAGTGTCAGCGCTGGCGGCGGACAGCTCAGCGTCGAACCGGGCCAGCTCAGCGGGGGAGACTGCGGCGAGAGCGGAGCGGATGGCGGCGGAGACGGGGGCATGGGTTCGATTGTGCTCCAGAGGAGCGACGGACCCGCTACTGTGGCCGCCATGCAGCGGGTGCTCCTTCTCGAACGCCGCGGCGGGGCCTGATCCAGACCGGCTTCCCCACCGCGGGTGTTTCGCGATGCGCCGGTCTATAGACCCCGCTATCCCCGGAGCGCCCACCATGACCACTTTCTCTTCCACCGCGGACGCTTTCACGTCCAACCGCGCCATCACCACACCCGCGGGACCACCCAATCCCGGCCAGCCCGCCTGGAACACCCAGCGCGGCTCGGCAATGCCGGTCCACCGGTACCGCAGCTTCGCCGATGAGGTCGAGCCCGTCACGCTGGCCGATCGCACCTGGCCGGATCGCGTCATCGACCGTGCCCCGCTGTGGTGTGCGGTGGACCTGCGCGACGGTAACCAGGCGCTGATCGACCCGATGGGTCCAGAGCGCAAGCGCCGGATGTTCGACCTGCTGGTGGCGATGGGCTACAAGGAGATCGAGGTCGGCTTCCCCGCGGCCAGCCAGACCGACTTCGACTTCGTCCGCCAGATCATCACCGAAGGCGCCGTGCCCGACGACGTCACTCTGCAGGTGATGACCCAGTGCCGTGACGCGCTGATCGAGCGGACCTTCGAAGCCTGCGCGGGCGCCAAGAACGTGATCGTGCACTTCTACAGCTCCACCTCGATCCTGCAGCGCCGCGTGGTGTTCCGCGCCGACAAGGACGCGGTGCAGCAGATCGCGGTGTCGGCCGCCCGAAAGTGTCTGGCCGAAGCGGCAAAACACCCCGGCACCCGCTGGCGCTACCAGTACTCCCCGGAGTCCTACACCGGGACCGAACTGGCCTACGCCAAACAGGTCTGCGACGCCGTCGGCGACGTGATCCAGCCGACGCCGGACAACCCGATCATCTTCAACCTGCCGGCCACCGTCGAGATGGCCACCCCGAACGTCTACGCCGACTCGATCGAGTGGATGAGCCGCAACCTGGCCCGGCGCGACTGCGTGATCCTGAGCCTGCACCCGCACAACGACCGCGGCACCGCGGTCGCCGCAACGGAACTGGCGTACCTGGCCGGCGCGGACCGCATCGAGGGCTGCCTGTTCGGCAACGGCGAACGCACCGGCAACGTCTGCCTGGTGACGCTGGGGCTGAACCTGTTCTCCCGCGGTGTGGACCCGCAGATCGACTTCTCCAACATCGATGAGATCCGGCGCACCGTCGAGTACTGCAACCAGCTGGGTGTGCCCGAGCGTCACCCCTACGGCGGCGACCTGGTCTATACGGCCTTCTCCGGCAGTCACCAGGACGCCATCAACAAGGGCCTGGATCAGATGAAGATCGATGCGGACGCGGCCGACTCCGACGTCGACGACATGCTCTGGCAGGTGCCCTATCTGCCGATCGACCCCCGCGACGTGGGCCGTACCTACGAGGCGGTGATCCGGGTCAACTCGCAGTCCGGCAAGGGCGGCGTGGCGTATGTGATGAAGACCGATCACGGCCTGGTGCTGCCGCGTCGGCTGCAGATCGAATTCTCGCGTGTGATCCAGCAACTGACCGACGGAGAAGGCGGCGAGGTCACTCCCAAACAGATGTGGGACGCCTTCGCCGACGAATACCTGAACCCGATCCGTCCGCTGGAGCGGATGTCGCAGAAGCTGGTCGCCGCGCAGACCGACGGCGGCACCGACCGCATCGAGGCCACCGTCTTGGTCGACGGCGTGGAGACCGAGATCGCCGGGTCCGGCAACGGCCCGCTGGCTGCGTTCGTCGACGCACTGAGCCATGTCGGGGTGCAGGTGCACGTGCTGGACTATTCGGAGCACGCGATGAGCGCCGGCGAGGAGGCCCAGGCCGCGGCGTACGTGGAGGCTCAGATCGGCGGCAACACCGTCTGGGGCGTAGGGATCGCTCCGTCGATCACCACCGCGTCGCTGCGGGCGGTGGTCTCGGCGGTGAACCGGGCGGCCCGGGGCGGGTGAGGGGGAGGGTCTCGGGAGGGGAGGCCTTATCCCGCGGTCTCGGCCAGGCTGTCGACGATCTTCATCGTCTCGATGCTGACGGTGGTGATCCGTTTGATCAGGTCGACGATGTAGGTCGGGTCGTCGTGTTCGTCGCACCAGTCGTTGGGGTCGTTGACGATTCCCGAAGCCTTGTCGGTTTTGACTTGGTAGCGGTCGATGATCCAGGCGAGTGCTGAGCGGGAGCCGAGCATGTAACGCTCGGCGTCTTCGGGAATGCCGGCGATGGTGACCCGAGAGTTGTAGATAATCGCCGAGTGGTCGGTCTTAGACCGCCACTTCATCTTCTCCACCCGCCAAGTTTCGGGATCCTTCCGATGCGCTCCAGGCTTGAGCAGCACCTCAAGTGAGTACGGCTCCACGGTCTCGTAGCCGACGTGAAGCTCAGCGAGCCGGCGGCCGGCGTCGGCCAACTGCCCGAAGCGTTCCTGGGTCTCCGGTGTCGGGATGTGGGGCAGCATTTTCTTCAGGTCCGCGGCGTAGGCCTGCCGGTAGGCGGGATCGTGCAGCAGGCCGTAGACGTAGTAGAAGATGTCGTCCTTGGTCACTTGGTCGCCGATGGCGTCGCGATACAGCTTGAGAATGCCGTCGGTGATGTTGTCGACGCGCCGGTAGCCGTGCTCATCGACCTCGCCGTGGCTGGTGGCGAGTGCCAGCTCACCGTCCGCGGATTCGGCCTTCACGTAGGTCCAGCGGGGGAAGAACTGGCCGCTGCCCGCGCCCCAGAAGGCCAGGTCCGGGATCTGTTCCGTCATGAGCGTGGCGAACGGCTTGTCCGCATTCGCACCGACAACGTAGAAGCCCAAGTTCGGGTGGTCGGGCGTCGGGAACATCGACGGAAGTTGCGACCGCTCGTGGTTCAGGTGCTTGTCGTAATAGCCGTTGAGGCGCTGGAACGGCCGGTATGCGCCGACGACCGTGTGGCTCGGCTCGTAGGTGATCCGCGTCTGACGAGCGAGGTGGGTGCGTAAGCTGCGTGACCATTTGATGTAGCTCTCGCTCGCCGCAGCTGGGGTACGGCCAAGGTATGCGGCGATGTCCTTCTCGTCGGGCTTGGAAACACCGTGGTCCCGCGCGTACGCCGCGAATGGCTGGAGCTGCTCACCGTAGTTGCTCACCAGCCGGTCGACGCTTTCGGCCAACTTCGATCGAGAGAAGTTGTAGACCCAAGCGTCACGGTTGGTCTGCAGCCCGGCAGACATGGACGCGAAAACTCGCATTCCTCCTTTCTTCGTGCCGATCGGAGGCCACGAACCGAAGTCGGCGCTGCGCTGGTTGATCCAGTCACCATGTTCATTCGGCGTGATCGGCTGCCAGTCGATCGAGTCGATAGTGCTTGTACTGATGATTGCCAGCTTGTCCTCTCGGCTTAGGTAGTCACCGATGTCGCGGTAGAGAACCTCGCAAGCACCGGTGTGGGCTGGGTTCTTCACGGCGATGAGGATCGCGATGGTCGTCTGTGAACCTTCGCCGAAGACCTTGCCGCCCTCGCGTTTCCAGTCGTTGATCTGGTTTCCTCGCAGGTTGAAGACGTACACCCGGCTATATTCATCGGCGAGGGAAAGTCTCACGCCCGAGGCTGTCTTGCCGTCGATCCAGCCGCCGTTGGAAACGAAGGCAACAATGCCGTGGTCGCCGATGCGGTTCGTCGCCCACCGGAAAGCCCGCAGATAGCTGTCGTACAGGCTGTTCTTGTTGGTTGCGGCGGATCGCTTCACGTACGTGTCTGAGATCCACTTGTCCAGGGTCGGGTACGTGAGGTTGGCATTGAGATCATTCGCCGAGTCCTGACCGACCGAGTAAGGCGGATTCCCAACTACGATGTGGATCGGTGCGGCGAGCTGCTTGACGATCCGGGAGTTGTTCTGCGGGAACATCTCCGTGTCCATTGTGTCGCCGTCTTCAGTGATCTGGAAGGTGTCCGCGAGCACGATGCCCTCGAACGGGCTGTACTCCGTCTCGGTGAGTGCATGGTAGGTGGTCTCGATGTTCACCGCAGCGATGTAGTACGCGAGCAGCATGATCTCGTTGGCGTGCAGCTCGCCGGCGTACTTGCGGGCCAGATCCTCGCCGCTCACCAGGCCGGACTGCATCAAGCGCGTCATGAACGTGCCAGTGCCGGTAAACCCGTCCAGGACGTGCACGCCCTCGTCGGTGAGACCGCGGCCGAACGCCTCGCGCGAGACGTGATCAGCGGCGTGCAGAATGAAGTCGACGATCTCGGTCGGGGTGTAGACAACACCAAGCGCCTTCGCCTGCTTCGCGAAGCCGATCTTGAAAAATTTCTCGTAGAGCTCCGCGATCACCTGTTGCTTCCCCGCGGCGCTGGTGACCTCCGATGCCCGGATTCGCACCGATTCGTAGAAGCCCTCCAGATGCGCAGTCTCGGCTTCGAGTCCCGCTCCGCCGAGCTGATCCACCATTGCCTGCATCGTCTTCGACACCGGGTTGTGGGCGGCGAACTCGTGGCCTGCGAACAAGGCGTCGAAGACCGGAGCGGTGATCAGGTGCTGCGCCAGCATCGAGATCGCATCGTCATGACTGATCGAGCCGTTGAGGTTGTCCCGCAGGCCCTGCAGGAACCGGTCGAAGGCCTTGGTGACCTTAGTGTCTGCACCATCGAGCAGCGCGCTAATACGGGTGATGAGCGCCGCCGCGATGTCGGCGACATCCTTGGCCCAGTCCTCCCAGTAGGTGCGCGTGCCGACCTTGTCGACGATGCGGGTGTAGATCGCCTCCTGCCACTCGGACAGGGAGAACAGGGCCATCTGCTGCGCGAGCCCTCCGGACCCGTCACCGTCGGCGACACCCGCTGCGGGGTCAGCGGGTTCGTTGCCGCCCTCCGCGGTGGAGGTCGATCCCTCAGCTCCGAACGTCTCGGGGTCCTCGGTCGTGGGACCAACGTGACCGCCGAGCAACCGGTCCGATCCCTTGCCGGTATCGGCGCCGGGGTTCGCGGCGTTGAGGGCGATCGAGTTCACCATCGCGTTGAACCGGTCATCGTGGGCGCGCAGGGCGTTGAGAACCTGCCACACCACCTTGAAGCGGCGGTTGTCGCCGAGGGCCTGCGAGGGCGAGATCCCGGCCGGGACTGCGACGGGCAGGATTATGTACCCGTAATCCTTCCCGTCGGCCTTGCGCATGACGCGGCCGACGGACTGCACGACGTCGACCACGCTGTTGCGGGGGTGCAGGAAAATCACGGCGTCCAATGCCGGCACGTCCACACCCTCGGAGAGGCACCGCGCATTGGACAGGATGCGGCACTCGTTCTCCGGCAGCGGCGCCTTAAGCCACTGCAACTCGCGGTTGCGTTCCAGGGCGTTGAAAGTGCCGTCGACGTGGCGCACCTGGACGGCGAGGTCGACGTTCGTAGTGTTGATGTCGTGGCCGTTGTCTTGGCTGTCGGTGAGCATCTCCCGATACGCGTCGACGACTTTCGGGAACAGTTCGGCCACCTGCTTGGAAGTGGCGATGTCCTTGGCGAACGCGACGGCCCGGCGCATCGCGGCCGCACCCGGTGCAAAGCCATGACCGTCCGGCGTCTTGCCGGCGCGCTTGGCGAGGCCGTTCCAGCAACCCACGATCTTCGTGGCGTCGTCGAGCCGCAGCTCCCCTTCCCCTCCCGCCAGCTGGCTTTGTAGCGGCGCAGCGACCATCTCCTCGTCGACGGTGAGGACTAGAACCTTGTAGTCGGTGAGCAGACCGCGCTCGACTGCCTCCCCGAACGACAGGCGGTGGAACTCCGGCCCGTAGTCCTCCTCGTTGTCCATGCCGGTGAGCACGGCGGAGTGCTCTTCTGCCTTGGCCTTGACGTTCTCATCGAAGATCCGCGGGGTCGCGGTCATGTACAGGCGGCGGTCGGCGTGGAGGTAGTCGGCGTCATGGACCTTCACGAAGTTCGACTCGTCGTCGCCGGCCAGCGTGACGCCCGTGGTGCGGTGCGCCTCGTCGCAAATCACCATGTCAAACGGGCCTACACCTAGCTTCTGCGCGTCCGCCACGACTGGCAGCGACTGGTAGGTGGTGAACACGACCGTCAGACCCTTGGCGCGCTTGCGGTGGTCCATCTCCGAGACCAGCTTCGTAGCGTTCGTGGTCACCGGGATCGCCACGTCGTAGACGTTGATGTCCTCCGCAGCGCGGGACACCTTCGTGTCTGAACACACCGCGAACGCCCGTAAGTCCAACCGGGTCTGCGCGGTCCATTCCCGCAGCGTCTGCGACAGGAGGGAGATCGACGGGACTGCGAACAGGATCCGGGCGCTACCGCCGTTCTCGGCGGCGGTGCGCTCGGCGATCTTGAGCGCAGTGAAGGTCTTGCCGGTGCCGCAGGCCATGATCAGTTTGCCGCGGTCGTTTCCGGCCGCGAACCCCGCGAACACCTTGTCGATCGCCGTGGCCTGATGCGGCCGCGGTTCATGGCGCGTGGCTTCGGCGACTTCGACCTGGAAGTCGCCGTCGATCAGTGAGATGTCCCAGTCGATGGGCGAATCGGCGATCTCGGCCAGGCCGATGCGCTGTACCGGTTTAGTCTGATCATCCAGCGCAGCCTCGGCGTTTTTGCCCCAACGGTCGGTGGTGGAGATGATGACCCGGTTGGTGAACGCGGTCTTGCCCGACGCGGTGAAGAAGGAGTCGATGTCGGCCTTGGCCAACGTGTGGGTGGGTTCGTAGAACTTGCACTGGATCGCGGTGAGGTTGCCGGTGTCGCGTTCGCGGGCCACCAGGTCGATCCCGGTGTCGGCTTTGCCGTCGCGGCCGGGCCAGTCGATCCAGCGCCACACCGCGTCGTACTGCTGGGCGAGCATCGGGTCCAGCTCGAAGTAGCGCACCATCAGCTTCTCGAACTTGGTGCCGCGCTCGGAGTTCGACGGCGCCTTGCGGAACGCCTCGATCACCTCGTGAATCGAACCCATGCTGCTCCTACACGTCGACGGCTGCGCTGTAGACCCTATTCAACGGGGCCGACCCGTTTGCCGGATCAGCGGGAGCCGATGGTGGTGGGATGCGGAGGAGAGTCAGGCGAAATCGCTGAACAGATGCGGTTCGGGCTGCTCAGGCGGCGGTGGATCGTCGGGGACTGTGATCTTGAAACCCAACAGCCCATCGCACTTGGTGAGGTCGCCGTCACTGGCATAGAGATGCTTGCACCCCCACTGCTCAGCGGTGGCCAAGATCGAGGCGTCCGGACCCCGAAGTTGATATTCGACCGCTAACTCGGAGGCACGGCGCGCAATTCGTTCAGAGAGCTCGGCGACGACGAAGTTGGACCGCCTGATCCAGTCGAGAGCTGCGGCCACCCGCTGTTCGCGTAATTCTTTGGCCAGGTCGTTCCCGCGGACAATGGGCGCGCCCGCGATCTCGGCAATGACGATGGCAGGCAAGAGAATGGTGTGCCTCTCACCGTGGCCGGCGAGCAGGTACTCAGCGCGATCCGCCTTCGCGGCATCGCTGGCGATGAGTAGATCGAGGACCACGGAGGTGTCAACGGCGATCCGTTTCAGTTGGTCAGCCACGCATCGTCCTCACCCATTCGGCCGGGTCGATGCCACCGGCCCAGTCACTTCCCAGCAGGCCCCGGCCTTCACTGGCGGACGCACCTTGTCCTGGGGCGTCGATAGGCTCGATTCCCTCGACAACGAGTTGGGCCACCTGGCCGGTAGCGTCACGGGTGATTTCACCCCAGACTTCAACGTCACGCTCCAAGTGGGCTCGGACCTTGGCCGCGTCGTCGGGAGCGAAACGTAGCTCGATGGCTTCGCCGGTATCCGTGCGCCGCAATCCGGCCGAACGTCGCTTTCTGACCGTGTCGTTCGTGTAGCGATAGAGCCTGCCGCGCACCGCGCCCAAAGACAGCGATGACGGTGCGAGTGCCTTCTCGGCGTTCTCCTCGATTACGTCATCGATAGCCGATATGGCGTTTCCGAGACGCAGGTTGATCGACTCAACACCGCGGCGCGTCGAGACCTTGCGGAGGCCGATAATTGCCTGGAGCGACTGGCGGTTCCACCCGTCGGGCAGTACCGGACCCTGGCGGAGTTCTTCAATTCCGCCGTGGACCAGGTCGAGAGGTGAGCCGACAACGGCCATGGAGATGTGGGCGCTGCCGCCACGCAGGTTGGTCAGTGTCAGCTGAGCGTCTTCGAAACCGCTGATGCTGGTGATCAGGCTCTCAATCTGTTCAATGGCATCAGCGACCGCCCTGGGATCGAGCGCCCCGCCCTCCAGGTCTACGGTGATGCCGTCCTCGCCGGCCAAGTCCTCAACCTTCCGTGACTGGTGTGGTCAATGATGCCCCACATCGTTGTCCGGCGTACCGACATGGTCGAACGTGGCTGCGTATCCACGCCACCGCCCCACACCAGCGAAGTCGGGCTGGCTGGCGTCGGCGATACGCGAAGGGGCGGCGGGCAGGGCCGCTAGCTCATGCCGGTGCCGTTGTGCCGCGACCATAGGGTCGGGGTCAGCGTGAGCCAGTTATCCGAGTCGGGCGGCACCGAGCTTGGCGACAAAACCTTCGGACGGTGCTCCTGGCCGGCCAGGTGTTCGCCGATCGGCGCCAGGTATTTCTCCCATAAGGTGTCGCGCAACTGCTTGACGTGCTCGCGGAACTCTTCGACTAGAAGAGAATCGTCGTCCGGTCCCAGCGAGGTAGCGACGTCGGCCCTGATCCCATCAAGTGTCCCAGGCTCCTCATCGAGGTAGTCGGCGTACACGGCGACCGTCTCGAAGTCACGGGAAAGGCGATGAGCGACGTGGTCGTTGCGCCAACCCATGAGGACCGCGTGGAACTCGATTCCGCGTTCCCCGCGCGCGGTGCGCAGGAGGTCCTCGTGGGCGAGCTTGCGCTTCTTTGTACTCGCCTCCATGCGGCCGTAGCTGACGATGGCGGATTCCCAGAATGCACGTCGTTTGAACGCCACTGCTGCGGATACCGGAAGCTCTGCCCGCGCGGCTAGGGCCATATCGACATGGAGCAAATCGGCCCACAGTGAGGCCCACTTGCCGAGGCGGTTCGCGTCCGCGGCATCGATTTGCATCCGTCGGACCTGATACGGCTCCACGCTCATCGGGTGAGCCTAACGGCCACCGGGCGCAGTCTCCGGAGTGTGCGCTGCGGGCCGCGACCGCAGTGTCCTACGCTGCTGGGAATCCGTGAACGATCCTTCAGGACAGCAGCGGAAGTGCCGCCTCGATGATCGTCTTCCCCAGCTCTGTGCCAGCGCCCGTGGCGATAGTGGTCATCGCCGACGTAGCCAGTCTCTTGAGCCGGCCCGGTGTCGGAGTCTCCGATTCCGACTCGGCTCGGATCTCCGATACCAACTTCTCGGCATCCATGCGCATCTGATCGTCGGCAAACTCGGGCAGCGCTACTTCGATCGCGTCAGCCAGCGCCTGCGCCTGTTCGAGCATCTGCTGGACGTTCACGTTCTGTGTTGCTCCGGGACTGTGCAAGGCGACCGCGACACCGCTGCTGCCCTCAATGTGGAGGTAGGGGCTCTGGACCTCCATAACGCCCGGGAGATCCCGTACCGACTTACCCGACGCTGCGTACTTCTCGCCGTAGGTGCTCAGGTGTGGCCGAAGGATATCGCCCTGCCAGGTGCCCTTGCCCTCGACGTAACCCTCCTTTTTCAGCCACGTGAGCGCCTCGTTCAATTCACGTGGGGTCACCGCTTCTTCCGGCCAGGATGTCGCGGCCATGAAGGCCGCGGGCTCTGCCTTAGCGATCGTGGCCCCGTCGATCCCCAGGCCGTACAACCACGCCAGCACACCGTCGCGCAGGCTCCACAGACGCTCGGCCTTGTTCATCCCCATTGCCTCCTCTGCGTTCAATCGGCTCAGCGTACGAGCCGTGCCGAGCCGACGGTTGAACCCCGGTGATCACTGCAGATTCCGTCGCCCCTACCCCTGCTTCTCCGATGGCTTCGGCCCCGCGCACCGCAAGCACATCCCTACCCGGTTCGCGTCTTGAACTCCGAGGGGTCAGGCGACGGTTCAGGATCGCCCCCGTCGTCCCAGCCGCGGCAGTACGGGCACCACGGACGCAGCCGGTGGTGCAGCCAGGTGCTGTACAGCGAGGTGAAGACCAGAACATCCAGCGGAATCCGGGCTAAATGCTGGATCGTGGGGCTCCCGGAGTGGGTTCCGACGAATGCGATCGCAACGGCAGGGGCGAGTAAGCCGAATATGACGGTGCCAGTGGCGAGCTGATGCGCGAACCACAGCACCCTCTTGCGGCGCTCCGCCTTGACGGGTGCGTCGGCGGGGACCTCGTCCATGCACCGCGCACACAGATGTGATGACCGCAGGTGAGCCATGGTTGCGAACTGGCAGCTGAGAATCACCACTGCGACGGCCAGGTCGAGCGACGTCAACCATCCAAACCAGGAGGCGACGCGTGTCGCCAAGCCCGCGGCCAGGATCCACGGAAGGGCGTGAGTCAGCGTCGTCATCGCCCGCGCCCCTCCTGATTCACCGGGATAAGCCGGGATCATGCTTCGCCCTCGAACGCGGCGGTGGGTTGCACAGCTGGGGGCATGGTCTTCGTCACGGGCGAACGGTAGCGGCGAGGGGTGACAGGTCCCGGGATGAAAGGGCTCCGTCGGCGCGGAACCGGCGCTCCGCGTCCCTATCTCAGTCGCGCGATTTGATGGACGCGCCACCGATCAGCACTGCCGCGCCGAGGCCGGCGACCGCGTAACCGACGAACTCCCAGGTTCTAGCCTTCTCGTAGCAAGCGCCCACCAGGGCTCTATTTTGATCGATCGTGCGCGAACGGTCTTGGAAGATCTCGTTTGGCTTCTTGGCGAACCCGTTGCCGCAGTAGCTGCTAGCTCCCGCGGCCGTCGCGTGAAGTGGGAATGTGCCCGCTGCGATGCCGATTGCGACGATTGCTGCGCCCAGGATCAACACGAACCGCTTCATGAGCATGTGATTACCACGAGGGGCGCGCGTAAATAGTCCATTTCGCCCGATCCCGTCCTCACCACCCGCAGCCTGAGCCAGGCACCGCCGGGATCTGCTGCGCTTCCTCCAGTCGCACCACCCGCACCCTGACTCAGCTCTGGTCCCGCTGCCCGGGGCCGGGCCGGTTGCGGTGGGGCGGGGTGGTGAGGGGTAAACCATCATCGCGGCGCTGGGTACATGGGTACAAATGGGTACTTCGGTGGGTAAATCGAGGAAATGTCGTTTGAACTGCGGCGATGCCGGAATGGGTACATGGGTACGCCCCGGCTGATGTACCCAGGGAATCACGGCTAGGGATACCCGAAATAGAGAATTATTCAAACATATGTTCGATTGTTGGTGTCTCTTCGTACCCGGTACCCATTGGGTACGCCCAGACCCATGTACCCATGTACCCATTAGCCGGGAAAAGCCCACTTGACCTGCGGAAACAATGCGTTTTCATGAATGTACCCATCGAAGTACCCATTTGTACCCATGTACCCACTGGGTGCTCAAGCAGATACCCGCGCCGAGAAGGCCTCGGCGCGGGTATCCGTTCGGTGCGGGTCAGGCGCTGCGCTGCAATGTTGCCGTCGCGGTGACGGTGGCGCTGCTGATCGGCCCGTCCGACACGGCGACTTCGCCTGCGGCGACGAGTTCGTCGATTGCCGCGCGTAGGTAGGGTCGGTGACGCGCGTTGTCGTGCAACCTCCGGAATTCGACGGCGCCCTCTTTTGCCAGCCGCTTCCTCAGCCACTTCAGGCACCTACCGTGCAGCTGCTCATCGGTGACAGGCGCGGTTCCGCCCATGCCGTAAGCCGCGCTCGCTAGAAACCATTCGGCGATAGCCCACGCGTTGGTGATTGACTCTGCACTGATCAGCTTCACGCCAGGAGCGGCGAGCTCAGCGTCGGTCATACCGATCTGGGTGAACACGCGCGCGATCCGTAGCGCTCGGCCGGCGGCCTTGCCCCACGCCTCGGCCATCCCGTCGCTTGTTGAGCGGTCGGCTGCCTCGACTTTCACTCGCTCGACCCGGTCGTAGATGGGCGCGAATACCTTTCGCGCCTCCGTGTCGAGCTCGAACCGGATCGGATCTTCGCGGCCAAAGCTACGGAGGAACTCACGCTCCACAGCCTGCTCGTAGCGGGCATTCGCGCCCGTATCCTCAGGCTGGGGGTGGTTGAAGGTATCCGGCTCGACCCGTTCGACGATCGCCATACCCATACGGCTTGCCGTCCCGTCGCCGATCAGCCGTCGGCGACCATCCCGATCCGGTTTTAGCGAGGCTTTGAGTGGCTCCGGCTGGATAACTACCAGCATCGGCAGGTAGCAATTATCGACCTCGGTCGTGCCACGGCCAATGCGTTTGCTGCGCCTTTTCCCGCCGTCGTAGAGGTCCAGATACACGCCGCTGGTCGTGGTTGAGTTGCGTGGATCTAGCAGTGCGTCGAACCACCGCGACCCTTCCGGAGCCAGCATGAATGCGTAACCGCCGGTGTCTTTCAGGTGCTCTTCCAATGCGGCGTCCGTCGCATCGTCGAATGCCAGTTGCGCATCGGGCGGAATAGCCGCAGTGGCTTCTGCCGCCAATTTCCGCAGGTGCTCCATGTGCTCGCGCAGCTCCCGCAGCTCATCCGGTTCTGCTACGAGCATCATTCCGTGGGGGATCGACGCACCGTAAATCTTGCAGGCCTTTTGATATTCCTGCTTAGCCTCTTCCAACGATTCACCGGTGGCGTCGGCCATCGCCTCTGCGGCCAGCCGCACCTGCTCGCGGCGGTCTCGGAGGATTCGCTGAGCGGATTCAAGCGGCGCCTTCACCGCGTTCAGCGTGGGACTCTTGCGCGAGCTCGGAGGCGCGACGACACAGATCCAGATCGGACCGAACTCGATCCACTCTGCCCGCGGAACGATGATCGCGCGTCCGCAAGCGGCGCTCAGCAGGGGGAGGTACATCGGCGCCACCATGCTGGCCGGAACCGCTTTGGCTGCCATCACCCATTCGCAGTGCTCGCGAAGCACTTTCGGGAGCGCGTATACAGGGAAAGGTCCGGGGTCGCCGGCGAGCAGTGGAGGCGGCAGCGGATCTGTGTCATCGTCGGTCACCGGATCCGAGAACAGGACCGTGAAGATGGGTGGAACCGCCGACAGCGGCGGCCGGGGTGCGTCGCCGCCTTCGCCGCCTCCTTCCACCACGGTGTAGGTGAACGTGGCTGGGCGCTGTGGCGGTATCGGTGCGCCGCCCCCGCCGATGCGTGAGTGGCTGCCGATCTCGCCGGCTTCGATGTCGGGTCCGGTCGCCCGCAGCACCGCGGCGGCTTTGCGGAACATCGCGGCCCGGGCGGTTTCGCCGCGCTGCGTCGCTTCCCGCGCGGACTCTTCGTAGTGGTCCGGACGCACCGGCGCCAGTTCTTCGCCGTTGCCGCCACCAAGCGTGATTCCGACAGATGCAGCTGCAACCTGGACGCTGACGCCACGCAACTTCGCCGCGAGGTTCAGGCGCGAGAGGTGGTCGTTGTCCAGGCGCAGCTCGCCGATCATGGTGCCGGACCAGACATGGATTCCGCAGCCCTTGTCGCAGCCGTCGTGGAGCGTCGCGCTCTTGCCGTGCTCCGCCGAGTACCAGTGGTAAACCTCGCACCCGCACGTGTCGATCTGGCCCGCAGGGATCAGCCGCTGATCCCCGTCCAGCCATTCACCCCAAGGGATCTCATCGATCCGGTCGGTCAGTTCCTGCGACCGTGCGTCCGCCTCTACCCGTTCGTACGCGGTCTTCGGCGCGAGGATCCCGTTCAGTACCGACAGCTCAGCTGGGCATCCCGGGACCTGCGGGTCGAACAGCCACATGGGCGCCACAGCGATGTCGGCCACTCCGGAGGACGGGTCCAGCGGCCCGCCGAGAGCAGCCGCGTAGGCGTACCCGGGAGCTTCGGCGAGCTGCGAAGGCGGCGCCACCGCTTGCCGGTGGCCGGCCAAGACATCGATCGTCCCGCCGTTCGAGAGGGTGATCCCGGTGCGGTCGGATCTCAGTGTCCACGGGTCGATCCCGTCGGGAACGCGCAACCAGGTGTGGGTCCCGCCGCGCTTGTCTTTGGCCGGGTCGATCGCGTGCTCCGTTTGTGACTTCGCCGGGATCACTGTGGGGACAAAACCGGCACCAGTGACGGCACCAGTGGCGGCAAAGTTCTCGGCGTCGAGGCAGATCAGGCCGCTTGCGGCGAGATTCACGCCGACATTCCCGCCGCGGTCGAGGTGGGTCTCGGCGTCTTCGACGGACAGTGCCCGCGCCAGCGGCCAGCCGTCGTTGATAGGGCGTTTCAGCGTGCTGGCCAGCGCAACCAGGTGCGCGCCCAAGCTGGTCATGCGGACCAGCAGGTCGCTGTGTTCGGTGCTCATTCCGACACCGCCTCTGCCGCCATCCACGCCCGGAGCACGCGCGCGGTGCAGCGGCCGTACAGACTCGGATCCGGCAGCTCACCGCGCGCTGCGGCTTCATCGATCGCGGTCAGAGCCTCCTCTTCCCACGGCGGAAGCAGCACTGGTTCGCAAGCGATTGCTGACTGGAGACGGCTGACACAGCGAGCTTTTGACCGACCGGAGCAGACACGCCGACGATGGGTCTCGGCGGCTTCGGCCTCCAGGTCTCGGGACGGTTGGGGTAGCATTGAGGAGTCCTTTCAGCGGGACGAATGCGATACGGAAGCCGGGCCTGAACCGCCCGGCTTTCGTGCTGTCAAGGGCTGGTTAGCGCACCTCCAGCGACGGTGTCCATGTACGCGTAGATCCAGCTGCGACGGATCCGCCACTGCCCACGTCCGTTGCCTACGCGAGCTGCTTTCAACCGACCGTCCCGGACCAAATCCATTGCCACAGGAAAGGACACACCGAGCAGCTCTGCGGCAGCGGGGACGGTCAGAATCGGGTCAATACCGGGGTCGACAACTAGACCGGTTGCGGGAGCGGTGATCTCACTGGCCATGGCTTTGATCCCCTTTCGATTGGTGTTCGTTTGCGCTTAGACACCCCAAGCGTGCCACCGCATTTCGACCCCGCAACTGGTCCGCCACGACACGCCGAGACAGCCGCGCCATTGCCCGATTCGCCCCGGTACTCACCGGTTCGCGGCGGTCCAAATATTCACTCCAGTAACACGAAAAGTCTTATCAACTCCTTATCGGCGAATTTCCCCTGCGGCGCGTCTGCACCCGTTCCCGCAACAGCAACGGCCCCCGACTCCGCAGAGTCAGGGGCCGTCACCTTCATCCGTTCGCCGGGCTACACCACCGCTTCCTGCTCCGCCAATTCCTCCGCGAAGGCCTCCAGTCGAGCCACCACGGATCGATCGATCCCGAGCTGCTCGGCGACCGCCCTCTGCGATTCGCCGGCGGCCCGGAGCCGTAGCGCCCGGGCAGCCACCGGCACTGGCGGTTTGACCACCACACCGGCCGCCAGGGCCGCCTTAGCGGCCGCCAGGTGGCGGTCGGCCGGCTCTCCGGCAGCTTCTCCGCCCGGAACCAGGTGTAGCCCCGGCGTCAGGTGCCCACCAGCGTCCGCCACTGCATCACCGCCGGTCAGCGCCGTGTCAGCCACCGCGGCCGCCGCTTCACCAACCGGCTGGCTGCTAGCGGCGGCTGGCGTGGCGGGACTGGCGGTCACGGTGGTTGCAGTGGCGGACGAAGCGGCGGTCCAGCTGGTGATCGTCGGGGGCGCGGCAGGTGCGTCGGTGGCCGGAACCGCCGCGTGGTGGTTGTCGGCAACCGGCTTGACCGCCAGCAGCATGATCGAGCTGACGGCGATTGTGGCGTCGGCCAGCAGCGGCCAACCCGCGGCGACGGCAGCCGGCTGACCCAGAGCAATGGCCAAGTCCCGTAGGGCGGCGAAGCTCAGCACGAAAGCGAGCATCGCGATCGCAGCGGCGCCGATCATTCCGACCCAGTACGCCCAGCGGCGAACACCTTGCCCGACACTCCGGGCGAGGCCTTCGGTGACGGTCAGTAGAGCCAGCGGAGGGAGTGCAGCCGCTATGGCGGCGTACCCGCGCAAGGCCGGTGTAGCGGTGAGCAGCGCGTGCCCGACGTTGCCCGCGACGGACACTGTTACGGCCGCCGTGAGGGTCCAGCCCCAGTACCGCCGAATGCTCATCCCGCCGCTCCCATCGCTTCAATTCCCGCCAGTTCCAACATCACTTCCACCCGTCTCGCCAACGCCCTCTGCTGTCCTTCGTCGGCCAGCCACACCCAGTAATCGCTCTCTGACCACTTCCCCTGATTCGCCTGCCGCCAAGCGATCTCCGCCCGCGCAGCCACCGCGACGGGGTCGCCCAGGACGACGGAACAAGGCCCGACTCCCAGCACTTGGGCCGCCGCCGTGACCCCCGCCCAGACCAGCGCCGCCAGCGTTGCCTCGGGCACCGTCTCTGACACCAGCTCGACCACAGCTCGTCTCGCCATCCCCGCGATCCTGCGGTGGTGCCGGTCCACAGCCCCCGCCGTCACGGACTCCCAATGGCTATCGACGAGTTCCCGAAGCAGCTGCTGTCCCGGCTCGGAAATCGCCTGATCAAGGCCCCCAACGGTCTCCGGAACGAGCTCCAAGAGCACCGTGAATGGCTTCCCGCCGCGGTGCGCAGCACGCACCCGCGCCCTCGCATATCCGGCACAGAACTGCACCTGGGGACCGTGCCAGCCGCGGCCGCTGAGCCACTGCCGGACGGCTTCCCCGACCGCGTCGGCTTCGACGGCGGCGATGCCGGGGGAGTCGAGAATCGCGTAGTCGGTCATCGTGGGTCCTCCGCGATTCCGGCGCGGGTGAGGATCTCGCTCCAGTGTTGATTCAGCCAGGCAACGGTGCCGTACGGCGCGATGAGTTCCCGGCGCGCCGGGCTGATCGGCCGGCGCAGGAAGCGGAGTCCGGCCACGTCCGCGGCGGCGGTGATGGCTGGCGAACTCAGGCCCTGTTCGGTGGCGAGGTCACGTGCTGCCCTACGGATTTCGGCCACGTCGGTGCTCATGCTGCACCGTCTTTCATGGCGCCGTAGACCGTGAACCTCGCGTCGAGAAACTCGTTCAGATCGGCTTCAAAGACTCGGATTCGACGCCTGCCCAGCACTACCGCCGGGAGTTCGCCGTTGGCCACCCAGCGCTGCACCATCCGCTGTCCGTGACCGGTCATCGTGGCGACGTCGGCGGTGCTGAGTGCGCGCCCGCGGTCGAGCACTTTCTCGCTTTCGGGTGGCGGTTCCGGGCGTCTTCCGAGTGTCATCTCCAACTCCGTTTCGTTCTGCGCGTGATGTTTTCACGCCGGTGCGACAGATAGTGCTCGATGCGTCTCAATGCGGTCGAACGCGACACGACCGCCACGACACGACCCTCAAACACCAACCTTTCTCTGTGATGTGCGTCACATGTCTGGATGCGTCCCGTCGCGCCTCGATGCGTCCCATTGCGACAGTTCGCGACACGAAGCAGTCGAAACCAGTTGCAGCACAGTCGAGTTAGAGCTAGACGGTTCGGTTCTGAAAGTGCACCATAGGCGGCAACGAACCGTCAATAGTCCAGGAGGACGTGACAAATGCTTTCTCTCATTGGCTATCTCGCACTCGCCCACACCGTTGGTTTCGGGGCTGCAACCGTCGTCGTCGGCGCCGCCATGGCCGCCACGATTGCGGCGCTGGCGGTGATCCGGTGAAGACCCGGCTGGCACTGCTGTCCCCGTTGCTGGTGTCGATCGCGGGCTGCGGGACCGCCGGTGCCACAAGCCCGGAATGTGAGAGCGGCGACCCGATCGACCGCGCAGTTTGCGCCGGCCAGCGGCTTCGAGAAGCTGTCGAAGAGTCCGCCGAGGACTACCACCACCAGCAGCAGATGGACCCCACAAGCAGCGTGAACGCACCGTTGTGGTGGGCGGTGATCATCATCGGCATCGGCCTCTTCATGCTGCTGAAAGGCCCGTCCGACGCCCGTCGCGATGCCGGTCCAGGACACGCTGGTGCCGCCAAGGCCGGCCTCGTCGGTGGGGGCCTGCGGTGGCTTGGAGCGGTGCTGATCGGCGTCGGCGCAACGCTTATCGCGTGGCGCTTCGGCGGCGCCGGTGGAGCGCTGTTGGCGGGCATCCCCACCGGGCTAATCGCGATGGTGGCACTGGGTCGGATCAAGACCGATGACGACGCGATTCGCGGCCACGAGATGGCCTATGAGGCGTGGCAGCGGGAGGTCTGGGAAGCGCAGAACCGCCCGACGTACGTGTATCCGGAGACCCCTCCCGGGTTCCCCGGCGGAGAGCTCCCGCCGCAGGTGGTTTACAGGACCCCGCCACCGGAGCCGCAGCTGTCGCACGAAGCGGCAGCTGAGCGGTATCGGCACGCCGTCGAAACCAAGGGTTGGAACCCGCCGGAGGGGTCCGCTCTGCAGGCCGTGACCAGCATCGATGGCAAGATCATGCCCGCAGTGCAGGCCGTCTCGAAGGTCAGTCGGGAGCAGAAGTGGGGCCAGCTGACCACCGACTCCGACGGCAACCAGGTGTGGGACAGCTGGCTTCGGTGCACTGGCGTTACCCGGCTCGACCCCGATGCACGGCTGACGCTGGAAGTCACGCATTCCAGGATCACCGACGCCATGGTGCGCGCGCACCTGCCGGCCCTTCTGACTGCACTACGGGTCCGGTCCGGGATGCTCCAATTCGATGGCTCCGTCGGCGGATTCACCCTCACCGTGACGAATGACCCCGACGCTCCACCTCCTGTCGCTGAGACCGGCACCGCCGCCGACGACGATGACGACGACGATTGGGTGTGGCGGGGATGATCGCCGACGACGACGAAGAGTTCGTGTTCGGTGCCCCTCAAGGTGCCGGAGCTGCACCGGAACCGCGGCCGAACCGTGAGGGGAAGTCCGCTTCCTCCACCCCTACTGGCCCCGCTGAACCGCAGCCGGAACCGCAGCAGGGGCGGGTCGATCAGGCAGCGGCGATCGCTACGGCAGTGGATGAACTGGATCAGTTGTGGAAGGCAGCGGAGGCAGGTCCCGCATGCCCCGGACCGACGTCCGTCGAGGCCGAGGACCACGATTCCCCGGCCTACGTTGCCAGCTTGTGGAACGCCCGCTTCGCCGATGAAACCTGGTGCCACAGGCTCTTCGGCGGAGTGGCAAAGGCCCGTGCCGTACCAAAGGGCACCGGGGTGAATATCCGTGTCAAGGTGCCCGCCGGCTACGACGGTGAAGCTATCGGACGGAGGTTCCGCGCCGCCGCTGAGCAAGCAGGGATGGGCACGTATCAAACCCAGCTTGAGGATCCGGGCAAGCTCTGGGTGTGGCGCAGCGTTGTCGGCGAACATCCCGCCACCCCGTGGAACGCCGCCGGGCACGCCGCGAAGTGCTTCTACGAGGACGGACCGAATGCGCGCAAGAGCATCCTGTACACCGCCGGGCTGGGGGTGGAGAAGCCGAAACGCGCTGTGCCTGCGGTGCGGTCACTGGAGGTCGGGGAGAGGGGTCCGGAGATCCGGATTCGCCCCCTTCCGGGCCAGGACGCGGAGGCGCTGGCGAAGCTGTCGGTGGGCAAGCTGCGGTCGATCTTCTGCTGCCCTGAGCTGACCGTGACGGTGTGCGGAGCGGACCTGCTGATTGCGCTGAATCACCGCCCCGCAGCGACTTTCCCGGCGTCGTCACCGCTGTCACCACAGCTGATTTGGCGCCCGGTTCTTCGGTCGCAGTCATTGCTCGCGGCCCGCGGCGGGCTACTGCTTCCGGTGGGAGTAGACCGCAAGGGAAACCCCCTGATGATCCCGATTCACAAGAGGCCGCACACCCTCACCGCCGGTACCAGCGGGGCTGGCAAATCGACGCTGCTCAAACTGCAATTGGCCGCCCTGCAGGCGCAGGGCGTGACGCTACTTCTGGCTGATGGGAAGGGCGCGGACATGCGCGAGGCGTACGCCGCCGGGATCGGTCACAACCTCAGCGTCGAGCCCGCGGCTATCCACCGTGCGATCGCGTTTGTGTTCGACGCCATGGAGCGTCGGAAGCGCATGGAAGCTGCTATGCACCAGCGCAAGATCCCGATCGCGTTTGAGCCGATCGTGCTGTGCGTCGATGAGTTTGGGGCGTGGGCCAGTAAGGGTTTGAGCACGGGCGCGGACAAGAGGGAGAAGGCCGGGATCCAAGCTGCCATGGTGAGGATCAACCACATTCTCGCGCAGGGCCGTAGCCGCGGCTGCCACCTGATCATCTCCGCGCAGGCCGTTGACGCGGAGAGTGGAATCAACACGAAACTGCTGACCAACATCGCCACCCGGATCGTGGTCGGCAAGCCGCAGGGTGGTCCCGCCGGGCACCTGACGAAGCTGTTCGCGGAGGGGGAGCGGGAACGAGTTGCCGCCGAGACAGCGCATATCCGGCTGGGTGATCAGGGTCTGGGTGTTGTGGTCGACGGTGACGGAAACCCGACCGCTTTCAAAGGGTTCTACAACGCGGGCAAGGCCGCTGAAACCTTCGCCGCCGCACTGGCCAACGCACCGCAGCGGCGACGGTTCGGGTGGAAATTTCCTGACGATAACGGTGACTGGCTGAACCGGACCAGCGCCGCGTTCGAGGACCTCGAACCGGTCGATTCGATCCCTGTCATCGCTCTCACCGAAGCCGACGGGACACCGATCCCCGGCACCGAACGCTACGACGAAGGCTCGCCGGCGTATGACCCCGGATCCCCGCCCATGAACGTCGCGCACGCCGAGTTTTAGACCGAAAGGACCCTTCTCATGACCCCTCGATTCCGCAAGCGAGACAAGGTTTCAACCACCGCTGCGAGTGAGCTGATCGCCTCCGCGGCTGCCGATCTGATCTCCGCTCACGCGGCAGTTGTCGCTCCGTTGCGGACCATCGCAGCTGGCCGCTGTAGCCCGGACGAGGCGATGGATGCGTTCGCGGATTCGCGTGCCGCGGAGCTGCAGGTCGCACAGGCTGAAGCGTTCTATTTCGCGGTGCTCAAGGTGTGGGGCGCGACGACGCATGGCATCTCGATAGCGGCCGGCTGCCGCGTCGCCACAGTTACTCGACGGATCGCATCGCATCGGAAGGCCGCCGCACTGGCCAGTGCGCGCGGCTGCGACCTGAAGAGGGTCGAGAGCGGCGGTTGGACGATCCAGCGCTATCAGCAGCGCCCACCGGCACCGGCAGCCCCGCAGGAGGAGCTGTGAGACTCCACGAGCGTTACAGCGGCAGTACGGCACCGGTAAACCCGGCGATACAGCCACAGTGCGTGATTCGGCCAGAAGCGATTGGTCAGCTTTGGGGTGGGACGGACCCCAACGCATGCGCGTGTACGAGCAGAGCGCATCGGTCAGCTTTCGAGAATCCTAAAACTGGCGATACAGACCGCGATACAGCACCCGATACAGCCCTACCTACAGGGGTGCCTACAGGAATCCCGCGTCCGTCGAAATTCGAGCGCTGGAGGTGATGCCGGAACCGTGACCCGCTCGGCCTACACCCCGAATCACGAAGCCCTAAAACATCTCTCAACCGCAAGGAGAAAACAATGACCGACCTCGACTCCGATCCTGACCGCGACCACGCTCTGCAGGAGGCCATCCGCGCGAAGCACCCGGTGGTGGTCGACCTGACCACCATGCAGGCCTTTGCGATCGGCGAATACGCCGCCCGAAACCACAACAAGTAGCCCGTCTCAACGAAGGAGAAACACCATGACAACCAAGGCAACTTCTAAGCCCCCGCGCCTGAGCGCCGACCGGGCCTGCCGCTTCTTGGAGAAAGCGGTGCTGAGTGGGAATCTGCCGGCTGATCTGGCCCAGCAGTGCACCGAGCTGGTCGCCGAAATCGACGGTGGCAAGACGGGTTCGATCGGCGCCCGCGTACAGGCCCTCGTCGATGGCGCCTGGGTCACGGCTGCGCGGGCCGCGGTGACGTCGAAGAAGTCGGCCAAGGCGGCGTTGGCAGCGTTGCAGGATGTGGCCGCGCTGGAGCAGTCACTGGGGCTCGCGCCGGCCGCCGAGAACGACGTCGTCGACGAGCCCGCACCGGAGCCCGTCTCCGAGCCCGTCGCTGACACCTTCAGCACCAGCTCATACGGCGGTGCCGCATGAGCTCGCTGACCGCCATTCGTGGCGCACCGAAGTGGGCACGGGTGACGGTGCTGACTGTATGGGTTCTGGTGCTGATCGCGGGCGTGCTCATCGGTGGGAAATTGGCACTGGACCGTGCATACCAGCACGGATTCCACCAGGGTTTCGAGGCGGGCGTGCAAGCGTCCGCCTCGGCGCCGTTGGAGGGAACTGCACCGGAGGCACTTCGGCAGGCCGTGGAATCCGGTGCACCGGTCGCGTTCATGGCGCCGGCCGATGCCGCCACCCGTTGGTCTTGCGACGTCTGGGTCGCACTGCCAGACGGCACGGTGTGGCGGGTGCCAGTAAGTCCAGCTGAGGATGGCACGCCTCTGCAGCGGGACAACTCAACTGCGCGGGGCAAATACGTGCTGCTTCAGCAGTGCGGCAGTGGCAGCAACGAGGTCCTGCCTCCGCGGGCTGACAGTGGCAGAAGTGGAGGTGGACGATGAAGCGTCTGAATCGGATTCTCCGAGCACCCGGCCGTGTGCTGAACCGGGCACCGTGGTGGGCACGGATGGTGTGGGTGCTGGCAATGGCTACGGCCTGCGCCGTCGGTGTCGCGTGGTCGCAGGACCTCGCCCGCGGCCAGGGCTACGCCAGCGGTGTCGCTGAGTCCGCTCGGCGGGCCGCCGCCAGTTTCGACACCGGCTTCGCCGCCGGGGAGCGGCACGAAGAGCGCCGCAACCGCGGCGTGGTGGAGGTGGAGGATCTGCCCGACGGAACGGACCGTGCGGCGGCCGCTGCTGCGGAGGAGCGTGGGCAGGCGTACGCCTTCCTCAGCTCACGCCCCGAGGCTGGCTGCACAGTCACAGTGCGGTTGCCCGCTGGCACCCTGATCGGGGTGCCCGACAAGCTGACCGGAGTCGGCAAGGGACTGGACACCAGTCACTGGGCCTGCGACGCCCCATTCAGCATGCGCTTGCCCGGCGGGGCCGCACCGCCGACCGTTGCGGATCTGCCCCGCCGCTGGGACTCAGCAATCCAGGGCTCGGATTCGTTCGCGTACACGGTCGGCGACGGGGTGCGGGTGGACATCTTGCGGTGCACCGGCTTCACCGTCCCGTTGCCGGTGCCCGCGGGCGGGGTTGCGGTGCCGGCAACGGTGCCGATCCTCGCCGGCGACGCCTGCAGCCGCGAGCCCGTGACGACTCTGCCGAAGCCGCGGTAACCCCACCGCCCCAACCGGCCCGCACCGACGCAGCGTGCGGGCCGGTTGCTGTGTGTGGGGACGGCACGGCGGCAATGCGGGGTGACATGTCCACGCCGCGTGACACACTGACGCTGTGGCGACGCGGAGAGGCAACGGCGAAGGGACATTTCGCCAGCGATCTGACGGGCGCTGGGAGGGAAGGGTCGCGTTCACGGATTCGCGCGGCAAACAGCATCGGGTGTCGGCGTACGGCACTACTCGCAAACTCGCCAAGGCCGCGTTGGACAAGAAGCTGGAACGGATCCGTGACGGACTCGCCGTCGTTGACTCGAAATCGCCGGTAGCCGCGGTCGCGAAGAGGTGGCGTGAGGCGACACTGGTGGCGTCGGACCGCCGCCAGGCGACGAAGGATCTCTACGCGATTCGCAGTCGGCTGCACATCGAGGCCGGGCTCCTCGCCGACATACCACTGAACCGGTTGTCTCCGAGCGACATCGAACAGTGGATGATGAGCGAAGCAGAGGCCGGCGTCTCCGCTTCGTCACGTCGCACCGACTACGCAGTTCTACGTGCCATCCTCGACGCCGCTGTGCGTGACGGTCTGGTGGCGAAGAATGTTGCTGCTCAAGTTGATCGGCCGACGGTTCCGAGGAAGGAAGCCACGCATCTGACGGCGCTTCAAGTTCGGGATCTGCTGAGGTCCATCGCCGGCAGCCGGCACGCGCTGCCGATTCAGCTGGCCGCGCGCACCGGGATGCGCCGAGGGGAAGTACTGGCGTTGCGTTGGCGCGACGTGGATCTGAAGCGCGGCGTCGTGACGGTGGCCGGCACACTGTCCGGCACCGGAAAAGCCCTGCGTCGAGAAGCGTCGGCGAAGACTGATTCCAGTCACCGGCCGCTGCCGCTTTCCGCTGATCTGGTTGCGGCGCTGAAACTGTGGCAGGGGGAGCAGGCTAAGTTTCGCAAACTCGCGGCGAATCTTTGGGCCGATACCGAGGGGCTGGTCTTCACCACCGAGCTGGGAAAGCCGATCGATCCGCGTAACTTGCTACGCACCCTGCAGTCGGCAGCGGCGAAGTTGGAACTTCCGGCCGGAACGGGTCTGCACACGCTGAGGCACTCGGCGGCGACCGCGCTGCTGGAAAGTGGTGCGCATTTGAAGCTCGTATCCGCGATCCTCGGCCACTCCGACACGAGCATCACCGCCGACATCTACGGGCATGCCAGTGACGATGCTCAGCGGGCGGTGTTGGATGCATTCGGGGCGGCGCTGACTGCTCCCGTCGCTGATACCGATGCCGAGGAAACCCGGGGCGAGTCCGACGAGGGCGAATAACTGGGGTCAAACAGATGTGACCCCAGTTTTGACCCCAGTTTTGCGAAAAAGTTGCAGCTCCACGATCTGCGTGAAATAGAATCGTCGCAGTTCAAACGTACCTACGAGGATCGGGGCGAACTTGCAAAGACCCATAGCTGCTGACTGGGGGTCAAGTGGTCGCAGGTTCAAATCCTGTCAGCCCGACGCAGGTCAG